>NZ_JBYFCH010000019.1:0-142865 GCF_057652295.1 Runella sp. R5_40 | reverse complement strand
TACACCTACAAGGTATGTGACCCAAGCGGAGCGTGTGACACGGCGACGGTAGTGATAGCGATCTTGCCACCAGCGAATCAGCCGCCGATAGGTATTAATGATATTGCAATTACACCACAGGATAGCCCAGTAAGTGGAAATGTGCTAGTTAATGATACTGATCCCGAAGGTGGTCCATTGACAGTAACGACGACGCCTGTGACGCCACCGACGAAAGGAACCGTGACGTTGAATCCAGACGGGACGTTTACTTACACGCCGAATCCAGGAGTGACGGGTCAAGACGGATTCTGTTACGAATTGAAGGACAATGCGGGCTTGAAAGACACGGCTTGTGTGGTAATTAACATCATTCCTAATCCTAAGCCTACAAATGATAAGCCTGTAGCAATTGATGATAATACGCAAACGTATCAAAATACGGCGGTTGTCATCCCTGTGAAGTTCAATGATACAGATCCAGATGCGGCAGGAACGCCAAATGGTACGTTAGGTACGCCAGTGAAGTTGACAAATCCAACGCATGGCACGGTTGTTGCAAATGTAGATGGTACATTTACTTACACGCCAACGACAGGATTTGTTGGGTCAGATAGCTTTACGTATCAGATTTGTGATAACGGAACGCCAAGCTTGTGTGATACTGCAACGGTAACTATCAATGTCCTTGCACCACCACCAGCAGGTAATAGACCTCCTATCGTTGTTGATGATGCCATCATCACTTCGGTGAATACACCTAAGAGTGGCGATGTTTCTAAAAACGACTATGACCCAGATGCTGGCCAGACGTTGACCTTCAGCAAACAGACAAACCCAAGTCATGGTACAGTTGTCTTCAATGCGGATGGAACATACACTTACACGCCAACAGCAGGTTACGTTGGTTCGGATCTATTCACTTACAAAGTATGTGACAGTGGAAATCCGCAACTTTGTACGCTAGGAACGGTAATTATAGCTGTTCTTCCTCCTGCCAACAAAGTTTGTTTGCAAGCTAAGGTGTATTTGCAAGGGGCATTGTTTGGGGTATTGTTACCAGATACCTTGATGCGTGATGACCTACGAGTGAAAGGTTATTTGCCAACCACTAGTCCATATCCAGCAATGGGAATGACAGGCTTAACAACGGCCAATACCAGTACTTTGGCGGTGCTTGGCGCAAGTAGCCCATCTGGTAAAGATGCGATTGTTGACTGGGTATTCGTAGAGTTACGCAGCAAGACAAGTCCAACGACCGTAGTGGATAGCCGTTCTGCGCTGTTGCAACGTGATGGTGACATCGTCGATGTGGACGGAGTAAGCACGATAACTTTCAATTCGGCTTCGCCAGATAGCTATTATGTAGTTGTGAAACACCGTAACCACTTAGGGGTCATGAGTAAGACACCTGTGGATATGACAAGTACTTGTGGTGTGATTGACTTCCGCAAAACAACGACGCCAACGTACAATTTGGACGAAACAAACGTAGTCAACAAAGCCCAAGTGGACGTTCTTCAAGGGGTTGCGTTGTGGGCTGGTAATTCACTCTTCGATAAACAAGTGATTTATCAAGGAACGGATAACGACGTGAACGTTATCTACCAGCAAGTAATCAACTACGTAGGCAATGTCTTTGTAAGCAAGTTTTACACGCTGAAAGGCTACTATACTGGAGATATTAATCTCAACGGAGATACCATCTTCCAAGGTACAGGCAATGATGTGGAATACATTTACCAAAACATCATTAAGAACCACCCTGGCAATACCTTAGGACAGAAGTTCTTCATCATTAAAGAGCAAATTCCCTAACCAACAATAGAGTGGAAGCCTACCAAGGCTTCCACTTCAAACTCGATACGAAAGAAGAAGCAAAAACCAATTTTAAACCTTAAAAATTTATGAAGAAAGCTCTCTGCCTCGTTTTTGGGCTTGTAATGGGAATGATGAACACGCTCTGGGCCCAGCAATCCTCAAACACCGTTAATTACAAAGTCACCTTTGACGCAACCAGTCAAACGTACACAGCATGGGTAATTCCAAATTACAACGTTCCAAACACCAACAATGCTGGAACCAGTGAAATAGGAGCTACCGCCCAGTTTACCCTTGTTGTTCCCAAAAACTTTGTGATTCAAAACATTACCGACGTCAAAGGAACGTGGGAAAAAACTCCTGACAAACTTGGTCAAGGCCAAGTTGCCAACGGCGTAACCCAATCGTATCCTGCAACCATCCCCAATAATATCGCTTTTTATGTGATAGGTAAAACGACCGACGAAACCAACTATGGTGCTTTTGCCAATGGGGCTCCCGTTGCTTTATTTACCTTTAAAAGTTCAACGTGTTTTGGACCAGTACGTGTACTTCCGCCAGGTGATCCATTTATCACGGCAGCCAGTTCAACGTACAGCTTAAACGTGGCCAATAGTTTTTATTCACGTTCGGGACAACCCGCTGGTGGAAATATTGATCCAAGAGAGCAATTTCAAAACGTAAGTGGTGGCCCAGCCTTGTGTAGCAGCCCTTATATCTATGCCTATGATGACGATAATATCACGAATCAAAATACGGCTGTGACGGAAAATGTACTTACCAATGACGATTTAGCAACGGGTACAGGGCCATTGAAGGTGACAACTACGCCAGTCCAAGCACCTGCCCACGGAACGGTTGTGTTGAATGCAAATGGTTCTTACACCTACACTCCTGCAAATGGATTTACTGGAAACGATAGTTTTGTTTACCGCGTTTGTGATAGTGGGAATCCTGCTATCTGTGATGAAGCAACCGTATCTATCTCTGTTCGTCCTACAAATCCATCGGGAAACAATCCTCCAGTGGCTATTGGCGATAAATTTGCAACGACCCAAGAACAACCTGTTTCTGGCAATGTGATTTTAAATGACAAAGATCCCGACGTTGGCCAAACCCTCACTGCTTCAGTGATTCAGCAGCCAACACATGGTACATTGACCTTTAATCCCAATGGAACATTTACTTATACCCCTACAACAGGTTTTACGGGTGATGATTTCTTCTTGTACCGAGTGTGTGACAATGGAACACCTGTTTTATGTGATACTGCAAGGGTTGATTTGAATGTTTATCCTGCCAATGCAGGTGCAATTCCACCTACCGCTAACGATGATTTGTTCTTTAGAAACCCAACGGGGACTGCCACTGGAAATATCATTGCCAACGACAAAGACAATTCAAACACGGGGCTTGATATTACCACAACCCCTGTTTCAGGCCCAAGTAGCGGAACCGTTGTTATCAACTCAGATGGTACATTTACTTACACGCCAAACGCAGGTTATACAGGTGGTGATAGCTTTAGATACCAGGTGTGTGACCGACAGAACCCAAAACAATGTGCGACGGCAACCGTATTTATCTTAACAAGAACTGTTTCTACGGGAAGTGCAGATTTGAAGGTAACGAAGGTAGCTGATAAAAAAACAGCGGTAGTTGGTGATGAAATTACGTACAGAGTTGTAGTTAAGAACCTTGGAACGGATGCTGCGACAAACGTTGCTTTAAAAGATAGCTTGATGGCTGGAATGCAATTTGTAAGTGCAACGGTAAACAAAGGAACGTATTCTAACCCTCTTTGGACGATTCCTAACCTTGCAGCGGGCGACAGCGCCGTATTGACGCTAAAAGCCAAACTATTGGGTGAAGGTGTTTGGTTTAATACTGCTAAAATTATTTCATCTGACCAAAATGACCCTGCTTCGGACAACAATGAAGCCAGCGCTTGTACCACTGTACCAGTAAAATTGTGTACGGGTGAAAAAGTGGAAGTAACCGTACCTGCGACTTATACAAACGTACAATGGTTTAAAAATGGTGGAACTACAGCGGTAGCAACGGGCAACGTGGTGCTACTAACAGAGATTGGTACTTATACTTATACCGCAACCAACGGCACTTGTCCAGCGGGAGGGTGTTGCCCAGTGATTATCGAAGCAGGCGTAAATTGCTGTCCAGTGCAGCTATGCGTACCTGTAGCGGTGAAAAAACGTAAAAAATAACAACAGTAACAAGGGGCCGTAAAAAGCCCCTTGCTATCCTAACCAAGTTAAATAGGATGAAAATGAAATTTTTAAAACATGGAGTCGCTTTATTATCACTTCTTGTAAGTGGTACGGGTGTATTTGCCCAAAGTGCATCACCCCTGGGTGTGCATTACATGGTGGACTACGATGCAACACAGCAAACTTATACGGCTTGGGTCGTGCCACAATACAGCACCCCAAATCGCTATAATTCAGATTCGGAAGAAAAAGGGGCGACGGCGCAGGTGACAATCAAGGTGCCTAAAGGCTTTAAGCTAACAAGTTTAGAAGATATTCGTGGAAACTGGGACAAAACACCTGGGCGGATTGGTAGCGAAACACCGCTGCTAAAAGCGGGCGCCAACGAACAATTTGCTTACTATGTCATTGGCAAACAGGCCGCTGAAACCAATTACGGCGTTTTCAAAGAAGGAGAACCTGTGGCACTTTTTCGTTTTAAAGGCACGGAGACAAAACCAGAAGATGTAACGGTGTTGGATACCAGTGATCCGTTTGTTGAGATTGCCAACAAATCAATGTCGTTGAATGTGAGCAACAGTTTTTATTCACGCTCAGGCCAACAACCCAGTGTTTCGGTTCGTCCACTTGAACAGTTTGCACAGCCAATTACGTTGCCAAAAGTGTTGGCACAACTTGCTAAGAAACTTCAAGCGAGTATTGGGAGTATGACCAATGAATTGGAGGAAGCGTCGGGTTTAATCACTTATCCTAATCCTGCGATAAATGACGTGAATGTGAAATACTTTTCCAAAAGTGACGGCGGTAAAGTTCACATTGAATTAATTGACCCGTCGGGTATTGTACGGTATGAAGCGTATGAAACGGCGAAGCAGGGGATAAATACGTTGAAGATTAATGTAGAAAAACTTTCTTCGGGTTCTTATTTAATCCGAACTGATAAAGACAATAAGATAATCACCAAGAAATTCACAAAAGGGTAAGGGTATAAAAGGAAGAAGACGAATGGTTTTCGTCTTCTTCTTAATCAATGGATAGGGCTATCTTTTTAGATGGTCCTATTTTTTTATTATTTCAATAGTAAAACCTTTCCTGTTTGTTGCCAATTTTCGTTAAAGAAATCAGTAGCATTGATCAAATATGTATATACCTGATTAGTAGCGGGTATACCATCTGGAAGGATACCATTCCAAGTGTTGGTTGGGGTGTCAGCGGTAAAAATTTCAACCCCACTTCGGTCAAATAACTGTAAACGAAATGTCTGAATCAAATACGTTGTGATAACCCAAGTGTCATTAATGTTGTCGTTGTTCGGAGAAAAGGCATCGGGGACATAAATCGCAGGGAGGTCAATGAGTTCATACAGCGATGAATATAATTCAGTCGTTACAGGTTGCCCGTTTACCTGTATCGTCATAGTCGCCGTAACACGGTAAGTATCATTGGGTTGTGCTTGTTGCGTTAGCGTAAATCGTTCCGAATTTATCCAGTTGGAAACATCGACGGGAGGAGCGTCAATTTTACTGACTTTGTACTGAATAGCTCCTGATTGAGTTGGAAAAGGGGAATTCCATTGCAATGTTCGGCCCCTGCCTTTTAAATGAATGGTACATGCGCTACTGGATGGTTCCGACATCTGTCCACAAGAATTTTCAGTTTTTATATAGTAGCAGTAACTACCAGCGGAAGGGTCAACGTTGGTATCACTAAATTGCGGGGAAGAAGTGGTCGCAATCTCTTCAAAGGTGGTAGAAGAAAAAGATGCACGAAAAATATGATACCTTTCATCGGGTTGGGCGTCCAATACCTTGACCGTTGCAAGTGACCCCTCCACTGTTGCTAATACTGATTTTTTGGGTTGAGGGGAACTACATTGAGCGGCCAGGTGTATTGGGAATAAAATAAAGATACAATAGCAAATAAAACGCATTTATTGTGTAATTTATCATGAGTTAAAAATACGTCTTTTTGACGTAAAAAAATACTAAAAGCAACATGGAAATGAAACAAAGAATTTTGATTTTTTGGTTTTTATTGTTTGCAGTAATTGGTCAATTAAAAAGCCAAACTTCTACAAATACCATTCGTTATCAAATTACATACGAAACCGTTAAGCAATTATATACCGTTTGGGTAATTCCTGGGTATAACACGCCAAATACGTTTAATGCAGACACCGCCGAACGGGGGCCAACGGCCCAAGTGACGTTGCGTGTACCAAAATCATTTTTGATCACTGAGGTCATTGGGGTGAAGGGCGAATGGGATAAAACGCCGTTGCGTTTGGGACCCAACGAACCCAACCAATCTTTCTTTAACTCACTGAGCGACGCCTACCGCTACTATGTCATTGGGAAATCTGCGACCGAGACTATTTATGGGCGCTTTACGAAAGACAAAGCCGTGGCGCTTTTTCAGTTCAAAGGGAATGGGTGCTTTGGAGCCATATCGGTTTTGGATGAGTCGGACGAATTTGTGAAGTTGGCGGACAAATATGCCCTAAATGTGCGGCCCAGTTTTTACTCTCGTTCGGGCCAGCGAAATTTTGTGAATGCGGTGCCATTGGAACAATTTGCGGATCCGCTCGATCCCCCAGCGTATTGTTGTGGCTCAGGGGTGACCCTCAATTCCGCGATTACCATCAATACCAACCAAAGTTCTTTTTGTCCTGGTGCGACGGCCACCCTTTCCCTCAAAGGGATGAGCGGCGTTTCTAACCAAGCCGTTCGCTTTCGACTGACCACCACTGAGCCTTTGACGGAAGAGGAAGCCTACGCCTCATCGGGTACGTTGCTTGGGGTGGTGCCTAACAGCGCGCTGACCTCCAATAAAACGGAAGCCGTTTTAACGAACATTGCACTGCCCAAAAACGCGGGAAAGTACTTTATCGTTGCCACCCTCGATGGCGTAAGTGGCGCTTGTCGCCCGTATTCATCGGCTCGTTTTACGATCATCACCCTTGCCAATGCGGCCATTAGTTCGGATAAAACGGGGACGATTTGTTTGGGAGAAAGTGTGCTTCTGACGGCTCAGCCCGCTGGACAGACCAAATACGAATGGCTAA
Organism: Runella sp. R5_40; assembly: GCF_057652295.1. Classification (NCBI taxonomy): domain Bacteria; kingdom Pseudomonadati; phylum Bacteroidota; class Cytophagia; order Cytophagales; family Spirosomataceae; genus Runella; species Runella sp. R5_40. Next base: position 135,773 of record NZ_JBYFCH010000019.1, on the reverse strand, counting down.
AAGACGGCCAATCGGTTGGGGTAACTTCGACAAATACCTACCGAGTGACCTCGGCGGGGGAGTATAAAGTGACGGTTACGAACGAATTTGGGTGTACTTTAGGAGCCTCCAATGCGACAACTTTTACGACGATTGTGGTCAACAAACCAACCATTAAGCAAGTAGGGGAGCGGTTGGTTTCAAGCTCAAAAACGGGTAATCAGTGGTTTTACAATAATACGGCCGTACCGAATGCCACCGACACGGTTTATTTGGCGACCAAACAAGGCGTATATACATTACAGGTTACGTTGGGAAACTGCAAAAGTGAACTATCAGAGCCTGTACTTTTTGCGATAACCTCGGTAGAAAAGCCCGCAACGGCGCCAACGATTGGCCTCTATCCCAATCCCACCTCAGGCGTATTTTACGTTCCCTACGCAGACAATAACCCCTATACGGTTGTGTGTTATGATTTGACGGGAAAAAAAATAAAACTACCAGCCGAACCCATGACGGACAAAATAAAAGCCGATGCAACCCAACTTCCCCGTGGCACTTACCTCATCCGACTAGAAAGTGATAAGAAAATAGAAGGGAGCTGGGTTTTGAAAAAGGAGTAGTGGAAGCATCGCATCTCGTTCAAACTAGAATGTATTTTAGGGTTTTATAGTTTGGCTTTCGATTGCTGCGAAGGCTTAGTTATTGGCACTGGTGTTTATATTTCTGTGATGAGTTTTTCAACTATTTCTTTTGTCATTTTTTTGTTCTTTTGTTTAAATTGGTCAATATATAACCAAGTAAATTTCTTTGTTGATTTCCATACGTTTTTTAAAGGCTGACTTTTATTACTAGCAGTCAGCTTTCCTTCTTTTAGTGTCGAACCATCTTGGGTAAGTTTATAACTTACGACTATGTCTTGTTCTTGCGGGAAAATTGCTTCTAAGTCGTTAACAGTGTATGCAATAATAAATATAATCGAATTGCCTCGGTGAGTGTAAACAAAACTGCTCGGAATTTTTTCGACTTTCAATTCTAGTTTACGCCCTTGAAGTCTATCTTGAACTCTCAAACTGTCGGAATATTGTAAAAAATTTTCTTCGAAGGATTGTCCAACTATAGTAGGATTTACTTCGCATTTTATTGTGTTGTTCCACTGCCAGTATAAAATTGCTGGGACAAATTGTGATTTTACTTTTGTCGATTTAATCGCTCCATTTGTATTTTCAAGCCCTGTTAAGTCAATAAGTATGTTGTCTTTGGTTTGGCTTATTTGTTTATACTGAAACTTTGGATCCACAAAACCAGTAAATCTTTTCGTTCCTATACAACTTGTAATAAATGAAATTGTCAAAACCGATAAAATAATTTGTTTCATCTGTATTGCCTTTTTAAACTGGTGCTAACGGTTTCGGGCTTGCCGAAGAAGCGGATTTCGAAGTACTAAACTGTCAACCCAGCAATGAACTTGAATAGAAGCACAAAGCACCAAGTTTGCACATCAGCCCGCCTGACGCAAAATCGATGTTGAACAAAACCTTCGGTGGCTATATCGCGATTAAGAGCAATTTAAACTTAAAATTGAGCATGGCAAAAACGCTTCGTCAGGAAAACGACCTATAAACGGTAATAAAAACTAAAAAGCAGGCCAAAAACCTGCTCTCAGCGTAGTTGTCCACCCGACGACTGGGGCGGCACTCCGCAACTCCATAATAAAAGAAAAGGGTTTGGGGAGCTCTCACCGCCAGGCTAGCCGCCCGCCCAAGTTTCGTTCAACCGCGCCTTCATGGCTTGGCCTTCGGCCACCACGAAAGCTTAGTTATTAGTGGCAGATTTTTTACTGAATGTTGTTGAGTCCATAGTTTTTTGCTGTCAGGTTAAATCGTTCTGCTGTCCAAACGTATTTCTTATATGCACTACTTTCTTTTGGCAGTTTCAGTCCTTCAACTATTATCTCTCTCAATTTTGAATAGTGAATTGATGCAGTTCCTTCTCCACCTCCAACTCTGTCGTCATAGTCCGTAAAATAGTCAAGGTAATATTCGCCATTTTCAAGTTCGTTGCAATTCTTTTTAATGAAGCCAATTTCCCAGTTTTCAAATCCAACATTTGCAGATCCAGGAAAGTGTTTTACAATTTCAAAAAGGTCTTTGTCAAATTTTACTATGGGGAGTTTTTCTTCTTCCTCTGCTAAGTATGCGTCAATGTATGCTTGCCCGAATAATGTAGTTTCCTTATGATACATATTACCAAACCTAATCGCTCCTTTGCAAAGAAATCCGTTGCTAATTAGAAGATGAATTGCAAATGCACAGTCAGATAACATATAATAAATTCCTCCTTGCTCTTGTATTAGTCTTGAAATAATTAAACTGTCTGAAACCTGCAATATTTGTGTGTCTGCACCAAGTTTATGGTCAGCTTCTATTTCGTAATGGTCTTTTGGCTTAATGAAAAAGTCTTTAAGCTCTGTCAGAGTTTTAAGTATTCTGTCAAACTCTTTTTCGTCTGTATTTGTCTTGTCAATGGAATTTTTAAATCCCAAAATGTCAATAAATGCTACTACTCTTATGTCGTATCCCATTGTCTGTTTGTTAAATTTGCTGCTAACGTTTCTGCTACACGCAGGCAGGGATTTTTACCACTGAACTTCCTACGAAGAACGGAACTTCAAATTTAGCACTTTCCTGTCCTACGAAGCCCCCCCCTGCTTGAGTGTAGGTGATGTTATGGGCTTTAATTTTCCCCTATCCAATTGTCTAATTTATAATTAAAAATCATTTTTACTTCTTCTTTTCTCTTTTTACCAACCTTTTCAACTCTTTGGTCAGTAAGTTCCAACCTATCAATTGCAGGAATTATCTTTTCCTTTAGAAATATTTCATCAATCACTTCAATAAAATCCTCTTTATTGCTGTATAAGATTAACTCTATATTCTCTTGAATACATTTTATTAGATCTTCAATTTTCGAATCATCTTCATAGGATTTTATTAATGATGACCACATTTTTTTTGTAGAATATATACTACAAGAACAATCTGCCATATTGTTAATTAAAGATATAGTTAGAATGTCTTTATTTTTGGTTGCAGAACATATCTTAATCCAAAAACTGGCTCCATCCTCCCTAAACGAAGAGAAACCATTAACTCCGTCACTTACAAACTCTTCGAGACAAATATCAAATCCTACATGACGTTCATTTAATAGAATATATCTGATAATATTCAACCAAAACTTACCATTTTTGTGATGTACAGCCAACCACCATAATGGTTGTGGAAATCCACAGTATACATTTAAACAATCTTTAAGTAAAGAATCTGGAAATACTTTTACAATTTGTACGACATCTTTTTTAAATAAATCTCCATCTCCAAATATCTCATTGATTATTTCTTTCGGTGGAGAGTATGAGTTTAATAATACTGCTTTAATCCACCTAACATCAATTCTATCGCTATTAATAAGGTCAATTATCTGATTTTTTTCGTAACTATCTAGTTTGTTCCAATATTCAATTGTCCATTTTAGGTTTGATAAAATAAAGCTCGTGTCATTATAGTTGATTAATTGCAAGAAAAGCTCTTTTCTTGCATCAGAATTAGTTAATGTTATTTGCATTAAATTATCTGCAATTGACATATCAAACTCATTTAAAATATTTCCATTTTTAATTTGATAATCAATTCTCTTATACCAAGCTTTTAAAACTTCAAGCCCAACGTTAACATCTAAATACTTGATTGAGTCTTGCATAGTTACACCAAATCGAGCAGAGTTAATATGAACCCCTAATGGTACATTTTCAACACAAACAGGAAACAACTCTCCCCATACTTGCCACATTTCCTTTTTTTGAGCTTCATCAAAATCCCTTCTAAATACTGCTTCATGACTGTAATCAATCGAGAATGTTGAGATAAGACTAAAAGTTCTTATTGCAATATCCTTTTTAGAAAATGATTTTATTGATAATTCTTTAATTAATGATTGAAGACTGTCAGAAAGAGAGAACCAATTAAGCAACGATGCTCGAATTGTACTAAAAACTACTGATGGGTGCTCATCATTAAATAATTCTTTGATGAGTTTACTATCAATAATTTCTGGATACGAAAATGCTTTATAGACTACTTTTTGACGAACAAAACCCTCATTGAACTGCAACAATAAACGGATATTTTTTTGTGAAAATATCGCTTCCCTTTTTAATCCATCAATATAAATCCATGCATCATGTATGTTTGGTTTAATTCCATGTAAGATTAATTCTTCAGCTCGTTTAATTATTGTTTCACCATTTTCTATGAATAAGTTTGAAAATCCACCTTCATTTGAAATAAATGGAATATTATTATGCCAATATATGTTAAAACTACTAGTTCCGCCACTTTGGATTTTACCAACTAATTTACGGTACTGCTCTTCTTCTAACTTCTGAATAATCTTGGTTAAGAAAATAAGAGAAACGTCTTCAACAGAAGGGAATATTGAATCTAAACCAATAAATCCAATTTGAACAACTGTGTTTTTATGTTCTTCTTTTATTTTATTATAAATGAAAGAAGAATTTTTTGCAGCCAACAATGAAGTAATTGGATTTAAGCAGGCAATACTCCTTTTAAATTGCTCAAGCTTAGGTTTTTGTTTTAATGAGCTTCTTTCAAAAAATAAGTATCTGCCTGCTTCATAATAATTAGGGTGCGTAATTAATAAAGAATCAGATGATACAGCGATCAGCCCTCTTTCTTCAAGGTAACTAATAGCATTTATAACCTCTTCATCTAAAGATATATCTTTTGAATATTTTGGAAATTGTGGAGTTTGGTCGTCACCAAAACTACTTGTAAATAGATTTTTATTTGTAATGGAAAGTAAATCCGTAGTATTTGATAGAATGTAAGCTAAATCTTGAAATCCTAATTTGTGAATTGGGTCGGAACAGATTGAAATTACTGCAAGTATACTTGCAGCTAGCTTATTTTTAGCTTTTACATCATTGGCAATTTCAACCGAGTTTCTTCTTGCAATATGTTCAAGCTCATTGTAATCTTTATTTGTTAATTGTTCTATCTCTTCATTAACTAAATATATTAATTGGCCAAGTTGTAAAATATTCTGATTCTCACTTTCTATAATTCCTCTTGAAACAGTATTGATAATTTCCGTTGGTAAAAGTTTATTTGTTGCTATACGTTCCCAAAATGACTTTATTTGTTTTTTATCCTTTATTGTCAAATCTTGCCAAAGATATCCTTTGATCTTGTAATCTGATTTATTAGACGAATCAAAAACTTCACTTAACAATTCTATTTTTGACGAAACAATGACAAAGTGATGTTTCTCTTTATTTCCAATTAAATCTTTTATTTTGTGCAGGATTTCGAAATAATTAGCATTTAATGAAATATGGCCAAAAGGGTCTTCTAATATCGCAACTTTATTGTCGGAAATATTCGAGTTAAGAAATCGTTTTAGGTCTGAAATATCATCATGTATTTGGTAGTCATAACCTTTCTTGACATAATAATTGGCAATAGTTTTTGCTAATTCTGTCTTACCACATTGTGAAATTCCTGTTAAAAATAAAACACCGTTTTTTGCAAGTTCTTCAATTAATAAACTCTCTTCTTTTCTTTCCCTATATTGAGAATCGATAATTGGAGTACCTATCTTTACTGATTGAAGGTAATTTTTAATTTTTTTTGAAATATCTTTTCCATCATCTCTACCGTCTTTTACAATTTCGAGCAGTTGTAAATAAACAATATCAGTTCTTGATTGTGCAATTGAATATTTACTATTAAGAATTGAGGTAATATAATTATCTACTTTTGCATCAGTAAACTCTTCAAAGATTAAACACTGTTCTAATATTTTATTTAATTCAGCCTTGGATTTTAAGCTATCAGCCTGTGATTTGCAGAACTCTTCTCGTTCATTCATTAACACAGATTTTCCAAGTTTTATTTTCTTTAAAGCTTGTCTAAATTCGTCATAAAATCCTTGATTAAAGGATATAGAATTATGTTTCTCAAAAGAGAGAAAGTCAGTCTTTAACTGTAATAAAGAATCGGAGCATCTTGAATGAGTAACAAATAGAGCTATGCTTTGATTATTGTCAATTAGCTTTTGCATTAGGTTATTGTCAGATTTCTGTTCCTGAAAATGACATAGCCAATTAGCAAGTTTAGTTATATCAATTAAATTACTCTCTCTCTTAACCTGAATTTCTATATTAATTTTATTTCCTATTATTTCAATTAATAGCAAAGCATCTTCACTGCCCTCTTTTTCAACATACAATTCAACTTTATCTGCTTTTGTAATTAGAGCAATCAATACTGTTACTTTGTATTGATATTCATATCCTTTTATGCCATCAATTGTAACACTCATGTTTCATTTTTATTATTGCCCATAACGAGTGGATAGACGCCACTCCATCGTTTTCAAATGCGTATAAGTTTTTGTTGGCGGTTAGTATGGCATCTATTTCGCAATAGTATGTAATTTATTTACACTCAGCGGCTAACCTATCTCCTAAGCCTTTATTTATGTTAAGCACTTTGTTGGGTCAAGCTAACAAAAAAATTTTTGCACAATTAACAAAACTTTAATTCAAAACGCCAACTTTCTAACGAATTTATTATTCGGTGAACGTGCTTGGCAGGAGATAGGGGGGATTTGGGGTTCACTTGAGTGAAAATGAGGGAAGGATAGGCTAGAAGCCAGTAGATAAAAATCACGAGGGGGGGCGCTCGTGCTTATCGGAGTAACTTTGATAGAAGCACAAAGCTTGATTTAACCACTGAGCTGCCACTTTTGGTTAGGTGCTGTGCATCTGTCTGTCGTATATGTTTTTTAGTTGCGAATCTCCAAATCCATAAATTCCTTCTCTGTCTGAAAACTCTGAAAAAACAGCCTGAAATTCTGTCGAGTTAGTGGCAATTATTTCTTTTACAACTTTGTCTGGTCTGCCCAAAGTTTTGTCTAACGGAAATCGATCAATGTGTGCTTGACAAACTTCTTCTAAATATTGAAAACAGTCAGATTGTTTTTTAGATAATTCTTTCAACTGAGTTAAGTCACCAATTTGATACGATGCCCACAAATTTTTGCCTAATTCAATGTCCTTTGGCATAAACCGAATCTTTGAATCAAACGCCTGTTCAAGTTTTTCAGCATCGGCAATACCAAAGCCTTTCCAAGTGTCAGCATTATTTTCAATTGTTGGAAAAACTCGAAAAATTTTAAGTGTCGTATAATTTGCAAGAATTGAGATTACAAACCACATATTTGTCTGACAAAACAAATCGTTTTCAAACCAAAGACAAACTTCAGAATTGTCAGGTAAATTGTTTAGTTTTTCAAATTCATTTACTGTTTTAATAAAATATTCTTCAGTCGAAGCATTATGAGATTCAGCAATAAATTTGGCCCGAACCGCCCAAAAGTCAGCGATGTTGTCGGCATATAAATGACCATCAATTAAGCATTCTCTACAAACAATAAAGTCTTGATTGATTTTTGTTTGACTTAATTGGTCAGCCAAGCAGTCCCCGTTTAAAATATGATATGTTTTCATTATTTTGTCGATATCGTCTGTTTTTACATTGCTACTAATGGTTTCTGGCTTTGCGTTCGGGTAAGATTACGAAGCATAAATTTAAAGTTTATTAGAACTACAAAGCCACAAGTTTGCACCTCAGTCCGCCTGACGCAAAACCCGTATCATGCCTTTATTCTTCTTTTTTAGTTCTGATTTGTTGCCTCATACTGTTTCAAATTCTTTCGGATAGACTACTGTCCCCGATATGTTTGTAAGCCCATCAGTCGCTAATTCAATTGCCATAAATACATTTGAAGGAACGTCAAATGGTGCTTTTATTTTCCATTTGTCGGCTGGCTGAAAACCAAATTTTGGATAATAATGTTCGTGTCCCAAAACGATTACCGATTTGAAACCCAATTCTTTTGCTACTTCAAATCCTTTTCTGATTAGTTGCCCACCTATTCCACTTTTTTGATATTCAGGTCTAACAGCCATAGGTGCAAGTCCTAAACTTTCGTTCAAGTTTCCTTTGTCGTCTTTTATACTGATTTTGGAAAACAAAATATGTCCAACTATTTTATTGTTGTCAGTCGCTACAATTGAAAGTTCTGGAACAAAAGCTATCTGATTAATTCTTAAAGCGTCAACCAGTTTTGCTTCGTTGTCCTGTCCAAATGCAATATGATTAAGTTCAAAAACTTCTCTAAAGTCGCCCTGCTTTTCTCGTCTTATTTTAATCTGTTCTGTCATCTTTTATATTATGTAGTGTCGTCTTTTAGGGTGAGGCATAACGAGTGGATAGACGCCACTCCATCGTTTTCAAACGCGTATAAGTTTTTGTTGGCGGTTGTATGACGTCTATTTCGCAATGGTAAGTAATATCTTTACACTCAGCCGCTAGCCTAAGTTGAAAGCCTTCATTTATGTTAAGCACTTTGTTGGGTTAAATCAACAAAAAATTTTCGCACAATTAACAAAACTTTAATTCAAAACGCCAACTTTCTAACGAAATATTTGTTCGGTGAGAGGTGATAGGCGGGAAGTACAAAAAGGGAACTAGGCGTTTGTTTGTAAATAAAGTGAGGAGGAACTGAGGAAACCGTATGGATAAGGTACTAATAGGGCACTTTGATAAGGGGGTGATGCTGCTCAAACAAATCTAAAATGTTTTGGCAATGTTTGAGCAGAAACAAAAAAGAGTTACGATTGTGATCGTAACTCTTTGATAATGAAGGTGGAGAAGATGGGATTCGAACCCACGACCTCTTGCATGCCATGCAAGCGCTCTAGCCAGCTGAGCTACATCCCCAAAAAAATGCCATCGGTGCGAGGCTTCGCCAAGCGTTCTAGCCAGCTGGTACGCCAGTCCGATGAGCTACATCCGAAATCGGAGTGCAAAGATGAATTTTTGATTCGATTTTTGCAACTACTTTCCCCAAAATTCTTTAATAAGAAACGTCCGTTTTGTTTTGGGTTAAATTTTCCATGATGGGTTTTGAACGACTCAATAACATAGGATCCTCAGTGACAGGGTTTTCGCGGAGGTACAGCTTTTTGAGTCGTTTTAGTTGTGGCATTTGAGTGGGGAGTTCGCTAAGGTTGTTATAGCTCACGTCAATCTCTTCAACGACCGATAAAGCGCCAATGGAACCTGGTAACACACTAAATTGATTGTGATTGAGGTCCAAAATGGTCAAACGCTTCAATCTTTTGAGGCTGCTGGGCAGACTAGAGAGTTTGTTGTGGTGCGCATACAGGGCCTGAAGGCGTCTCAGCTTCCGAAGGTTTTGGGGTAGATGCGTCAGTTGGTTATTTGACAGTGCCAATTGCTGTAATCGCCGCATTCTTCCGATGGACGAAGGTAATTCTTTAAGGTTGTTGTGGTACAAGTCAATCACTTCTAGCCTTCTTAGTTTGTTGATGCCTTGCGGCAAGGTATTGAGGTCGCACGAATATAAATTGATGTCGCGCAAGCGCCGCAAACCCAGAAAACTTTGGTCGTTTAGCTGTGAAAGTTTGTTATATCCCAACCATAAACTTGAAAGCTTTTTACAGGCTTGAACCGCCGCTGGAACATCAGTAAAACGATTGTTTTGGATGTTCAAAATACGGAGTGTTTTGTTGGGCGTGAGCGTTAAGCTGTTGTTTGACAATTGGTTGGCATTGAGCCAGAGGTGTTTGAGTTTGGGCAGGCGAGTTAAATCTATGTTGGCATTCTTGAGCTCATTTCCGCCTAAATTAAGCTCCTTCATTTCGGTAAACTTATAAATTATCTCTGGTACTTCCGTTAATTCAAGCTGATTGAGGGCAAGAATTTTAACCGTATCAGGTCGGGTGGTAGCAATTGCGTCATCGAGGGTGCTAATGACATTGCGGCCTTTGGGAAGCTGGCGTATCAGCCCAATGTTAATAAGTTGGTGAAAAGAGTACGCTGCCGTGATTTTAACGGGAAAACGATAGTTATCCAAATAGACACGGAGTGAATCCAATACCTTCGTTTTCGATTCTTCCGATACTTTGCCTTCAAAACTATAAAGAAAATAATCAAATCGACCTTCCTTGCCAACATAAAAACGTGCCCATAAAATGCCGTTATCTTTTTTAGTACTATTTTTTCTTGCCTGACCATTGACACTGAGCAAGAACGCTTGTTGCGATTTGAAATACGTATCCGCCGCGCCATCAAAAAACTTTTTGGGGCTAGGATAGAGGCTGTCCAATTGCTTTACACTCAGGTGCTTGCTTTCTGCTTCTGAGAAAGTCATGATTTTTATTTGCGAATACGCAAACGAGCTAACGAAGAAGATAGACGACAAAAAAAATAGTTTCATAGTTGTAGGAGGTTTACTCTTCTAACTACGAAACTAAAGATAATATTTTGTAAAACAATATATAAAGTAAAATTTTATATAAATTTTCTCTTATCGAGAAAGTTTCCCAGAGCTATCACCCGAAGATAACCGTTCAACTTCGTCTATGGAAACCAAGTTAAAATCGCCTTCTACGGTATGTTTGAGGGCGGCCGCCGAGGTGGCAAACTCAAGGGCGTGCTGCACACTTTGGTCAAAATAGTCGTAGCCATACAAAAAGCCAGCGATAAAAGCATCACCGCTTCCGATGCGATCCACAATGTGGTGAATGTCGTAGGTGGTAGTTTTGTAAAACTTCTCGCCATTCCAAGCTTTTCCCTTCAATTGGTTGTGAGAAGCACTGATAGAATCTCGTTTGGTGTCAAGGATCAGCTTAATGTTGGGATACTTTTCCATGATTTGTTTTGAGGTGGACACCCACTTGTTCTTATCCTCGGGTAGGGGCTTAATCCCAAATAAATCATCGGCATTGCTATTGCCGCAGACGATGAGGTCACAGTAAGATACCAATTCTGGCATAATATCCTGCGGTGTTTTGCCCCAATTCCATAGTCCTTTACGGTAGTTTACGTCTGCCGAGATTTTAACGCCCAACTTTCGGGCGGTTTGTACCGCTTCTAAACAAGCCTGTGCAGCACTTTCCGACAGGGCAGGGGTGATGCCCGTGAAGTGAAACCAATCGGCACCCGTCAGAATTCGTTCCCAATCAAAACTTTCAGCCTCAAGGGTACAAAAGGAGTCATTGAGGCGGTCATAAATCACTTGGCTTGCTCGGGCGTTGGCACCATTTTCTACGAAATAAATCCCCATGCGGTCGCCACCTAACTGGATTTCGGAAGTGTCGAGTCCGTATTTACGCAGGTACATGATGGCAGCTTTCCCAATGTCGTTGTTGGGAAAACGGGTCACGTGGACGGCTTGAACGTCCCATTGGGCAGTTGCAATCGCGACGTTGGCTTCTCCACCAGCGTAGGTAATGTCAAAACGATGGGCTTGGCTAAAACGAGCAAAAGCAGGCGGTGATAACCGCATCATGATTTGACCGAAAGTAACAATTTTTTTCATACCTTGTAAAGCTAAGTTTTGGGCTATTTACTCCGTTTTTCTTGGCGTTTTTTGATGGTTTTTTTAGCCCATTGATACGAATCTGTGAAAACTTCACTTTCAATCGTAAAGCCTAAACTATAATAGGGGCCGTTGTAATTGGAGGGTACATTTTTTTGGTACAACGCGTAGCGATAGCCACCTTGGGCACTGAAACCCACCCACCGAGTTGCTTTCCATTTAAGAAAGAGCCCGACTTGGGCAGGCATAAAAATATCGTTTCGCCGCCAAATCATCAAATCATTCAGAAGTTTGTTTCTCGAACTTTGGGTTGCACCCACACCCAGTTCAACAGGTATGCTAAAACGCCAACGCTTGTTTTCAATGATATTGGGAAAATACATTAAGCTAAAAAAATAAAGGTCGGTTTTGGTATAGTACCCCAAATTGATGACTTGCGAAGCATTTTTACGGAAGTCAATGAGTCGTAGAAATGAGTTAAACGTAAGCCAATAATACCCAAAAGTAAGTTCATGGCGCTTCCGTCCAAATTTTATTCCTGTATTTACGCCCCAAATATTGACAAATTTTTTGTCAATAAACGAACTTCTAGCGTCCCAGTTGAGGGTGTACATGAGGTTGGGGCCGCGCCTCATGCTGTCTTGGCTACTGGAAAATAGTTCTTTGAGGAATTTGAGCGATTTAGGGGTACGGGTAGAGTCACTGGTTTTGACAGAAGTGGAGTCAACGTCAGCTGCCCACACTCGAGCAGGAATGGTAAAGGTAGTTAAAAATAGATAGAAGAGGTGTTTACGAAACATGCTGTACTTCACGCTAAAACAATTATTATCAATAACGTTTTTCTCAGAAGGTTTAGTTTTATTTTTTTGCTAATTGGAACAATTTTTACTGTACGTTTGTACTACATTTGTCAAGCCTCCCAAAAAAGAGGCTTTCAATTATCGGATAAACCATACAAAGCCGATAGTCTATAAGTAAAAATATTCATTCCACAAAAACTCTTATTTATCATGTCACTTAGATTAGGCGATGTTGCCCCAGATTTTCAAGCGGATACTACGCAAGGCCCTATCAGTTTCCACGAATGGTTAGGTGATTCTTGGGGATTGTTATTTTCTCACCCTGCCGATTTTACACCAGTTTGTACGACAGAATTGGGCAAAACGGCGTTATTGAAGGGCGAATTTGCAAAAAGAAACGTAAAAGTAATAGCGGTGAGCGTGGATGATTTGGATTCTCACGCGCGTTGGGTACCAGATATAAACGAAGTAAATGGTACGGAAGTAAATTTCCCAATCATTGCGGATGAAAACCGTAACGTGGCAACGTTGTATGACATGATTCACCCAAATGCGAGTGAGAAAGCAACGGTTCGTTCTGTGTTTGTGATTGGCCCCGACAAGAAAATTAAACTTACGTTGACTTATCCAGCATCAACAGGCCGTAACTTCAACGAGCTTATTCGCGTTATTGATTCGCTTCAACTAACGGCTTATAACCAAGTAGCTACGCCAGCAGACTGGAAACCAGGAGAAGATGTGATTGTGGTACCTGCTGTTTCGACGGAAGATGCCCAGAAAAAATACAGCGATTTGCGAATCGTAAAACCTTATTTGCGTTATACCGCGCAACCTAATAAGTAAAAAAGCTATTTGGTCAGACGTTAGTCAGACCAAACAGCCTTTTTTACCTTTGGGTCAGACTATCGTCTGACCCTGTTTGACTTTTTTACTCGGTCTGACTATCGTCTGACCGAGCAAAAAACAAGTAATGGCTTAGTAGCGGTACAATTCTGATTTGAATGGCCCTGCTACCGTAACACCGATGTAAGCTGCTTGCTCTTCATCAAGGGTTTCAAGCTTCACCCCAATATGTGACAAGTGCAATTTAGCTACTTTTTCGTCGAGGTGCTTAGGCAAGATATAAACTTGTTTTTCGTATTTGCCTGGGTTGGTGTATAACTCAATTTGTGCCAATGTTTGGTTACAGAATGAGTTTGACATCACAAAAGATGGGTGACCCATCGCGCAACCCAAGTTCACCAAACGACCTTCTGCCAAGACGATGATTTCTTTGCCATCTACTGTATAAAGATCAACCTGTGGTTTGATTTGCTCTTTCGTTGCGCCGTAGTTTTCGTTCAACCAAGCCATGTCGATTTCGTTATCGAAGTGACCGATGTTACAAACTACTGCTTTGTCTTTCATTGATTTGAAATGGCGGCCTTTGATGATGTTGATGTTACCTGTCGCCGTTACAAAGATGTTAGCACGCGTCGCAGCTTCATCCATCGTAACTACTTCAAAACCATCCATCGCTGCTTGTAATGCGCAGATTGGGTCGATTTCGGTCACCAAAACGCGGCAACCAGCACCACGAAGTGATTCTGCCGAGCCTTTACCTACGTCGCCATAACCTGCTACAACGGCCACTTTACCAGCCAACATCAAGTCAGTAGCACGACGGATAGCGTCCACCAATGACTCTTTGCAACCGTATTTGTTATCAAATTTCGATTTAGTAACCGAATCGTTTACGTTAATTGCTGGAAGGTGCAATGTGCCGTTTTTCATACGCTCGTACAAACGGTGTACACCTGTTGTTGTTTCTTCCGACAAACCACCGATTCCTGCAATCAACTCAGGATAATTGTCAAACACCATGTTTGTCAAGTCACCACCGTCGTCAAGAATCATATTTAATGGCTGACGCTCTTCTCCGAAGAAAAGTGTTTGTTCGATACACCAATCAAATTCTTCCGCAGTCATACCTTTCCACGCATATACTGAGATACCTGCGGCAGCAATAGCAGCAGCGGCGTGATCTTGCGTTGAGAAGATGTTACATGAAGACCAAGTGACTTCTGCACCCAATTCAACCAACGTTTCAATCAAAACGGCAGTTTGGATAGTCATGTGCAAGCAACCTGCGATACGAGAGCCTTTCAATGGCTTCGTAGCGCCATATTCAGCACGAAGTGCCATCAAACCAGGCATTTCGGCTTCCGCCAAACGAATTTCTTTGCGGCCCCAATCGGCCAATGTGATGTCTTTAACTTTGTACGGTACGTACGTTCCTGTTGCTACTGACATTTTATGTTAATATTAAATGTGATTGCTTATTCGCTACGTGTTTACCAACACAAATACAAAATTAGTAGGTATTAGCTGGAGAATGATTGTTTAAACAACCGAAAATGTGCCTCTATCCAAAAAAAAGATATTTTATAAGGTAAGAATAGGGGAAAACGTTACAATGTTAGATATAAACAGTGTTATATAATATTATAGTAGATAAAATGTCTAGTCAAGATTTTTGACAAAACACACGATTCTTGCCGCTTCGCTAAAGCCTGCTTTTTCATGGAAGAGAATACTAAGTTGATTTTCGATTTCAACATCGGAGCAGAGTTGTTTAAATCCATGTTGAACAGCCCATTGCTCGGCACGTGTAATAAGCATTTGCCCCAGACCTTTCTGTCGGTAATCGCTAGCGATGTAGAGCCCTTCAATGTAGGCAACGGGTAGTTCGTCGGCACCTTCTACGTAATCATTACGAATGCTAAGTTCAATAAAACCAATGGGTTGCCCTTCTTGGTATGCCAAGAAACATATACCCTCACCTAATTCTAAAACTTCTTGATAATGACCTAACATTTCATTCAATGAAGTATCAGGCCAAAGTTGGGTGGCTAACTGTGCAATGGCTCGAATGGAGGAGGGATTAAGTACTTCGATGAATGGCATTTTTGAACGTAGTAAACAAATTGCTAAATCAAAACTTAAGCCCAAGCTTCAGTCAATGAATTGCGAAATAGGCTATTGAGTAATTGGCTGGAAGGCGGGGCAACTTTTTCAATACTTTTGACAAAATTGGTATAAAATGCTATTTTATCTTCTAAAAAAAGGTTGAGAGCTGGGATAGGGTCAGCTTCATTTAACTCTTCACCTGACTTTTTTCGTATCAACAATTCTTGAATAATGGCTTTTAAACTTGGGTCATCAATCTGACTTTCAAGGAGTACGTCAAATTCTACTGGAGCCATACGGTTAGTTTTTAGTATCCAATCGCAGGCAAGTAGCGGGCGTAAAACGTAAAAATATTTCTTTAAGCGGACTTGTTCTTTTAACAAATAATCTCGGTAGTTGCCTTCTGCCATGTGTAAATAGTGGTGAAGGCAAGCTCTTGGGTTAAAAACCTCCTGTGTCAGCTTTTGAAGTTGTTGGGCCGTCGAAGTTTGTTCTAAGTAAACAATAGGACTCTGTAACCACTCTAACAAGGGAGGGTTTGATTTTCGAAATAGTCTTAGGGCTTTTTTTAGCTCCCATCCTGAAAAATCAAGCTCATTGGGTAACATTTCCTCAATACTGTCTCGCTTTTCGTCGATTGTTAAATACCAATCTAGCGAATGAATATATACAAATCGAACATCCCAATCACTATTGGTAGAAGCAAATCCCCAAGCACGACTGCCACTCTCAACAGCAAACAAGATTTTGATGTTGTGCTGTTTTTCTAAGCGTAAAAGTTCTTTTTTAATTTCCTGGTTCATCGCATTTTTAGGATTTTATGGCAAAATATCCTTCTACATTTTCAACAAAAAATGCGCAATTAAAAAATAGGTGCCTATCCCAACGAGGTCGTTGGCAGTAGTAATGAATGGCCCCGAGGCAACTGCGGGATTAATACCAAAGCGGTCGAGGATAAGGGGGGTAATTGTCCCCATAAAAGAAGCCAATAACACCACCGCCATCAGGGAAAGGCTTACCACCCATACCAATTGGGTTTGACTAAAAACAAGCACGTATAGCCCCGCTAAAAGCCCAATAATGAGGCCGTTGAGGGAGGCAATGACAATGATTTTAAGCAAACGTTCTTTCCAACTTATTTCTAACCCTGACTTGTCGGCCAAGGCTTGTACAATCAACGAAGCCGTTTGGATTCCGACGTTTCCACCCGTCGAACCCATGATGGGTATGAACATAGCAAGGGCGGCTATTTTGCTGAGTTCGCCCTCAAAAATCCGAATCACAGTAGCGGCCATCAAGCTTCCAATCACGCCCACAATCAGCCATGGAAGACGCCCCTTCACTTGTTGCCAAAGGTTATCGTCTTCTTCAACTTCTCCAGTGATACCAGAAATCGCTTGAATATCTTCTTCGGCTTTTTCGATAATGACGTCCAGAACGTCGTCAATGGTGATGCGACCAAGCAAACGTTTTTGGACGTTTACGACTGGAATGGCCTCTAAATCGTACCGTTGCATGATTTCGGATACTTCCTCAACGGGTCGGTAGGTCTCGACGTAGTGAATGTCTTCGTCGTAGATGTTGCCGATTTTGGTGTTTTTTCGGGCTAACACCAAGTTTTTGAGCGAAATAAGCCCTAGCAGGGTCTGATTGTCGTCAACAACATAGACAGCATACACTTTTTCAACGTCTTCGGCTTGTTTACGAATCTCTTCAATGCACTCATTGACCGTCCAATTGACGTTGGCTTTGACCAATTCTTTTTGCATCAATCCCCCAGCCACATCTTCGTCGTAGGGGAGGAGGTCAATGATAAAACGGGCTTGTTCACGGTCTTCTAGCAGCCCAATGACCTCTTCCCGAACCTGAATGGGCTGCTCTTGGAGCAAATCCACGGCATCGTCCGAATCAAAAACTTCGATGTAGCGGGCAATTTCGGCGGACGAAAAATTCTCCAAAAAACGTTTGCGGTCTTCGGGTTCTATTTCTGCCAAAATTTCGGCACCTATTTCCGTATTGAGCAAGCTGAAAAGGTAATGGGCGGGTTCGGTCTCCAGCTCATACAACAACATGGTGATGTCGGCAGGGTACAACTCATCCATTTCTGCCCGAAGCAAGGTATCATCCCGCCCAGTGATAGCCGTTTCAATTTTTTCGAGAAACTCTTTGGTTAATTCAAACGTCATACCTTCAATGCGTCTTTATCGGCTATTCGCCGCTGGCAGGTTGATTTTCTACAAGCTGGGTTAACAAAACAAAATCAGCTACGCTAAGTTGTTCGGCCCGTTTGTCAAGAAGCGGGTGGTTAAAAGTGATACCGAGCGGTTTGAGCGCATTCCGAAGGGTTTTACGTCGTTGATTAAACCCCGCTTTCACCACTTGGGTAAACCGCTTTTCATCACAATCAAGTTTGTCCACGTTGTTGCGCTTGAGTCGAACAACCCCCGACTGTACTTTTGGTGGCGGATCAAACGCTTCGGGTGGAACACTGAAAGAATACTCGATGTCATAAAAGGCTTGAAGCAAAACGCTCAAAATTCCGTAGTCTTTTTTCCCTGGAGGCGCTGCAATTCGGAGCGCTACTTCTTTTTGAAACATCCCAATGATTTCTGGAATGAGGTCGCGGTAATCGAGGGCCTTAAAAAGAATTTGGGACGAAATATTATAAGGATAATTGCCAATCAGGGCAAACCGTCCCGTCCCAGTCGAAGTACCATTTTGAATAGACTGATACCATTCGTTGAGGTTCATTCGGAGAAAATCGCCACCGATGATTTTACCTTCGAGTTTGGGGAAATTTACTTTTAGATAGGCGACTGATTCACGGTCTATCTCAACCACATAGGTGTTGTACTGTTCCTTGGGTAAAATAAACTGCGTCAATACCCCCATTCCTGGGCCGATTTCGAGCACAGTGTCGTATCCTCCGTGTCCAGAGAGAAGGTCAGCGATGCGGTAGGAAGCATCCAAATCGCGTAAAAAGTGCTGTCCTAAGTGTTTTTTTGCTTTAACTTTCATGCCTTGGAGGCTTTTGTGGGGCTATGTTTGCGCAATTGCGGCACGAAAGTACAAAATAACCCTTTGGGGAGGGCTATCGAGGAGTAGGAAATGTTAGAGCAGTGGTCGTGTGGTCTGGTTGCTTCCAACCAGACCACACGTTTCAAGAGGGGGGTTATTCAAAACCCAACTTAGTTTTAGAAGTTTGGACTTCGGGGCACGACATAAAAAGTTTCCACAATAATCCTGTACGGTGGTTTTCAATCATGCAAATAATGGGGCCTTGGTCGATGGCCAAAAATGAATTGGCCCACCAAAGGTTGGTAAGGTTGAAGCCGTCAACAAAACCGTAGTCTTTCCAAATCTTATCGCCCAATTTGTAATAGAAAAACCGCAATGCCCGCATGGACTCTTGTGGCGTATAAGGCATGGCCGAAATCGCCGCAGTAGGGCTGATGACCCCCAAATCTTCGGTGGGAGAGTGGGCCGCGTAACCGTTGTTGGTGTCGCTGGCCGTAAGTCCCCAACAATCAGCACTGTAGCCCGAATAATTTTTAGGATTGGCCAGACAGTACTTGTAGTTGATTTGGGTATGCGCCAAGTTTTGTTGCCAATAATCGGCGTATTGGTCTTTTAATCCTTTGGGATTGAGGCCCAAAAACGAATAATGAGAGAAGAACAACGGCCCGCCTAAGTCAAATCCGAGGGGCAGTGTTACGCCATAAAACTGTTTGCCATTTTTCATTTTGCCATTTTCAGCCCAACCATTGGTATATACATCTTTGTTGATACCGTGGGTAGGAGAGCCCGCAGCCAAGAAGTACGTAATCAAGCATTCGTTCCAGCCGTGAATTTGGTGATTCATGCGCCATTCGTAGTTGGGCGACCAATGCCAGTACAATACTTTTTCGCCGTTTTTGGTGTGCCAATCCCATTCAACAGCATTACAAATGTCGTTGATGGTTTGGCGAAGCGCGGTTTCTTCCGCTGTTTTTTTGTCAAAATATTGCCGAGCGGTCATTAATCCTTGGATTAAATAGGCCGTTTCGACCAAATCGCCGCCGTTATCATAGGTACTAAAAGGAACAGTGGCGCCCGTTGTGCCGTTCAACCAGTGAGGAAAGACGCCGTGGTGGGTTTTGGTTTTATTTTTTAGAAAATCAGTCATTTTGGCCAAACGCTCAACCGCTTGTTGACGAGTGATAAACCCGCGCTCAACTGCCACCACCATGGCCATGACGCCAAAGCCTGTTCCGCCAGAGGTACAAACATCGCCAGAGGTATTTCGCTCGCGAGCAAGCCCAGAGACAGGATGGCCAAATTCCCAGAAATAGCGAAAAGTCTGCTTTTGTACCAAGGTCAACAGCTCATCGTCGCTAATACGCGGAAATTTATCGGCGGTATCGAGCGCCGTGGTTAGTCCGAGATTAATGTTGGTATTCAGAAGGGTAGTTTTGCGGGACTCCAGCTCAGGCCCTACCAAAATACTATACTGCGTAATGCTTTTCAACGGCTGTTGCGGAACAAGTCGAACCGCGCTGTCGGCCTTAAAAAAAGTGTAATTGAGGGGGATTTTTGCCGACGACTGGCGCTCCACCAACGAAATCGCCGCGGTGGCGGAGGTTGTATTGAGTGGTGCCGAAAAACTTATTTCTATTTTGGGCAAAAGGTTGGTATTGTTGGCATAAAACCCACCAGATTGTTGGTCGTTGACGGTCACCAACGTATAGTAAAATTTCTCTGGGGTGGCAATGTTTTGGGTTTTGCAGGAAAAAAAACTCGTTGAAACAATAAGCGCAGATACGCTGGCAAAGTAAAGGAGTGGTTTTAGGGTAACCATAATGAATGTGATTTTAGGATGCGCCAATGACTTGAGTGCCTAAAGTAAGAGCACCCCTCGGAGGAGATGGTGCTCTTGTATCGTAAAAAGTAGGGTAGAAAATCAAAAATTAACAATTAGCGTCCAGCAGTTTCAAGCTGAAAAAGGGAGCTAATGTCACCTTCAGAAAGGGCTTTGTTCCAAACCCGAACTTCGTCAATCATTCCTGTCAAAGGTACTTGCCACGCGTCAGGTGTTCCTGAGATGTTGGTGCCCCATGCACCAATGATTGGCTTGGTTGGGGTAGTGAAGTTGAGCGTACCTGTTGTTCCTCTCAATTCCCACTCTGGGTTTGATACCTTAACGCCGTTTGCGTAAATTTTGAAGTTAGACGTTGCGCCATCCCATGTCATTACTATGTGCGTCCATGTACCGCCAAATTTTGCGGCTTGAACACCTCCTTTGGTAGGTTCGTTGCGCGAGTCTTGCCAAGAGTCGTTCCCATTCACTTTAGTAACAACCAGTCCTTTCAACACCAAAGTATCAGAAGCTGCTTTTCTCCAACCTGTTTCGGCCATCAAGTTGATGTTTCCTGCCCATTCGTTGGGGCGAGTAAGTGTAAAAAATACCGATGGATTTGAACCGTTGTTTTTCACGTTAGCCCAAAGACTAATGGTGGCATTGGGAAGGCTGTTTAATGAAGCGATGGCATCGTATGCCAAATAACCCGCGGCAAAGTTAGCCGCTTGCCCTTTGATACCTGTCGAATAAGACACGTTTTGAGACTTGGTAGGAGCGCTTCCTGATTTTGCTTCTTTAGGGTCGCCATTAAGGCCCCAATACGCCACTAAGTTTGAGCTTGCTACTTCGTCGGCGCTGTTATAACCACCGATTGGCGGTAAAGCTTCTTCTTTGCTGCAAGATGTCAACATACTTCCTGTGATGATGGCACTTGCTAATGCTCCTAAAAGGATTTTGCTAGTTTTCATGTGATTTTTAGATGTGTTAAAAAAAAGTTGAAACAATGATTATAAAAGATTGAAAGTAAGATGCTTGATGTGTTTTTGGGTGCTTAGTAGCCGCTGTTTTGGATTAACTTTCCGCCACTTAGTGCAATTTGAAGCGCAGGAATTGGCAATAGCTCATGCGTGCCTTTGACGAACTTTTTGCCCGTTTTTTGCAATGTTTCAGCCGCACGGCCTTGGCGAACTAGGTCAAAGAAACGGTCGTGTTCCATGGCCAATTCAACGTGGCGTTCTTGCCAAATGGCTTCGCGAAGAGCCGTTTGAGCAGTAGAGGTAGCAACTTTTAGCCCTGCTCTTTGGCGAACCCGATTCAGCGGAGTAAGTGCTTCGCCGCTTCTGCCTAGTTCGTTGGCCGCTTCGGCGTGGATAAGTAAAACCTCGGCAAAACGCAGCAAGTGGACATTTTTTTGCTTGCGGTCGCGGTTGCCCAGCCAGCTTTCTACGTTTTTATTTTCGCTGTGGTACGCTTTGTAGTTGTATCTGAGGTTTTCAACGGAGTCGGCACTTGGGACACGGAAACCATCAAATAATACGGTGCCTTTGTACGTCCCGCTGTTATCGATAAAAATGATGGTTGCATTTTTTCTCAAATCACCTGCTTCGTACGAATTTGCCAAGGTCGTGGTGGGGTTACAAAAGCCCCAACCTAAGTCTGTCCAGCCGCCTTTTCCACCTACCCGTGGCCCTTGAAACATTGAATAGTTGCTGATTCCAAAATCTGAATTATTGAATTGACCCGTTTGAACTTCCAAAATAGCTTCTCTGCTGTTGTCTCCTACTTGTCGCCAGATGGTCGAATAGTCCGCCAGCAAGTCATATTGACCCGAATTGATTACTTCTTTGGATAAATCATACGCCTTCTGCCACTCTTTTCGGTACATATATACTTTTGCCAAAAGAGCTTGTGCTGTTCCTTTGGATATACGTCCCGCTTGGGTTTGGCTGCGTAGAGGAAGGGTGCTGACACCATTTTGCAAATCGTCGATAATCACTTGATAAATCTCTTCCGCAGACGCTCGGGTTTGGAAAACGGGGTCATTGTTGGCATCGGCGGCGTCTTTAGGCACCCGAAGAATTTTGGGTACCCCTCCAAACCAACGCACGAGGTTGAAATAATAATAGCCTCTAATAAAGCGCACTTCGGCACTTAAACGGGCTTTGGTGGCCTCGTCGAGGGTTGAATTACTGATGGCAACGAGCGATTGGTTCACTTTGGCGATTCCGTTGTAATAACCACTCCAGAGTGCTTGGACGAACAAATTGGTTGGGGTGTGGGTAAACTCATCCAAAACGCCTACAGTTCCAGCTTGGTCGCTGGCAGTGCTGCCTTTGTCGGCGTCGTCAGAGAGGATATTGGTCGCCGAAACGAAAGCGATACCGTGTACATCTCCTTCTGCGCCAAATGCTTCACCCAACATCAGGCTGTTATATACCCCAACGACGAGGTTTTGGGCAAAATTTGGATCCGTATCAGCCGTAGGTTTGCCTTGTAATGGAACATCTAAGAAGCTGCTGTTGCAAGCTGTAAGGCTCAATAGCAAACTCACTATACCTACCGAAATGTTATGCTTTTTCATGTCTTTTCTTGGTTGGAATACCACTGATTTAGAAACCTACATTGATACCTACCGCCAGCGTTTTTGTGGTTGGATAGGCATTTAGCTCAATCCCCGCTCGGGTGGGGTCCCCTGGGAGTTCGGGCGTAAAACCAGAGTATTTTTTTAACGTGAAGATATTTTGGGCAGTAATAAACACCCTAGCCGTGCCGATATGGGCTTTTTGAAGGGTAGCAGCTGGGAGCGAATAACTCAGCGTAACGTTGTTGAGACGAATGAAATTTCCTGACTCAATAAAGTAAGTAGAAGCAGGAAGGTTGCCCGCATTGGCAGCAGGTTCGGTTTGAATGCCACTACCACGGGTCCAACGGCCGTAAGCCATTGAGCGCTCAACATTGTCGAGCAATGCTTGGCGGAAGGCTTTTTTTCCGTTGTAAACTACATTCCCGAGGTTTCCGATGGCATCAGCGCTGAAATCAAAACTTTTGTAGGTGAAGCCAAGGTTGATTCCAAAAAATACCTTGGGTTGATACGAACCCGCAAACACGCGGTCAGCGTCGTCGATTCGTCCGTCATCGTTGGTATCTTGGTATTTAAAGTCGCCTGCCGAAGCGCCTGGCTGAATCACTTGTCCTTTGGAGTTTTTATAGCCCGATATTTCATCATCCGTTTGGAAAACCCCGAGTACTTGAAGCACGTAAAAACTTCCAACGGGGTGGCCATTATCGGTTTTGGTTGTGTATTGTTGGGCGGCTCCAATCCCTCCGTCAAGAATTGGTTGTCCGCCGTTAAGGCCAATCACACTATTTTTGTTGAAAGTGGCATTGGCTCCGATGCGGTACGAAACGGTCGAACTGATTTTGTCTCTCCAGTTGAGCATTGCTTCTAAACCCGTGTTGCGAATCGAAGCGGCATTGGTCAAAACGACGCCGTCTTTATCGCCCGTAACCGACGGAACTTTGACGTTGATGAGTAGGTTGCGGGATTTTTTATCATAAAAACCAAATTCTCCCTGCAAACGCCCGTTCATGGCGCTAAATTCTACGCCTAAGTCCATTTCTTCGGTGGTTTCCCACTTCAAATTTGGGTCTTTGATTTGGGTAATGGCCGAGCCTAACGTGGCAGTTCCCCCACCAAAAGCATAGGCAAGGTTCGGCTCAACGGTCACAAGGTAGCCATCCGAATCAATGCGGTCGTTGCCTACACGTCCCCAGCTTGCTCGCAGTTTGAGGGTTTCAAACAAGTGTTGACCTTTCATAAATGATTCTTCTGAAAGAACCCATCCAAGCCCCACCGAGGGGAAATATCCCCAACGGTTTTGAATAGGAAAACGAGAACTTCCGTCGGCACGTAAGGTAGCTGTTAATAGGTATTTGTCTTTAAAATTGTAATTAGCACGGCTGATGTAAGAGTTGCGCGACCATTTATCACCTTCGCCTGAGTTGGTGGAGGTGTTGGCATTTCCCGTGTTGATATACCAAAGGTTGGAAGCCGCAGGGACGTCTCTTCGGTAGGCACTGAAGGTATTCATCGAATAAGCTTCGGCAGTTGTACCTACCATTACGCCAAAGGTGTGGTCGTTCCATTGCTTATTATACGATACCGTATTGTCCCAAACCCAACGAAATAGGGTTGTTTGGCGACTGGTTAGGTTACTGTTGGGATTTCGTTGATTTCCACCAGGCTGAATAAACGTCGTGCCGTCGTTGTTGAACTGATAGTTGTAAACACGCTGGTTAGCGAAAATCAAATCGCCTCCCATGCTGCTGCGAAATGTCAGAAAAGTAAGGGGTTTAAACTCGACATATCCCGCACCTTGCAAACGGTTGTTGAGGGTTAAATCATCGTTGTTTTTGATGTCTAAAACGGCATTTCCTACGTTTTGATAGAGCGAGGTATTTCCATACAAACCATTTTCAACCGCAGGAATGATAGGAGCAGCCCGATAGGCATTGTTGTAGGCCGCTCCTAAGTTGACATTCTGATCTCGACTGTTGGCGTACGAGGTCATCAAGCCGATTTTTAGTTTGGGATGAAGTGTAAAGTCGTTGTTGAGGCGGGCAGTAAAGCGCTTAAAAATGTTGTTAATCACAATCCCTTCGTCGGTCAAATACCCCAAGCTCAAATAATGGGTTGCTTTTTCGGAACCACCCGAAATCGACAGGTTATGATTTTGCATCATGGCCGTTCGCAAAATTTGCCCATACCAGTCGGTTGAGACATTTCCTGCCTGAATTGGCCGCCCGCTGGCGGCGCTCAAATAGTTGGCATATTCGTTTGCATTGGCCATTTTGACCAAGTTTGCTGCTTGACGCGCCCCAATTTGATTGTTATAGTTGACCGATAATTTGCCCGATACTCCTTTTTTAGTGGTAATGATGACTACCCCGTTGGCACCACGCGAGCCGTAAATAGCGGTAGATGAAGCATCCTTCAAAATATCGACATTGGTGATGTCGGCTGTGTTTATGTTACTAATGTCGTCGGTCAAAACCCCATCAACCACAAACAGCGTGGCGGTTCCTGCCAAAGCTGTGCCTGTTCCACGGATACGGATGTTGGGAGAGCTTCCTGGGCGGCCACTACTGATGATTTGAACTCCCGCCACTTTTCCTTGAATGGCTTGGGTAGGCGTCATCACAGGCTGCTTGGCGAGGTCTTCTCCTTTGATACTCGATGTTGCTCCCGTAATATCAACTTTGCGTTGGGTGCCATAACCAACCACGACCACTTGCGCAAGCTCGTTGGCGGCTTCCGATAGGCTAATGTTGAGCGTTGCTTGTCCAGTATAAGCAACTTCCTTGGTTTCGTATCCTACACTCGAAATGACCAACGTGGCAGTTGAAGCAACGGCCAACGAAAATTGACCGTTCATGTCGGTGGTTGCGCCTAGGTTGGTTCCTTTGATGGCTATCGACACGCCTGGGATTCCTTCTTTGGTTTTTTCGTCAGAAACCTTACCAGTAAGTTTGTTTTGGGCCAAGGTCGCAAATCCTACGAACAGCAGGAAAAGCGTATTCGTAAGTGTTTTCATCGTTAGCTGTTGTAATGTCATCATCATAGTTTAGTATAGGCTAAATAAAACCGTCAATTGTAATAAAGTAAGATATAATGGTGTAATACGAAGGCAAAGGTAAGGCTGTTTGCGAATCGAATCCTAATTATTAGATACATCAATACCACATCATATCTTAGAAATTTTCAAATAAATGCGTATTTTGCCACATCATTGTCGATTTTTTGATGTGAATCACCCTCTTTTTTATGAGTAAAAGGTTTTTGCGTAGTATGTGCTGGCTTGGGTTTTGGGGATGCTTTTTTTTGACTAAAACAGCCCTCTCTCAAACGCTAGAATCGCTCTGTTTGCCTGCGCTGTATAACCATAGCCACCTGACTTATAAGGCCGATAGACAAAACTGGAAGATTACCCAAAGCCCCGTGACACAGTTTATGTACTTTGCCAATTCAAAGGGGCTTTTGGAGTTTGATGGCGCACGGTGGCGGGTATATGAGCTGCCAAATAAGCAAATTGTACGCTCGGTTTGGGCCGATACAGATGGGCTAATTTATACGGGAGCGCTTGGCGAATTTGGTTATTGGAAAGAAAACGCAAAAGGTGTTTTGCAGTATCATTCCTTGAAGAAATTGGTGCACGACCAAGCGTTTCAAAACGAAGAAATTTGGCACATCTTGGAAACTCCCGCGGGCATTCTTTTCCAATCTTTTGCTTTTATGTACTTGTACCAAGGGGGAAAAGTAAAAAAACTCACAACCCCTGGCAATATCTTGTTTACGTTTCAGGCAGGAAAGGCATTCTACCTTGAAGTCATCGACAAAGGCTTGTTTGAATTAAAAGGGGAGCGCTTTCAAAAAATAGCGGCCAGTGAGTTTTTGGGAAAGGAAGCGATTTATACCGTTGCTACTACTGCTATTCCTAACGAACTGCTGATTGGAACCAACAAGGGCCTGTATCGTTTTGATGGAAAACAATTTTCGGTGTTCAACCAAGAATTGCATGATTTTATCCGAACCAACCAGTTGAATGCAGCTACCCGACTTCGTAATGGCAATTATGTGTTTGGAACCATCCGACAAGGCTTGGTCTTGACCAACCAGCGCGGGGAGATTTTGTACAAGATTAACCAAAAAAATGGCCTTCAGAACAATACGGTTCTTTCGCTTTTTGAGGATGAAAAGGGCAATGTGTGGGTTGGGTTAGACAATGGTATTTCGATGCTTGCGTTGAGTTCGCCCTTTAAATATTTTGAAGACCTAGAAGGTAAAATCGGTACCGTGTATGACATCATGACGTTTCAGAACACGCTTTATTTGGCCACAAATCACGGGGTTTTTGCCAAATCACTCACTTCCAAAGTCGAGTTTCAGCTCATTCGGGGGCTACAGGGACAAGCGTGGGATTTGGAAGTGTTTGACGATCAGCTTTTGTGTGGACACAACAACGGAACGTATCGGATTGAGGGAGATAAGGCCGTTCAGTTGTCTGACATAACAGGTGGATGGCAACTAAGACGTGCGCTCCATAAACCGTCGATGCTGATTCAAAGTACTTACACCAAGCTATGTGTTTATGAAAAAGATGCGCAGGGAAAGTGGGTGTTCAAACATACGATGGAGGGTTTCTCAAATCCAACGGCGCAATGGGAGGAGTTGCCCGACGGTCGATTGATTCTTAACACTAAAAATGCGGGTTTGGTGTTGCTTCAACCTGCAAGTGATTATAAAACGGCCAAAAAGGTAACCAACCTGGGGCTGAGGGCAATCAACTTACTGAAACAGGACAAAATTTACGTTACGTCAGAGAAAGGTGTGCAGGAGTTTGACCAAAAGCAATCAAAATTTATACCATCAGCTCGTTTTGAGGAAAGTAAAGCACAAAAACTCTTTGCCTTTTCGGATAAAAGTTGGTGGGAGTTGACGATTTCGGGGGGGCTACGTTTATTGAAAGAACCCAACCAATGGCAAGTGGTACCGCTGCAAAACAATTTTTTGGTGGATGATTATGAGACCATTGTCTCGCATGATTCGGTTGCAAGAATTTTTGGTAGAGAAAACGGATTCGCTTTTTTGGCTTCCACCGACTTGTTGACCCAAAATAACGTCCGCCCGTTGATTCGAGGTTTGGAAGTAGAACAGTTTCCAGAACTAACGCAGTATTACTCCAAAAATGGCCGCTCGGGCGAAATAGCGCTGAAATACAACCAAAATAATCTTAGGTTTAAGTTTAGCTCTACTGATTTTGCTTCTAGTGTCAAATACAGTTATTGGTTAGAAAATGCGTCGAAAGATTGGTCAGATTTTTCTGATAATTCGGTGAAAGAGTTCAATAATTTGATGCCAGGGAGTTATACACTGCACCTCAAAACGAACACAGGTTTGCAAGAAGCAACCCTGAATTTTAGTATTTTGCCACCTTGGTACTGGAATTTGTGGAGTAAATTGGTTTATTGTCTATTTTTCTGCTTGATTTGTTTTTTCTTGTACCAATGGCACAAAAGACGTTTAGCGGCTGAAAATGAACGTTTGCAGCAGCAAAAAGCCCTTGAGTTGAAAGAACAGAAGGAAAAAAATCGACAGGAAATTATTAGAATTAGGAATGAACAATTGGAGCAAGACTTGGTGAGAAAGTCGGAGGAGTTGGCCAATTCTACCATGGAATTGATTAAGAAAAATGAGCTTTTTCAAGAGATTCAGGCCAAGGTAAGTGAGATGCAGGTTCATTCTAAACCCAATGATTTTCAGCAACTTTCCAAATGGATTGAAACCCACATTTCAACTGGAAAAGATTGGCAGGTTTTTGAACAAAATTTCAACCAAGTACACGAACAGTTTTTTAAAAAATTGATGGAAAACTATCCAGATTTGTCCAAAGGTGATTTGAAACTTGCGGCTTATTTGCGCATGAATCTTTCATCAAAAGAAATTTCTCAGTTGTTGAATATCACCTATCGAAGTGTTGAGCTTAAACGCTATCGACTGCGGAAAAAAATGAACCTTGGGCAAGACGAGAACCTTGCCGAATTTATGATGAGTTTTTAGAGCCTTTAATTACTTTTTTTGTGGAAATCACCTTGAAAATCGAACCTAGCTCCTTTATTGACCAACTTAATTTGTTTGGACTGACGGTACTGCCCACGGGTAGAATTCGTTTTGCCAATGCCTACACCACCCGTATGCTGGGCTGGAGCGTGGAGGAGTTGCAACGCTTCAATTTTTTTGAAGATTTGCTAACCGCCGACCACCGTAATGCAATCCAAACGTTTATCAATGAATCTATCGAACGGGGACGGGTGGCCGAATTTCGAGAAATACCACTGGTTTCAAAAAATAAGCACCTGCGAACGATTTTGCTTAACTCCTTGATTTTGAATAAAGATGAGGCAGGTCTTGTTGATTTTACCTTGATTGGAGACGATGTGACAAATAAGCTTCGCGTCGCCAATGCTCTCGATAAATCGAATGCCCAGTTGCAAGATTTGGTGGACAATACCAGTGATTTGATTCAGTTGGTGTCGTTGGAAGGTAAATTTTTGTTTGTCAATCGGGTCTGGCGCGAACGCCTTGGCTACGATTTGGAGGATTTGGCAACGCTTCAATTGAAAGATATTTTGTGGCCTGAAGCCGCCGATGCAACGCTTCAACTCCTGAAACGCATCCAAGAAGGTGAGCAAGTGCCTGATTTTGAGACTGTTTTTTGGGATAAACAACACAAAAAAATATACTTGACGGGCAGTGTAACTTGTCGGTATGAAAATGGAAAACCGACTGCTTTTCGTTGTATTCTTCACGATGCTACCAGCCGAGTACGGGCCGAACGCTCCCAGAGTTTGTATTACAGCATCGCCAATTGGATGATTAAAACGCAAGACTTGGATGAGTTTTATGAACGCGTACACGAAGAATTGGGAAAGGTAATTGATGCCAAAAACTTTTTTATTGCGCTCTACGACCCCACAAAGAGCTATATGTATTTTCCGTATTATGTCGATGAATACTTCAAAGGCAATGTGCGGTTTACAAAACGAAAAATTGGAAATGGCCTGACGGAATATGCCATTCGCGCCAATAAATCACTGTTTTTATACGAAAAAGACATTGAAGAACTCGCTGAAAAGCAGGGGCTTTATATGTACGGAAAAATACCAAAAGTGCTGCTGTGTGTCCCACTCCGCATTGGTGATCGGGTGACGGGCATCATTGGCGTAAAATCATACACAAACCCCAACCAGTACCGTCATCGTAACCTCGAAATGTTGGAGTTTATTTCGGGGCAAGTTGCCTTAGCCATCGCGAGGAAGCAAAACGAAGCCGAACTCAACCGCCAAACGGCCCGATTGAACGCCATCTTTGACAGTAGTTCGTACTTAATTTGGTCGGTCAACAAAGCGTTGCAGTTGACTTCATTCAATAAAAACTACGTGTCGTTTTTGCAGCAACACCTTAGAACAACGCCCGCGATTAATACCACAACCGAGCGATTGGGATGGCAGCTGATGACGATTGATAACCGTCGTTTGATGGAAGAGCGTTATCGTCAGGCATTTAGAGGGACGCCGCAGGGTTTTGAAATGAAAATTGAATCCAGAAATGGCGACATGGACATGTGGCTTGAGTTTAGTTTGAGCCCCATCCGTACCAACGGCAGCGCCATCGAAGAAGTATCGGGTATTGCACGCGACATTACGCCAAGAAAACTTGCCGAGCTTTCGATGCAGCAAAGCGAGGAGAAATTTAGGGGTATCTTTATCAACCTGCAAGATATTTACGTGCGAGCCGACCGTTCGGGAAGAATTACCATGATAAGTCCGTCGGTGCTTAAACGTACTGGATATACCATTGAAGAAGCCCTCAATACCAAAGTTGCCGATTATTTTGTAAACAAAAAGGATGTTCATAAAGCCCTGGTTCGCTTGTCACGGGATAAAAGCTTACGAAATTTTGAGGCCGAACTGCGAATAAAAGACGGGACCGCACGTCAGTTTATGTTTAACATG
Organism: Runella sp. R5_40; assembly: GCF_057652295.1. Lineage (NCBI taxonomy): Bacteria > Pseudomonadati > Bacteroidota > Cytophagia > Cytophagales > Spirosomataceae > Runella > Runella sp. R5_40. The sequence goes on along the minus strand of NZ_JBYFCH010000019.1, from coordinate 105,140 downwards.
CTTTTGTTAAATGACGAGGACGGTGCGCCAATTTTTGCGGCGTTGGCACGCGATATTACGGAACTTAAACGTAATCAAGCCGAATTGGTCAAGGCCAAAGAAGAAGCCGAACGGTCGTTGAAGGTCAAAGAACGGTTCTTGGCCAACATGAGTCACGAGATTCGTACGCCTATGAACGGCGTGATTGGAATGTTGGATCTGTTGAACGGAACGCAACTGGACGTGGAGCAAAAAGACTACGTCCAAACGATGCGGCGTTCGTCGGAAACGTTATTGAATATTTTGAACGATATTCTGGACCTTTCTAAAATTGAAGCAGGAAAAATGGCGCTCAACGAAGCCCCTGTTTCGTTGGAAGAAATTTTTGAGAAATTAACGGCGCTTTTCTCGCAAGTTGCTAAAAATAAGAACAATACACTTGTTTGTAAGTTTGACGAAGGGCTGCCTCAGTACATCATTGCGGACCAAACGCGCCTGCTTCAAATTTTGTCAAACCTCACTTCAAACGCCCTCAAGTTTACTGAGAATGGGGAGGTAAAAGTGGACGTGTCGCTGGTTTGGTCAAAAGGTAAGTTTCACAAAATCAAGGTCGAAGTGCGGGATTCTGGAATTGGAATCACGCCCGAAAATCTCAAATTGTTGTTCAATGCCTTTACACAAGTCGATAATTCGTCACGCAAAACCTTTGGAGGAACGGGGCTTGGTTTAGTGATTTCCAAGGAGTTAACTCGTTTGATGAAGGGCGAAATAGGGGTGGAGTCTGAGCTTGGCCATGGAAGTATGTTTTGGTTTACGTTTGAGACCAAAGAGACGGTTATCAGCCCGATTCAGCAACAAAAATCGTCGTCGGAAGAAATTAAACTTGAGAATTATTTTAACGAGTATCGCCCCACTATTTTGCTGGTTGATGACAATTTTGTGAACCGAAAAGTAGCCAGTGAAATTTTGAAAAAAGCGGGTTGTATTGTCGATACGGCTGATAGTGGCAAAAAAGCGATTGAACTCGTTGCCGCTACATTTTCACCCGAAAAACAACATTATGATGTCATTTTTATGGACATCCAAATGCCAGACATGGATGGCATCGAAACCACCCAAAATTTGAGAAATCAGTTTGGGAAAACCCTGCCAACCGTAGTGGCCATGACGGCCTACTCAATGAAAGAAGATCGGGAGCGCTTTTTGAGTCAAGGAATGGACGATTATGTGCCCAAACCTATTCGTGCTCAGGTGCTTATTCAAAAAGTAAAAGAGATTATTGACGCAGGAAAATCCCTAAAAGACACCATTGCCCTTAGCCAAAAGCAAAAGGAAATAGCCCAAGAAATCAAGCTTCCTATCATTGATTTAGACATTGTGGCGCAATTGCGTGATTTGGGAGGAATGGAGCTAATTAGTTCTATTTTTGAAGACTTCGTCATCGAGTCCTCGGAGTTGGTAAGCGAAGCGGTGGCGGCTTTTGCTGAAAACGATATACCAGTTGTCAAAAGCAACATGCACACACTCAAAGGAAGTGCGGGCACGATTGGGGTGTCGCGGGTGGCCGAAATTGCCAGAATAGGAGAGGGCAAACTTAAAACAAACGATACCAGTACATTGGCAGTGGATTTGGCCAACCTCGAACGAGAGTTTAACGTGTTTTTAAAAGAATATCAACAGATTTTAGAAGAATTTGCTCAAAGTTAGCATTTAGATACCATGTCGCACCGCACTTTTTCTTACAGCCTTTTGAGGGCTTACGTTCGTTTTTGGCACAATACTATTTTTTATCGTCAAGTAGAAATTAAGAATTTTCCGTCGCATTTATCGCCAGATGCGCCGTTGTTGATTATTTCTAACCACCAAAATACCCTGATGGATGCTTTGGCGATTGTGCTCAACGTGGGCAAACGCCAACCTTACTTTTTGACCCGAGCCGATTTGTTCAAAAAAGATACCGTTCGGAAATTATTGATGTCGCTAAAAATGCTACCCGTGTATCGTTTGCGGGATGGGGTAGATGAAATGCAGCAAAACGACGAGATTTTTCAAACCTGTGTTACTATTTTGAGCACTGGAGGTACATTGGCGGCATTTCCTGAAGGAAACCATGGCGTTCAATATCACCTTCGGCCGTTTAAGAAAGGACTGGCGCGTATCGCTTTTCGGGCAGAAACAGAGCACGATTGGAAGGTAAATTTGCAAATCCTTCCCTGCGGATTGTACTATTCGCATTGTCAAAAAATGGGAGAGAGGCTAGTGCTAAATTTTGGTGAGCCCTTTAAAGTAAGCGACTATCGGGCTGATTATGAGCAAAATCAGCCACGCACATTGACCCAAATTACCCGTCGAATGTCGGACGAAATCAAAGCATTGATGTTACACATTGATGATTTGCCCCACCACGATACGATCAAGTGGCTAACCGACAAAGAAAGCCGTAAAGCGGGGGATATGTTGACCCATATTTTACAAAAATCGGAAGAACTTTCGAGTCTAAAAGCCAATGAACCAGAGGTATATGCTAAAAAAATAGAAGATGCATCGGCAGAGAGAAAGCGGCTTTCGAGCCAAGGAATTGAGGCTGAGATTGCGGGGCAACCCCAGCCTTCGTTTATTGCTTTGCTGTTGAAAACCTTGGGGATGATTGGCACGTTGCCAATTTGGCTTTATGGCACAATCAACAGCGGTATTGCTTACGGGATTCCTTTTTTGATGACAAAAAAACTAAAAGACCCGCAGTTTTCGAGCGCATTTCGAATTGTACTTTTTGCCCTTGTTACATTCCCTTTGGTATGGTTACTCCAAACAGGTATTGTGTGGGCATTAACTGATTTGAAAACCGCCGCAGTTTATGCTCTTTTGCTGGCACCTACAGGATATTTTGCGCACCGTTGGGCGCGTTGGTGGAGCGAAACGATGCAGCAGTGGAAACTTCGCTAGAAGTCGGTGGATGACTGGCTGATGTCCATTTTTTGAATCCAAATATTTCGATATAGCACGTCGTGGCCTTCGGCTTGTAGCTTGAGGCCACCAGGCGTATCGGTAATGCCTTTTCCGCCGTCGTTCCCTCCGTCAATTCCTGAGTTAGCCCCGCCCCACACTTGGTTAATGCGCTGATTTTTATGGACTTTCTTGCCATTAAAATACATCGTTACGAGGGCTTTTTCGACGAGTTTTCCGTCTTTAAAACGAGCTGCTCTAAACACAATGTCGTACGCATTCCATTTTCCAACGCCATTGTAGGCATAATAAGGGGAAGGCGTTTCGTTGATGACGGCTGCCATTCCGTGCGAAGTAGTGTCACCGTCAAGCACCTGAATTTCGTAGCGATTTTGAAGATAAACCCCGCTGTTTCCCCCAGGTTTTTGAATTAAAAACTCAATATGCAAACGAAAATCGCGGAATTTCTCCTTCGTCACAATGTCGGCCGAACCATATTTCCCACCAGCCGCTGCGGGGTCATTGGTGTTTAAGGCCGTTCCTTTATTGACAGGGTCATTGACGATAAACCATTTGATGGGCAGGGTAGCGGCTAGGCGTGGGCCATCCCAATACGTCCATTTCTCATCCAACATTTGGCGAGAACCATCAAAATAAACCTCCGCTTTTTTGGGAGCTTTAACGCCAACCCCTACTTGGGCCGCCGATTGGTAAGAAATAAAAGCAGTCAGTGCTGCGATGACGATGGGTTTAGAAAATTTAAAATTCATGTTGAGAGGTAGTTGAATTACTTTCAAAAGCGCCAAATCACGCTTTCTACTTCAAAGTGGCTTCATAGACAAACAGGGTAGAGGCGGCATCGTCGTCGGGGACAAAATAGGCGCTCAGGCCCTTTGCCGTTGATTCGATGAAAAATGGATTGTTGGTCATGGGCGCACCCGTAGGCGACCAAAGTAAAAGTGGAACCTGGAAAACGGGTCGATTGTCGGTCAAGTTGACAATCTCTAGTCCTCCCAAACTAAGCGTTGTCCCGTCGTTTTTTTTGAATTTTTGCAAACCGCCGCAGAGCATAAGGTTGGGGCTTATTGAATGGCAATCTTGGTAATCAATGTAAAAAGAAGGGTTGCTAATGCGCTGTTTTTCAGGGGTATTTGTGGGGTTAATTACTGCCCCGGTTTTATCTAAACTCCAGTGGTAAAAATGGCGAGAGCCCCAACTGGCACCCAACAGCGTTTGGGAGGAGGGCGGATGTACAATAGCGCCAATGTGGTCATCAAACCGCATTACTTCTTGGGCGGTTAGTGACTCGGGCTCTACTTTATAAATGATGGAGCGGCTGTTGGGGCGGTATTCGGCCACGGGCACCCAGAGGTACTTTCCGTCAAAATCAATACCACCAGGGTGATACATCGCGCCTTCGCCGAGGGTGATTTTGCCCAATAATTTACCCGTAGCGTCAAACTTAAAAAGGTGCCCAATTCCTTCGCCACCATCACTTGAATCGCGGCGTTTTCGGGTTACTTCGACCGAGCTCATGTAAAAAAACTCCCCAATTTTAACCATTCCTTGGGGGTGAAAACTAGGAAATTGGAGCCGAATCGCGGCGGTTTGCGACCATTCGGTGGCTGGGCGCAATTGTTTGATTTTTTCGACAAGGGAATGTTGGGCAAAAAGCGGGCTCGTGATGAGCCAAAAGGAGACTAGGTATTTCATGCGCGAAAACTTTACCAATGAAAGTATGTCGCCAGCGAAATCTTTGCACTATTTTTGGAAAAAATCAATCCAATGATTCCAGAAACAACCCTAGCACTTGCCCAGCAACTTTGGGACTATCACCATGTTAATCAGCATCTACAAAAATCAGACTGTATTTTGGTATTAGGAAGTCACGATTTGCGCGTGGCTGAGCGGGGGGCCGAATTGTATTTGCAAGGTTGGGCACCTTTGCTTATCATGTCAGGTGGGCTTGGAAGGCTTACCCAAGAAATGTGGTCGGAGCCAGAAGCCGATAAATTTGCAAAAATTGCCCTCGAAATGGGTGTTCCTGCGGAAGCGATTTTGATTGAAAACAAGTCAACCAACACGGGAGAGAATATTTTATTTACCCAGCAATTACTACAAAAAGAAAACCTTGCTCCAGAGCGGTTTATTGTCGTCCAAAAGCCCTACATGGAGCGCCGAAGTTTTGCTACGTTTAAGAAACATTGGCCAGAAAAAGAGTTGATTGTGACCTCCCCCCAACTTTCGATGCAAGCATATCCCACTGCCGAAATTACGTTGGAAGAAGTGATACATATCATGGTAGGAGATTTTCAACGCATCAAAGTTTACCCAGAAAAAGGATTTCAGATTGAACAAGAAATTCCCAAAGAGGTGTGGGAGGCGTTTGAAAAACTCGTTTCGTTAGGCTTCAACAGCCACCTTATTGGCAGTTGATTTACGATTTTTCCACTTCTTTTTTATCCGTTCTACCCAAATGATGTAAATGTCTTTATCAAACAATCGAGAATCTTTGAGGGCGCGGTCGGCAAAATACATGCCTACAAAAAATAGGATGGTGTTTGAAAACCAAGCCCCCACAGGTACCCAAACTAGGCCATCTTTGGCCCATTTGTCGCCCTGAAGGGTAAGTACGTAGGATAAAATAAACAACAAAACCGACACTAAAACGGGAATACCAAAGCCTCCTTTTTTGATAATAGCACCAAGCGGAGCACCGAGCAAAAACATGATGAAACACGACACGGCTTGGGTGTATTTGTGGTGCATTTCTAGGTCATAGCGGTACCATGCTTTCCCTTTTTCGGTGATGTAGGTTTTGTTACTTTCGGCGTAAGAGCGGATGTTTTGGGCTTGACTCAGGGCAGTCGCTACTACTTGTTCTTTCTCCGCAGGAAGTACAATGGCTTTTTTCTTTAACAAAGAGTCCACCCATTTGCCAAATTTTGGCGTGGTATTTTTCGCCATGGTTTCAGCACGGAAAGCGTAGCTAAAATATTGTTTTGACTGAGGCAGGAGGCCATCCCTACTTTTGCGGTATTCTTTTTTGAGCGAATCGGCTACTTTGCGAAGTTCCTTCGCGTCTTTCATGTACTCGTGGTACTGAAATTGATTCTCGTCGGTCCGTTTGAGACCAAACGATTCTAGGCTAACGACCATTTTATAGTGCCCAAAATGGGAACGGGTAAACTGGCCTCCACTATTGGGGGATGAAAAAGAGTTGGCAGTTTGGGCAGCCTCCGAGTATTGAGTGCCGTTGAAAAGCTCAAATACCAAGTAACTTTTGTCGTTGATGGTGTACATCAAGCCCGAATCGGCTAAAATCACTTCACGGTTACCTGCGTTGTAATCATTGACGTTGTGACGATACACGACCAATCCTTTGAGGCTTCGTTCGTTGGGCGCGGGGAATTTTTTGTCCACCTTAATATTATGTCCTGGAAGGTCATTGTAGAAAATACCTTCTTTAATATTAAGCGTAGCTTTGGCTGTTTTAATATCATAGAGCAGACTGTATCCTTTCAAATTGGCCCAAGGTGCTACCTTATTGTTGTACCAAAATGAAAAAAGGGTGATGGCAATCACCATGACCATGACTGAGCGCATGGCACGCCAAGTAGAAATGCCCGCACTTTTAATGGCGGTTAGCTCAAAAAACTCACCCAAGTTTCCGAAAGTCATGAGCGAAGAAAGGAGCACTGCCAAAGGAAGCGCGATAGGGATGGTTATGAGGCTAAAAAAGACGATGAGTTTAACATAGTTTAACAAATCAATGTCTTTGCCGACGAGTTCATTGAGGTATTGGGAAATGAGGCGCATCAAAAAAATGAAGACCACAATGCACAACGTCAACGCAAACGGCCCTAGAAATGACCGTAAAACTAGCTTATCAATCTTTTTCATGCACTTTTAACTGAACCTCGGCTACAGATACCTAGCTTCCTACAATTTCTTTGAGACTATCGATTAAACCATCCCAAAGGTCTTTTAGTTCTTCGCTGTCGGTGTTTGTAGAGTAGTCGGTAATGCGCAGATAGGTTGAACCCGTCAGGTCGCTTACCTCTACTTTAAATTCGATATAATTGTTATCGCGGTTATTATCGCTTGTGTTTAAGAACTCAAATTTGGCACTTTTATTGAGCCGAAGCGAGGTTTGTTCGGCGATGTGGCTTTCTTTATCCCAAATAAAATCGAAGCTATGGTTAGGTTTTACATTTACTTTTTCACAAAACCATTCAGAAAGTCCCGATGCTGTACTCAAGTACGGGAACAACATTTTAGGCGAGGCGCGGAGCTCGTATTCGTTTGAGTATTTGAATTTTTGCATAGCTTTTTTTTTTGTTCGGTCTTAAAGGTAAGAAAAGTCTTTTACTTAGGTAATTACCTTCCCCAACAAAGAGGCAAAATAGAAACTTCTCACAATTATTCAAAATGTGTTTGCGTAATTAAAATATTTATTCTACTTTTGCACCACCAAAACGATGGCGGGGTAGCTCAGATGGTTAGAGCGTAGGATTCATAACCCTAAGGTCGGCAGTTCGATCCTGCTCCCCGCTACGCTGATTGTCAGGCCGTTACGATGAAAATTCGTAGCGGCTTTTTTCTTTGGTACAACATAGGTACAACAATTTATTATTTTATTTTTATTTGGCTTTTGATGCCTGCTATTCTCCGCCAAGCTACGCAAAATATTATTTTTACAAAGAGAATTCACGGCAGTGAAAATGATTTTTGAAAGAAATCATTTTCTAATAAATTCGTACAATACTTCAAAAAGTTACGTACCTATGCAAGTCATCTGCTTAGAAGAAGCCGCCTTTTATGCACTCGTTGAACAGGTCGTTGCCCGTTTGAAAGAAACCCATGGCGAAGAAAAAGAAAAGTGGATTTCTGACCAGCAGGCCATGCAGTTACTTAATATCAAGTCAAAGACCACGCTGCAAAAACTGCGGGACGAAGGGAAAATCCGTTTCTCGCAACCCCAAAAGAAAATTATTCTCTACGACCGCGATTCCATTGATACGTATTTACAGCAAAACGCCCGTAACACTTTTTAATCATGGAAGACAACACCACTGTTTCGCCCGATTACCAAAAACGTTTTAACGAAGGCTACACCATCGCCAAATACATGCCCGAACTGGCACAGCAACTCACGGAGGCGATGAAAGACCGTGAAAATAACGGTTTTCAGGACGGCCGTCAGCAGTTTTTGAGCGAACAGGTCAAAGACAAACGTCCCGCTTGGCTCAGCGGTAATCGTCTGGCCAAAGCACCCCAATCACCCGACAAAACCAAAGGCCGTGACATTGAACCCGAACGCGATTAATCTTTGTCGGGTGATTTATCCTCTTTCCCTTTTGTCGGCGTGGGTTTCTCCGCTGATTTTTCCAATGCTTTGGTGTAGCTGAGCGATTGCGAAAACCGTTCCGACATCGACAGCCTTGGTTGCTCTTTCGCTTCCTCTTTAGGCGGTTCCTGCGAGGGCTTATCTGCATTACGCGCTCTAAAAACGTCGATTTGTCGCTGCATAAACTCCTGTGAATTGCCTAGCTCCTTGTCAGTCTGGTCTGACTCTTTTTGAATATCTTCGGGGGACTTGGGGTCTTTGGGCGTCCCTTCCCTAAAATTCTTTAATTGAACGCGCATGTAATCCTGGGAGCTGCTGATGTCTTTTTCTACTTTCCCCACCCGCTGCAATTCCTTTTCCCCCTTTCCTTCAAAAGGGTTAGGATACATTTTATCCATCAGCGTCTGACGAATTTGGGTGGCCGTCTCGGGGTCGGTCTCCAAAACGTGTATTTGCAGTTCTACACTTTCGTGAATATCCGCCTCAATCTGCGTTTTTTCGGCTTTCCATTGTTCCACCTGCCGTTCTTTATTGCCCGAAGGTCTTGTGGTAAAACCAGGCGGGGAATACTTGAGGGTGTGGTGGTTGGGCTTTGACGCATCTTTCGAAGCTGTTTGCAACTGCTTATCAATTTCCGCCCGACGGTTCAGCTTTCCTTTGATTAAATCATCCAAGTATTCATATCCTTCGGGAAAGGTGGGTTCCTTCTTTTTGCCTTGGTCGTCATTATCCCCTTTGTCGCTCATGTTATTGGTGATTTAAGACTTGATTTATGGATGGATTATGCTAAAATGATGAATCTTTTTGTTAGCGGAGGCTTCTCATGGAGTGGCGAGAAAAAACCATTCAAAACGTTTTTGGGGGAGATGAAAAACGCTTTGAACAGGCCTATCAAGAAGCCGTCAAAGAAGCCATTAGTGAAGCCATATCGTGGAAAGACTTGGCGCTGAATGCTACCGTACTCCCTGAGTGGGAAAGCGCGACCAAAGACCTCATCGAACGACGATTAGGGTACTTGCCTCATCCCGCTGTTAGTCTGCCCTTTGAGCCTTATCTGCGGGCTTTATTGCAACAATATCACCAAGGAGTATTATCGTCGGAAGCATTCACCCACGAAGCCGAAGCACACATTCAGCTCATTCGCAACGCCGACATGGCGCATTACGCTTCCACCGAAGCAGCACCTCACTTTGTACAAAGTTATCAAAAAATGGTCGAAATTTTTGGGCTAAAAGCCAAAGAACGATTAACGCGTTTCTTGGGCTATGAACCGCGTTTGGAACACTCACTGATGGCTGAACTTTGGCTGTACGACCTGATGATACGAGATACCATTCGTTTGCCAGCGCATCTGACAGCGGTTGACTTCAAAGCCCTGACTATCGTTCGTTACCGTGAACATTTACTTACTCAAGGCCAGGCCGCCGCTGAAGTCTCTCCCTTGTTGGGGGCCTTTTCCGCCGTTTGATAAATAAAATCTACGTTTTTGGGTGAATTGTTTGGTAGTCAGGCAAAAATGAATAAATTTGAGTACCATTTCTATGCCTTTTATTACCTATGGAGTTGTTCAATTTAGACCGCCCCATTATTGAACTGGCTTCCTCGCAAGAGCGCGGAAGTTGGAACGTGCGTCACGCCTTGGAAGGCGTACAAATCTTCGGTGGCATCGGTTCGGGGAAAACCTCGGGTTCGGGTCGGATGCTGGCGCTAAAATACCTCGCTCAAGGTTTCGGGGGCTTGGTACTGACGGTCAAACCCGACGAAAAACAGGCTTGGCAGGAGTACTGCCGCCTAACGGGGCGCGAGCGGGATTTATTGGTGCTTGAACCCAACGGAGCCCACCGCTTTAACTTCCTGCAATACGAATCCCAGCAATCCCAGCATTCCATCACGGAAAATATCGTGGAGGTCTTGAAAACGGTCATACGCGCGGGAGAAGCCAAAGACAGTGGTAAAAGCGACGATGCTTTTTGGGAAACGGCCCTGGACATGCTCATTTTTAACGTCATTGACCTGTGCCAACTGGCCTACGGCAAACTCTCCCTGCAACAAATGTACGACATTGTGCAAACCATTCCCAAAAGTCACGAACAGCTACAAACCTCAGCGAACGAAGGAGAAGCGAAAGCATTTCAACAGGCTTTTGAAGCGGCGCGTAAGCGCGTTACCGAAAACATGGACGAGTGGTTTAACCGCCTGCCCGCTCCCAAGCAGGCAGCCTTGCAAAATGAACCCGACTTTGAGGCCGAACTGCTCCAAGCATTACCCGAAGCGCGACTGCTGAAATTTCTCGACCAATTCTTCTTTGACAGCTTCATCAGTCTTTCCGAGAAAACCCGTTCTATCATTGATTTTACCTTCTCGGGTTTTTTGTTTCGGTTGCTGCGCGAACCCGTTTATTCTTTGTTCTGCCGCCAGGACTCCACCCTGACCCCCGAAGACTGCTGGCATGGCAAAATCATCCTGCTTAACTTGCCCGTTAAGCTTTACCACAAAGTGGGGCGCGATTGCCAAATTTTGTTCAAATACATTTGGCAACGAGCGATGGAAAAACGCCCCATCACGGCCAGTTCCCGCCCCGTGTTTCTGTGGGCGGACGAAGCGCAAAACTTCCTGCACGAACACGATTCCGACTACCAAGCCACAGCCCGTAGTAGCCGCATTGCCACGGTGTATATTTCCCAGAACTTGCCCAACTACTACGCCTGCATGGGCGGACAAAAGGCGGAGTATCGCGTCAAAAGCTTTTTAGGTACGTTGGGTACCAAAATCTTTCACGCCAACGCCGATATTGAAACCAATAAATACGCTTCTGAGCTATTCGGAGACGCCTATTTTGAAGAAGAGTCCCACAGCGTGACGGTTTCTCAAAACTTTGGACAAACCAAGTCCAAATCACTGAAACTGGAACGGATGGTGCGGGCTGAAGAATTCGTTCGTCTGCGAACGGGAGGCCCCCTGAATAATTTTCGGGTGGAAGGTTACGTACACCGCCAAGGCGACCCGCTCTTGAAGGGACTGAACCACACCAAAATGGTCTTTAACCAGCAGTATTGCACTTAAACGGGAATTACTCACTTATAAACTTAACGCTTTACGTCTATGAAAAAGAATATTTACTACCGCACAGTCTTTATGCGTACCAATGCCATGAAAGAACTAATTTTAGTGTTTTTTCTAGCTATTTGTTCTTGGCCTCGCTTGTTGCTTGAAGTATTTCTTCGAAAGAACATGGGAGAGCGCTACTTTTCATTTTCTACAGCGATTATTATGAGTGGTTTACTTGCCATTTTTCCATTGATTTATGCTGGAATAATGGAACGTCTTACGGGTCAATCTTATTCTGTTCACCTTATTGGCTACTATACGACCTGGTATGTTTTTCTGGCGCTATTTCTGTACACCTGCTGGGAGCGCTGGCAAGAGATTCAGCGACTGCCATCGGTGTTCGATTTTGGTCGTTTCAGTTTATCGTCTGGCGTTATTTCTTCTCGTTTTACTAGTCTCAAATTCAAAGGTAAACCTGTTGATGTACGAACAATTGAAACGGTTTTAGAACCAGGATTTTTTTTCATAGTGGGTTTTGTTTTATGGATGGCAGCTCAGCCTATTGGCCTTCTATTGGCAGTATCGGCTTTATGTTATTCCTTTAGCTATGTCGGGGCTTACCACCAAGGTGACCACTTTATCATGGATAAAATCGACGAAATGATTTGTAATGAAGAGATGGTTAATTCTTTTGTCGAGGGACGGGATGCGTCCCAAACTAGAGGGGTTAGCTTCTACGGACGGCGGCCCGCCGACCCCGATACCCGTCGTAAATTGGTGACCACTTTTATCGACGATGATACGGTCGAAGCCCTGTAAAAATACCGATTCAAAACCACCTAAGCTGTGCTTAGGGAAGATGTCTGATGGAAAAAGTTTAACCGTCCCCCCGTGCTCGTTCTGCACAGCTTGGGCACTGCCGAGCTTACCCGTGATGTACCCGCAGTAACCAAACGCAAAAGTGCCCCCAAGGCGCTCCAAACCCCCGTACACTTGGTGTCATGATCCGCATGATTCAAAGCAGCAGCGCTGCCCACGCCAAAGCCTATTTTTCCGAAGCCCTCGCCAAGGCTGATTACTACATCAACGACCAAGAACTTAGCGGTCGTATTGAGGGAAAATTAGCCGAGCGGTTGGGGGTGACAGGAAAGGCCACCAAGGAGGCCTTCTTTGCCCTGTGCGAGAATACCCACCCCCTGACGGGTGAGCCGCTGACGGCTCGCACCAAAGACGAACGCACGACGGGATACGACATCAACTTTCACTGTCCTAAATCGGTGTCGATTCTTCACGCCCTGTCGCAGGATGACCACCTGTTGGAAGCCTTTCGGCAGAGCGTACAGGCGACCATGCTCGACATCGAAGCCGACGCTAAAACCAGGGTGCGTAAAAATAATACCTACGATGACCGCGCCACGGGGGAGCTGGTTTGGGCTGATTTTATCCACCAAACCGCCCGCCCCGTAGAAGGTCATGCCCCCGACCCCCACCTGCACGCGCATTGTTTTGTGTTTAATGCCACTTGGGACGAAACCGAACGACAAATCAAAGCCGCCCAATTCCGCGACATCAAACGCGACATGCCCTACTACCAAGCCCGTTTTCACAAACGGCTCTCCGACCAACTGATGGCATTGGGCTACGAAATTCGACGGACAGAAAAGTCCTTTGAAGTGGAAGGCGTACCGCAGCGCGTCATTGACCTGTTCTCCAAACGCACCGATGAGATTGGGCGGGTCGCTCAGGAAAAAGGCATTACGGACGCCAAAGAACTGAGCGAACTCGGCGCAAGAACTCGCGCCAAAAAACAGGCGGGACTCAGTATGGCCGAATTAAAGTCGGATTGGAAACGTCAAATTCACTCCTCAGATACCCGTGAGCAAAACGAAGGCCAACGGGTGGTTCGCTACCCATCAGGGGACAAACGGCCTATCAAAGAAAAAGTACTTAACCCGCAGCAGTGCCTTGACCACGCCCTGCACCACGGTTTTGAACGGGCCTCAGTACTGCAAGACCGTCGTTTGTTGGAAACGGCCTACCGCCAAGGCATTGGTCATATGTCGGTTTCCTTGGCGCAGATTACCGATTGTTTCCAAACGGACGAGCGGCTGATTCACGTCAAAGAAGCGGGGCAAACCCTGTGCACGACCCGAGAGGTACTTTCCCAAGAGCAGCGCATGGTACAATTGGCGCGGGCGGGTCAGGGCAAATTAGTTCCCCTGTACGCCCAATCGCCCGAGCTTGCCCTGAGTGGTCAACAGGCTGAAGCCGTCCGTCACGTACTGACAACGACCAACCGTGTATGCATCATTCGCGGAGCGGCGGGGTCGGGTAAAACCACCTTGATGCAAGAAGCCGTCAAACACATGGAAGCAGCGGGCAAAAAAGTAACGGTGGTGGCTCCCACGGCCCAAGCCTCACGGGGCGTATTGAAAGAAGAAGGCTTTGAGCAAGCCGACACGGTGGCCAAACTGCTGGTGGACAAAGAAATGCAGCACCTGCTCACGGGACAAGTGCTGTGGGTGGACGAAGCGGGACTACTGGGTACCAAAGACATGAGTGCCCTGCTTGAGTTGGCAAGCCAAAAGAACGCTCGCCTGATTTTGGGCGGGGATACTCGCCAACACGCCGCCGTCGTGCGCGGGGATGCTTTGCGTATTTTGAACACGGTAGGCGGCATCAAATCGGCAGAAGTGAGTAAAATTTACCGCCAGCGGAATGAGAACTACCGTTCGGCGGTGGAGGACTTGGCACAGGGAGAAGTCAAGAATGCGTTTTCAACCTTGAATGCGATGGGCGCTATTCACCAAGTTGATGTCCTCAACCCCCACGAGCAATTGGTTAACGCTTATACGGCAGCCCTCAAAGCGGGTAAATCCGCGTTGGTGGTTTCTCCCACTCACCAGCAGGGCGAGGAAGTCACCCAAGCCATTCGGGAGAGACTGCGGGCATCCAAGCAGTTGGGCAAGAAAGAAATCACCCTTCCCCGTCTGATGAACCTCAATTTGACGGAAGCGGAAAAAAGTGATTGGCAGAATTTTAAGCCTGGGATGCGGGTTCAGTTGAACCAAAACCGCCCAGGGTTCAAACGGGGTAGCGTGTGGCAGGTGGAAAGCAGCAGCGAGAGCGGGGTTCGACTCAAAGACGAAAACGGTGAGACAGCGCTACTGCCCTTGCACCGAAGCGGAGATTTTGAGATCTACAAACAAAGCGAGATTGCGCTCTCCAAAGGGGATAGGATACGACTGACCCGCAACGGTTTTGACCAGCACAAAAAGAGGCTCAATAACGGCGAGTTACTCACGGTAAGTTCGGTGAACAAAAAAGGCGAGTTGGTGCTACAAAATCCCGTTAGTCGAACCAAGTTTCATCTGGACAAAGACTACGGGCATTTGGCCCACGCCTATTGCATTACCTCGCACGCTTCGCAGGGAAAAACGGTGGATGAGGTGTTTATCGCCCAACCCGCCGCGACGTTTCCCGCCACGGACGCCAAGCAGTTTTACGTTTCGGTGTCACGGGGTCGGAGTGGAGTGCATATTTATACCGACAACAAAGAAGAATTAATGCAGCACGCCCAGCGACTTGGTGACCGACAATCGGCCATGGAGCTGGTGGGCAAAAAGAACCGCACGCACGAACTGGCGGAACAACAGCTGCGAAACCAGCGTAGTAAGCTACCTGCCCTTGCTAAAAATAAAGCTACCCTGAAGGACAAGCCCTCACCGCACAAATCCAAAGACCGACACTATGAACCCGAACTTTAAGCTACGTTTTGACCAGATGAAAGAAAGCAATCCCGCAGATACTGCTTCCGAAAAGGAGGTGGGGGTTGCTTCCAACGAGTATGCCTTGGCTCGCCCGTTGAATTTGTGTTTGGCATGGCCCGACGGCAAACGCTTTTTTCTAAATTATTCTTACTTGGTGGCGGGGGAGCTGACGACCAGTGGAGCGCAAAACGAGGTCATTCTCTACTTTTCGGCCTACACGGTCAGGCTGAAAGGATACGAATTGGAGACGATGTTTTTAGCGTTGTCTGACCATGTCATCGCCCAGGTAGTGGTCACCGAAGCCCGCTACCTCACGACGAAAGAGACGGGAGTGCCCGTCGTCACCGAGATAAGGGTAGAATTAGTGGATAAATAAGAGGACGATCAATCGCTGCTAATAACCAATTTTTACGTTCTGTATTTCTTGTAGGTGGTTAATTATAGGCAAACTTTATTCTGAAAACAATCTACGATCAAAATACACCAAACCATTGCGCGATTTAAAGCAAGGTATCAGCATCCGCAAAGTGGCTAAGATACATGATTTATCCGCCGATACAGTGCAGCGGATAAAGAAGCTAATATAATATTGATACTTTGTAGCGATAACTTATACAAATTGTATAGCCTAATATTCCACATGATAGGCGGTTGCTTTCATGATATTTCCTGCGTGCCCTGGAGTCATCGAAACGTTTATATAAAGTATATTAGAAGATGTTATTGACGGAATCGCATAGTTCTGTACTTTTATTCGTGTAAAACCAACATTTCCAGAAGCGTTATATACCATAAGCTCTTCAGCAATAGTTGCGGCTGTTGTTGTAGTAGCTCTGATAGTTGCTCGATATACAAAACTTCCCTCTGCAATTGTCGCACTAACGGGTCCTCCATCTACCCCTGAAGATGTTGTTGCACCATAGCTAATACTTAGAGCTATATACCTAGAAGTACTTACATTAGTTTGACTATAGTTACCAAAAACAACTACTTCAAATGGTTTGGTGGTAGAAATGGCATTTGCAGGAATAGTCAATCCACCTGCAGCGCTAGGACTAACTGGGTTGATAACATTTGTTCCTGACCCCGTTAAAAAAGTCGAACCGCTGCTGACACCACTAAGCGATGTCCAAGCCGTGCCATTGCAATATTCCATGTTAGGGCTGTTATAGCGGATATAACCTGCATAGGTTGAGTTACAGGTTGGGTTACTATAACCAACGCCCAAAATACCATCAACAAACAGTTGAGCCTCATTATCGCCAAAGGCATACACGCCATCAGTATCATATGTACCATAGAAAGCACCGCCAATATTCATAAATCGAGAACTAGTATCTGTTAACCCACGTGCAGAGTTACCAATAAGAATGTTCTCCGTTGGTGCTGTGAGGGGTGTTGTCCCATTGGCAATATAAGACCCAGCTTGATGGCCTATGAATGTATTTGATGCACCAATAATATTATATCTACCAGCAGATGAACCAATAAACACATTCTGTCCCCCAGTAGTATTATCTCTTCCGCTAAAAGTCCCTATAAATGTATTGGCCATTCCATTATTATTTTCACCAGATAATGCCCCCACAAATGTACTAGCGCCCGCAGTGGTGTTATTACGACCACTACTTGCACCAACAAAGGCATTATTAGTTCCAGTGGTATTAGAAAGCCCACTTCCCCCGCCAATAAATGTATTAAAATTACCTACAGAACCAGTAGCTGTACTTGCTCCTGCTTGGTAGCCTATAATAGTGCTTTCCGTTCCTAAAATATACCCCGCACTAGGGCCCATTGCCGCACCCGTACCTAGCACAACACTATTAGTACCAGCTGTGTTATAAAGACCTGATTGGTGTCCGATAAAAGTATTCTGACTTGCAGTATTATTGCGTCCCGCATAAGCTCCTACAAAGGTATTTTGGCCTGCTGTTGTATTTTGTGTACCAGCTTCATTGCCTACAAAAGTATTAGCAGACCCCGTGGTATTTGATTGTCCGACCCATGAGCCTAAAAATGTGTTACTATTGCCTGTTGTATTGCCCATACCAGTTTGTACACCAAGAAATGCATTTGCACTACCACTAGTATTAGCTAAACCCGTTTGAAAACCCACAAATGTATTATATGAGTTTGTAGTAACAGTACCCGCCCGATAACCAATAAAGGTATTGCCAGTAAGAGTAGTAGCAGAATTGCCTGCTTCACGGCCTAAGAACACGCTTGTATTACTACCATCAGTGCTAAATCCCAAAAAGTTGTGGTTACTTCCTGTAATTTGGAAAACATCCCCGCCTGTAGCACTGGTCACACTTTGCGGCCACGAAAGTGAGCCACCACCCGTAAGCGATGTCCAAGCACTGCCATTGCAATATTCCCAAGTGGAACCACCTGCGTAGCGCAGGCGACCCGATCGCGCACTGTTACAAGTACTCGTATCATTGCCAAATTTTATACTTTCCCAGCCACTAAAATTACGCCCACTGAGGGTTGCATAGGCCGAACCATTACAAATTAATCTTTCACAAAATCCCGAAGCACAACTTTCATAGGCATTACCTGCATCGCCAGCGACTGCACAAGGCGGGTTTTGTGCGTGTGCCGCAGGGCTATATAAAACCGCCCACAAGCAACATAGGACAGCAAAAGCTATTTGTTTGTAGGTTGTGGTAATGCCCATAACGTCCAAACTCCTTTATGGTTACAATAGTGCCAAATGTCTTTTTGGGTGTGATAACGCCAAGAGCCAGTTTGGCATGTGGGATTGTTTTTTTCTTCGGCGATTGTTTTGAGTTCAATAGTTGGTTTTTGATAAATCCACGGCGATAAGGCAGGTTCTTTGGCATACCCAAAAGAGGTTGAACATAGTAACATCGCTAAACCGCAGAGATAACATAAGTAACGCATGATAGAAATCTCTAACTCCCTAAAACTTTGATTACTAAGTCATAAGCACTTTTTGAGATTTATCAAGCCTGCCTATGAGGTAGAATTATTGTAATGCTACGGCTTGGACGGATAGGTAAGTATTCATTCGAGGCATTTTCTACTTCATTTTTTAGCAATGGTTTTTCCAAGAGCAATGTACATTGTTTTTACCAACGGCTTATTTCGCTCATCATCTCAAGCAACGATACGGCAGTGACGTTTTTGGAAATAAGAAACTTTTCTGTCCCCGAATAAACGACAAATTGTTTGGTTGCCTGTAGGTCTTCACACCCTAAATAAAACCCTTTAGACACAGAAGGTGCCTGTGAGCGTTTTATTTCAATCGCATAACGTTGTTGGCTATTTTTTTCGATGACCAAATCAATTTCTGCTCCTGCGGATGTACGATAAAACCAGGGCGTTAGTCCTGGCGGCAACACGGATAACAGATTTTCAATGACAAATCCTTCCCAGCTGGCTCCAACCACAGGATGTCCCAATAAATCATCCAATGAGGTCAGGTTCAACAGTGCATGGGTCAAACCACTGTCTCGAATGTAAACTTTAGGCGTTCTGACAAGGCGTTTTCCGATATTACCCGACCAAGGACGCAGGGTTCGAATGAGTAGCAAATCTTCTAGTAGCTCAATGTAACGTTTGGCAGTCGGGGCTGCAATATCCAAATTGGCTCCCAGCGCAGCTACGTTCAACTGCCCTCCTTGGCTGTGGGCCAACATAGTCCATAAACGCCGTAAGGTAACCGCTGGAATGCGGGGACCAAATTGAGGCACCTCTCGTTCCAAGTAGGTATTGATAAAATTCAGTCGCCACCTCAGGCTGGCCGCATCACTTTTGGCTAGAAAACTATCGGGAAACCCGCCCCGTAACCATAGTTGGTCACGGGCGGCAGGGGTTACTTCAACTTCTGAAACGTTAAAACCAGAAAGCTCCCGATAGGCTATCCTGCCCGCGAGTGATTCCGACGATTGTTTCAACAAATCCAAAGAGGCCGAGCCTAAAATTAAAAACTGTCCTGTTTTCTGTCCTTGCCTACGTCGTCGGTCGATGACGCCCCGCAGAATGGAAAATAACTCTGGTATCCGCTGAATTTCATCCAAGATGATGAGTTGATGTTGATGTAATTCAAAATAAGCCTCGGGTTCGCTGAGTTTAGCGCGATCTCGGGGACTTTCCAAATCAAGGTAAACGGGCTGGGGGCTTATGGTATCAGCCAATTCCTGCGCCAGCGTGGTTTTCCCCACTTGGCGAGGCCCTAATACGCCAACGGCGGGAAATTCCTCCAGCAATTGCGCGATTTCTAAAGTAGTATTACGTTTAATCATCCTTGCAATTATAACACATTGTGTTTGATTTGCAAGGATAAAATTTAAAGGTTTTTATTGAGAATTGCCAAAATCGGCTTAAAAAAACGGGGTTTAGGGTATTGGAAAAGACAAAACGCCCTTTCGCATCGGTACTCGTCGGCCCCTCAATTGCAGAAATTTGCAGGGGTAGTGTCTGGTGGTATTCATCGGGCAAATAGGCTTCTAATTATCTTTCCAACGATTAATCATCGCTCTCTGCGTTCACTTCAAAAATTGAAATAGACATACCCACTAAATATCCCCTATGTCCTTGATAGGTAGTCTCATACCGTTTGATAACTTTATTACTACCCTAAAAAAATGCGTTGTATTTTTAGGGTAAAACTCTTACTCTTATGAAAATAGCTTCCTTCAACGTAGAAAATTTATTTGACCGACCTAAGGTATTTAATGAAACCCAAGCGGTAAGTGATCAAGTCAACGACCAAGTCACTCGGTTGAACAATCTTTTGGAATTAGACCGATATTCCGAGCAGGACAAAACACAAATAAAAGCCTTGCTGATTGCCTTAGGACTGGAAAGGTCAGACGAAAGTACCTTTGTTCTTTTGAGGCAAAACCGAGGTAAACTGTTGTCTCGTCCCACCAACAAGCCCATTGAAGTAGTAGCCGACGGGCGCGAGGATTGGATAGGCTGGTTAGAATTAAAAACCGCCCCAGTCAACCAAATCGCCATTCGCAACACGGCCCAGGTACTGCGTGACGTAGATGCAGACATCATGGTGGTCATCGAAGCGGAGAATCGAATTGCGCTGAAACAATACAGTGAAATTGTCCTCAAAAGTGTTGAGGGACACCCTTATGAGGAAATCATGATCATTGACGGGAACGACCCTCGCGGCATCGATGTCGGGGTAATGACCAAAAATGGTTTTACCATCGGACGAATGCAGAGCCACGTACACGATAAAGATGTCGCAGGGCGACTTATTTTCAGTCGTGACTGTCCTGAATACCTCATCAAGACACCTTCGGGAGAGTCCATTTGGGTGTTGCCAAACCACTTTAAGAGTAAGTTTGGCGGTGACGATGCCGCTTCGCGTCGGAAACGGTTAACCCAGGCCAATCGAGTCAAAGAAATTTACCAGCGGCTTACAGCCGAAGGAGAAACCAACGTCATTGTTTTGGGCGATTTGAACGATACGCCCACGAGTCAGGCACTGAGGCCATTGTTGGAAGAAACCGACCTACAAGATGTTTCAACGCACCCCGATTTTGATACTGGGGAGTTTGCTGGCAAAGGCACGTTTGGTTTGGGGAATGACAATAACAAAATAGACTATATTTTGCTTTCCCCCGCCCTTTTTGCCCGAATTACCGCTTGTGGATTATTTCGCAAAGGGGCGTGGCCAGGTAAATCGCCCAAACGTTGGACAGTGTATCCCGAATTGAAGGAAGAAATTCACGCGGCGAGCGACCACCACTTGATTTGGGTGGAACTTCAGTAAATAGCCTCAAAAAAAGCTGGGCCGAGGATAGCCTCGACCCAGTTCGAGCTTAGATTTCTTTGGGCTTATTTTTACGAACCACCAGCGAGACAGGTTGCCCCAAAACGGTCAGGGACAGGTTAAATCCGTCTTTATCGCCGTGTTCCCAAGCTACCCCAGTAATAATCCAATCTTGTTTTTCACTCCCTTCTTTGGCTTTCAGGTAGTAAGCCGTATGCGTAGGTGATTTTTTCGTAGTTTGGTTTTCAGTAGTCATCATCCATTCTCCTTTGTTGTGTGGTAGATGATGGAAGCAAAACGGGCTCAAAAAGAACCAGATAGCTCCCCGAAGTAACCATTAGTGTTAGATTATGGAAGTATTTTTAGCTTGTTGTTTTTCAATAGTCATGGGCACTTATGAGATGATCCAATTTAATCAATAGATTAGCTAAAAAAAATGAAGTTATAGTTGAAATATTTTTAATTTTCAAATTATTGTTATAAATTTTCGATTAAGTATTAAAGTATCACAACATTTTAAACAATAATAAGATGCCACGAAGCAAAAGTCGGTTTAAACGAAATAAATCCGAAAAAGAAAAAAAACGTTCTAAAGCAGAACTTCAGAAATCTGCAAGCCAAAAATCTATAAAAAATAATGGGTTTGAGATGGTAACTAAAGGAAATTTTGTACATCTAAAAAACACGAGAACAGCGGAGGAACATGAACGTATTCTGGAAAGCATGAGAGAAAACAGGCCTCAGATGCTTGTTTCAATACAGAATGAGATTCAAGAAGTTGTGAATATTTTTGAAGAGTATGATAATTTGAAATTGCTAGGTGGGCTAGCTTACAATCAACTTAAGGAACAGAATAATCCTGGTAGTGATGGCCTAGGAGAACTAATATTAGACTACGGACTTAGTTTTTCTACATCAATCCAAGGTACCCCACAAAAGGCTCCTACGATTCAAATAATTGAAACCTTGATTAAAAGACTTGAAGCTATTAGATTTTACTATCAATGGTATATATTGTCAGAAGGAGCAACAGATCAATATCTTCTGGTTGAACATAAACTTAGATTCAAGATGGTTGTGGAGTCTCTATTTATAAGAGGAGATGGATATTCAGAACATATTTATACACTTTATACAGAATTGTTTTCAGGCCATGATGATTTTTTAAAAGAGAAATATGGATTTACTTCAGTGGATATATTAGAAACGATACTTCAGCTTGAAAATTCTTTTGCGACTAGACTTACTCTGCCAAACAATATACCACATATAGCAAATTATAACAGGTTTATGGAATGGTCGGATAGTAAAAATGTAGATGAGGTTATAGCTTCAGGTGTGCATTTTATTGATGCTTTCGGTCACGACAATCCTGATATAGTTATAAAAGATTCCAAGGTTGTTTCATATCCATTAAACCAAATCAGTACTTATCCCGAGTTATTTAAGATTAGATTTAGAAAAAACATTCACCGACTAGTAGTTGATGCAATTTCACAAGAATTTGGCGATAACACTGAATTTTTGAACCCAAGCATTAAGTGTTTCCCACTTACCGATTCAAAAACTACAACGAAGCCAGTTATTAAAATGGGTAATGACTATTATTTGTTTTCTTTTACATTACCTACTAGAAACCTATTGAATATTACTGAATCACTAATAAAAGAAGCTGACATAAATTATTACAAGAATAAATATATAGGCAATGATTATAATAAATCAAGAGATAATTACTTGGAAGAAAAAGCCGCGATGCTTTTTAAAAAGATGATTCCAAGTTCACAGATATTTTCCGGCTTGAAGTATAGAGCACCTGATGCAACCGGTAAAACTGCTGAAACAGAACTGGATATATTAATAACTTCTGGTCATGCAAACTATCTTATTGAAGTTAAGGCTGGAGGATTGTCTGCTCCTGCCAAAAGAGGGGCTTTAGAAAGACTGACAGGGCAACTTAAAAAAGGTGTAGGAGTAGGTTATGGCGCATTCCAAAGCTTTCGTGCTCTAAATTACATTCTTTCTAACGATATGCCGATATTTAAAGAAAAAAATAGAACAATAACACCTGTTGATAAATCAAAAAAAATATTTCGAATAACAGTTACAATGGAGCACCTTTCTGGAGTAATTGCAAATATGTATGATCTTAAGGAAATTGGTGTAATCGATAATAACGTTGATTTTGCATGGACTTGCAGCATTTTTGATTTAATGATATTTTCTGAAATCATTGAATCTGAAGAAGATTTTATTGATTTTCTTGAGAAAAGAATGGAACTATATCATAGGCCAAAGATGGAATTTAATGATGAAATTGACATTCTTGGGCATTTTTTGAAACATAACCTTGAATTTGATGAAGATAAAATAGACCCTCAATCAACCATAATAATGAGTAAATTTTCTAGAGAAATTGATGCATTCTTTGAAAAAGGAGAGCAAAAACCAAAGAGAGCAATGAAAAAACAATAGCATCTATATTTGCACCATGTAAATGGTTCTATATGATTTGCCTGTGACTAAGCCGTCGCGTAGCGACGGGGTGACTTAGAATCCCACAAACTTCACATAGAGCCTATTTTATTCTAAGAAAATTCTTACTTTGATAAATAATTTTCTTGATTTTGTCAGATTCAAGTTATAAGTGTGTCAAATTAAAACCCAGTTGATTTTCGACACATATGAAGTTTATTAAAGCTATTACTGAAAAGATTGCGGTAAATAAAGGTTGTTTTGCTATCAACTAAAAAATAGTTAAAAATTTGTGCAGCAAAACAAATTCAATAGACCCTAATAAATGCATTTTTTCTTAACAACATTCATCAATATAGTTGCAAAGAGAGATATTGTATGAACGTTTCATCAGTTACTTACGGAGCTGGGAGGGTGTGAATGTACTCCATGGCTTTTTGGGCATGGGAAGCGGCGGAGAAAATAAAACGCTTGTCGTTTTGCAATACTTGCAACCACGATTGAATGTAAGCGGAATGCTCTTGCTCGGGAATAGGTTCAAAACCTAAATCGACTGCTAAGAAACACGCCCCTAATTCGGCCACCAATTCTTCTTTGGCGTAGCCTTCATCGCCGTACTGTTTGCGGCCTAAATCACGGTTTAGGCGAGAAGGATGCTTGGTCCAGTGGGTCAATTCGTGCGCCAATGTTCCATAGTAGGCCACGGCACTTTCAAAACTCTCCAGCGGCGGCATTTGAATGCGGTCGGTCAACGGATGGTAAGCGGCCTTCGTACCCGTGTAGATGTCCGCTTTGGTTTGAGCAAAAAAATCTTCCAACGTTTGTATGCGTTGCGGCGCGTTGTCAGGTATGATGGTTTCAGGAACCGCATAGTAAGAAGTGGGTAGCCCTTCGATTTGGGCGGCGTTGAACACCGTGTAAGTTTTGAGGAAAGGAATTTGACGGGAATTGGTTTCGCCATCGGGTGTTTCTTTATCCCGAACTATTTTATCGGCATACACTACTTGCTCGCCCTTCTCACCCTTGCGAACGTTGGCTTTGAGTTCAATGGCCTGATTAAACGTCATCCAATGAGGTAATTGATAGCCTTTTTCGGCGGCGGTTCCCCACAGCACCAAGGTGTTAATACCCGAATAAGGAATGTTGTTCCAACGCAGCGGGCGCATCACCTGCCCCGCCATTTGCTGAGAATTCCACGGCTTGCGCCAGGTCAGGTGTCCCTTCTCCAAATCGGCGAGGATTTTATTGGTGACGCGGGCGTAAATATCAGGTTGTGATGTCGTTGCTGGTTTCAAGGAAGCCTCCGTAAAAGTTGGGTAAAAAGAGCGGGTTGGTTGTTAGTTTTCAGGAGTTGATTTCCTTTCTTTTCCTGGGAATGACGGGGATTGCCTTCCCGACGTAAAAGCGAAGAAGCCCACTTGAATTTTGGTTGGGCGGGGAATGCGCCAGCAGGCGAAAATTATGGTTGGCGGACTGAGTGGCGTCGGGTACATCCCCTTGTTGCATTCAGAGGAATAGAAAGGTGATAAAACAAAAAACAAACGGAGCGTTTCCAACGATCAACTGGGCATCAAACCATCATCTGCCAACGAACAATAACGGTGCGGCGTAACAATCAGGTGGTCGATGACGGAGATTTCCAGCAGTTTGCCCCCTTGCATTAATTTGCGCGTCAGGTCTAAGTCGGCTTCGCTGGGTTTGAGGGTTCCCGAAGGGTGATTATGGGCCAAAATGAGGCTACTCGCTCGGGTCTTTAGGGCGGTGGCAAAGATAATTCGAGGGTCAACCAGACAGCCCGTAATGCCCCCCGTGGCAATATCAGACACCCCCAAACAGGTATGTCGGCGGTCGAGCAACAAAATTTTAAACTGTTCGACGAGTTCAATGCGATTGTCGTCCCAACTTTGACGCAAAATGTCATAGGCCGTCGAAGAACTGGTAATTTCAATACGGTCTTCGAAGGGAATCCTGTTTTTATAAACGATCTCGACTTCGTTGACACGGTAAAGCGCTCGAATATCTTCCTGTGGCATGACAAACCCTCCCTACATGGACAAATTACGTTGGTGCATGTGCCAAGCATTGACATCTTTGTGTGGCGCATAAACGGCATTCATGGGTTGATGGGTGAGTCCTTGCTGCGTTTTACAAAAGTCAGCCAAGGTGGCTGTTGCTTTTTCACCCGCAGGGTCGTTGTCCATCCAGCTGTAGGCCAGTTGATACCCGTAGTTGTGGAGGTAAGGCAGGGCTTGTTTGAGGCACGCTAACGAATTGAGGACAATGGCATCGCCATTCAGTCGGTGGTGATTGGTCTGGGCAAGGGCCGACAAGTAATCCATAAACCCCTCAAAGAGGTGGATGCTGTTGGGCTTGGGCGTTGTCCCGCGAATAAAACTAATTGCCTTGGGGCGCAGGCAGCCTTTGAAAAAAGGGTTTCTGAGCTCAAAACCGCCCTCTTCGTTTTCAAAACCCAAGGCAAAAAAGCTTTTTTGGGTCTGTGGATTGCGAAGGTGAAGTTCTTTGAGGTGCTGGCGGGCGAGTGCCAGCGCTATCCCGCGTTTTTTGAGGTAATTAATGAGCCCCAAATGTTGAATGGGTTTCTTGGTTTTTAGCAGGAGAGCGGGATCGGGTGGGTTTTCTTCTGGAAAGGCAATGGGAGTGATTTGGTAGGCGGCTCCCACCATGTTTTTAATCCAGCGCAGGGCATCGGAAACGGTATGGTCTTGGCGGTGGGATTTGAGGTAGAGGCACACAAAATGCACCAAGTCGCCCCCGATACCCTCGCCGAAGTCGTACCAAAGGTTGGATTTTAAATCGACTTGAAAACTGGCCGTTTTTTCTTGGCGCAAAGGCGAAAGATACCACGCTTTGAGTTGCGTGACGCGTCGGGGAGGTGTTCCAAGCCTGTCCAGAATTTCAGTCATGGGAATGGTTTTGGCATCGGCTATGTTCATAGCGGTGCTCCGTTCAATAAGGGATGGAGGGGAGTAGAAGAAAAGTAAGCGCGGTCAGCTGCTGAGTCGTTGCTCAATGAACTTGTCTAAGTCGGAGCGACGGTAACGCACGGCGCGTCCGATTTTGATGGGCTTGAGGTCGTAACGTTTGGTACAATCCCAAACGGCCAATGTACCAGGGGATACCCGAAGGTACCGAGCTGCACTTTTTCGATCCAGTAACGGTTCGTTCGTATTCTGCATACACCCTCCTCGTGGTTCAAAACCAATTACCTGCCTGACGCGATTTCCGTCACAGGAATATAGTCATCTTACGATAGGAAGATATTCACAGTCAATGGATAAAGGATTCCATTAATGATAAATAAGAAGGGAACGGTGACGATGGCAACAAGATTACCCATTCGGGTAATGCTGTCCTATCGTACTTTATCAATGTAATCCGCGTATTCTTGCATCATTTGGATACGTTGGGGCAAAAACTGGGCTCGGTCGTAGGCTCGGTCAACGCTGCTTTTGGGTACGTGTGCCAGTTGCCTGTCCGCAATTTCGTGCGAATAGCCCAGTTTTTCTTTTAATATCCCCAACGCCAAAGCTCGGAATCCATGCCCCGTCATTTTGCCATTGTACCCCATTCGTTTGATGGCAACGAGCATGGTGTTTTTGGACATGGGTTTTCTCGGGTTGTAATACCCAGTAAATATAAATTCTCGACCAGCATTGATTTCTTTTAGCTCCTGAAAGAGGGCCAGTGCCTGCCGTGATAACGGCACAACGTGGGGGAGGTTCATCTTCATGCGTTGGGCAGGAATAACCCACATGGCTTTTTCAAAATTTATTTCTTCCCATCGTGCTTCCACTAGTTCGCAGGTGCGAACAAACGTTAAAAGCAGTAGGTGGAGGGCTAAAAACGTTTGCCGATGAATATGGCGTTGATAATCGTTGAGGCACGTTAGAAATTCGGGAAACTCATCGACCGAAATAGAAGCATAGTGTCCTCGTTTAAATTTTTTAAGGGCGGCTTCTAAACCATACGTAGGGTCATTCTCGGCCCTGCCCGTCGCAATGGCATATTTAAAGACGTGGCTACAGGCGGCCTTCATCCTGCGGGTTAAGTCAGGCGCTGTTTTCTCCATCTTTTGCAGGCAGTTCAGCATCTGCAAAGGTTTTATCTCTGTCAGTGGAAAGTGACCTAAAAACGGGAATACGTATTTTTCAAAGCGGTGTTTGATGATTGTTGCGTGTTTTGGTTTCCACAAGGGAACTTGTTTCCAGTACCATTCCATTGCCATCGACTTAAAGTCGAGCTGTTGGTTCAACGCATTTATTTGAGCCGTCTGCTGGCGTTTTAAAACGGGGTCAATGCCCGCCTTGATTTCTTTTTTTATTTCTTCTTTGGCCTGACGAGCTCCCACGATGGAGACATCGGGGTAGGCACCAATCGAAATCCGTTTTTCTTTGCCATAAAGTCGGTATTTGAGCCGCCAGAGTTTGGTGCCCGCTGGGGTGACTTCAAGGTACAAGCCTTCCCCGTCTGCGATTTTATAGGATTTGATTTTGGGTTTGGCGGCCTGACAGGCCCTATTCGATAAAGCCACTTTAAACCTCCTGATTCTTGATAATGAGGCTGCAAACAGCCGCCACGACCAGCCATTTCATGCCCCCAATCATGCCCCCACTTTTGGTTAGTGTGGGTCTATGACAGGTAGTGAGGGTTAAACCAAGGATAGCTTTAACGTACTGCGAAAATTGAATAATTTTCGCAGCAGTAATGAGAAATAATGTCAGTAAAAAAAAGAATGGTGCCGGATGTCGCATCGCCATTTTCCTTTGAAGTACTTGAATTGAGTATAATTATGATGGGCATTTCGGTGGGATGCCCCCAATCATGCCCCCAACGGCTGTTAATGCCCGTCTAACATAGATTATCATTGCCCTATTGTTTGTGCAACTAAAGCTTGCGATTTGGGTGTTATTTTTGATTCGTTTGAAAATCTGTCGCCTTACAGAGGTAATCTTTAAACATTTATTTGTCCAGTTTTTTTACTAATAAACTGGACAAATCTAGTATGTTTGTGATAATATATTCTTATGAAAACATCTGATTACATAGTGTCTGCAATAGACAGATTGCCCAAGGGCTATGTTTTTACCTACGCTGATTTTATGGCGGAGGTAAGTCAAAAGGAAGCGGTGATAAAAGCCCTCAACCGTATGGTTCAGGCAGGCAAAATCGCTAAACTCTCAAAAGGCAAATACTATAAGCCCGAAAATACTGTTTTTGGTCCGCTGCTTCCCAACCAAAATCAGATAGTCAAAGACCTGCTCGAAGAGGATGGAAAGATTACGGGATACCTGACGGGTTACAGCATTTATAATCAATTGGGTTTAACTACCCAAATCAGTAATACCATCCAAATCGGCAAAAGAGATATTCGCCCAGCTTTTCAAAGGGAACGTTATACGATTTCGTTTATGAAGCAGAAAAATACGATTACCAAAGAAAATATTCCTCTACTACAAATTTTGGATGCCATTCGCACGATCAAAAAAATTCCTGATGCCAGTTTGCAATCCTCGGCAAAGCGCCTACTCGCTATCTTGAAAGGACTGTCAGACAACTACTTAAACACCCTAGTTCGTCTGGCGTTGAAATACCCCCCTGCGACCAGGGCCTTATTGGGAGCACTTTTAGATGAATTAAAGAAGGAATCACTGACCCTTTCTCTGTACAAAACATTGAATCCCATTACTAAATATAAATTACCTGGCTTGAATAAGTCCCTAAGTACCACCGAAAAATGGAATATCGTATGAGATTGCACGAAAATAAAACCCTTTTCAGGCAGGCGGTGCAATTCACAGCTGACCAAATGCAAATAGCAGCGATTTATGTCGAAAAAGACTATTGGGTGACCTATGCGTTATACGTTATTTTTCAACACTCCATTGGAGAAGATACTATTTTTAAAGGTGGCACCGCCTTGTCCAAATGCTTTAGCATGATAGACCGCTTTTCCGAAGATATTGATTTAGTCGTATTGAGAAGAGAGGGAGAAACGGATAGCAGACTTACTACCAAGCTTAAAAAAATTGGATCGGTCGTCAACGAAATCCTACCCGAAACAGAAATTGAGGGACTCACTCATAAAAGAGGGATGAACAGAAAAACAGCCCATGCTTTTCAGAAAGAATTTAACGGGATTTATGGACAAATAAGAGACGTCATTGTTTTAGAAGCTACTTGGCTAGGCTATTTCGAGCCCTATACATCCAAAAAGCTGAATTCATTTATCGGTAAAATGATGTTTGACAACCGCCAAGAGAATATTGCCGAAGAATACGGGTTGCTTCCCTTTGAAGTGAAGGTGATGGAACCTATTCGGACGCTCTGTGAAAAAATAATGAGCCTTGTCCGTTTCTCCTACGCAGAGAATCCCATCAGCGACTTGAAAAAGAAAATTAGGCACACCTACGATTTACATCAGCTACTGCAACAGCAAGAGTACGCTGCGTTCTTCTACTCACCTTCATTTGATGGAATGCTTTTAAAAGTAGGGCAAGATGATGTCACCAGTTTCAAAAATAATAATCAATGGCTGGCCTTTCACCCGAAAGATGCCTTGATTTTTTCAGATACAGAAAATGTCTGGAATGAACTCAAAGGGGTCTATAATGGCGAATTTAGAAATTTGGTGTACGGAGCTTTGCCAAAAGACACGCTGGTAGCAGAAACCTTAAAAAAGATTGCCAAAAGACTTTCGGAAGTGGAATGGCATATTGAGTTGCCCCCAGCTGTCCACTGAAATCTGTATTTTTAATGATAACTCATTCTTGTGGCAAAGCGACAGCATGAGTATGTCTCACAAACCACCGAAAGTCCCTGGAGACTTTGATGTTATGTTGATAAATATCCTTGGCTTTTACTTGTAATCGCAACGTAGCTAGTTCTGCCCTCACTTGGGCTTGAGCGCTTTCCTCGTGTGGCTCAAACATCATTCCCTGATTTTTTAGCAACTATTATGGCTAATTAACAATATCGTTTCCAAAGTGATGAGGCTAAGAAAGAAATGGGCTACCTTTTCAGTCCTGCATATACATGTCTCACAGCGTTAGATAATACATTCGTTGGACATTTTCTTCATATTATTACCACAATAGTGCGAAAGCTTCCATTGCTAAAAGTCATATTAAATATCTGAGTTAAGACATTTTTTGCCGCTTAATAACTTTTTTGCAAGGTTCCCTTTAAATACTTGGCAGCTACATTATTTGTTTCTAAGATTGTAAATCAAATACTTTATTATAAATTTTTATTGCAAAACAGCATAACACACCATGATCCTCAGTGATAACGAAACAAAAGTCGATCTACTTAACAGTGAGGCAATTGCCCAAACCATTGTCAAATTAATCAGAGAACGTCCAGAGCGTCCAGTAACCATTGGAGTTCACGGGGATTGGGGAGCAGGAAAATCAAGCGTTCTTGAAATGATTGAAGCAGGTTTGGAAAATGATAAGAAGGTTCTGTGCATTAAGTTTAACGGCTGGCGTTTCCAAGGTTTTGAAGACGCTAAAATTGCATTAATTGAAGGAATTGTTACTGAACTTGTCGATAAAAAATCATTATACAGCAAGGCAAAGGATGAAGTTAAAGACATTTTTAAACGGATTGATTGGTTAAAGGCTGCAAAAAAAACAAGCGGTTTGCTACTTACCGCATTTACGGGAATTCCTTCCTCTGAACTTGTTGAAACGTTAGTGACAGGAGTACAAAATATCGTATCGGACCCAATGCAATATGCTACAAAAGAAAACCTAGATGCTTTAACTGAACAGGCCAGCGCACTGCTTAAAGAGAAAGAAGATGGGAAAAATATCCCAAAAGAGATTAATGAATTTCGAAAATCGTTTGATAAGCTTCTAAAAGCTGCAGGTATTGAGCAGTTGGTAGTGCTTGTTGATGATCTTGACCGATGTTTACCGGATACTGCCATTGAAACATTGGAAGCCATTCGGTTATTCATTTTTACGGATAAAACAGCCTTCGTAGTAGCGGCAGATGAAGGAATGATTGAATATGCCGTCCGCAAACATTTCCCTGATTTTCCTGATACATCCCTGCATCAGGCATATACAAGAAATTACTTGGAAAAGTTGATTCAAATTCCTTTCAAAATACCTATTTTGGGAGAGATTGAGACAAAAATTTATGTGACATTACTTTTAGTCGGCTCAGAAATCGGTGAATGCTCTGAGTTTGATAACTTGATTAAAATAGCACGTGAACGCCTTAAAAAACCATGGGAAAGCCTGCCGCTGAATTCTGAAATTATAAGAAGCACTCTCGGAGATAAAGCATCAAAGGTTCAAAATGCTTTATTGCTTAGTGATCAGGTAGGACCAATTTTAGCCAGCGGAACCAAAGGTAACCCCCGACAAATCAAGCGGTTTTTGAATACTTTACTATTGAGGCACCTTACAGCGGAAGCCAGAGGGTTTGGTTCATCCATCAGTTTACCGGCTCTGGCAAAATTAATGATTGCTGAGCGTTTTATCCCTCGTCTTTTTGAGCAAATTGCCTCGATAGCGGCGAGCGCTCCGAAAGGAATTTGTAAAGAACTCAAGCTTTTGGAAAATCTTACGCTGGAAGTGACAACAGAACCTAATCCTAAATCTGCTCTTGAGTCGGACAATAAACAATTCGCTGCAAAGAAAAAAGAAAAGTCGCCGGAAGAGACCGAAAAATCACAGCCTGTCAATCCGATTGTGTTGGAATGGTCAGCATCTGATAATATAAAAGAATGGTCTAAAATTCAACCTTCTTTGGTAGATGTGGATTTGCGCCCTTATTTGTTTGTTTCTAAAGATCGGAAAGACTTTTTTGGGACCTCTACCTCTTTAGGACACCTTACACTACTGGTTGATAAATTGTTTGGAAGTAGGTTTTCCGTACAAACGTTAGAGGTGGACATCAAAGCCCTTCCTAAAACCGATGCTCAACGCATTTTTGACGAGATGCGCTCCCGAATCATCAGTAGTTCCAGTTTTATGACAGAACCGGACGGTATCGCCGGCCTCACCTTAGTCGTGAAATCACATCAAGAGCTTCAGGACAAATTGGTTGATTTCTTAGAAGGGTTACCAAAACAAAATTTAGGAGCTTGGGTGGTTAAAGGCTGGGATGGAATTATCACCGGAGAGGCTAAAAATCGATTTGATATATTACTTCAAACATGGGCAAAGAGTGGAGACATTGTTTTAAAAGCTGCAGCCGTTAATGTTCAAAAAATATCTAAAGTAAAATAATGGGCACATCAAATTCATATGGCGGCCCAGGAAGAAAAACACCTCTTGTTCCAACGTGGCTCGGAGGAGATTTAGGGCCTCTTCCAGTTCCGCCGCTGGATGAGAATCCACTCAATAAGCCGGACAATACTTCGGGCAAAGAAGAAAATAAGCCTGTTCCTGACCAAAGCAAGCCTTCGATTTCTCCTTTAGATCAGGTTTCCTCTCCGACTTCATTACCTCCTCCCTCATCTGACCGCTACAGGCAGCCCCGTATAAATTTTAACCGATTTGCAAAGTCGGGCAGCAATTCAGGCGGTTTCTTGGGGAAAGCCGTTTCCGGGTACATCTCTAAATCTTCCGGCGGTCCGCGAACGGCAGCAAAAAAAATGGGTTCTTCCCGGCGAACAACCGTCGGATTGGTTAATTTCCTCAATACAGTTAGAACTCAGGGAGAAGAAGCGGCCTTATCCGGCTATAATTTAGGAAATCTGGTCGGTCAATCAATAGAAAATATTTTTCTTGGTCTGATCGATTATATATGTCCTGCAGGAGGAAACGTTGACGAAGGGATTGCACGAAATGCTTTTATTGAAACCATAGCTGATCTTGCTGTAGAGGGAATTACGGATCTAAATGGACTTACAGAAGAACAACTGCGGTTGATTGTTGAAATATATGCTACGCATGCCATTGAAGCTCGGCTTTGCAACGATATCGGAACCAAAATTTGTATCGCTCCTGATAATATACCCTTGGTAGAACGCGCTCAGGAACAATTGCATGATTTTATTCGTCGCGGAGTAGCTGATGCTTTAAATACTATGCAGAGTGATTTCACTAATTTGACCGCAACTGATACGGCAAAATTTGTGGAAGAGATTTATATTGAGTCATTTACTATGTTACAAACGTTAGGGGAAATCGAAAGCGACGCAGAATGAAAAAACACATAGTCATCGGTGTCTTCGGACAAAAAGATAATTTTACAGTTTCTCCGACCTTCGGTGAGACCATCACCCTATTTCCGCTGATTGTAGGGGAAAATACCCTTAACTTCGGTATTTCAGATGCACTAAAAGACTTAATGGACTTAGGAGTTTTCCCTGAAGAAATTGGCCTTGATCTGCTTATTGTGGCCGCCCATGTTTATGCGGCTGATACACGTATTTCAAGGAAAACAGAATCGCAGGACACTTGGACGCGGGAAATACGCCTGATCATTCCGGTTAGCGATATTTCGATTTGGAATAAAGTTTTTACATTGCTCGTCGAGTTGTTAAACTTTTTAACCGGAGATATTTGGGAAATTGAATTCAGACAAAGACCCGAAACGTTTGTCTCAATCATTCCTCAAAGACAGGAAGATCAACCCAAACCGCCTTTCACTAAACTACAACTTTTTTCAGGAGGGCTGGATAGTTTAATCGGAGCCATCAATAATCTTGAAGAAAAAAACACAGTTCCTTTACTAATTAGTCATGCCGGTGAAGGGGCAACAAGTTCCGCACAGAAATTCTGTTATGAAGCACTGAAAACACATTATTCTTCGAAGCCTTTTCAGCGACTGAGACTATGGATGAATATTGCCAAGGAGTCGTTTAAAGGCATTGAATCAGAAGATACCACTCGTGGGCGGTCGTTTTTATTTTTCGCATTGGGTATATTTGCAGGAACCGGACTAAAGCGCCCATTTGTGTTAGAGACACCCGAGAACGGACTCATTGCGCTGAATGTGCCGCTTGATATGCTGAGATTAGGCTCACTAAGTACCCATACTACTCATCCTTATTATATGGGTTTGTGGAATAGTATTCTTAGAGAATTAGGTATAGACGGCCAGATTTTAAACCCTTATGAACAAGAGACAAAAGGAGAAATGATTGCTCATTGTACTAATCCTAAGTTACTTGAAAATATTTTGCCGCATTCATTATCCTGTTCTTCCCCTTCAAAAGGCAGATGGAAAGGACTTAGTATAGGTCACTGCGGCTATTGTCTGCCGTGCCTGATCAGAAGAGCCTCTGTCAAAGGTGCTGCTTTATTTGAGGATAATACCGTATACGCGTTAGCGGACCTTACGGCACAGAATTTGGATCCTTCTCAATCGGAGGGACGTCAAATAAGATCATTTCAATTAGCCATCCGAAGAATTAAAAGAAACCCGGGAATTGTAAAATTACTGATTCACAAGTCAGGGCCATTACCTCAGGATGCCTCCACCCTTATAAAACTTAGTGAAGTTTATCGAAAAGGGATGATGGAAGTTGATGCATTGCTG
The DNA here is from genome assembly GCF_057652295.1 of Runella sp. R5_40. NCBI lineage: Bacteria > Pseudomonadati > Bacteroidota > Cytophagia > Cytophagales > Spirosomataceae > Runella > Runella sp. R5_40. The sequence continues at coordinate 70,291 of NZ_JBYFCH010000019.1, read as the reverse complement.
ACTGGGGTAGTAACTCAGCCGAAAGAATAACCAATGAATATACCTTTAGTCGATTATCACTGTCATTTAGATCTGTACCCTGATTTTGAACAGATAATAACAGAGTGTGAAAATAAGCAAATTCATACTTTAACCGTTACAACTGTTCCTGCAGCCTGGCCAAGGAATTTCGCACTTACAAAAAGCTTGAGTTTTGTTCGCGCAGCTCTTGGTTTACATCCTCAGTTAGTAGAACAGTATGGACAACAATTATCCTTATGGGAGCAATACTTGCCTCAGGCAAAATTTATTGGAGAAATCGGTTTGGATGCTGGGCCAGGATATTATAAATCTTTGGAAAGACAAATTGCAATCTTTGAGCAAATAATTAGACAATGTGCTAAGCAAGGCGGAAAGGTTTTAACGATACATAGTATAAGATCCGCGTCTCAAGTCCTGAATATAATTGAGAAGAACAAATTGCTTGAAAATAATAATGCAGTTCTTCACTGGTTTAGCGGAAGCATAAGAGAGGCAAAACGGGCGATTGATATGGGATGTTACTTCTCCATCAACTTAGAGATGCTTTCTAACCCTAGAAATGTAGAGTTATTGAAAATGATACCTCGTCACCGTATCCTGACCGAAACAGATGGCCCTTTTACAACCATAAATGGGCACGTTCAAAGACCAGAAAATGTTTCATTATGTATCGAAAAGATTGCTTCATTTTGGAATTGTTCAACCAATGAAGCTAAAGTTTTTATTGTTAATAATTTAATTGTTGTAGAAAGTATTTAGGCGGAGACAGTTAGTGAATGTCACTACCCTTAGAAATTGAATTGCTCTAAATTTTCCCATCCGTCATATACCTAGAAAACCAATCCAGACTTCTCTTCAAAGTGAATTGGTTATCGTAAATATCACGATAATGCACACGCAACGTGACAAATGCCAATTCTCGACGAACAGTCTCTAGTTGGGACTCTTCCTCAAACGGAGCTAATTCGGCAGCAAATACGTCAAGTGATGCGTTAGGGAGAATTACCTTTTGTAGCGTTTCGTTGACGGGAATCCGTTGGTAGGAACGCGAATCCAACGTCAGGCAATCTTCAATTTTTGTATAGGAATTCCCTTCCTTAAAAAAGGTCAAGCGATTGATAATCATCGGCCCCGTACCGTTATTGACTACTCGGACCGAAACCTGATTGTTGATATCGATTAAATCAATCTGCCCTAACGGTCGGAGTGATTTTTCGTTGTGAACACGTTGAAGATATAATTGATAAAATGTTGCCAAGAGTGCCAGCACTGAAATTGTAATTGCCAAGGGTCACCTGCCATTATCGAAGTGTTCAAAGGCAGAATGCCTTCACCTGATTACATCATTCCGTAATCCCGTAGCAATTTCAACCGTTCCCTCGCCTGAAGCTCATAAATTCGAGGAATAAAAGTATGATACAGGCTGCATTGCGGGTCTTTGCCATTAACTCGGTAAATCGGGCAACCGCTTGTACACACGGCTTTGTATTTGCATAATGAGCAATCTTTGGACTTTACATCCTCATAGTGACTGCCCTGCTGAATCATATCGACCAAATCCAAGTCATCTTCAAATATAGAGTGAGCGGGTTGAGCGGTGTCTCCCGCATGGACGTGACAGTAATTTAGCGTGCCATCGATATAGATAGCCCCGCCCGAGAATCCCGACGCACAGGTCTGAAACCCCAATTCATTTAGTTTAAGGTCACAGAATTGATGGCGACTTGAAAACGACCATCCTGTTTGAATGGCTTCTTCCATGATTGTGTAAGACTCCGATAAGTATTTTTCCAGTTTCTCTGCGTCAATGGCTTCCCCTTTGACAATGGAATAACGAAACGGTACATCCAACGCAACCAAGTAACGGGTCAAATCAGGTAAGCCTTCCAGATTTAGGTTATTCACCACAGTATTGACCGACAAAGGAAGTCCATGGCTTACTAATGCCCGAATATTTTGATGAACTTTTTCAAAGGAACCGCCACCATTTCGAAGTTTTCGGGAGGCGTCATTCGTTTGCCCTAACCCGTCCAACGAAACCCCGTAGCTGATGTTATGCTCCTTGGAGAAAGCAATGATTTCATCCGTCAGGATGGTCAGATTGGTGATAAAGGCAATGTCTAACTTACACCCCAATGCCTTTAGTGCTTCCTTCGCTTCAGGAATGAAGCTCTTCCAGGATTTGAATTGGGTTAAGGGTTCGCCACCTGCCAACCGAAACTTGATGTAACGAATGCCTTTCTTTGTGACCGTTTCTATCAGTTTTCTCAGCAATTGCTGCTTTGTGTCTTTTGACATACCACCAGGTGTATGTAGTGTCGATATATAGCAATAACTGCACGAGAGATTACACCGATTGGTGGTATGAATCCAAAAATTCAGTGACTCAGGAACCTCTGGTTTTTGGGGAAGACTAAAATCGGTATCAAACCGAACGATTTCTGTGGCGCTCAACATTTTCAAATACGCATCTAACCTATCAGACCGAACGGAAAGCCTGTTAGAAATCTCAGTGGTATTGGTTTGTCCGTCTATTGCGCTGAGAATATTGTATTGGGGTTTTGTCAGAATTCTCAGCGAATTCGGATAAGCGCAATTAACAACATAAAAGTGCTCTTCATCAAGAGGTCGTAAGAGCAAGTGGGGTGATTGGATTGGGGTCACAGTCTTCATCGTTGGATGGTGAAACGTAAGAAGTACAATCGCAATTAGTATTAACAGAAGAGATGTTGAGTGCACCTGCTCCGAGCCTATTTTCTAACAGGGCAATGTCATCAAAAAGAAGGTCATTTTCAGTTGCGTAAATCATGATAATGAAGGTTAAGTAATTGTATATTTCAATCGATTCATCAGAATCCCCACTGTGCTCGGATGCCAACGACCATCTCCGCGAAAAGTAGGGATATGCCTTTTATTAAGTTCTCGGCAAACGGCTCTTACAGAAGTGATTCCCTTATTTTTTAATCTTGTAATCATCGGGGATAATTTTTGTGCAAACTCTTCGGCCGCTTTTTTATTGGCGATGGCAAGCACTGTTCCATTTTTCCCCAGAATCACCCCTCGCCGTTTGGCCGCACTCAGCGCCTCTTTCGTATTTTCACTGATGCGTTGGCGTTGGTCTTCCGCCACCGCTGCCAGAATATGAATGGTAAATCGGTTGGCGTGTGGATTATCGGTTACAACAATTTCTACGTTCGATTTAACGATGCCAGCAATTTGCTCTACGTCCCGACCCAGTCGATCAAGTCTCGCAACTACCAGTATCGCATTCGTCTCTCGGCACATGTCCAGTGCCTGCAATAAACCGGTTCTGCCTTTACGGGTTGATTTTACCTCTATAATTTCATGAATAACCTCATACCCGCTAAGATTACAGTAATTCAGCACGGCCATTTGTTGCGCCTCCAGTCCAAGACCGCTTTTACCCTGTCTGTGAGTAGAAACTCGATAGTATGCAATGACCTGTTTCATAGACTTTTCCCCCTCATCTCGTCCAGCGGTTAACCATCGTTTATATTTGAACAGATTCAGCTTAAAATCCCGTTACGCGGTCAAAACAAAAGGCTGTAATACAAGGACTTCTGAGGGGTATAATTTTTGAAAAGAATAGTTTTTGTCCATGGGCAGACGATGGTTTACTCCTAAACAAATTTTACAGCAGGAATATTTTTGGCGTACTTTATCGACCTAAATTTTATTCAAAAAGCTTTCCTTGAGCAATCGGCTTGCCATGAATCCAAAAATCAACTAGGTCTTTTTCTCGGTCGTAGAGTCTGCTTAGTCGGCGAGGCATACCGTAATAGGTATCATTGATATTGTAAGTTGACCATTTGGAGCTTGGCTGCCATTGGCCTTTTTCATTCCATTGATATTCAGTACAAAGACGTTTTTGACCTTCCACCAATCCGCCGTATATCACATACTCTTTTATCACCAATCGCCACAGCGTTTTTCCGATTTTCATTGGGGAGCTTATGTAGTGGATTTTAGGATAGGCTATATTCATTACGTTTTCCTTTTGGCTATGGGTTGCACCTATGCAACCCTGGCTCCCGCCGAGGGTGGGGGTAGCAAACGCAAGGGCGGCCAAGACGGAGGGGAATCACCCAACCTGCACAAAACACCGTGAAGGAAGGTAGGGGACACGGTCAGGGCCGTTTATCGGTGACCCTTGTGGCGCGAGGGGAAAGCCCCCTTAGACGAGTTTATTTCTCATTAATCAAACACCTCTGGCCCATTCTGTTTTGCAGAGCTAGTTTATGCTGAAAGTCGGTTTTTTTTTGATAAAGGTAATTACCTCATGTCCCGACTTATCCCCGCTGAACTCCGCGAAAGAATGATTGAAAATGCACGGGACGTGCTCAAAGGACGAGCAGAAGACCATCCACCCGTTGTTAAATTATTTTCTGTAGCTGGCAGTGCTACTTGGCTTTTGAGCGAATTAAATCCTTTTGAGCCTACTATTGCCTTTGGTTTGTGTGATTTGGGAATGGGCTTTCCTGAATTAGGTTACGTGTCGTTGGAAGAGCTTGAAGGTATTCAGCACCCTTCTCTTCCCATCCCACTGATTATACGAGACGAACATTTTGAGGCAGAGTACCTGATGAGTGTATATGCAGAAGCGGCACGTCAGCATCAGTGTATCACTGAAAACCCGGTACATTTGCAACAGGCGCATCAAAAACTGCAACAATCATTGAAACTACACTAATAACCATTTGTTGCCTATTTATTGGTTTACTCTTATTAGATAATACAACAAAAGCCGTTTAATAAATTTTAAACTATTTATTTGTCCACTTATAGAAACTATACTACTTTTCAGCCCAAAATCTATATAACTATTTGACACTTGACGTTAGCTGCTACTCTCCGCCGCCACTGGTGCATCATTCGCGCCATCCAACCTCCGTTTGTTTATCCTTCAAAAGAAAAACTCTTTGACCTTGTCCGAGAAGAAGGTTTTTTGGATTATTCTGAAAGCTCTTTTGAACGAGATAAAAAAGACATCAATGAACAATATGGTATCTATGTCCGATACAGCAAGCTCCGAAACGGTTATTTTATTGATATCAGAGAAGCTGATGAAGATATTACTGATTTTAATGGATTTCTTGACCTACTTGAACGCCGAGAACGAGTCGAATTTGTCAATCAGACTCTTACTGGAGTACGAGAAATAGGAAAATATCTACAATTAGAGAAAAATCCTGATTTTTCAGGAATTAGCCATTTGCCTATACTCTGGGAAGCCATGCGTGCACAAAGAATCATTGCGTTTGGATATAGTGCTTACGCTCAAACTCCCGCACCTGCTCAACTGCGCTTGGTAGAACCAGGACTATTGTTCGAATACAAAAACCGTTGGTATTTGGACGGCTGGGACATCAATAAAAATGAGGTGCGGACGTTTGGCCTCGACCGCATGACGAGCCTTCAACTTACGGATAAGCACATTTCACAAAAACGAAACCATCAATACCGTGCGATGCGTCAACATGTCATTGGTGTTAACTCCGCACCCAACGACGAGCCCATGCGAGTAGTATTGCGCCTGACAGCTTTGCAAGCCAATTATCTCCAATCACTTCCGTTACATTCATCTCAACGGGTGCTTCCACAAATCTCCCCCCAATACGTCGATTTTGAGCTTTTCGTGGTATTGAACAAAGAACTTGAGATAGAAATTCTTGGCATGGGCGAAGCCGTGGAAGTGATAGAACCTGTGGAATTGAGAGAGAAGATAAGGGATAGGTTAAATAAGTGCCTATGTCTATATTTAAAATAGACTTGTATCTTCAGAATAACTTAAATTTTTTTAAAAAATCTTGCAAAGATTTAGGAGATACTCTAACTTTGCAAAAAGTTAATCCGTAAATATTTCATTGTAATTTTTTTAACAATTTAATTTTTTTTGAAAAATGTTTAAAATTTTCATTACATCCGACTTGCCTAGGAGTCTCAGTAGAGACTTAAGATTAGTTACCAAGTTCAGCAAAGCTAAAATCACTCATGCGAACAGTCTTCACTTGCAGCGAAGCTCATGTGATGAAATTCAAGCCTATCTGAAAAATAATAACTTCGAACTGATAATTACCAAGTCAAAGCAATTTTGTGCTAGCCCAGAAATAGAAGGGCCGAAAATTTTGTGCTTAAACGGAAATATTGGGAAAGTATCATTGAACAAAGTTATTTTGTTACATTCTAAGGAAATACTGACGTTTGTACAATCGCAAGATAGGGTGTTATTTTTGGGGCAAGATGTCAAAATTGTAGCTCTTTTACAATCAATCGCCCATGTTGGATAGTATCTGACATCATTTATTTTTACTTGAATATTACCAATTAAAACGATTGGCTGTATTCAAGCATACGTAATTAATCGCACTTAACGGTATTGAAATTAAATATTTCATTGTTGTAGTCAAACTTCTACTTTACTTCAATTGCACCCTTCGGGTATTCATTTTAAATTTTTCGAAATATTACCGATGACTCCCACGATTTGAAAGTCATCCCCTCTAATCTTTGACACATCAAAACTAAAAATGATATGCGAATACAATTGGTATTGAGTCCAAATATACAGCCTGTGCCTTTTTCTTATTTGCAGGATTTACGAACTGCACTACACAACTGGCTAGGTCCTAACGACATTCACGACGATTTAAGTCTTTACAGCCTTGGTTGGTTAAAAGGAAGCGAAAAAATTGGACAAAGGTTACATTTCCCACAAGGTGCGACTTGGGATTTGGGGTTTTACGACAGTGATTTGGGTTGGGCACTGGCCAAAGGTATTATCAAAGATAAGCACTTGGCCTATGGTATGACCGTTGAGAAAGCATTGGAAGTGCCGACTCCACGTTTTGAGTCGCCAATGCGGTTTGCGGTAGATGGAGCTGTTTTGATACGGGACAATCGTGCCGACGGTAGCCGCGAATGTGTACTGTGGAACGACATTCGCTCGGAGGTTTTACTGACTGAAAAGCTTATTCAAAAAATGAAAAAAGCAGGGTTAGCAGAAAAACATCAGCAAGTAAAAGTACGTTTCGACCGATCCTATTCCAAAGCTCGTGAGAAAGTAATGACAGCCAAACGCTTGGAAGGTGGCAAAGATATTCAACATAAAGGTAGTGTCTGTCCAATAATTGTAGAAGGAACTACCGAAGCTATTGAATTTGCATGGTTGGTCGGAGTAGGCGAATTAACTGGTAGCGGCTTTGGAGCACTCGTTTAATCTTTAACTTTCAAAAACATGGAAACCATTGATTTACAGTTTTTCTTAGAACCTCCTGAGTTGACGGTAAAAGGACTATTGACTATTGAAGCTTTGGCGCCGCTCTCTATGGTGGCAGCGCAACCTGGAAAATATTATAGAAGCCAACCACATCCGACTAATCATATGCTTTATGGATTATTGGAGAATGCCCTTGGCTGGCATCTGCACGATGTTATGCGTAAGCAAACAATAGATGGATTAAAGAAGCAACTCAAAAAGAAATTTAAAAAGGATACAAATTGGTCTGATTCTGAGTGGATTACATCGAGGCCAGAAACCTCTGAAGTAGGCTATATGAGCCTACTTCAATACCATGTAAAATTCAGGAGTACGATCATACAACCTGCCATAAGTAGTTATGATGACTTATGGTCACAGCAATTGCGAGACACTGGACGTTCTTTTTTTGGTGGAAGTAAACATTATGATGCTTCCCTTTCAGAACTTTTAAATCGGGAAAAACAGGGTCTCATCGAGTTTGGAGATAGAGCTGAATTTCAAAATTATACGGATGAAGAGTTGAAAAATCTGCCTGATGGAGCGAAAATTAAGTACACGGCTATTCGCTCAAAATTTCCACAGTACTACGTTAGTCCAACGGTGCGAGAATACGTAATACCGAATAGTCCCTATCTGATTGGTTTGGACACTACTACTACCATTTCAAAATTATTAAAACAGGCATTTGAAAACCCTGCCGCTCCTCTGTACTTAGGTGCAAACGATGGATGGGTAGAAGCAAACTATCAGGAGCTATGATAAACTTAGATTTTTTGCATCCCTATCCGCGATATGGGGTAGCAGCCGCCTTACTCGAAATGCGGGAAGAGTTTGAAATAACGGATTTAAAAGACCTAAAAACGATTGCTCGATTTGCTGCCGAAGCCATTGAGCGGGCGTTAAATCGCTATACATTACGTACTGAAAACAAACCGTTGGATGAAGCAACCACTATTTTGAAGTTTGATTATTTGGAAGGGAAAAAGGTAGATCCTGGGCAGAAAAGTGGTCAGACAGCAGGAAACGGTTATTACTTAGCACCCCATGTTATTACCAATGATAAGTCATCGGCTAATACAGTAGCGGAAGCGCGTAGTATTCGTGAATTACTTTTGAAAACGAAAGAAGAGGATTTGCTAAAACCACAGCAAAAGCTAAAAAGGTCTTTCGCTCCTTTAACTTCCAAAATCAACAATGGGAAACAATCCATGGCGGAACCGAAAGCTAACCTTTTGGAAACGGCATTTACGGTAATAGCAACACTCACAGAATTTAAACCAGCCGCTCAGGTCTTTGGCAATAAGGGAGCCTCAAATGCAACTATCATTCCTGATTTGCCTCTAATCGGAATTGATTCAAATCCATTGATTGATTTCGTTCGATTATTTGCTGATTTACAATACCAAATTGGTAAGAATTTCAATGGAAATACGTCGCCTTTTCACAGTGTAGTTGATCCAAAAGATAGGAAATATCGTCGTCCGCCCATTTTCAGAGGTAATTACCCAAATGCTCCGCGTGATGGTTCATTGGGGGTGGTTTCATTGGTAGCAGCGATTGGATCATGGGTAAGGATAGGAGAGTCCTTTCGAGGAGACAGCCGTGCCGCCTATGCTACCCGCGTATTGGATTTATTAGCTAGTCACCCTTTGTATATCGTTTCCTACGAGGAATACCGTCAAGAATCTTTTGGGCATCATCTGGTAAAAATTTCATTAGAAGAAAACTTACCAGCACTTGTTCAGTCGGCGCATCGTGCGAAATTGTTTGGGGTAGAGAAAATGGATGACCCCAAATTCAAATTATACAAGTTTTTCTTTGATCGTTTTTTACAACAATTTTCCCAACCCGCATTTCGCGATTTTTTGGCCACCCGTGCCGAATATCCCAATAATTTATCACCGTTAATCGAGCAATACATGGCAACTGAACACCAAAACTTATCCCCTGAGTTGATAAAATCAGCTCGTGCCTATGGGCAATCGCTTAATCGTGCGGCATTTAATGCAGCAAAAAAAGAGGAAACAGAGGATTTAAAGAACGGCAGAGCGGCCAAACCGTTGCAGGAATACAAAAATCGAATTTTGGTACAGTTTGAGAGTACAATCCTGAGCGCAAAAAGTCCCGTGGCTTTACTCTCGCAGATGAATATCATTTCAGGGCGTCTAACTGGTTTTGAAATTGGCAATGAGGCGGGATTATTCATGGAAACTGTAGCAGGCTGGCCACCCACAAAAGATAATACTTCATTGGCGCAAGAATTAGTAACCGCATTTATGCGCCTAAGTTCTTATGTGGCACATGATAAACCCGACAATGGCAATGAAAGCTCTACGTCTTCAGTTGAGAACGATCCTTTGAGTGATGACATACCTGGTGAATTAAACTGATTTACGAAATTTTAAAATGATAATACAATGAAAATCAAATCAATTACTGTCACTCTTTTAGCTCCAATGAATGACCATGCAGCCAACCGTGGTGAAAAATTGTTGGGAAATGCTTCATCTATCAAACGCCGTCGAGATGGGCGGGTTTATATTTCTGGTCAAATGCAACGCCATGTATTATTTAGTGCCATTGAGCGAATCAATGAAGATGACCCCAATGGTGCAGGTACTTATGTCGCCAATGGCGATGGAACCTCAACTAATGTAAAAAAAGATTTACGCAGCGATTTGGGCGGGTATTTAGACACAAATAAAGATGATTATTCGGGACGACGCACAGCCCCCGTTTCAGCCACACCTGCCGTCGCACTTGAAACAAGTGAGATTAGTCGTGATTTATTGGTACGTCTCAAAATGAACGAAGACAAAGATTCTGGACGCAAACAAGCACTGGCTACTAACGAGTTTAGTGAAAATGATTTGATGAATATGAGTTTTCATTTAGATGTGTCTGCCGTTGGGGTCACTAAATTATTTGAATATGGTGATAATGAATCGCATCTAAGCACGAGTTATTTGGATCATTTGGCAGATAACCCAAACGAACGCAATCGCCGTATTAACTTGTTTCTGGAAGCTACGCGTTCTATGACCGATTACGCCAATCAGGCACGTAACGCCACTACTGGTGAACCACAGAAAGTATTGATTGTACTGGATACTAAAATGAGTCGAAAAGCGAGCCGCTATTTTACAAGTTCATCGGATACAGAAAAACAGCGGATTTTGGAAGAATTAAAAAATAGAGATGCTCTTTATTTTCTGGGTGATGATACGGATTCCTCAGCGATGAGTGTAGATGAAGCCTATCGAAAAGCACATGAAGCCCTTACGGTGAACGAACTGTATAATCCGGCAAAGTAATTTCTGTATGGAACCTCTTGCCAAACCCTCTGGTATCACTTATCGAGAACATCGACAACATGTTTTCGATGAAGCCGAAAAGCTTTTATCCCCAAGTACTTTTTGGGTCAAAAAGTATAAAATGCTCACCCAGGGTGACCTCCAAAAGCAAGTCCGAAGGGCAGTATGGTGGCACGATGCGGGAAAATGCCATAAAAAATGGAGCGAAGCCTGCCGAAAAGATTATGAGTTATACCAAAAATGGCGGCAAGACACTGGCTTGCCGCCTAATGAGGTCAACGCTACGGATTTCAAACGCTTTGAATCAGAGATGCGTAAGAAAAAAATAAGTAGCAGTCCACACTTAATGAAGGCTAAGTTGAGGCATGAATTTGATTCCTTACAAAAAGCCATCACCTATTTCGAAAAATCAGAACCGCTGAGTCTTGCTGAAATGGTAGCCATTGCCGCGCACCATGGCAAACTGGGTATAAAATATAAAGAGCGTTGGGAAACTGACGGGAAAGGTAAAAATGACAAAAAAGGGCCATTTTCAGAATTGTGGGACAAACTGTACACCGAATCAAGTTTGCTCATTCCTGTAAATAAACAGGAGTGGGAGAAAAAAGTAATTGAGCGTTATAAAATTGCGGGAGTTAGGGCTTTACTTCGACTAGCCGATACACGTGCAAGTCGTTTAGAAAGTGGTGAATCTGTGCCTGATATAAAACAGTTTACCTATGAATTTATTCACCCTCAAAAAAATGGGGTTCAAAAAGTAGCAGAAGAAGTTGCAGCCAACCAAACGGTTAGCATTTTACGCGCTCCAACAGGGAGTGGTAAAACTGATGCAGCTTTGCTTTGGGCAAAAAAACAAATAGATAATGGTCATGCTGACCGACTTATCGTAGCTATGCCCACCCGTTTTACGTCTAATGCGTTAGCAATGAGCGTAGATAAAAACAAAAGTTATAGCTCAACTGGGCTTTATCATTCAAGCGCTTGGTACAATCGGTATGGTAATATTTCAGATTCTGAAAAAAGCAATGCTCGTGAGTTGCATAAGTTAGCGCAATTGTTAGCTACTCCAATTACTGTTTGTACCATTGACCATTTACTACTTTGCCTCACGGGAACGAAAGAAGATTATCATACAACCTTCTTTTTTTTGGCAAATAGTGCCGTTGTATTTGACGAAGCGGATTTCTATGACCCATTCATTCAAGCCAATTTGTTGGTTTTGTTAGAGACACTCAAAATCTTGCATGTCCCCGTATTAATCATGAGTGCGACAGTACCAGATTCTTCGCTGACTTTGTATGGTTTAAACGAGGTTACTGATAAAATTTTGGATGTTCCTGCTGAAGCAAAATCGCCTAATCGCTCTATTGTTTGGCGTGGCGAAGCTGAAACGCCCGAAGATGTCGAAGGTATTTTAAAAGGAATGGTTCGTCAGCGTACTGGAATCGTATATGCCAATACTGTGGATAGAGCCTATGCCTACTATGAGTGGTTCAAAAAGCAACATAGGCGAGGCGGGCCAAAGCCTATTCTTTATCACAGTCGCTTTACCGAACCTCATAAAAAAAATATAGAAGATGATTTGATTAAAGCCCTTGGCAAAGAGGTATGGCACAATGGGAAGGCGGAAGGAATCGCCATTTTGACCCAAATAGGGGAAATGAGTGTCAATATCAGTGCCCCAATAATGCTGTCTGATGTATGTCCGTGGGATAGATTAGCCCAACGGGCTGGTCGTTTAGATCGCTTCGGATTGTCGCCAAATGGGGGAATTTTGTATGTTGTTGAGCCAATAAAAAAAGGGAAAACTTATCCCGCTCCCTATGGTGAGCCTCAAGGGGGAAAAGGATGGCTTCCAGCTGAGGCATTTACACAGACACTCTGTGAATTAAAGGAATCATTCGATGAAGTACCTCAGCAAATTACCGCCCAAAACTTCGTGGACTATGTCAACGGTCTATACCCGACTCAATCTGAGTTTGAAGGTAAAATCAAGCAAAATCGGGATAGATTAAAACGCCTGATGCGAACTAATTGGATGATTGTTTCGGAGCAATATACAGACGAAGAAGACGCATCTGTTTCTGGAGAATGGAAAAGCCGTGATATACCTCAGCAAGAAACTGTTTTTGTTTCATTACCTGACTCAGCAGAAGGTTACCAGGATGATAAGAATGCCTACCCTTTTCGCAATTGGGATGATTTTCGATCTTATCAGCTTGAGTATGGTATTAGTTGTCCCATTTACACTATTGAAAAGGCTAAGAAATTAGGGCAACTAATTTCGTTCAAATACCAAATCGGTGATGATGATGAATTAAAAGTGCTATGGGTTGCGGCAACAGGGATTTATCAGCATGACACAGGGTTGGCCACATTAGGAAAAGGAGAAAAAACAGATAGAGCAGAAGGCGTTTTAGGTTAAAAACATGGAACAATTAACTACCCCCTCCCCCCGCATTGGCGGAATGCTCGTAGGGTACTACCAAATTTGCCCCCGAAAAGCGTGGTGGTCGTTGCGGGGGATTTGGATGGAACAAGAATCGGATACGGTAGCATTGGGACGGTTATTGGATGAAACTTCCTATGCTCGTGATGATAAACAAATACAAATTGAGGCCGAAGCCCCCGACGGTACCCATTTAGTCGGTAAAATTGACCGAATGAAACTCAAACAGGGTGTCTTACACGAAACAAAAAAAGGTCGCTCGTGTGAGGAAGCTCATCGATGGCAAGTGCGATTTTACCTATGGTTACTTTACCTCAATGGGGTTAAATGCTCCGATGGGACACCTTTTACAGGACAGTTGGATTATCCGTTATTACGCCGCACCGAAAACGTAGCACTTGAAGCGGAACACATTCAAGTACTAACCCAAACGGTTTCCAATATACGACACTTGGCTGAACAAGAATCGCCACCTGCGACACTTTCAAAGCGGGATTTTTGTCGAAAGTGTTCGTTTGAAGAATTGTGTTTTGGTTAACGCCATGCACCTTTTTGTTTCCATCATCACACTTGAATATGATACTTGCAGCATGATAACCACGTTTTAAAATGAAAAGACCTTATTATTTGTTCTCTAGTGGGCGATTAAAACGGCAGCATAATACCTTAGCTTTGGAGAAAATGACAGGAGACCGACTTCCCGACGATGCTCCTGGCGACGAAGCCCTACCATCGGCAGAAGCTGACGGGGTGCGAACTCCATTTCCCGTCGAAAGTGTAGATAGTTTATTTTTGTTTGGCGAAGTCGATATTAATTCAAAACTAATTACTTTTCTAGGACAACAAGGTATTCCCGCCTTTTTTTATGACTACTACGGCAATTACACTGCCACTCTCTACCCACGCGACAATCAACTTTCTGGACATTTAAAGGTACAACAAGCACAGTTTTATTTGAGTGCTAAAAAGAGGCTCGTTTTGGCGCAAGCCTTCGTTGAAGCAGCCTTATTTAATATTGAACGAGTTATCAAATATTATCAGCCACGATTGGAAGGGGAGGCACGCGCAGCTGTACAAGCAACGCTTTTGGCACTCACTCGCGACCGTGAAGCATTGCCGCAAACGACAGATATTCAAAGTCTAATGGCCGTCGAGGGCCGCATACGTGACCGTTATTATCGGTTATGGCCCTATTTTTTGGGTGAAAATGTGGCGCACCAATTTCCTTTTACCAAAAGAGAAAGAAGACCACCTTCCAATGAATTGAATGCCTTGATTTCTTTTGGTAATTCGATTTGTTACAATACTGTACTGCGTCAAATTTACCGTACTGCTTTGGACCCTACTATTGCTTTTTTGCATGAACCTGGTGAGCGACGTTTTTCATTATCACTAGATATTGCGGAAGTGTTTAAACCATTGTTGGTGGATAGAGCTATTTTTCGGCTTTTAAAAACGGGTGAAATTAGCCCCAAACATTTTGAAAAACATCTGGGTGGATGCTATTTGTCAGAAACTGGACGCAAAATTTTTGTAAAACATTGGGATGAACGTCTAAGCCAAACCGTTCAACACCGTACTTTGGATCGTAAAGTCTCTTACGAACGTCTAATTCGGATGGAATGTTATAAGCTTGTACGTCACTTTTGTGATTCCGTGAAAGAGCCTTATCAGGGTTTACACATGTGGTGGTAAAATGTTGAATATGAATTATCAATCAAGTTCATTGACGTATTGTGAAATCATTTTTGATATATGCCTTATTTTATTGCCGTCTATGATGTTAATCAAAAGCGAGTTGGAAAAATGTTGAAGTTGTTTCGACGCTACTTAACGTGGATTCAAAATTCAGTTTTTGAAGGCGAGTTGACAAACGCCCAATTTAAAGCATTGCAATTAGAGGCCGAAGAACTGATGCAGGAAGGGGATGGGGTTGTCTTTTACCAAATGCGAGATGAGCGTTACACAGAGCGAATTGCGCTAGGAGAAGAAAAAGGTCAACGAACTCGTTTCCTTTGAGTTAGGCTAATCCCATGTCGTCGTCCACGTTGTTTCCTATCATTGTTAGGGTTCAAGCTGCTGTTTCTTTTCAGTGAATTTTGTCTAAGTTTTTGTAAATGAGACAAGTAACTAAAGTCGTCAGCCTACAGTAATTTTTACAATTCTGTAGATTGACGACTTTTTTATCGTATTTTTGAAGCAAAATCGGCCTCAAAACGCTCTAATCAGCGTTTTTGTAGCGGCTTTCAATCGCACCTGAGGGTATTGAAACTACGTAATACACGCCGTCTCCTTCGCGATTTACAGTACTTTCAATCGCACCTGAGGGTATTGAAACTTGCTGCTACCGAACCGCCCGTTGCGGCTCCTGCACTTTCAATCGCACCTGAGGGTATTGAAACTGATTTTGCAAGCGTGATTGATTGCCGATTATTCACTTTCAATCGCACCTGAGGGTATTGAAACCGCGCGTATTAAGGCTAGTATTGTGGCATGGGAACACTTTCAATCGCACCTGAGGGTATTGAAACTAAAGAAAAACCCAACTGAATTTGAGTGTGTGAAAACTTTCAATCGCACCTGAGGGTATTGAAACTTCCGCTCCCTGTGTTGTTAGGTGGTTGGGTTTCTGGCTTTCAATCGCACCTGAGGGTATTGAAACTTACATACTTCGGTTCGGGTTCGTCCTCCGTACTTCTTTCAATCGCACCTGAGGGTATTGAAACAAGCCTTGAAGCTGATGCCATACGTGTCTTACGCTGACTTTCAATCGCACCTGAGGGTATTGAAACCGAAAAAGTGGACAGCTACAAGCCTGTTATTTCAGCTTTCAATCGCACCTGAGGGTATTGAAACACGCTTATCGGATACTTGAAGGACGGAAGAACAGTAACTTTCAATCGCACCTGAGGGTATTGAAACACATTGAACACGTATTCAGCCAAATCGAAGCACGTGGCTTTCAATCGCACCTGAGGGTATTGAAACTAACCTACGGAGCTGGCGGAAACGGCGGTATAAAAGCCTTTCAATCGCACCTGAGGGTATTGAAACAAATAAACGTGCTTTGTCCTGTGCGCTGTGCAATTGCTTTCAATCGCACCTGAGGGTATTGAAACTTCGAGATAACCAGCCAAGACATTCCTACCAAGCGCAGCTTTCAATCGCACCTGAGGGTATTGAAACTATGACTACCGCAGAAATGCCGCAAATTGCGCTCACTTTCAATCGCACCTGAGGGTATTGAAACTGATGCTTTAGCATATTATCATGCAACTTCTTTATCCTTTCAATCGCACCTGAGGGTATTGAAACTTCGCAATTTTGCAGCGGCGCCATACGCTCCAATACTTTCAATCGCACCTGAGGGTATTGAAACTTTTTCCTGTCGCTTTGAGGGTGTCGCCTACTTGACTTTCAATCGCACCTGAGGGTATTGAAACCGCTTGATTCGTCGCTATAACGAGGGCGGAGATAGACTTTCAATCGCACCTGAGGGTATTGAAACCCGCAATTCGATAGTCAGGCGAGGGGTGTAATATGACGCTTTCAATCGCACCTGAGGGTATTGAAACTTTGTGTCGCTTGCGTAAACGGTTGCAAACTTTTGCTTTCAATCGCACCTGAGGGTATTGAAACATGTCAGTTAAGGTGAACTCATCTAAAGCGCTTATTACTTTCAATCGCACCTGAGGGTATTGAAACCGATGGATGGGACTGGAACTGTTCAAACCATTATCACTTTCAATCGCACCTGAGGGTATTGAAACAAGTACTAGGCTACAAAGTGGCTGACCGCTTACTACTTTCAATCGCACCTGAGGGTATTGAAACATGAGTAATGCGGCAAGGCCATACACCAACGGCCACTTTCAATCGCACCTGAGGGTATTGAAACTTGTCACCATCGACGCCAGTGGCAAACGGTAAGTACACTTTCAATCGCACCTGAGGGTATTGAAACTTCCTATCGACCCCAACACCCAAACCCTCAGCTTTGACTTTCAATCGCACCTGAGGGTATTGAAACACAGTAAATACGTGCTTTATGCTATGTATGTAGCGACTTTCAATCGCACCTGAGGGTATTGAAACTAAACTCAACAAGCAAAGGCTTTCTCCCTCCACGCATCTTTCAATCGCACCTGAGGGTATTGAAACTAATCAGAATGCGCTAATGAAAGCACAAAACACGCCTTTCAATCGCACCTGAGGGTATTGAAACTACAGCGCCATGAAATGTTTGATTTTTCGCATAGCTCTTTCAATCGCACCTGAGGGTATTGAAACCTATTGTTAAGGGCTTCGAGAGTTACGGATGGAAGCGCTTTCAATCGCACCTGAGGGTATTGAAACCTGGGACTCATGGTAGTGAGACATCTCAGGCAGAAGCTTTCAATCGCACCTGAGGGTATTGAAACTCGCTTTGGCAGCACCAAGCATAATGTTGGTTAGACCCTTTCAATCGCACCTGAGGGTATTGAAACACGACGACGAAAGCAACGATGATACAGGACTATCACTTTCAATCGCACCTGAGGGTATTGAAACTTTGAAGGTTTTAAGGGGTTAGCAGAAACTGACACCCTTTCAATCGCACCTGAGGGTATTGAAACTGAAAGAGCTGCGTTTGTTCACGCTTGCAAAATCACCTTTCAATCGCACCTGAGGGTATTGAAACTCTTGAAGCGAAGCAACCTCTAGACCTCTGAGGGCTTTCAATCGCACCTGAGGGTATTGAAACTAGGCTAATTGTCCGAACTCCACCCTGGGCAGAATACTTTCAATCGCACCTGAGGGTATTGAAACATGATGAAATACGGATCCTGTGGATCGTATGGCACACTTTCAATCGCACCTGAGGGTATTGAAACCACACGGCTAGGTAGTAGTAATCCGCATCCAGTTCGCTTTCAATCGCACCTGAGGGTATTGAAACCATAACATCGCCGCCGCGCTTACGGCGGTTTTTAATCTTTCAATCGCACCTGAGGGTATTGAAACTTTTTGATTAGGTTTCTACCCACGTTTCGCAGGTTTCTTTCAATCGCACCTGAGGGTATTGAAACTAATTACCTCTATTCTGCTTTCGGCTTTGGTAACACTTTCAATCGCACCTGAGGGTATTGAAACTGTACCATTTTGTGGATTCTTCGGAGAAAAAAAATTCTTTCAATCGCACCTGAGGGTATTGAAACTATTAAAAAGTTTTTTGGTGTATAATTTTTTTTCATCTTTCAATCGCACCTGAGGGTATTGAAACCCAAAACCCACCGAAAAACCCCCAATCGACGGCCTTCTTTCAATCGCACCTGAGGGTATTGAAACTAAAAGCAGGGCAAACCATCACCAAAGCCCGCGCCGCTTTCAATCGCACCTGAGGGTATTGAAACATGCAGGCGCTCGGCCGTCATCAGAAGCTGCTCTTCTTTCAATCGCACCTGAGGGTATTGAAACTCGATTTTCCACAACGCACGAAGGTTCGTTTTTGCGGCTTTCAATCGCACCTGAGGGTATTGAAACTTTATGAACGAGATGATTCGCAATTGGAAGGTAAAACTTTCAATCGCACCTGAGGGTATTGAAACAAAGTCATGGCCGAAAATAACACTCCAGCTTCTGATTCTTTCAATCGCACCTGAGGGTATTGAAACACATCTACTTTGCGCTTGAGCTCGTGATACTGATTCTTTCAATCGCACCTGAGGGTATTGAAACTTTTCTAAATCGGGCAATGAGGTTGCCGCGCTGCCCGCTTTCAATCGCACCTGAGGGTATTGAAACTGTATTGCATTTCACCGGGTGGAAAGCCACTTTGCACTTTCAATCGCACCTGAGGGTATTGAAACTTTTGAATAATTGCAATAATAATTGCAACCAAACCACCTTTCAATCGCACCTGAGGGTATTGAAACAAGATGACCGCTATGGGTGGCCAGCAACTCGCCGAGCTTTCAATCGCACCTGAGGGTATTGAAACTCGTATTGAGCCAAATAACAGGGCGTTTCCCTGATTCTTTCAATCGCACCTGAGGGTATTGAAACTAGTTCCGTCACCCTTCGCGCCGTAGCTTTTAGGGGCTTTCAATCGCACCTGAGGGTATTGAAACTTTCCGTGAGAGCCAACGTTAAATTTATAACCAGTTCTTTCAATCGCACCTGAGGGTATTGAAACTCTTGTTGTACTGTTTCTTGGATGAAACCAAGCAGCTTTCAATCGCACCTGAGGGTATTGAAACCAGACCCTGAGATACTGAATGAAATTCCACTACCTCCTTTCAATCGCACCTGAGGGTATTGAAACTCAATTTTGGCGGGTGACAGCTTCGAGCGTTTCAAGGCCTTTCAATCGCACCTGAGGGTATTGAAACATAACTATTTAACATGGACGCGCTGGAAACGATTTTCTTTCAATCGCACCTGAGGGTATTGAAACATTGTACAGGGGCTAGGTGTCCTTATAAGTCTTGGCGCTTTCAATCGCACCTGAGGGTATTGAAACTTTTGCGGTTGAGCGAAAATTAGGCACTGGCGATTGGCTTTCAATCGCACCTGAGGGTATTGAAACGGTGTTGGAAAGATACCCAAACCCAGTCATCGCCAACTTTCAATCGCACCTGAGGGTATTGAAACTCGAAACGAAACACCCCGCGCCGCATCAGTTCAAAGACTTTCAATCGCACCTGAGGGTATTGAAACATGCGATATCAGCATTTTGTTGGGCTTTCCATGCCTCTTTCAATCGCACCTGAGGGTATTGAAACAGGGCAAAAGTTTGGCATCTAACGAATCTACGTTTGCTTTCAATCGCACCTGAGGGTATTGAAACTCGTGAAAAAACGAAGAAAAAAATAGAGTGCCTCCTTTCAATCGCACCTGAGGGTATTGAAACAATGTTTTATTCATAATGCACAATCCAAGCACAGCAGCTTTCAATCGCACCTGAGGGTATTGAAACACGCAACAAAGAGAAAGTTGAGCAAATGGAGTCATGCTTTCAATCGCACCTGAGGGTATTGAAACAATCTATGATATACTTGTCTTTCCCCAAGTGCGTCACTTTCAATCGCACCTGAGGGTATTGAAACTAAGGCATTACTTTTAACCATTCGCAAAAAAAATCCTTTCAATCGCACCTGAGGGTATTGAAACAAAGAAATCTACCAACGTCAACAAAATCACCCGAACTTTCAATCGCACCTGAGGGTATTGAAACCCCCTAGCCCTGCCAGCGAGGTAGCGGGTACGTATGCTTTCAATCGCACCTGAGGGTATTGAAACAGATTATTTTCTGCAACGACCAAGAATAAAAACACTCTTTCAATCGCACCTGAGGGTATTGAAACTTACGCTCCCCTTCAAGAACGCGAAGGGGGGCGGTTTACTTTCAATCGCACCTGAGGGTATTGAAACTAGGTAGTTCGTAGGTAGTCTCTCCATGCAGCAACGCTTTCAATCGCACCTGAGGGTATTGAAACTGTCGATTCCGATGTGGAGGTCATAGGTTTTTAATTGCTTTCAATCGCACCTGAGGGTATTGAAACTTACGTCGTCAGCAAGCGGCCACAAACAGCAAAGACTTTCAATCGCACCTGAGGGTATTGAAACATGATTAAATTTTTTATTCGCTTTGTGTAGGACAAACTTTCAATCGCACCTGAGGGTATTGAAACCCTTGGTTGTAATGCTCACGTAACGGCTTACTCAATTTCTTTCAATCGCACCTGAGGGTATTGAAACTGTAGCTTGTCAAATACCCTGCGAGTGCGTGGTTTCCTTTCAATCGCACCTGAGGGTATTGAAACTAGGGGCAATGCCCGCCATGCGGGTAGTGAAGTTGACTTTCAATCGCACCTGAGGGTATTGAAACTAGTGTTGGCCGTTGGGTCAGTGGCTACGCCTGCCACTTTCAATCGCACCTGAGGGTATTGAAACAAAAAGGGTGGCGGCCTCTGGATATTTCTATCAAGCTTTCAATCGCACCTGAGGGTATTGAAACATTATTTAAGCGAGTTGTTTCAAGCCAAACCCCTGCTTTCAATCGCACTGAGGGTATTGAAACCAACCATCTGCAAGGGAGTCTTTACCCTGCAAAAAACTTTCAATCGCACCTGAGGGTATTGAAACTAAAAACCCTACCTATGGTCAAGCCTATCAGACTGGCTTTCAATCGCACCTGAGGGTATTGAAACAAAAAGGGTGGCGACCTCTGGATATTTCTATCAAGCTTTCAATCGCACCTGAGGGTATTGAAACGTGTGTTTCCAGCTATACAGCGAGTAGCCCAAATTATCTTTCAATCGCACCTGAGGGTATTGAAACGTATGGTGTACTTTTTCATTGGCCCCTATGCAATGCTTTCAATCGCACCTGAGGGTATTGAAACCCGTTCTTAAACAACAAAAACAATCAACTAGATGAACTTTCAATCGCACCTGAGGGTATTGAAACCCGCTCATCTTCACGCACGTACGAATCAAGACACCTGCTTTCAATCGCACCTGAGGGTATTGAAACAAGCAGGGTAGCCACCTTTGTCTTAAAGGCAACGCTTTCAATCGCACCTGAGGGTATTGAAACCTGGGCGTTTGCTCAAACTTGCTATTCAAAGGCAGCTTTCAATCGCACCTGAGGGTATTGAAACAGGTTTCGCGGGTGAGTCAGTCAACAAAATGACCTTCTTTCAATCGCACCTGAGGGTATTGAAACTAGCTAACATTCCAGGGAGCGTAGTTCCCAGCGCGCTTTCAATCGCACCTGAGGGTATTGAAACCATGGGTTAAGTGCATCTCAAGGAACGTTTCTCGGACTTTCAATCGCACCTGAGGGTATTGAAACCAAATTCGCGTCATTAGGAATCCAGTAAACTATGTTACTTTCAATCGCACCTGAGGGTATTGAAACTCGCTGCCTCGTAGTACACCCATTCGGCGGTGCTGTCTTTCAATCGCACCTGAGGGTATTGAAACAAATCGGGGCGGAAGGCGTGTTTCATTCAACCCTAACTTTCAATCGCACCTGAGGGTATTGAAACTTTCGGACTAAGGCTTTTTCGTCGTCTGTCCCAAACTTTCAATCGCACCTGAGGGTATTGAAACTCACGTCTGCGATAATATGCCCATGACCCCACGGACTTTCAATCGCACCTGAGGGTATTGAAACCAAAAAAGAGATGAATCAATACTACAACTGGAGACAAGCTTTCAATCGCACCTGAGGGTATTGAAACAATACCAGCTCCCCCACACTTTCGCCTCGCTTCTTTCTTTCAATCGCACCTGAGGGTATTGAAACACCAGTCTTCGCTATCGAATCGCCACGAACCCATCTTTCAATCGCACCTGAGGGTATTGAAACTAGAAAACCCTTTACGGATTGTGAAAGGCTCAATTTCTTTCAATCGCACCTGAGGGTATTGAAACTACATTTGGCCTAATGCTTCTATAGTGGCATAGCGCTTTCAATCGCACCTGAGGGTATTGAAACCTGATTAATGCGGTCCACAATAAGGCTCGTGAGGTTGCTTTCAATCGCACCTGAGGGTATTGAAACTCAATCCAATATGGTATTTATATTTTGTCACCGACACCTTTCAATCGCACCTGAGGGTATTGAAACTGAAATTATGAAGTTTTATGGATGCGGCTTTGTTGACGCTTTCAATCGCACCTGAGGGTATTGAAACCAATAAAACCAATGATATTGCTTGTCGTTTTAATCCTTTCAATCGCACCTGAGGGTATTGAAACAAAATGATGACGAAAATTAGCAATGCTTCGAGCCAACTTTCAATCGCACCTGAGGGTATTGAAACCTCGACTCATCAACAAAGCTTTTCAACGCCCCAATACTTTCAATCGCACCTGAGGGTATTGAAACTGATTTGTTACGATATGCTCACCAATTGCGAGAACTTTCAATCGCACCTGAGGGTATTGAAACAGAATTCCACCAACCTATTCGCAGGGAGAGACGCCCTTTCAATCGCACCTGAGGGTATTGAAACCTGCGTAGGCTTCATCTGATTTGCGTTTGTACTCTGCAACTTTCAATCGCACCTGAGGGTATTGAAACACGGAATCGCCAGTTCTTCCAGTCGAAAGCACACCACTTTCAATCGCACCTGAGGGTATTGAAACGTGCAAAAGCTACCCCCTCAGAGAAAAAAGCGTATCTTTCAATCTCAACTGAAGGTATTGAAACTAGGCATAAGACTGGTTCTTACTCACTTGAAGAAGAGCTTTCAATCGCACCTGAGGGTATTGAAACACAGTAGTTCATGGTCTGACTCCAGCTCATCAGATACTTTCAATCGCACCTGAGGGTATTGAAACAGGCGAAGGCTTCACTATGCCACAGCGACAATTTATCTTTCAATCGCACCTGAGGGTATTGAAACTGGTAACTCCAGTAGCCTGAATTACAGCCCCACCACTTTCAATCGCACCTGAGGGTATTGAAACTGGGTACGTCGATAGTATCTTAGTGCAAGGTAACAACTTTCAATCGCACCTGAGGGTATTGAAACTCACTTGTTCGATGGGCAACTGCACCGCCAACTCACTTTCAATCGCACCTGAGGGTATTGAAACTTTGGACTGGTTTTCATCATGCCCAAGTCTCCCACGCGCCTTTCAATCGCACCTGAGGGTATTGAAACTGCTTGATTCAGAAAATAATAACGAGGTGGCCTTCTTTCAATCGCACCTGAGGGTATTGAAACTAGCAGGTTCAAGGTAGTGTAGGTGGCCACTTTCCTTTCAATCGCACCTGAAGGTATTGAAACTTGGGTGTTCAATCGTATCTATGGGTGTTGGAATTGATAATTTGGAGGCTCGAACAACACACTTTAACGGGGAAGGGTACTTTCTTAAACTCTTCTTTAACTTCCAATTACTGCTTCCAAGGCATCGTCAGCGGTTTTATTGATAAAGTTGGCTTGGTATCCAATGGTGGTTATTACACTGGAATGACGATACAGTTTTTGCAGCATCTGCACTGGAATTTTTTCGCCTGATATATTCCCAAAGGTGTGACGGGAAATATGCATGGTGAGTGGTTTGGTGATATTTGCCTGCTTTGCCACATGCAGCAAAGCTTTATTTAAGCGTTTAACGGCGTATGATATTTTACGTTGCACATTGTAGGTATCATTCAAGTCATTCAAGACTTTGAGTTCAGGAAAAATTAAATCGTTTTTCTTTTCTTGCATTCGATACTGGTTAATAATCCGCAATGCCTTCTCGGGTACTTTAAGAGACCCAGCCTTGAGGTTTTTACCCATCGCGTAGTAAAGTCGATCATTCTGCAAATCAGACCATTTCATACGTAATACATCGGATATACGAACGCCAGCAAAATAAAATGAGAATAGCCAAATATTACGCGCGTGATGAAAGTATTCGTTTTCGGATAAGTCTAGTTCTTCAATTATCTTTACCTCTTCGGGCGAAAGACCAATTTTTACTGACTCAGGAAATTTGATGGCTATTTTCCCTTTGCCAAAAGGGTAAGCTTTGTTATCGACTAAACCACCCTTAATGGCCTGATTGTAAATTGTACGAATGATTAGAAGGTGGTTGACAATAGTTCGCTCAGAAATGCCTCTGCTCCCTTTAAGAAATGCTTGATAGCGGTTAAGTAGTGGCACAGTAATCTCTGAGAAGGGAATATCTTTGCCCTTGAGAAAGTCCCGAAAATGATTTATGCGCGTTTGGTCTGTTTTTACTCGATTGTACTTACCCGCTTTGTGCATATTATCTATAAAAATAGTAGCTTGTTCAAAAAAGCTGGCTTCTGTGATAGGGGCCATCGTTTTACGCACTGTGCTTAAAACGACTTCCTTTGTCTGACTTTTTACCGTTAGTAAATTGTCACTAATTTCAGTTTTCTTTTGTAGAATGAAATGGTTTAAACGAACTGCATTAGGGTAAGATTTTTTCACTTTTTGATTTACTGCATCCCAATCAGATTCTTTTAAGTTATGCCCTAAATAAATATAGGTGGTTTTGCGATTAACCGTAACGCGTAGAGCCAACGGATAGGTGCCGTCATTGTTCTTCTTTTTGCGAAGCACAATTTTTAATGAAGATGCCATAAAAAAATAGAAATTTTGTTCGCAGGTTCTAAACTCAGTAAACAAAGATACAAAAAATTTGGTACAACATAGGTACAACAAATGGCATTTTTTTATGGATTCATCTAATATGATAGTTTTGTAAATTGCTGATAATCAGCACATATTGAAGTAGATGAATCCATATTAAACCATAATTTGTAGGATTCATAACCCTAAGGTCGGCAGTTCGATCCTGCTCCCCGCTACACTGATTATCAGGCCGTTACGATGAAAATTCGTAGCGGCTTTTTTTGTTAGTGTGACATAATTACAACATCGTGTGATTCCAATTTGTACAAATTTTACTCAGAATAAATTTATTTAAATGCTGAAAGTGAGTGCAACGGAGTCAAATTTTTTCAATTATTTTAACATTTCTAACGTTAAATCATCAAAATAAGCGGTTCCTTCACAATCACCAGAAGTGAAACCCAAACGACAAGTGATTTTCACGTACCCATCTCCTGAGTTGAAAG
Source organism: Runella sp. R5_40 (assembly GCF_057652295.1). Taxonomy (NCBI): domain Bacteria; kingdom Pseudomonadati; phylum Bacteroidota; class Cytophagia; order Cytophagales; family Spirosomataceae; genus Runella; species Runella sp. R5_40. The sequence goes on along the minus strand of NZ_JBYFCH010000019.1, from coordinate 44,634 downwards.
GAAGCTGTATCAATGTCCAGTTGTTGGTGCCTTTTAAATCTTTACTACGAGGAGGAAAACTAGGATTGCTTGTGCTTGTAACTACACTCAAATTAGCTCCCACGCCATTTGAATTGGTTTGCGTAGTGATGTCCTGAGTTTTGATCCAACCCTTCAAAATATAATTAGTATAGGGTATCACCCGAATGGTTTGATACACTTGTAGGTCATTACTTTGTACTGACCCATAGGCGGGGCCTGAATATATTTTGATGCAATTTGAGCCATTCCTCCCTTGCCCCCTGAGCCATGAAAATACGCCTTGGTCAATCTTCCAGCCTGCTTTTAACCAAGGTAGGGTTAAAGTACTACTCACAAAACTTACGGAGTCTTCAAAGCTATTATTGGAAAGTGGAGAAAAGTAGGGTTGTAAATTGACTGTTACTTGCGCTTGTGAGCAGGAGGAGGGATTGCTTCGATTGCAAATGGCATAAACAAAGCGATCGGTTCCGCTTTTTTCGTTGGAAAAGTAGTTGAGGCTACCATTTGGATTGACCGTTACTGTACCTTTGGTAGGGCTAGTTACAAGGGTTGGTAAGGAGATTTGAGTTAGATTCGTTACTGCTGTGCCATCGGGGTTTTGATCGTTAGTCAAAATAGAAATAGTTTGAGCTACCCCGCCCCCCGCATAACTATTGTCAATGTGGGCGATTGGCTCACTGCACCCTTTTAAAAGGGCTGTAAATGTACTTCTTCTTTGTGCCTGAAAGCCTGGCAACAACGTAACGCTATTGTTGGCTATGTACAATCCATTTGTTTTATCAGGTATATTTTGCGTGGAAATAAGCGTACCCGCTGTCCGCTCAATTCCTGATATGTTGGTGCCTGTAAGTGAAACAGTATCGGGAATGATTGACACTGTAAAAGGCTTACTTGTCAGACTGTTACAATCATAGGTACATGTGACGGAATAGTTGGTGGTAGCATTTGGAGTGACAATAATGGAAGAGCTAGTCTCACCCGTAGTCCATAAGTAGGTGCCATAACAACCAGAAGCCGTCAATGTAACCGACGCACCTGGGCAGACCTCAGGGATGCCACTGATTGTAGGGGCATCTACGCCGCAGGTATTTCCATAATTTCCGCTAATCGGACTCGAAATGGCCGACGCACCGTGCGCATCAGTTACCCGAATACGCGAAAGGTAAGGGCCTTGCTCAGGGATTATATAGTCGAAATAGTGAGTATTCAGCGGAGGTGTATCAAAAATACCATCATTGTTGACGTCGAATTCAACTGTGAAGGAGTCGCCGTCGGGGTCTGTGGTTGTCGTTGCGTCAAATCGAGTAAATGGCCCCGTGTTTGCAGTGGTAGGGTACAGAAGTTTTAAAAAGGGTTTAGGCGCCTGATTCCCCTCAGTCACATTGAGGGTAAAGGCAGAAGAAACCTTCCGATTCCCTTGCCGATCACACACTGAAATAGAAAAAGCATTGTTTTGCCCTGCCGTATAATAAGGGATTTTAAACGTGGCTATTATTGAGGTAGGATTTGAGTTTGATTTTTCAAATACCAATTCATCAATAACATTTCCTTGGTAGTCAAATAGTTGTGCGTAAGAAATGCTGTCAGCATCAGCTGCATTAAAACTTATATGGAGTAATCCATCAACTGGTGACAGGATAGTTGAAGTTAGTATAGTGAGGCTTGGGGCAGAATTTACGGTTTTGATACGGTTGAAGTAATGGCTTTCGTTGAGCTGAACCGATGAGCCATATTCCAATCTAGTGTATTCTTTAGGGTAAAGTGTTGGAAAAAAACTCCCACGTATTCCCCTTAATCCGTTATACATTAATCCTCCAAAGGCATTATTGTCGTGGCGAGCATCGTGACTGAGCCCGAAAGCATGTCCCATCTCGTGGCACAAGGCCCCTAAATAGGACGATGCTACTGAGCTGAAGGTTTCTCCTTCAAACCACATAAAAGAGGTATTTTGCACCAAGGGATAAGGCCCCCATTCGGGTACCGTCTGACCAGCATAAGGGGTGTTATCCAGTAGTCGTTGAGGGTTAAATAATTGTATAACGGTACTTCCTAACTGCATTAACCCCGAATTTTTTCCGCTTCCTCCCCCTCCTCCCAAAGCCAAACCGCCGTAAAAACTGCCATCTGGATTTTGTACGTGCGTTTCGGGAATCAATATCCATAACTCTCCCTCAAAATCTACGGTTAATCCTACATTTTTGGCAGCGATCTTTGTTCGTTCAAAAAGTACATTTCCATTTCCTCCCCACAAATAATCATCGGTTTCAGGGACATTGACTAGGTGAATTTTGGGTCTTGGAGATTCTTCTTCGGTTTCATAAATAAACGTTTTCGGCCCGAAACCATTTTGGAGCATGTTGTTACGGTACCACATTTGCGCCATTTCAACCGCGAATTGAAGATTTTCCTTATAGTGGGGTTGAGGAGTGCGGTTGGAGGGAACGACATACCCTATTCTAACTTTTGCAGGTGGTAGGGCTGGTACTCCAGTCCCGAAGGTTTTATCCATCGATAATGGCTGTTCTGTAGCAACGGTTCTGGCGGGAATTGTAACCGATTCGTGCCTTACTGAATCACTCAGCAAGGGGAGTTGCGCCATGATTACAGCTGTATTGTAAAGAGTAAGCAGAACTATAAACCAAATGACTATTCTAGGCGCCCAATACTTTTTCATAAATCCAGCATGTTTGTGAAACGGCGTGATACATCTTATGTTTTGTAAGAGAGTCTAAACTAAGAGAAAGTAAATCATGATGGTATGATGCAGGTCATCTTTGGATTAATGCCGTAAATTTCTGTACTGTATAAAACATGGGGCTTACGTTAGCAAAAGAGTCCATTAGTAGTGTAACTTTGAAGCGTTTTGAAGTATAGTTTACAATGAGACAAATACCACGAGTAAAAATTTGTTGTATCAGTAGCGTAGCCGAAGCACGCCTTGCGGTTGCGCATGGAGCGTCTGCGTTAGGATTGGTGGGAAAAATGCCTAGCGGGCCTGGCGTTATTACAGATGATCTTATTGCTGAAATTGCTCAGCAAGTGCCACCACCAATTTCAACGTTCTTACTAACGAGTGAGACGTCGGCTGCTTCCATTATTGAACACCACCAAAAAGTGAATACAACGACGATTCAGATGGTTGATGCCTTGGCAGAAGGAACGTACCGACAAATTCGGGCGCAATTGCCAGCGGTCAAACTCGTTCAAGTCATTCACGTGATTGACGAACGAACTGTTGAGGAGGCCATTGAAATTGCCCATCACGTTGATGCTTTGTTGTTGGACAGCGGTAATCCCAACCTTCAAGTAAAAGAACTTGGGGGAACTGGGCGGGTACACAATTGGGCGCTAAGTCGGAAAATTCGCGAAAGTATTTCAATTCCTTTGTTTTTGGCAGGGGGGATTCGGGCGGAGAATGTGCGTGAAGCGATTGAAACCGTCGAACCTTTTGGTTTGGATTTGTGCAGTAGTGTTCGTTCCAACGGTCAATTAGATGAACAAAAGTTGGCCACCTTTTTTGAGGCCGTTTTTGCGTCTAAATAGTTTTCATTTGGCGTAAAAGTTTACAGTACTGCCTGCTGAAAGCTGACTGCTAACTACTTATATGAAATGGGGGTAAATACTTTTTGAATTGTCTTTGCATTAAAATTCGTTGGAAAACGTTAATTTAGTGGTAACAAATTAATCTAATTAGCTATGAAAACCCGATTCACACTTTTAGCCACCTTTTTGGTGCTTGCTACCGTTTTAAGTAGCTGTTTTTATTCAGGAGGATATCGTTCGCGGTATTATGACCCTTATTATGCCCCCCGCCCTTACGTTCGGGTAGTGCCACCGCCGCCCGCGTATCGCCCTCGGGTTTACGTAGCCCCACCACGATACCGCCCTCCACATCGGTACGAAAGTCGCGGACGTTATCAATACCATCGGGGTAATCGCAGACGTTGGTAAATAAAAGACCGATTATAAATTTTTGACATGAAAAAGATATTTTTATTGATGTTTTTGGGGCTAATGCTTGAATTGCCAACCGCCCAAGCAAAAACAGCTTCGATTGCCAAAATGACGACCATTGAAGCTGCTTCTGATGCGAAAACGCTGCGTAAGAAGAGACGAAACCGCCAACGTAAAGGCTTTATGTGGGGGCTATTTCGTAAACGCAATGCCTGCGATTGCCCTAAACATTGATTGTTAACTCACTTTTTTTAGCCAAAATGTCGTGGTAGGCCCCTTCCCAAAGCGCGAGTCTTTGTTCTAAAGAGGCTACCACGGCTTCTTCGGCTTCTTCCCAAAAAGCGGCGTTTGTGCCACACAAATTTTCGGTCATTTGAATCGCTAAATGACTATGGTGGTCGCCATCTACTTCAATGTGACGTTCGAGGTAATACTTAAAAATTGAGATGTTGTCGGGAGCTGTTTGGTTTAAATCATTGACCATCGAAACAAACATATTCGGTATCAAATCTTCTCGCCCAAACGTAAAGACCGCTGCTTGAAGGTGGTCTTTTTTGCTATTGATGACATCAAACGTATGCGTCACAAAATTTGCGGCAGCGGCAGGTGTACCTGCAAGCTGAAACGCATTTGAAAGTTGCCCCGAAGTCAAAAAGTGTTGGATAAAATCTAAAACAGGTTGAGTGTCTGCTTTGGCTTGGTGCATGGCATCCAAATAGAGTTCAAAGTGGCTTTTTCGATTCCCTTCAAGGTCAACATCAGATTCTTCTCCTACCACAATTTCATTGATTAGAAAGCGGGTATCTGCCGAACCTTTCGGATACCAAGGGACAGTTGTGCAAGTCAGTGATTGTTGTAATGATTTTAGGAGCGACATAAAATCCCAAACGGCATAGACATGATACTGCATGAAGATTTTTAGGTCGTCGATGCTGTCGATAGCAGCATAAATTGGGTGGTTAATAATTTGTTGGCGTAGTGGCTGAATTCGTAAGTTGATTTGTTCAATGGAAGGATTCATACGTACATGAAAAATGGTTTATTCTTTCCTAACTACGTTTTTTACAGGAAGATGGTTTTAGAATTTTTGAAAAAATAAGAATAATAGAAACAAAGAATGACACAAAAAGGCATGAAAATAAGGTGTTGCTGATTTTTTAAGACAAGTGGAAATGTCTAAAATTTTCAATAAAAAGTGATACATTTGAGAAGACTAAAACCAACCTTTTTGATTTATGAGAACAATTGATTCTTGGCTGAATGAATACGGAGAAAGCCACCAAAACCCTACCAACAAGCTTGTACATTGGATATGTGTTCCTGCCATCTTTTTTAGCATCGTGGGTTTATTGTACGGAGTAAAGCTACCTTTTGCCATTACCGAAACGCTCCAGCTAAACCTGGCCATTTTGATTTTAGCTTTTGTAAGTATTTACTATTTCCGTCTGTCGGTAACTCTCGCAATTGGGCTTTTGTTCTTCTCAGGGTTTTGTTTGTATTTGGCACAACAGATAGAAAACCAAGGTTTTACGCTTTGGAAAGTATCAGTTGCTATTTTTGTGATAGCGTGGATAGGGCAATTTTGGGGGCATAAAGTAGAAGGGAAAAAACCCTCTTTTTTTAAAGATTTACAATTTTTAATGATTGGTCCCGCGTGGCTGATGCACTTCATCTATAAAAAAATAGGCATTCCCTACTGAGCAATCGTCTGACTTGTTGGTAAGTAAATCATTTGGTGAAAATGAATGGATTTGAGCGTCAAAAAAAGATATACCTCGACGGTGCATCGGGTTTGGTTTCTTCGATTCCTGTTGATAATACCCTTTTAGAAAAAAAAGCACTTGGTGCTATGTCGCCCAAAGCGGCTGCGTATATTGGGGGAGGAGCTGGTCACGGTAGCACCATGGCTCAAAACCGCGCGGCTTTTGAACGATGGCGGGTGTTGCCTCGAATGCTTCGCGATGTGTCGGTGCGAGATACCAGTATTAACTTGTTTGGCCGAAAACTACCTTACCCACTTTTACTGTCGCCGATTGGCGTATTGGAAATGGTTCATCCTGAGGCCGATTTGGGGGTAGCTAAGGCGGCAGCGGACCTAGGAATTCCATATATTTTTTCCAATCAAGCATCAGTACCAATGGAAAAATGCGCGGAGGCGATGGGTTCGCAACCGCGCTGGTTTCAGTTATATTGGAGTAAGTCGGATGAGCTCGTGGCGAGTTTTGTAGAGCGGGCTGAAAAATCAGGCTGCGAAGCCATTGTTGTTACCCTCGACACGACCCTTTTGGGCTGGAGAACCCAAGATTTAGAATTGGCGTATTTGCCTTTTATACACGGTCTCGGCATTGCGCAATATACTTCTGACCCCGTGTTTAGAAAGTTGTTAGACGAGCCAGATGCCACACCTGCGCCGAAACCAACCATCACTTTTGATGCCATTCGTACGCTTTTTAGCGCGATTAGCCATTATCCAGGTAGTTTTTGGCAAAACGCTACCTCGGGTTATCCCCGCAAAGCCGTCAAAAAATTCATAGATATTTATACACGGCCATCGTTGACGTGGGAAAACTTGGATTATTTACGAAAACGCACAAAACTGCCCATTTTGTTGAAAGGCATTCTTCATCCCGATGATGCACTGAAAGCCCTTGATTATGGCCTAGATGGGATTGTGGTATCCAACCACGGTGGTCGGCAAGTAGATGGTGCCGTTGCGACAATGGACATGCTGCCGCTGATTGCCGAGGCACTGCAAGGCCGTATGCCTATTCTTATCGACAGCGGTGTACGTGGTGGCGCTGACATATTCAAAGCGCTGGCCTTGGGCGCAACGGCTGTGTGCTTGGGGCGTCCGTACGTATATGGGCTTACATTGGGTGGAAGTGCAGGTGTAAAAGAAGTATTGTCAAATTATTTAGCAGACTTTGATCTTACCATGGCTTTGGCGGGCTGCCGTTCAATAAAAGAAATTGGGCGAGAGTCGTTGAGACACCAATAAATTTTTGCTGTAATTCAAAAACGGGGAAGTAAAGGCGACTTTGCTTCCCCGTTTTTATGTTTTTTAAAAGAAAAAATAGAGCAGTTTTCGCAACGTTTACATTGTAGGCATCGTATAGTCTATCTGAAAGCTTCTTGTGAGGCTAAACTCTTTTTTAACCTATGAATTTCAAGTGAAAAAATTAACCATTGCCGTTGGACTTTATTTGAGTTTTTTGTGCGGGGCTAATGCCCAACAAAAAAGCCTCGCGACGAACTCAAACTACCAAGTAAAAAAACTAAAATTAGAAGAAGTAAATTTGGTCTCAAGTTATTATCACCAAAATGGTAATAACTCTGCTGTTACTGGCGGTATTGGTACCGAAAAACTAACTGATTTTGGAAATACGCTGGATCTTAAATGGGTGAAAACGGATGCTAAAAAGCGCAAACACTCATTGACCGTGGACATGGGGGTGGATACCTACACGTCGGCTTCGTCGGATAAAATAAATCCAAATCCAGTAACGCAAGGTACCTTGACGGGCGCTTCTTCAAGTGGTTCTTCAACCAACATACAGCCTGTAACTCAGACCGTCACGTCGGCTTCGAGTAAAGGTGGAGGACGTTCTAAACCTTCGCGAACGACAAGCGACCCCAACGCGGTTATTTCGCTCACTTCGGCCTCTTATCGTGATACACGCGTGTATCCAACGATTGGTTGGTCGATGAAAGATGAAAAATCGAGAACAACCTTTGGGATTTCGGGTTCGGCCTCTACAGAATACGATTACAAATCGTTGGGGGGGAGCCTTAATTTTGTAAAAAACTCCCGCGATAATAACCGTGAATTTGGCGTTAAAATCAACGCATTTTTTGATACGTGGTCGGTTATTTTACCAGTAGAATTGCGTCCAGTAGGATATGGGTCTGGGGCCCAAAGCGACCCCAATCCGATTGACTACAAACCGCGACAATCTTTTTCAGCGGCGTTTTCTTGGGCCCAAGTTATCAATGCTCGCTTACAAGTGGCATTGATTGCCGAACCATCGTACCAACAAGGATTATTGAGTACGCCTTATCACCGTGTGTATTTCAATAATGGCTCCGAAGGGCTTGAAAAACTACCAGGGACGCGTATAAAGCTACCAATTGCGCTTCGAGCCAATTACTTTATGGGCGATAAATTTATTTTCCGTACTTCCTATCGTTTTTACCAAGATGACTGGGGGATGACGGCCCATACGGCCAGCCTCGAAACTTCAGTCCGAATGTCGCCGTTCGTTGTCATCACTCCTTTTTATCGTTTTAATACCCAAACGGCGATTGACTATTTCGCTCCTTACCAACAAAATTCGGCGTCGAGCGAATTTCATACCAGCGATTATGACGTTTCAGCCTTGCAGTCGCATTTTGTGGGTGCTGGGTTTAAGCTCATGCCGTTGAACGGAGTCATGAATTGGAACCACTTCAATTCGCTGGAATTGCGAGTGGGGCATTATATGAGAAGCACGGGGCTTGTTGCAAACAGTGTAACACTGGCAGCGAAGTTTAAATAAAAACAAACTTGTACTAAACATAGCGCTGGATAGGTTGACTACCCAGCGCTAGTTGTTATTCAAAAGCGATAGTTTTTCCCGACTGGCTACTTTCGAGGGCTAATTCCATCACTCGGGTGGTATTTCGAGCTTGTTGAGGTGTCACCTCTAATGGCACTTTATTGACAATCGCTTGATACACATTTTCGTAAAAAGGGGCATAATGCCCAGCTTGGCTCGGGATTATTTCCGCACCTGCCTCGGTATAAAGTGTTCCCCAAAGCTTTTCTGGTTCGCTTCCCCAGTCATCAGTGTTGGGTAGCGCATTTTTGCGAAGCGTTTCTTCCTGAACATCCAATCCTGACTTAAAAAAGCTGCCTTTATTGCCATGAATAATGTAGCGAAGGTCGTTTTGGAACACCATCAGACTGGCTTTCAAAATGACGCGTTTGTCTGTATAGTTCATTTGAATGTCAAAATAATCGTCCGTCTCTCCGTCAGGACGAATGGTTTTGATGGTGGCCGTTACGCTTTTGGGCGTACCAAAAAGCACGAGGGCTTGATCAATCAAATGAGGCCCTAAATTATAGAGATTACCCGCGCCCGCCGACGCCACTTCTTTCCAGGTACCTTTAGCTACTTCGGGGCGAAAACGGTCAAAATGAGCTTCGTATTCTACGATGTCGCCCAATTTATTTTCCCGTAATAACGCCTGAATCGTCAGGAAGTCGGAGTCCCAACGGCGGTTTTGATAAGCCGTAATTGTTAGTCCTTTCTCGGCCGCCAATGCAATTAAAATATCAGCTTCGGCAGTGGTATTGGTAAAAGGTTTTTCGATAACAACGTGTTTGCCAGCCTCCAAAGCCGCTTTTGCGTAAGGGAAGTGGAGGTCGTTGGGGGTACAAATAAATACCAAGTCGATTTCTGAATCGGCCAAAAGCGCTTCTGCACTGCCTACAACGGCAATAGTTGGGTCAAAATCGTGGACCGAAGTGGTGTTGCGGGTAACAACTTTTGAAAGTTTAAAATGTGGATTTGTGGCTAAAAAAGGGGCGTGGAAGTACCGTCCCGAAAGGCCAAACCCAATTAATCCGACATTTACAACGGGGTCAAGTGGTGAGTTCATGCGACTAAAAATGCGTTTTCTTTCTTACCGAAGCGTTTTTTACGACAAAGTTACTGTAAAGTTGGGGATAAAATACGTGCGAGCAGGACTGCGGGCGTAGGATTAATTTGTACCTTTGTGGGCTCATTTTGAACAGCTTTTTACGAATGCAATTTTTTGAAAAAAATAAGACATTGCTTGCCCGACTGGGCGTTTTTATATCGCTAGTGACGCTGTTGTTAGTGGTGCTTATCGGGGTTGAGTTTTTTGTGGGAAACGGTGATGGCGTTTGGTTTGACTACGATTTGCGCCTGATTGGCTTTCGCGTAGCCGCTTGGGCAGTGTCGTTGGTGGCATTGTCGCTACTTATCAGAAATTCATCACCTCTTTTGCAAAATATCCTACTTTCGGTGGTAACGATTGTACTCGTGATTTTGGGGGTAGAAACGGCCGTTGGATGGATACATGATGCGGGTCAAAAACAACCTACCACCCCAACGGGGCCTCAGTATGCTGGTCCTGCGTATGATTCGAGCTATGCTTTTGACGAATTTTTGGGACGTAAGCCCATTCCAAATCATACTTTTGTTTGGGCCAAAACGCTGGACGGAAAGCCTTTTATTCAAATTCCGATGAAGGTCGATTCGTTCTCGCGGCGGATTACGCCTTTTGCTGATTCTGCACAAACTGTGCGAAATAAATATGCGCTGTTTTTTGGGTGCTCGTTTACCTACGGAGATGCCGTGCGCGACAATGAAACCATGCCTTATTATTTCCAAAAAGACAACGCTGACGTTCAGGCGTACAATTATGGCTTCTTTGGTTATTCTCCGCGACATGCACTGGCTCGTTTGCAGCACCAAAATGTTGTGCAACAAGTGGCTCAAAAAGACGGTATTGGGATTTATACCTACATCGAAGACCACGTCAACCGAGCTATTCCGTCGGTAGGCTGGATTGGCATGTACGATGGCTATTTTCCCGATATTGATGAAAAAACCATGCAAACGCAAGGGGTCTATCGGTTTGCCCACCCTTTGAAATACCGTTTTGGAATGATGTTGTTTAAAAGCAAAGTTCGTCAGCATTTTGCGATGGATTTTCCTTTTGTGTATCGCCCGAAAGATTACGAATTGACGGCAAATCTGATTAAAGCAACGGAAGACGAGTACAAAAAGCAGTTTAAAAACGATAAGTTTTACGTGATTTTGTACCCCGATGCCTTGAAAAAGGATTCACCTATGCCTGCATTGTTGAAAGAAAGGGGGATAAAAGTGCTGGATTATCGTCAGCTTTTTCCCTATCCAGCAAAACAGTACCAGCTTACGTACGATGGACACCCAAATCCTGTGGCTCATCGGTTGTTGATGGAGCAATTGACCAAAGATCTTAAAAAACAAGGCGTACTTTAAAATGACATTGTTAAGCATCGAACGTTTTGGGTTAGAAGACATCGAAGAGGTGGCTGCCAAAGTCCTACAAGCTTGTGGGAACGAAACCATTTGGCTATTGAATGGAGCCATGGGAGCGGGAAAAACAACGTTTGTGAAGGCGCTAGGCAAGGTCATGGGGGTGATGAATAACGTTCAAAGTCCGACGTTTTCGATTGTGAATGAATATATCACCGCCGATGGGGAAACGATTTACCATTTTGATTGTTATAGACTAAAAAATACGGCTGAGGCGTACGATATTGGGGTTGAAGAATACCTCGATTCTGGCTATATTTGTTTGATTGAATGGCCCGACCGAATCGAAGAACTTTTACCAGAAAGTTACGTAGAAATCCATATTTCGAGCCTGCCAGATGGGTATCGGAAGCTGGAAGTTCTCAAAAAAGCATAAATCAACAAACGTAAATCGACTAATTTGGACATGATGGGTTTTGGCGAATTGGCGCAACAAACAGCTTTGTATCCGCAAGAAGCGCTTGTCCCGCTCAAAACAAGCCAGCAAAGCTTGTTGATTGGGCTTCCAAAAGAAATATCTCTGCAAGAAAACCGCATTGCACTGACGCCCGAAGCCGTGGCGATTTTGGTTCGAAATGGTCACCGAGTCGTTGTGGAAAAGGGAGCGGGAGAAGGGGCTCAGTTTCCCGATAATGAATACAGCGAAGCTGGAGCGCAGATTGTGTTTTCGCCCCAAGAGGTTTTTACGAGTGATTTAATCCTTAAAATTGAACCCCTTGTAGAGCAAGAGTTTGGAATCCTGAAAAATGGCCAAACCATTATTTCGGCGCTCAATCTTCCCACCCGCGACCGTTCATATTTTGAACACCTCAATCAGAAAAATATTACGGCACTTGGCTACGAGTACATCGAAGACCCTGCTGGTGGTCAGCCTGTGATACGTTCATTGAGCGAAATTGCAGGAAGTACCGTTATGCTCATTGCCGCCGAGTATTTGAGCAGTGCCAACAAGGGGAGAGGGATAATTTTGGGCGGAATTACGGGAGTTCCACCCACCAAAGTAGTCATCATCGGTGCGGGAACTGTGGCTGAATACGCCGCCCGTACAGCGCTGGGGCTAGGGGCAGAAATCAAAATTTTTGACCAACACATTTACCGTCTCCAACGGCTGAAATATGCCATTGGGCAGCACATTTATACCTCAATTATTGAGTCAGATACGCTTTCGGAAGCCGTGCAGCGGGCCGATGTCGTTATTGGTGCTCTGCGCCCCGAAGACGGCCAAAATATTTACGTTGTTACCGAAGAAATGGTCTCAAAAATGAAACCCAACTCGGTGATTATCGACGTGTCCATCGACCAAGGAGGCTGCATCGAAACCTCGCGAATTACGACCCACAAAGACCCGATTTACCGACAATACGACGTCATTCATTATTGTGTGCCCAACATTGCATCGCGGGTGGCACATACGGCTAGTGTTACGTTGAGCAACGTCTTTTTGCCTATGTTGTTGAAAATGGGCTCGTTAGGAGGCGTTGAGGAAATGATGTACGCACGTCGTTGGTTTAGTAAAGGAGTTTATACGCACCGTGGCACGTTGACAAATCCTTTTATCGCCAAGAAGTTTTCGATGCGTCACAAAGACCTTAGCTTGTTATTGGCAGCACGGCTCTAGTCAGATTGTATTCAATAATCTGAATTTTTACATTCGACATTCAAAAAACATGATTAACCACAGCAACGAAAATACCTTAATGGATGATGCTAATTCACCCGAAGTAAACAAACAGCTTTTGGGGATAGTATCACAAGATTTTGTCAAGGTTTCTGACCAGCTCAAAGAAGCTTCCTATCAAATTCGGAAGCGAGGCTTTTCCACCCACCCCATTTTTGTGGCGGTACAAAAAGAGATAGAACTTGGGGTATTGCTGATTGGAAAAACCGAGCTAGAAAACGAATGGTCGTACCGCGCTTCCATGTTAGACGAATTTATCCAACGCAATCTCGTAGGTCTTGAATCCATCGAATTGTTCAAAGAAAACTATAAAAACCCCGACGAATACTGCTGTCTATTTGTCATTCAAGGCGATTTTGCTGGCTTTATTTTCATTCCATACCCCGAAGACTAAATTATGAAAACCAATTCTGTACTTCTTTTTTTAGCGCTAGGTTTCAGTGTTTTATTGGTAAGTTTTATCCCAAACAATGAGGAAGGAACGTACCAAAATGAAATAAATCAGTGGCATCAAAAACGCATGGATGGGCTGAAAAGTGAAGAAGGTTGGTTGAACCTCGCAGGTTTATTTTGGCTGAAAGAAGGAGATAATACCTTTGGAAGCGACGAGAAAAATGACATTGTTTTTCCCAAAAAAGCATCAAAACAAGTAGGGACGCTAGTACTCCGTGATGGTAAAGTGAGTTTCAAGGCGCATTCAGATGCACAGGTAAAACTGATTGAGATAGAAACTTCTCCCGAATTTGTGTTTGAGGAGGGCAAAACAACTACCATGGAACAAGGCGCTCTTCGGTGGTTTATCATCAAACGTGGACCAAAATATGGCATTCGACTTCGGGATTTGGAACATCCCGCTTTGGCGCATTTTAAAGGTGTTGAGCGGTTTGTGGTCAATGAATCGTGGAAAATAAAGGCAAAGCTTGAAAAACCAGCTACTCCACGCACCATTGCCATTACTGATGTATTGGGATTGGTAAGCCAACAATCGTTGGTGGGTCATGCTGTGTTTCAACATAACGGAAAAACGTACCGCCTAGCTGCGACAGACGCAGGAGGTGGACGATTGTTTATTATTTTCAAGGACAAAACTACTTCCCACGAAACCTACGGTGCAGGGCGCTTTTTATACACAGATGTGCCCGACGAGGCAGGAAATGTCGTATTGGACTTTAACAAGTCTATCAATCCACCCTGTGCGTTTAGTCCTTACGCGACTTGTCCATTGCCTCCTGCCGAAAATAACCTCGCAATACGGGTAGAAGCGGGAGAGAAAGATGCTAAGATGCACTAGTCGAGAGGGGCAGATACTAGGCTTTCATAGAAATATAATACCTGTTTTTTGTACAGAAAGTAGCCCCTCGTAACGGCCGTATTGAAGTTACGAATGGCATCAAAAAGGACATTGATAGCTTCGTCGTCATAGCTAGGTTGGGTAAAATAATCCCACGTCTTTGAGAGGTATTTTTTGAAATTTTCCTTCATTTGAGGGGATAATTCCGTCTCAACGAGCGAAAAATCTAAAAGCTTTCCAATGTGTTGCTTAAAATCGCCTTCTATTTTGCCTACCGTTATTAAGTTTTCTCTAATCGTCTCGAAGGGCGTGGTTTCTTGTATAAATTGAAGTGAATCTGACAATTTGCTTGAAATTTCCATTGCTTCATCACTCCATCTGTCAAATTCGATAAATGAATGATAGACCACGTTAAACTGCTCAATTTCTCCTTTTTGGGTAGCCAAGTGATGAAAATAATGGTAAATCGCGTGGTCGTTTTCTTCAACTTTTACTTTTAATTCATCTAACTCTTTTTCCAATGAGGGCAGGAGTTGGGCTAGGTCATTGACAGTGTATTTGACCCCGTCATAGTCAAAGGTTTTGATACCTGTGTTATCTTCTGCAATTTGTTTAAGGATGATTAAATCATAGCTTAGTGCCATGGTGTTGTTGAGGGTTTCTAGCATTTTTGCCCCAAATAACTCATTTAAATTGCGGTTTGGCGCGAAGTTCGAAGGTTCATTGGGAAGTTGGGTAAGTAAATTTTGGCTGTCGAAGTATCCGTTAAAAAATGAGCTAAACCGACGTTTATGATAGTTCTCCGTATAATCCGTTGCGAATTTCTGGGCTGGAAGCTCAGTCGTTGGTTTTGAATAAACAACGGTAGAGAAAATCTTTTGTGTAAGAAGTTGCTGATGGGCTTCAATATGGCTGAATACGGCTGAAGCAGGTCGCAAATCTTCGTGAGTTGGCACAAGGTCAAGCTGTTCTAGCCGTTTAATCCTATCCTCGGTACTTGGGTGGGAGGCCCATTGATCAGTAATTACCAATTTTGACTTATTGTAACGATTGAGTTGTTCTAGTCCCACCATGGGTAATTGATTCACAACAGGGAGCCCATTTTCCTTGCCCAAAAAATTGAGCACAAAATAGTGTTGTGGGTAAATATTGTTAGTCGTAACGGCTTCGGTAAACCTTTCATCATAGTAACTGAGTACATTATTATAGGCCTCGTCGGCGAGGCTAAAACGTAAAAGCGAAGTAATTAAAGGTTTAGAACCTGCAATGTGAGCCGCTACTTCGTCGGCGTGAAATTCCATTTCACGAGAAAGGCTCATGTAACTGAGGTTGACGACCTCGTAAACTTTGCGGAGGATAAATTGAATACCTTGGATGATTTTAACCGCCACCATGACGAAAAAGCCAATAATCACGTGTATATCCGCAATTTTTTGAGCTAGGGTCCCGTACCAGTTGTTTTCATAAAGCATGTTATAAATAATTTGGTTAACGTTATACACGTAACTCCCAATCTTCATACTCCGTTGAGAAAAGTGCCCAAACTCATGCGCAAGTATGGCTTTAAACTCATGTACCGAAACAGAATTGACAAGCGCCAATCCTATTTGGAGGTTTTTGCGAATGGGTAAAAACATACTCCAAAAGCTAGAATCGTAAAAAACACAGGCATTGACGTCGGCAGAAAGATAAATTTTCTTTGGGAACTGAGTACCAACTTCTTTAACAAGGGAATCTATGAAGGCAAATAGATGAGGGTCGCTTTCTGCTGTAAGTTCGACTAAGTGAGAGCGGTCCACTATGTGTTTTTTGAACATGAACTTTAACAAAAATAAAAGAACAAGCAATCCCATAACGATAAGTCCAATGCCTACCGCAATGGTGAACCATTGTACCTTGAGGGTAATAAACATGATACCTAAGTAACTGCTTAAAAATGTGAGGCCAATAGCCAACACAATTAAAATTAGATACACTATAACAAAGAAGGAAATCGCCAAAATGGCTTTGGTCGTCATCTTTTTGAAGTCGCTTGTTAGCTGAATGTTAGGGGTAGGCATGGCAAAATGGCGTTTGTGGACATTTTAAGCTATAAAAACGTGTAGTTTGAGTATCAAAACTACAGTTCTTTTTTTATTTTCCAACTAAATGGGTCGTAATATTTGAGATTTTAGAATTAAAACACTACCTTTGCGGGCTCATTTTCAATGAGTTTATTTTTATACACATTTAACAATTCTCAGTATGTTCACAAAACAGTATGAGATGGTGTTCATTATGACTCCCGTTTTATCTGATCAACAGATGAAGGACACCGTTGATAAGTTCCGCAAACTCCTTACCGATAACGGCGCGGAACTCGTACACGAAGAGAGTTGGGGGCTCAAGAAATTGGCCTACCCAATCCAAAACAAAAACACTGGTTTTTATCACTTGATTGAGTTCAAGTCGGAGCCTAGCCTTATCCAAACGGTTGAGACTGAATTCCGTCGCGATGAGCGCGTTATGCGTTATTTGACAGTTGCTATGGAAAAGCACCACGTAACTTATGCTGAGCGTAAGCGCAGTGGATTAGTTGGAAAAAAACAAACTGAAAACAACTAAGGAGGGCCAAGACATGACACTTGTAAACGAACCAATCGAGCGTAACCAAAATCGCAAAAAGTACTGCCGTTTTAAGAAAGCGGGTATCAAATTTATTGATTACAAAGACCCAAATTTCTTATTGAAATTGGTAAATGAGCAAGGTAGAATTTTACCTCGCCGCCTTACTGGTACTTCTTTGAAGTATCAGCGCAAAGTGTCGCAAGCTATCAAGCGTGCGCGTCACTTGGCTTTATTACCGTATGTAGCTGACCAATTAAAGTAAAAAACGGAAGGAGAAACTGACGATGCAAGTTATTTTAAGAACTGATATTGCTGGGCTTGGTTATAAGAACGACGTCGTTGACGTTAAACCTGGCTATGGTCGTAACTATCTCATTCCGCAAGGATTTGCGGTAATGGCGACCGATTCAAACAAAAAACAATTAGCTGAAAACTTGAAGCAAGCTGCTCACAAAGCAGAAAAACTCAAGAAAGATGCCGAAGACTTGGCGGCTGCTATTGGAGATATTACGCTTAACATCGCTGCAAAAGTGGGTGAAAGCGGAAAAATCTTCGGTCGCGTTACTAGCATCCAAATCTCTGACGCACTTAAAGCAAAAGGTTTTGATGTTGACCGTAAGAAAATCACTATCGAAGATGTGAAAG
The DNA here is from genome assembly GCF_057652295.1 of Runella sp. R5_40. Lineage (NCBI taxonomy): Bacteria > Pseudomonadati > Bacteroidota > Cytophagia > Cytophagales > Spirosomataceae > Runella > Runella sp. R5_40. The sequence goes on along the minus strand of NZ_JBYFCH010000019.1, from coordinate 27,350 downwards.
TTGTAGGTACTTACAAAGCACAACTTGACCTTCACAAAGAAGTGAAACACACAGTAAGCATCAGCGTAGCAGGCGAAGAATAAGCCGTCTCAGCAGATGTGGATATACAAAAGGCGCGTTTCAAACGCGCCTTTTGCTTTTGTGCCTATCCTTGTGACGGTGGGTCGTTGGGGACGGCTTCGGCGGTAGGCGTTTTGCCTTTTATGCTGTCTAGCAGCTCTTGCAAAAGACGTTCTGCCTCGGGCGTATATTTCTTCAAAGCCTCAGAACCTTCCGTTTTGAGTTGTTCAAAATACTCAGGCATTTTATCCAGTGCTTGTTCGGCTTCTCCCTTGAGGTCGTTGGCCTTCGCCTTTAAATCCTCAAATGTCTTTTCACCTTCTTCGGTTTGTAGGTACTTGTGTAAAGCTACGCCAGCGGCGGCGCCTAAAATGAACGTTGCTAAGTGTTTTGCATTGACCATGACTATAGGTAGTTTTAAAGTTGTTGGCAGAAAGGTAAAGAATCCCCAAACTTAATACAATGACTTTCTACAGGAATGGTGCACCTTATTTGGCGGTCGGGTAAAATGCGGTATGAATTCATGCAGCGTGTAAGTCATGGTACATTTGCTCTCTTCCTTTTTTGTAGGCTTCCCAGTCAAATTTTTTCAAAAAGTCGGCGGCAGTTTGCGCTCCTTTTACAAAAAGTTGGCACTTTTCTTCGTCCGAAATGTTAAAATTGAGCCAATTAAATCCTCGAACGTCAATTCGGCCAATGGTTTTCTCAAAATCTCGGTTTTTTAGCAAAAATTCACGGTCGTAATTAAACCTAACGGTGTTAAACATACCCATGATAAAACTGCCAAATGTCTCGTATTCATGAATGGTAGTGGCATCGTCGTCGAGCTTAATCCCAAACGTAGGCAAACGAGGGGTTTTGAGGTTGGGGTTGAAAAAAACGTTGATGGGGAAATTGGAGACAATCCCGCCGTCAACAAACTGCACATCACTAGGAATATCACTGAGGTTTTCTACCAAAAAGAATTCTTTCCAAGCTTCTTTTACGCTGTTTTTGGGAATATTATTGATTTGGAATGCCTCAAAAAAAATTGGAACCGACATCGAAGAACGTACAAAAGCAGAGGGCTGAACTCGGGCTTCGTCGTCCCAGTACAATCGCCACATTTTGGGAAACTCCACTTTCACTTGTTTTGTAATGTCGCAGGCAATGATGGTAATAGAATCCTCTAGTTTGGGTTGATTGAGGTCAGTCACTTTTAAGTGGTCTTCGCGCGTTGGGCGGAGTTGAATGTGGGTCGCCGTTTTTTCAATTTTTTCACGAAAATCTTTCAAGGAAGAAATTCCATTGTTTTCTAAAATGCCTTGCATCCATTTTAAAAAAGCATTACCCTTGCTTATGCCAAATCGGCTGCGTTTGAAACGGTAATACAAATAATAAACGTAGCTGACAATCACGGCCGAACAAATAAGTAACACTCCGCTAATGGCATATAAAATGCTAACGAGGGCAGGCGTAGAGGGGGCGTCTCGGTAAATCCAGTAAAAAATACTACATACGACGGCAAGAATTAGGCTAAGACCAATCGCCGAAAACAACGCTTTGATTGTCAACTTGGGCTTATATTTCATAGCCCAAGCGATTATGCGCTTTACCACCCAAAAGGCATCCACAAAGTCGAAAAGATTGGTGCTGGACAAAATTTTAAGGGCTTCAGTCGATTTCTCTTCGTTGCGGTATCCGATACTGGCCAACAGCATGGTATTAATGGCTCCTGCGCTAGTCCCAGCCAGTTTCAGAAAACGAATGCCCATTTTTTCGAGCACATAGGTGTAGCCTACCAACGCCACTCCGAGTACGCCGCCACCTTCTTGCACGAGATTGACGTATTGATGTAATTCACCATCTATGACATCCGAAACCACAAATTCTTTGTTCTCAAAATGGGCTTTTAAATCCGTTAAAATCGGCGCAACGGCACTTTCATAGTCATTAAGGGTGAGCTTTTTCATAGGGAAGTTGAGTTTATTTAGAAAATGTCCAAACTGAATTCTGTTTTATTTTGTTGTCTTAACCAAAAGTCAAAAACTATTAGCAATAAATCAAACCGAATACTCAATTGTAGGTTGATTTTTGACTTGGAACTCACTTATCTGTGTTTATGCTAGATATTCAAAAAATACGCCAAGACTTTCCCATTCTCAATGAGGTAGTTCACGGTAAATCATTGGTTTACTTTGACAACGCAGCCACTACCCAAAAACCCCTTCCTGTTCTTGAGGCATTGGCCAATTATTACGGGCATTACAACGCCAATATTCACCGTGGTATTCACTTTTTAGCCGAAAAAGCAACCTCTGCTTTCGAGGCTTCGCGCCATAAAATCCAAACCTTTCTTAACGCACCCCGCGTAGAAGAAATCATTTTTACCTACGGAACGACCGACGGAATCAACCTAGTGGCTCAATCGTATGGCCGTACTTTTCTAAAAGAAGGGGATGAAATCATCATAAGCACCCTTGAACACCACTCCAACATTGTGCCTTGGCAGATGCTTTGTGAAGAAAAAGGCTGCGTACTTCGGGTCATTCCCATCAATGATGCAGGCGAATTGCTCATGGATGAGTTTGAAAAAATGCTTTCAGAGCGAACCAAATTGGTGTCGGTTGTGCACGTTTCAAACGCGTTGGGAACCATTAATCCCGTGGCTGAAATCATTAAAAAAGCGCACGAAGTAGGAGCAAAAGTGCTGATTGATGGCGCACAAGCTACGTCACACATTGACATTGACGTTCAGGCGTTGGATTGTGATTTTTACGTGTTTTCGATGCATAAATTGTACGGTCCTACGGGAATGGGTGTGTTGTACGGCAAAACAGACATATTGAACGCCATGCCGCCTTATCGTGGTGGTGGAGAAATGATAAAAGAAGTAACGTTTGAAAAAACGACGTACAATGATTTGCCCTACAAATTTGAAGCAGGAACGCCTAACATTGCCGATGTAGTAGCGACAAAAATGGCCGTTGAGTACGTAGAAGCGCTTGGAAAACAGGCCATTGCTGATTATGAACATGAGCTTTTGGTATATGGAACCGATGCCTTGCAAAGCATTGAAGGCTTGCGAATTGTGGGTACGGCTAAGGAGAAAGTAAGTGTATTATCGTTTGTAATGGAAGGCATTCACCCGCAAGATATTGGCGTCATTTTGGACCAACAAGGCATTGCCGTTCGGACGGGGCACCACTGCACACAGCCGTTGATGAAACGTCTTGGAATTGTCGGAACTTCCCGCGCTTCTTTTGCCGTTTATAATACAAAAGAAGAAATTGATAAATTAGTAGTGGGGTTAGAGAGAGTTAAAAAAATGTTGAGCTAAACAAAAATAACGAGTGCATGGCTCGTTAAAACATAAATGACAATTAACGAAAAACAGGACGCTCTTATCGAAGATTTTGACCTCTTCGATGACCAATTGGAAAAAACCCAGTATATCATTGACTTGGGAAAAAAACTGTCTCCGATTGCGGAGGAATATAAAACTGATGATAACCTCATCAAAGGTTGCCAGTCGCGGGTGTGGTTACATACCGAAATGCGTGGCGACCGGGTGTATTTTGAAGCCGATAGCGAACCTACTGCCCAAATTAGTAAAGGATTGGTGAGTTTGCTGATTAAAATCCTTTCGGGCGAAAAACCAGAGGACGTAGCCAATGCAGATTTGTACTTCATTGAAAAAATTGGCATGAGAACCATCATCACTTCGCGCCGCGCAGGTGGGTTGGCTTCAATGATTGTACGTATGAAAGACTTTGCCCAAAAACAACTTATTGCTTAACACTTACGTATTATGTCTGAAGCAGAACTGAAAGAAGAAGTAGTCAAAGCCATCAAGCAAGTATATGACCCCGAAATCCCCGTGGACGTGTGGGAACTTGGCTTGATTTATGACCTAAAAATATTCCCTGTCAACAATGTGTATGTTGAAATGACCCTCACGTCGCCATCGTGCCCTTCGGCAGGAACAATTCCTGTTGAGGTAGAACAAAAAATTCGCGAAATTGAGGGAATCAACGACGTGAGCGTTGAGCTGACTTGGGATCCGCCGTACTCTCAAGATATGATGAGCGACGAAGCCAGACTCGAACTTGGGTTTATGTAATCCAAAGGCGAATACTATATTTAAAACTGTCAACTTAAAAACTGTAAACAGATTATGTATCCTCCACATTTAGTAGCTCCTATGCGGGCTCAATTGACCGATAACGGTTTTACTAGCCTCGAAACGGCTGAAGCAGTGGATCAATTTATGGCCAATGCCAAAGGAACGACCTTGGTCGTTGTAAACTCGGTGTGTGGTTGTGCAGCAGGTGCAGCCCGTCCAGGCGTGTTGGGAGCGTTGCATTACAGCGACGTGAAACCTGATAACTTGGTAACCGTGTTTGCGGGTGCTGACCAAGATGCAACGGCCAAAATGCGTGAGTATTGCTTGCCATATCCTCCATCATCGCCAGCGATTGCGATTTTCAAAGACGATGAATTGGTGCACTTTATTGAGCGCCACCACATCGAAGGACGTAATGCCCAAATGATTGGCGAACACCTCATTACGGCTTTTGAAGAGTTCTGCGGCGAAAAAGCTTAATGTATAAATTCTCCAAAAGATCCTCTCCTCTTTGTAGCGAGAGGATTTTTTTATGGAGTTTGTAGTGGTTGGTTCTAAACTTCTATCTTCAATAATTTGTTACCCACATATTAACCCTTTTAGACATGATAGGTCATCGCTTTTCTGAATTTAAACCGTCTGAGCAATCAGGTAAAAACAAGTTTGAGGAGTTGTTGAATATCTTTCAACAATTGCTTTTGATGACTTCGGGCGATGTGTCGCAGGCGATGTCGTGGATGAATCAGTTGGACCGTCAATACAAACTGACAGATGACCAATACGGAATTGGTGATTTTTTCGACGATTTGAAACGCAAAGGCTACATTACTGAAGAAAATGAAGAGGGTCAAGTTATGATGACGCCCAAAAGCGAGCGGAGTATTCGTAAAAGTGCCCTTGAAGAGATTTTTGGAAAGCTCAAACGTTCTAAGTCGGGGGGCAATCACCGTACACCTTACACGGGCGTGGGAGACGAACTGAGTAGCGATGTTCGTAATTTTCAATTTGGGGATTCGTTGGAACAAATTTCGATGACGGAATCCATTAAAAATGCGCAAATCAACCACGGAGCCGAAGATTTCTATTTGTTAGAAAACGACTTAGAGGTCGTTGATAAAGAGCAGAAAACTAGCACGGCTACGGTGCTGATGATTGATATTAGTCACTCCATGATTTTGTACGGGGAAGACCGTATTACCCCTGCCAAAAAAGTAGCGTTGGCGATGGCGGAGTTGATTAAGACCAAGTATCCCAAAGATATGCTCGACATCATCGTTTTTGGAAACGACGCCTGGCAAATTCAAATCAAAGACTTGCCGTATTTGGAAGTAGGGCCTTACCATACCAATACGGTTGCGGGACTTGAACTAGCGATGGATTTGTTGCGTCGTCGTAAGACCAAAAACAAGCAGATATTCATGATTACCGACGGAAAACCGACTTGTTTGAAGGAAGGAATAAAGTACTATAAAAATAGCTTTGGCCTCGATCGCAAGATTGTAAGCAAAACGCTTACGTTGGCCGCGCAATGCCGTCGATTGGAGATTCCGATTACAACCTTTATGATTGCGTCAGATCCTTATTTGAAGCAATTTGTACAGGAATTTACGCGGGTCAACAACGGCCGTGCGTATTACAGCAACCTCAAAGGCTTGGGAGGTTTTGTGCTTGAAGATTTCCAACGTAACCGTCGTAAAAACTTAAAATAGTGTCCTCAAAAAAACTGTTTTACCTTTCTCTTGCTGTTTTTGTGGGAATTGTGGCGTATCAAGTCTATCTGAAAGCCACTGAAAAAGAAGTAGTACCACTCACTAAAAGCTGGGAAAAGGCGGTGCCACATCAGCAAGTTCCCAAGGGATTGGCTTCTTTGAACGCCAAACAGTGCGGAGCTTGCCATCAGGCACATTACGAAGAATGGCAGCATTCAACGCACTCTCACGCGTGGACAGACAAGCAGTTTCAGGCGGAGTTAAAGAAAGAATCTAGCCCATATTTGTGCATCAACTGCCACATTCCGCTTCAAAATCAACAAGAATACGTTGTTTCGGGGCTGCTCGACGGAGATATTTATCAGCCCGTAAAACAAAAAAATCCACATTTTGACCGCGAACTTCAGCAGGAGGGAATCAATTGCGCGAGTTGCCACGTGCGCGACAACGTTGTGATTGGTACAACAGGGACGGCCAAAGCCCCGCACGCCACTAAAAAAGACCCCGAATTTTTATCAGAAAAACTCTGTATTTCGTGCCACAATGCCAGTGCTGTCGTAACGCCAACGCTCGTTTGTACCTTTGAGACAGGCGATGAATGGAAAAAAGGGCCTTTTTACGGTCAAAAAACGTGCATTAGCTGTCACATGGAGCCTGTAGAAAGAGAAATTGTAACAGGCTATGGCAAGCGGCTAAGCCATTTACACTACTTTGCAGGGTCGGGCATACCGAAAGAAAAAGGCGCTAAAACCAAGGGGCTGAATGGGCTATCGTTTACGACTTCAAAGTTAGCTACTACTTACAAGGTTGGCGAGGAACTTGATTACCGACTGACGTTGAAAAATGAATTTGCAGGGCACCGCCTTCCAACGGGTGACCCCGAACGTTATTACTCGATTTTGTTGGAACTCGTAAATGCTGAAAACAAGGTTATTGCTTCAAAATCCGACCGAATAGGAGAAAAATGGGAGTGGTGGCCTGCTGCTAAAAAACTTTCAGACAACAACCTAAATCCTGGCGAAGAACGCTCTTTTGTGTTGAAACAGATTTTGAAAAGTTCTCAATCGTTGACACTCCGCGCCAAAGTAACCAAACACCGCCTCAATCAAGAATCGGCTACTTACAACAAACTAGACAGCAGCTATCCGTTGTCGATAACGGTGTTTGAGAAGGAAGAAAAGTTGGTGGTCAAATAGGCTTCCTTATATTCTCATTACGTTTTTGGCAACGAGCCCTTTGGGGCTTTCCGCTACCTCAAATCGAACTCTATCACCTTCGTGGAGGGTTCTGAACCCTTCGGCAATAATACTTGAGTGGTGTACAAATACATCAACTCCATGTTCGCGGGCAATAAACCCGATTCCTTTTGCATCGTTGAACCATTTGACTGTTCCTGTTTCCATTGTGTTGCGAATTTTGTTGAGTAAATGTTTGGAAAGCAAGATACACTAAGTTGGTGTTATTGAGAGTGATTCGCCTGATTTTAATTTATAATTTGAAAGCCATTACATAATCATTCTGCACTTCGGTGCCAAGTACAAAAACGTGCTCACCTATTTTCTCAAAGCCCATTTTGGCGTAAAACTGTAACGCGCGGGTGTTTTCTTCCCAAACACCTAGCCAAACGGTTTTAAAGCCCGAATTTTTGCACCAATCCAGACTTTCATTCATTAAGTGCTTTCCCAAATTTTGCCCGTGAAAGGCTTTGTCCACGTAAAATCGTTCTATTTCAATGGCGTTTTCAGACGATAGTTCTTTCGGAGCATGGTTTTTAACCAATTTGGTGAAGCCAATGAGTTGTTCTGTTTTTTTCAGAAGTAAGTATTGAACGGAGGAGTCCGAAAGTTCCGCTTGAATTTGCTCCAGGGTAAACTTCGTGGAAATGTGCTTTTCCATGTTTTCGGGCGTGTTATAAACGGCGTAGGTATCAATAAACGTTTGCTCGCTTAAATCTCGCAATGCTTGTGCATCGTGGAAGGTTGCTGGTTGGATTGAAACAGACATCAATGAAGCGTTTTCTGGTAAAAGACACTGTCAACTGCCATACGTGGAAACTCAATGGGTAATTCTTCAACGGGTACTTGAGCAAAGCCATTTTTTTCATAAAAGCGCATTGCAGCCTGTAAACGAGGGTTAGTCCCCAAATATAATCGGTCGATGTGGTGTAATTCACAGTGCTTTGTAAGCGTAGAAAGTAATCGAGACGCCACCCCAAACGCTTTTCCACGGAAATCATGGTGAACAAACATTTTACGGATAGCGCCCATGTTGTTGCCAATGTCGATGAGGGCAATTGTGCCTACCAACGTACCATCAAGGGTAGTTGCTACCCAAAAATTACCCGCATTTTTGCAATAAAACTCAGGGATAATCAACAAATCGGGTTGGTCTTCGAGGGTGATGGGGACTTTAAATTCAAGCTGTTGAATGTCTAAAATTAAGTCAATAATGGGTTCTTCATAGACGGATTGGTACTCCAAAATTTGTATCATGGCAGTATAGGTGGTGGTGAGTTTTAAAGTAATGGTGCAAATTAAATACGTGGTTTTAATAATTAGAAATGTTATTTTTTGATAGATTTATGCTGAAAACGTATAAGTATTTTCTTTTTATAAAATGGATTTCCGTCAACTGAATTATTTTTTGGGGGTTGCAGAGGAGTTGCATTTTTCGCGGGCTGCCGAGAAACTATTTATTGTTCAGCCTGCACTCAGCCGTCATATTCAGCAATTGGAAGAGGAGTTGGGGGTTGTTTTGTTTGAGCGTGACAAACGTAACGTAAAATTGACACCAGCGGGAAGCTATTTTCGAGATGAAATCAGTCGAATGCAGCTTCAGTTGAGGAATATCATTGAGCAAACCCAACGAATTCACGGTGGTTCGATTGGTACGATACGAATGGGACACCCTGGTTCGGCACTTTATTCTATTCTTCCCGAAGTGTTGTCGATGATGTACCAACGATTTCCCGATGTGAAGGTACAACTTACAGAAATTGCTGAGGTAGAGCTTATTGCAGCTTTGTCGAGCCACGAAATTGACGTGGGCTTTACCCGTGAAATTTCTACAGATGCGCAGTTTACGACACAATTATTGTTTGAAGAACATTTTGCCTTGGTTGTTCCAACCGATTATTGGCTCAATGAACATACCTTTACGGGCATTGAGCAGTGTTTGGAATCGGGCTTTATTTTGCCCAAAATCGAGATGGATGTCAACTATGGAAAGTTGCTGAACAATGTGTTTGAACAAGGTGGTTTTCGACCAAAAGTAGTCTATCACTCCAATTATGGCGCTACGATTTTGCGGTTGGTGGAGAAGAAACTCGGTTTGTCGGTGCTTCCTATTTCGTATCGTCAGGGTTCGTCGGCGTTGGGTGTACGCTTCATTAAATTACCAAATCTGACCCAATTATACTTAATTTGGCGCTCCGAAGACACCAACCCCGTGCTGCCACACATTCGCGAAATTGCGCACGAAGCCGTGGGGCATTTATCATTTGACCAGTTTTAAGGGTGTTAACCGTTATTTGTTATTCGTTCATAATCAACGAATTATGTTGATAACAAATGGCCTAAAATTTTTGCTCTGCTACTTAATAAAGTTGTTTAATAGGATGGAGATTAGAAAATCAACGCTAGAGGACTTGAGCCGAATCCAGCAATTGTACAAAACTGTCGCGCGGCGCTCGGGAGGAATTGCCCGCAAAGAACACGAGATTTTAGAAAGCTATATTTATAATTTTTTGAGTAAAAGCTTGGCGAATGGTTGCTCAATGGTGGCCGAAGAAGCGGGTGAGATTGTAGCCGAAGTCCATACCTATTCATTGGGGATTGAGTGTTTTACACATTTGTTTGGAGATACAACCATTTGTGTACACCCTGACTACCAAGGAAAAGGAGTGGGAAAGAGGTTGTTTACGGCTTTGTTGGAATACGTTCAAACGGAAAGAAAAGACATACTACGGGTGGAGCTTCATGCTCGCGAGAGTAACCCAACGGCGATTGAACTGTATAAAAAAATAGGATTTAAAATTGAAGGTAGGGCAGAGGGGAGAGTGCTTGACCCCGACGGGAGCATTGTGGCAGATGTGCCGATGGGTTGGTTAAATCCTAATTTTCAACGATCTTAAACGGCTCGCCCCGACAATATGTCGGGGCGAAAACGGTCTAGAGTCTCTGACGCAATTTAGGAAAAGAAGTTGGCGTAAAACGCTTAGAACAATTTCCGATTCAAGTCAAATTCCGAAAGGTAGTCGCTTACGCGTTTGACAAACATTCCTCCCAACGCACCATCTACCACGCGGTGGTCGTACGAGTGAGAAATATACATCATGCTACGAATACCGATGACATCGCCTTGGGGAGTTTCGATAACCACGGGACGTTTCTGAATGGCTCCAAACGCCATGATGGCTACTTGGGGTTGGAGAATGATGGGCGTTCCCATGATGTTTCCAAATGTGCCAATGTTTGAAACCGTATAAGTGCCTCCTGCAAGGTCGTCGGCAGTCAATTTGTTTTGGCGAGCACGGTTGGCCAAGTCGTTGACTTTTTTGGCAAGCCCAATCAAACTGTATTGGTCGGCGTTGTGAATAACGGGAACAATGAGGTTGCCACTTGGCAAAGCAACGGCCATCCCGACGTTGATGTCTCTCTTTTTGAGGATACTATCGCCTTCTACCGAAATATTGATTAACGGAAAATCTTTGATGGCTTTTACAACCGCTTCAATCAAAAGTGGGGTAAAGGTCAATCCTTCGCCCGTTTGGCGTTTAAATTCATCCTTGATTTGATTTCTCCAAAGTACGATATTGGTCATGTCGGTTTCCACAAACGACGAAACGTGCGGGGAAATACGCTTTGATTCCACCATTCGCTCCGCAATCAACTTCCGCATTCGGTCCATCGGCACCACTTCAATTCCTTTCGAAGTTTCGTGTTTTGGGTTTGCTGTTTCGGGTTTCGGGTTTGTCTGTTGACTATCAACCATGGACTGTTGACTATCGACTATGGACTGTGGACTAGAACTACGACTCGCCAGGTAGTCCAAAATATCCTTTTTGGTAACGCGATTTTCAGCTCCAGTGCCTGCGATTTTTTCGAGTTCTTGGAGGGACACACCTTCCATTTTAGCGATGGTTTGGACCAAAGGAGAATAAAATCGAGTACCAACTGCTTCGCTGGTTGTAGGCGTTGGAGAGGAAGGCTGGAGATTGGCTACCAACGATTGCGTAACCGTTTCGATTTCTTTTTCAAGGGTTTGTACTTCCTTCGACTCCTCGGCCACGGGAACAGCCACCGAACCATTGGTTTCAATCCGAATAATGGCATTTCCGACGGGAACGACATCGCCCTCTTTTACTAAAATTTCTGCAATGACGCCACCGTAAGGAGTAGGAACTTCCGTATCGACTTTATCAGTAGCCACTTCCATCACCGAATCGTCGGCTTCAACGCGGTCGCCTACTTTTTTTAAGATGCCAATGACGGTACATTCCATGACACTCTCACCCATGCGAGGCATCACCATTTCTACTATTGCCATTTTTGTTGATGTTTATCGATTCGCCAAAATCTGTTTTCTAAGTACATTCAAAAGGTAAATTCCTGTGTATTGGATGTTCTGCTCACGGAATTTGCCAAGTTGTAATTTTTGGGTTACGGTGCCTGAAGGCCCAGCGCACGCAATCCAGATTGTGCCAACGGGTTTTTCTTCCGAGCCACCATCAGGCCCCGCAATGCCACTTGCGGCTATGCCGTAGGTTGTTCCCAAGCGCTGACGAACTCCTTCCGACATTTCAATAACAGTGGCCTTGCTTACTGCACCAAACTCGGCCAGCGTTTCTGGTTTTACCCCCAATTGGTTTATTTTAACTTCGTTGCTATAACTCACGATTCCTCCCACAAAATAATGAGAAGACCCAGGGATTTTAGTAAGTAAGTGAGATACATATCCTCCCGTGCAACTCTCGGCAGTGGCAACCGTTTCACCGCGTTCCTTTAATAAACGCCCAACGACCGTTTCCATTTCATCGTCGTCAAACCCAAAAACGAATTCTTGAATCAACGGAAGTACTTTGTCCACTTGTGCTTGATTTTCAGCTTTGAGCTGCTCGGCATCGGTACCTGTGGCCGTGAGGCGCAACTTTACTTGGCCAAAGCTAGGCAAGTAAGCCAAACGGATGTGTGGAGGCAAAGCGTCTTCCCACGCTTCGATGCGTTCAGCCAAAAACGATTCCCCTATCCCCACCGTCCGTATCATTTTATGCTGAATGACGGGGGTTTCAAAAAACTCCTTGAGCTTGGGTAAAATGGCGTTGGTCATGAGGTTTTTCATCTCAAACGGAACCCCTGGCATGGAAATAAAAACCTTGCCGTTACGCTCAAACCACATGCCTGGCGCCGTTCCCCAATAATTGGCAATGTAGGTGCAAGCTTTGGGTAACGCCGCTTGTTGTCGATTGAGCTCCGTCATGGGGCGGCCCCGTTTTACAAAAAACGACGTGATGATTTCCAACGCGTGCTCATTGATAACTAGCTCCGTATCAAAGTATTTGCACATCGTTGTTTTGGTAATGTCGTCTTTGGTAGGCCCCAAACCTCCCGTAATTAGAATGACATCTGCCCTGGCTTCGGCTTCGGCTAATACCTCCAAAATAGCGGCCTCGGTATCACCCACCGATGACTTTCGGATGGGGCGTATGCCAATATTGGTAAGTTCGGTGCCTATCCATTGGGTGTTGGTGTCCGTGATTTGTCCAAACAATATTTCGTCGCCAATCGTGATTACTTCTGCTCTGACCATGTATTCTAATTTTTTTTCAAAGTTAGACAAAATTCTCTTTTGGTATGAACGTTGTACCAATGCTTTAGGTTTGAAAATATAAACGGAGCAATGATGTTACTACCTATAAACATTATTGTCCAAAGGTTAGACCAATTAAAACCCACATTTTTTGTCCATGAAATCTATTATTAGCGTTTGTGTGGCTTTTGTACTCGGAACGAGTGTGTATGCCCAAGATCAGCCAAAGAAAAAAAGTACGTTTGGGGATTTGTTAAAAAAAGCCGAAACGGCCATCAGCGACGTAACCAAGGGAGGTACCAGCCTGACCAACGACGAAATTGTCCAAGGACTTAAAGAGGCCCTTACAGTAGGGATTTCAAACGGTTCGGCGCAAGCTTCGGCGGTGGATGGTTATTACAAAAACACCCTCATCAGGATTCCATTTCCTTCTGATATTCAGAAAGTTGAAACTACGCTACGTAAAGCTGGCTTAGGAAATGAAGTCGATAAGTTTTTGTTGTCGCTTAACCGCGCGGCTGAGGACGCTGCCAAAAAATCTAAACCTATTTTTGTGAAGGCCATCACGTCGATGAGTATTCAGGATGCTTTGGGGATTTTGAAGGGAGATTCGACCGCCGCTACAAGTTATTTGAAACGTACTACGAACGCTGATTTGTACAAACAGTTTTATCCCGTGGTTGACAGTACCTTGAAGCTCAACAATACTACCAAGTACTACGCAGATTTGATTAATGCGTATAATAAAATTCCTTTGGTGCAGAAAATCAATCCTGATTTGAAACAGTACGCTACCCAAAAAGCCGTCGATGGTTTGTATGTACTAATTGCCCAAGAAGAACGCAAAATCCGTAAAGACCCCGTTGCTCGTGCTACCGAATTGTTGAAAAAAGTTTTTGGACAACAGTAGGGAAGGGTTTCAAAAGGCAAGTTGGCAAAAGGCAAATTAGCAAAAGGCAAGTAAGCAAGGGGCAAATTTGCTCTTTGCAAATTTGCCCCTTGCCTAATGTGCCAAAACCAGCTCTAAGCTCTTCATCACGACCTCGCCCATGCTTCGACACTGCAAAAAGCTGTTGTTTCGATAGTGTTGGGCGAGTTCTTTTTTTAACTGGTTTAAGTTATCAGGAAGGCAGATTTGGTCTTCCATCATCACATTCATCAAATCCTGAATCCGTGAACGCTCCACCCGAATCCTCCCCGCAATCAGCGAACGCTCTTCTCGCTGGTATTGGAGTACACTTTCGTTGGTCAAGCACTTCATTCCCAACTCAATGATGGCATTGTTTTGCTTAAAATACTGGGGCAAATACACCGCTTTTTTACCCTCGTACGACTGTTGGTCAAAATCAATGGAGCGGATACGGTAGTAAATCTCTTCAAAGTCGGGGGTAATGTCCACCACAAAATTGCTGGAGTGCATATCGCCCAATAGCCTTACGAAGCAGCGTTCGTTGAATTTGACAAACTCTTTACAAAAACGAATGGCGTTGAGGTTGGGCTCGTTGAGGTAGTTTTTGATAAACATATCCCCAGGAATCCCCGCAATGTGTTCTTCGACCAGTGTATCGCCGCTGGTCATGTAACTGATTCGGTTGGGCGAGAGAATGTGCTCTAATTCAAGGCCATAAATCCGCGACGAATCGGCATTTTTGATGTAAAAATAATCGAAGTTATCGTTCACTTTATTGACAATCCGCACCCGAAAAGGACGAGAATTACCGTACGAACAAACGTCCACGCGGTCCACGTACAAGTGCTTCATTACCGACAAATCACCGTCGGCACGGAGGTCGGCGTAAATGGTTTTGAGGGCATCGTAAATTTCATCAATCTCGCTGTACGAATAAAAAACCGTCTCCCAAAGTGTATCAGTTCCTTTTTTGTCGTAAAGCGGAATGGCGTTTTCGTATCGTAATAAATAGCTGTAATCAATAGGCAATGCTACCTCTCGGTTGTAGCTTTCGAGGTAGCTGCGTAGCTCTTTATTGATTTTAAACGGTTTTTTTTTGTTGGCAATAAAGGCCATATCTATGGAGGAAATTAGGTTCGCGACAGCGTATAAGGTCGCTGCGCGTCTAATTTAAGAAAAATAAACAACAGAATCGTAAAGGACCACATCGAAGAACCCCCGTAGCTAAAAAACGGCAGTGGGATTCCGATGACGACCATGAGTCCGATTGTCATGCCAATATTGACCAAAAAGTGGAAAAACAAAATGCCTGCCACGCAATAGCCATAAGCCCTTGCGAAGCGCGTTCGCTGCCGTTCGGCCAAAAATACGACCCGACACATGAGCCCAAGCAGTAATAAAACTACGGCTGCGCTGCCGATAAAACCGTGTTCTTCGCCGATGGTACAAAAGATAAAATCGGAGTGTTGTTCGGGGACAAAGTTAAATTTGGTTTGTGTACCGTCTAAGAACCCTTTTCCCCAAAGCCGTCCTGAACCGATGGCAATCTTGGATTGTGTTACGTTCCAACCGATACCAGTAGGGTCTAGTTTTGGATCGACCAATACTTTGATACGGTTGCGGTGGTGGGTTTGGAGGACGTTGTTGACCAAAAATTCCACACTGGTCGTAAAAAACATCATTAATCCAAAAATGACGACGAGGTTGATGGCCGTTTTTTTAGTGCGGTCGTACCGAGGAATGATGACGTAATAGACCAAAAATCCAAACAACGTCAACCCGAGAGAAATGTATAAAGGGGAGAAAAACAGCGACAAAATGAACAGCACAATGGCAACTAAGACAATGGAAGGGTAAATGCCAGGCAGTCCTTCACGGTAAAGTACAATCAGGAACGAGACAAATACGAGGGCACATCCCACCTCTTTGGAGGCCACAATGAGCACCATTGGTAATAAAATGATGCCTGCCGTCCAAGCAATGTCTTTCCAACGCGATAGGTTAATGTGGGGTTGGGTGATGAATTGGGACAGAAGTAGTGCCGTTCCTGTTTTGGCAAATTCGGCGGGTTGGAGCGAAAATGAGCCAAATTTAATCCATGATTTGGAGCCTTTGATGTCGGTTGCTACTACCAATACGACCAAAAGGAGCAAAATACAGGCGCCATAAATGAAAGGCGCGAAGACCTCCCAAAATTTGTGGTCGATGACCAAAATCGCAATGACAATAAGCGCAGACGTACCAATAAACATAAATTGGCGCCCTGCGTTGTTGGAAAGGTCAAAAAGCTTGGTTTGTTCTTCGGGGTCATACACGGAGGCATAGACGTTGAACAAACCCATTGAAACACAAGCTGCGTAAATCAAGACCGACAGCCAATCCAAATTCTGAATAATATTTTGTTCGTTACGAGCCATAATGTCGTTTCAAAAAATCAATAAAAAATAACCAATTGGGAGAATCCAGAGCAGCCTAAGGCGCAGGTGCCGCTGTGCTTTTGGGGGCTGTTTGGTGGACAATCGTGGCCTCTGGTTTGAGGGGCGTGGGAGCAACATTTTTGGGTTTTGGTTGTTGCGAACGGGGAAGAATTACGTTTTGAAGGAAGTTTTTATTTTTCCATTCTTGTTCGTAGGCTTTCCGTTGAACGTGCCCATTGAGGTAGCGTTCGATAGCCAAAGAAGCCACAGGAGCGGCTGCAAACCCTCCAAACCCTGCGTTTTCAACAAATACGGCAATCGCAATTTTGGGGTTGTCTTTGGGCGCAAATGCAATAAAAATGGAGTGGTCTTTTCCTTTTTTGTTCTGTGAAGTTCCTGTCTTACCGCACATCTGAATGCCTGGAATCATTGCCCCCCGCGCCACTGTACCACGAACGACGGCCATTTCCATGCCATTCACGACGGGTTCATAATAATAACGGGCAACCCCCGTTTCGTGCTTTTCGTTGTACTCGGGAAGTGGATTGTTGTTTTTCCCAACTCCTTTCACCAAGTGCGGAACTTTAAACCACCCACGGTTGGCAATGGTGGCGGCTAAGTTGGCCAATTTTAGCGGAGTAATGAGCAATTCACCTTCCCCGATGCTGAGGGAGTAAATTTGCCCAAAACGCCATTGGTTTTTGCCAATGCGTCTGTCATAGTATTCAACGCTAGGGAGCACTCCTTTCGCTTCGCTGGGTAAGTCCACGCCAAGTTTTTGTCCGAACCCGAATTTTTCGGTGTATTCGTGCCATTTTTTGAGGCCAATGGAGGAAGCCTTAAACGCATTTTTCTCGGCATTGGCATAAATCATCCGACGGAAAACGTGGTAAAAGTAAGGGTTACACGACAACTGAATGGCACTACTTACACCTGAAAGTGCTCCGTGACCGTGGCATTTCATGGGTGCTCCTGCGTGGCTAAACACACTTCCTGGGCCAATGACGCCCTCTTGCATGGCTACCAGCGCCTGCACGGTCTTAAACGTAGAACCAGGGCGGTAGCTTCCCATTACAGCGCGGTTATAGAGCGGGCGATAAGGGTTTTTTTGAAGTGCGGTGTAGTTTTTTGAAAAATCGCGGGTTGCAAACAGCGCAGGGTCGTAACTAGGTGCAGAAGTAATCGCAATCACTTCGCCAGAGGAAGGCTCAATGGCCACCACAGCACCTGCTTTATGTAGCATCAAACTATCGACATACTGCTGTAAATCTAAGTCGATACTTGTATAGAGGTTTTGTCCTGCCATGGCTACGGTATCCATTTCACCGTCTTTCCAAGCGCCCTTGGCTACGCCGTTCACATCTTGCATGACGTAGCGCACCCCTCGGCGACCGCGAAGTTGCTCTTCATAAAATTTTTCTAATCCACTTTGCCCTACCAAGTCTCCTTGACGATAGTAAGGGTAGTCTTGGTCATCAAGTTGTTTTTTTGAAATCTCGCTTACGTAGCCCAATGCGTGCGCAAGGGTAGGGGCGGAATAGGTCCGAATGGAGCTTTTTTGATAGTCGAACCCAGGGTAGTCCACCAGCGCATCCTGAATGCGGGCAAACTCTTGCTTCGAAAGCTGACGAAGAAAAAGGGAAGGCTTGCGGTAAGAAAATGTTCTGGCCGCTTGCATTAGGCTATCAAACTTGGGACGTGTTATTTTAAATAAATTGCAAAGCGCCAACGTATCGGCTACTCTCACTTTGCTTGGCGTCACGTATAAGTCATATACGAGGGTGTTGAAAACAATCAGTTTTCCGTTGCGGTCATAGACTTGTCCCCGCATCGGCACATCGGGAATGGCGCGGATGGAGTTACTCGCGGTTTCGTACGTATTGTCAAGAACTTGGAGGTACAATAGTCGAAATAGAAAAATTATTCCTACCACCACAAACAACCCATAAACATAAAATTTTCTACTCTCAGACATCTAACTAATGGTTTTAACGTATTATTCCCTCGCTTACTTCTTATTATATAGACAAGTAATTACTTTACAAAGTTCGTAGGTTTTAAGCGATTTACAAGAAATTTTGAGAAGATATTCAATAAAAAAAGAAGGCTTTTGGCCTTCTTTTTTTATTGCGATTTTTAAAGTTTTGTGGCTTACCAACCTGCTCCTTTTACCTTGGTTTTGATGCGGCACAGGTACATATCGGCGGTGATGTACAAGGTGCTGCCGTCGTCTCCCCAGCCGCAGTTGGCGGTGGCTTCACCCGTGTCGATTCGCCCCAACAACTGCCCCGTTGGTGTGATGATTAAGACGCCTCCTGGCCCCGTACACCAGAGATTGCCTTGTTGGTCGGTTTTGAGTCCATCGGGTAGCCCTGCTAATCCTTGTTTGACCATCGGCGTGGCGTCAAAAAGCACTTTCCCTGCGCCAACCGAGCCATCAGCAAGGACAGGAAAGGCCATAACGATGGCTTTTTCGGGGTCCGATTGGGCAACGTAGAGCGTTTTTTCGTCGGGCGAGAAAGCTAAGCCGTTGGGGCGGGTCATTTCTTTGGTGATTAAACTCACCTTGCCGTCGTTGCCCACGCGATATACCCCAAACCAGTCGATTTCGCGAGTAGGGTCGTTGTGTTTGAGGGGCATTCCGTAAGGTGGATCGGTAAAATAATAAGCCCCGCTCGAATGCTGCACCACGTCGTTGGGACTGTTGAATCGTTTTCCTTGAAAATTATCAGCAATGGTTCGTTTGCCTGCATTGGACAACGGCATGGCCGAAATCCGACGGTCGCCGTGTTCGGCTATGATGAGGCGACCTTGTTGGTCGAGGGTGAGGCCGTTGCTGCCAGGTTCATCGCCATAGGTGCCTGCCCCCGTAAAGCCCGAAGGTTTCAAGAAGGGAGTAAGTCCTTCTTTGGCGCTCCATTTGAAGATCGTGTTAGCGGGCACGTCCGAAAACAGCAAACAGTTTTGGGATTTGACCCACACGGGGCCTTCTGCCCAGATGAAACCCGAGGCAAGGACTTCGATTTTGGCATCAGGGGCGACCAAGGCATCGAGTCGTGGGTCGTTGCGGACGATTTTGCCAAGGGTAGGGTAGCTCGACTGCGCTAGAAGTTGGGGGCTGGCAAAAAGCAAGGCCGCCACCGCCCATCGTTGAAAGAAAGTCATGGTTGATAGGTTTAGAGTCTCAATGACCAGAAAAGCAAAAAACGGATGGGATTTAATGGTGAAGCACAATAGCGCGAGCGTCCCCTCTCGCGCTGACTATTTTTAGGCTTCTAGCCTAAGTTGTGGAAAAAGGCTGGGTAAGCCTTGTAATAGTTGTCACGAGCGGGGACGCTCGCGCCATCGGGAGACATACGTTACATCACTCATTTAGTTTACCAATTACCGTTTAATAAAATCTTGCTGAAATAACCTAAGTGGTTATTGGTTAGGTAGTTGTTTATTTCGTCATTTGTGAGATAACCCTTTTACTTTAGCTAAACCATGCCAAAACTATATTCCTTCATCGTCTTTATCTTGTTTGTATCTAGTCAGGCGTTGGCGGTGATTCGCTACGTAAAACCTATTGCCTCTGGTACGGGCGATGGTAGCTCATGGGCCAATGCTTCGGGCAACTTGCAGGCTATGATGAATATTGCTTCTCCCACCATGGATGAACTTTGGGTAGCGGCAGGTACGTATTTTCCCACAGCTTATCCGAGTGGCTGCGCCACGTGCGGTACGGCCAGTACAACCAACCGCAACAATACATTTCTGTTGAAATCGGGGCTTAGAATTTATGGCGGCTTTGCAGGAAATGAAACCAACCGCGCCACCCGAAATTCCCACCTCAACGAAACAATCTTGAGTGGCGACCTCGGTACCAAATACGAAACCAACGACAACGCCTACCATGTAGTAACGGCCATCGACTGCGCTAATAATACCATTTTAGAGCGTTTTACCATCAAAAATGGAAACGCCAATGGCACAACGAGTATTACAGTCGCAGGACGCACTTACTATCGAAGCTGGGGCGGAGGGGTGCTTTGTGTATTTTCGCAAATGAGAATAGCGTTGTGTGCTATCGTCGAAAACCAAGCTACTGATGGCGGGGGTGTACTCAACAACAGTTCTAATACGTACATCACCAACTCGGTCATTGCCGAAAATACAGCAACAGCAGGTGGTGGTGGCGTCTATAACCACGAGGGCTCGGCAGCCGATATGAGAAATTGTACCATTGTCCAAAATACCGCCAATGTAGCGGGGGGGGCGATGTACAACTATAACTCAGGGCCGTTCATTATCAATAACATCATTTGGGACAATAATAGCCCGAGCTTGGCGGGTATTGCTAACAATGGTAGTACCGTTACTGGCTATTCTTCCAATGTTCAAGGTGGGTATTCTACTTGGTGTAGCGATTGTACGAGCTCCGAGCCTCAATTTATGAATCCAGATTTTCCCGCAGGTATTGATGGAAAATGGGGCAGCCGCGATGATGGTTTGCGGATTACGTCATGCACACCTGGCAAAGACCAAGGCACGAATGGCTCTACCGAAGGGGTGGACATGGCCAATCAGACCAGAGAGGTTGATGTCCCTTCTATTCCCAATAATATTGCAAGTATCTCATTGGACATGGGGGCGTATGAATATCAAAATACCGCGCCATCCAATCAAACATTATACGTCAATGTCAACCTTTCAACGGGGCTAAACGATGGGAGCAGTTGGGCCAATGCGTTCAGAGGAGCTACTGCTTTTGGAACGGCACTGCTGTATGCCAACAACTGCGATAACAACACCATTTTAGTAGCCAAAGGCACGTACAAACCGCATCGACGGGCGTTTGGGGTCACGAGCGGATCAAATCGCACCTACACGTTTGCCTTGAAAGGCGGGTTAAAAATTTATGGCGGATTTATGGGTACGGAATTAGTTGCGGACTATTCGACTCAAAAAGCTCGTCAAAATGAAACCATTCTTTCGGGTGACTTTTCTGACAACGACATCGTGACGGGCGAGGGCGGTACATTGGCGATTTCAAACAACGCCGAAAATGCCTACCATGTGTTGAGAACCTATGATGGGGCAAGACAGGTGCTACTTAAAGGTTTTACCATCAAAGGAGGGAATGCGTTAGGGGCTTCTAACCAAAATGGCGGGGGGATTTATGCCTACAGCAGTTTTTCTTTTGAAATAACCGATTGTATCATAAAGCATAACAGTGCCGCTACTGGCGCAGGTTTTTATTTTCGTTTGAGTTCTCCTTTGGTGTTGAACAACAATTATTTTGATAAAAATTTAGCGTCAATTGATGGGGGTGGTTTTTACATTTCGGAAACTACGTTGAAAGCCAATAACAACGTTTTTGCAGGGAATAGGGCGGCTGCGGGGGTAGGTGGTGCGGTGCGCAATGACCTTTATACGTCAGAGTTTTTTAACAATACTTTTTATAACAATTCGGCACAAACTGCGGGAGGGGCGCTTTACACCTACGACCCAGGCATTGCTGGTGCTCCTATCGACATCAATAAAACGTACAACAATATTTTTTACAAAAACGCGATTGGAACAAACACGACGACCATCTATGCCGATTTCTTTATTGAACGAAATGGCCGAGATTTTAAAAACAATATTTTGCAGTTTGCCGCGTCACAATACCCCTTAGACAAAACGCCCAATGGCATTGGGGCTACGGCTTCCAACAATCTTTTTGCGGTCAATCCACTTTTTGTGAGTGAAACCAATTTGCTCGGTCCCGATTTGAGGGGCGGTACTACCGACGACGGCCTACGACTGCAACGAGCCAGCCCTGCCGTCGATGCGGGAACGTATGCTTTGGCTCCCTCTTTTGACATCCTGAATAATCTCCGTTACTTGGTTTTTGACATTGGTGCGTATGAATTTCAGCCCAAAGAAGCCTGTCCCGACAACCGTTACGTTACAGATGCGCCGATTGAGTCTGGAACTCACTACGCAGGCAGGAAGGATAGGTTTGGGTTTTTGCTTGGAGATGGGAACATTACAGCATTAGGAACGGTCGCTACGGGGACGAATGTGGTTTTTGATGCCAGCAAGAGTGTGACGCTATTGCCAGGTTTTGAGACGCAATCGGGCGCTGTTTTCCGAACAAACTTGCAGGGTTGTATCACTTTTGAAGCACCCCCTCTGCCTGCTTCATCTCAAAAGTAATCAGGCTAGAAGCCTTGTAATAGTTGGCACGAGCGGAGACGCTCGCGCCAACTAGACTAATAATACTTAAATAATTGGTTTAGATAGTTTGTTAAGTACAAACATAAGCCAATTATTGATAGGTTTATAAACGCTCTAAAAGTCCATTTTTTATTTGAAAAATCGTAATCTATCAGTTTTGAAATCGTGACGGCTGTTCCCATTAAAAGAAACCAAACAGAGAAAAATAATGAAAGTCTTCCTCGTACCAAAGTCGTGACTAAATCGTGAATAAAACCGCAGAAGACAAATGTCAAAACTAATGACAACCCAACTGGAAGTACTTTTTTGAGTGGTTTGAAAATTTTTAAACCTAAATAATAGCCAAAAATAGGGTTCCAAAAATTCCAAAAGGTAGAAAAGTTTTTGGCTCCAAGCGACCTTTGTAAATTATTTTGAAGTGAGCTTGAATTCCCAATTGGAACCCCATTTCTCTTTTTTACATATTCGGACAATTTCATTATTTAGTCTGCCGTTTGTTTTAGTGTTTGTCGCAAACTGATAAAGCCTAAAAACCCTGCTGTTAAAGAAGAAAGCAAGATTACTAATTTTGAGTTGTTTATGATTGTCTCATCGTCAAAAGCGAGTAGCGTAATGAAAATGGACATCGTAAAACCAATTCCAGCCAAAAGACCAACGCCAAAAATTGATTTCCAATGGAGGTCAGTTGGTAGTTTGCAAAGTCCCAAAGTCACGGCTAAAAATGTTACTACAAAAATACCCAGCGGCTTACCTACGATTAGTCCAAGCGCGATGCCTAAACTGTTGTTTTCTGCTAGAGTGTGAGTTATGTCACCACTAACAACGATGGCGGTGTTGGCTAACGCAAAAATGGGTAAAATAATAAATGCAACGGGCTTGTGTAAAAAGTGCTGCAAAATGTACGAAGTTGATTTTTCGTCTCCGTTGCCGAAGGGAATCGCAAAGGCCAATAAAACACCCGTAATAGTGGCATGAACGCCTGAATGAAGCATAAAATACCACATTGCAATCCCGCCAAGGAGGTAAGGAATTAGGTTTCTTACTTTTAGCCTGTTGAGCACCAAAAGCAAACCAAAAATAAATAACGCAATAAAAAGATTAATCCAAAGCAGTGTTTTGGTGTAGAATATTGCGATTATGATAATAGCACATAAGTCGTCAATAACTGCTAATGCTGTTAAAAATACTTTTAAAGAAGTTGGAACTTTATTGCCTAATAATGATAGAATCCCTAGTGCAAAAGCAATGTCTGTTGCCATCGGAATGCCTGCACCCGACTGTGTTTCAGTGCCATAATTAAACATTAAAAATATTCCTGCGGGTAATAATATTCCCCCAATCGCTCCTAATAATGGCAACAGAGCGTCTTTTATTTTTGAAAGTTCACCAATGTAAATTTCTCTTTCTAACTCCAAGCCGATGAGTAAAAAGAAAATAGCCATAAGGCCGTCATTTATCCAATGTTCAACGGATAAACCCGAAAATTTGCTATGGAAAAAAAGCTGATAATCTGTGCCAAAGGGTGAATTGGTAAGTACCAACGACACAATGGTGCAAGCAATTAAAACAAGTCCCCCTGCTTTTTCGCTCTCAAAAAACTCTTTAAACAATTTAGTTGCTATCATCGATTAGGTCTATCAGTTTGTGGTGGGGAACGTGGCAGGTAGCGGTTTGCCACTTGGTGTTGTAGTGGTAAATTTAGCACAAAAGTTTAACAGATGCACGGACGTTCAATCTGCTACTTCACAGTTCATCGAAGCAAGTTGCTGTTAGACAAGATATTAAGAAGTTGGTCTGCCTCAGAAGCTCCAAATTCTAACGCCAATCTAAGCTTGAGTGTACTCCACAAACGCACCTAAAGCCCACGCAGATACGGGCATTTGTCAAATCGAAGGTGTTTACGATGGGGATTTTGGGGGTGGGGGACGATAGCGCGTGATAGCGCGAGGTTCTGCCTCGTGCTGATTATTTTCAGGCTTCTAGCCTAAGTTGCGGAAAAAGGCTGGAAGCCTTGTAATCGTTGTCACAAGCGGGGACGCTCGCGCCATTGGGGGGCAGTCTTAAAACAAAAAGCAGGTCAAAAACCTGCTTTGAAAGTAGTGGCACCATCAACATAACTTTATAACAAAAGAAAAGGGTTTGGTGAGCTCTCACCGCTACCGAAGGCTTCGTTCAAGACTGGGCGTCCCCCATCGACTTCATGGCTTGGCCTTCGGCCACCACGAAAGCTTAGTTATTAGGTGCTGGCTTTCTAATTCATTAAAGTCAATTTTTAATTGCATTGGATTGTCAAAATTGATTTCTCCAGTGTCGTCTTCATTATATTGATATACACAAATATTTTCGTTCTCAGACTTCCATAAGTAAGGACAATTGCATTTCCAATCTATTTCGCTATTAATAATTCCTCTATCTCCACAATCTTGACAATGAATATAAATGGATTTACAACTACGGCATTTTCCGCCAAGCCACCAATTTATCAATCCATTAACCTCAAAAAAACCATTACTATCAAGAATTACACAATCATCATTACAAACCTGACACATAACCCATTTGTCATCTACTATTAGGTCAGTAGCTTCGTCAATTGTGAATATTCTTAAATCAAGCCCATTAAATTTAGCACTCAATTCTGCAGGTTTTGTCCACTCGTTATTTGTCACAATTATTGCTTTGTCAGCTTTAACAGCTTGAGCTAACATTATTATTTCTTCAACATCCTTCACATCGATTTTATCTTTTCTTTTTTTAGCGTCTATCAATATTTTGAATGTGTGATTTTTAAGTCGCATTTCCCACCAAACATCAATTTGCCTCGGCTGTCCAGTAACTTTATCTGGAATTGTAATGTTCTTGCTTACGACACCAAATTCTGCCATTTGTTCATAAAGTATTCCAATGCTTCCTGATATTCTTGCCAATTCATTATTTTGTTCGTTGTTACTTTTAAGCTTACACCTAACGTTTCGGGGCTTGGCGTTCGGTTGGGATTTTTAGCACAAACGCTGATACGAAGAACCAAAGTTCAAATATACGAAAAAGCGTCAAACGAAGCACTTTGCCCCGCCTGACGCCAAACCCTTGTTACCAGCACGGGCTTTTGTCTGTCGGTATTTTGTTTCTACTTTTTAGGCGACTGAATCAGCTCAATGAGATTTCCTTCGGGGTCTTTTACATAAGCAAAAAATGCTCCTTTTTGAACCGCAGGAGAAGGCTTGGAAACTTCTTTCGCTCCAACTGTAATCAGGTTTTCAAACGCTTCGTTTAAATTACTTACTTCAATGGCTAAATGTCCGTAGCCTTGCACGGAAGAAGCATTTAATGGGTCGGTAAATTCGTGTTCTTTTTTTGAACCTTTTAATTCAATAAGTTCAATTCTGAAACCATTTTTTGCCACAAGCATTACTGTTCTCACTTTGGGTTGTTCCAATTCAAAATGTTGCTCTTCCGTGAGTGCAAAATTATCGGAATACCATTTTTTTTGGCTGTCCAAATCATTTACAGAAAGTCCTGCGTGATGCAAGGTTGCCACAACAGCTTTTGGATTGGTTTGTGCTTTACACATAAAACCTGACAACACTACGGTTGCCAAGACGATTGCTTTTTTACTATTGAAACGTATCATACAATTTATTTTTTGTTCGGTGCAAAAGTAAACACAAAATGATATACATTTGATACCGATAACCTAAAGTATATCAGAAATGAAAAAGAAAGAACTTTCAATGATCGACAAAATAAAATATGTCCAAGACACCATATATGTCATTAGCGGAAAGTGGAAATTACCCATTTTAATGACGATGTATGACGGCAAAAACCGGTTTAGGGAAATTCAGCGAAGTATTCCGAAGATTACAACTCGTGTTCTTTCAAAAGAACTGAAAGATTTGGAAGCAAATAAACTGATAGTCCGAACGGTTTATGATGATTCGCCTGTGTCAATAGAATATACACTCACACCTTACAGCCATACGCTAAAACCTGTCGTTGATGAAATGGTTAATTGGGGTGAAAATCATAGAAAGAAAATTGCAGGTAAATAATTTATGGGGCGTTAGCTGTGAGTCTGAACGGTTGTCTGTCGGGATAATTTTTCTAAAAGTCAGCGAACGACTGTCATACACGGGGAGTGTAATTTAAACTCTGTCTTTTGTTCAAATTTGATTCAAATTTAATTTTTTCTTTCGATTTCAAATGCTTTTTGGGTTTGTTATTGAATTTGTCAAGGGCGGCTGAGGTACGAAGCCGTTTATATACCCTTGACAAATTCAATAACAGGCTATTTTTGCGTTTTATAATTGAAAGAAAAATTACAGGTCCATTCGCATTCGATTGCCAAATTTTATATGTAGCTGTTGCGCAGTAAGAGCCCAATTCTGCAACGGAGAAGTCCATTTTTGACTTATATTTTCAACAGCCAGATAAATTAATTTAAGCAACGCCATATCATTGGGAAAAGCGCCCTTTGTTTTGACGGCCCGCCGCAGCGGTAATTTTACGGACTTGCCTATGAAACCCTTCCACTGCATTAGTAGCGGCCGCCGCTGCGGTGTAAATAAGCCTTCTAATCTGCTCATCATAAGCGAAATACGTTGACAATTTGTGCCAATTATTCTGCCAGGATTTAATCACAACTGGGTACTTGCTGCCCCACTTATCATTAAGTTTATCTAGTTCCAATTCAGCTTTCTCCTTTGTGGGAGCCTGATAGACGGTTTTTAAATCCTGCATGAAAGTCTTCTGATCCTTGGAAGCCACATATTTAAGGGAATTCCGTATCTGGTGAATGATACAGGTCTGAATCTCAGATTGAGGGAAACAAGCCAATATTGCCTCTGAAAAACCAGTAAGGTTGTCCGTACAGGCTATCAAAATATCTTTTACCCCTCTGGATTTTAAATCTGTAAGTACAGATAGCCAGAAGTTAGCACCTTCACTTTCAGATACATACATGCCAATCAAGTCTTTATAACCATGCCGATTTACACCCAATACATTATAGACTGCACGGGTGACAACTCGGCCACCTTCTCTTACCTTGTACGGGGGCGCCCTTTAGGTTTGTACTATGGTAAAATTTCAAGATTGAGTATTTTTAACAAACAGTACCAGAGTGGGCTTCCCTA
>NZ_JBYFCH010000018.1:35015-147049 GCF_057652295.1 Runella sp. R5_40 | reverse complement strand
AAAACAGACAGGTTTGATTAAAACACAAACCTAAAAAAATACAACGCTCTCCACAAATTTTGAACTTGATCCGTTTTTATACCTTAGTAGCCCCGATGCTTTTTCGTCGGGGTTTTTTGTTTTTTGCCCACAGCTAGGGGTAGGTCAATAAACAAAAAAGCCTCTCAATTGCTTGAGAGGCTTCGGTTGGCGGACAAGGACTCGAACCCTGAATAAAAGAACCAAAATCTTCTGTGTTACCATTACACCATCCACCAATTCCGTTTTGGTGGTGCAAAAGTACGGCTTTCTTGGTTACGTGTCAAGCGTTTTTTGGAAAAAAAATGAGAATAAATTTTTCAAAAAACGCCTTTCGCTTGATATTCAGCGGCTTTGTGTAAATATTTTTTTTGCTTAAACCGCCGCTGTTGCTGCTTCAGGGGCGATTTTTTTAACCAATCCTTGAAGAACTTTACCTGGTCCACATTCCACAAACTCGGTTGCGCCATCTGCTACCATGTTTTTCACCGATTGCGTCCAGCGTACTGGAGCCGTGAGCTGTGAAATGAGGTTGGCTTTGATTGTTGTAACGTCGGTAGCAGCTTGGGCGTTTACATTTTGGTAAATAGGGCAACGTGGTTCGGTGAATTGCGTGTTTTCAATGGCCGCTGCCAATTCTTCGCGGGCAGGCTCCATCAGTGGTGAGTGGAATGCTCCACCTACAGGAAGTGGCAACACGCGTTTGGCACCTGCTTCTTTGAGCTTTTCACCAGCCAAACGAACTCCTTCGTGTGAGCCTGAGATAACTACTTGCCCTGGGCAGTTGAAATTGGCCGCTACCACGACTTCACCTTCTACCGAAGCGCAGATTTGCTCGATTTTTTCGTCGTCAAGCCCGAGTACGGCTGCCATGGTGGATGGCGTTAGCTCACAGGCGCGTTGCATGGCAGCCGCACGCTGAGCGACCAACCGAAGGGCGTCGTCGAACGACAATGCGCCTGCCGCTACCAGAGCAGAAAATTCCCCAAGCGAGTGGCCTGCTACCATCTCGGGTGCAAAATCGGCGACGGTCGAAGCCAAAATAACGGAGTGTAGGAAAATCGCAGGTTGAGTAACATTGGTTTGTTTGAGTTCTTCGTCGGTTCCTTCAAACATGACCTTGGTTATCTCAAATCCTAAAATTTCGTTGGCTTTATCGAAGAGCGCGCGCGCTTGAGCATTGTTTTCGTAGAGGTCTTTGCCCATGCCGCTAAACTGCGAACCTTGGCCAGGAAATACGTATGCTTTCATTGATTTTTAGAAGCCCTCCGCCCCCAAGAGGGAGTTTAGTTTGATCGTTGAATGGGGCAATGTGAGTGCAAACATACAAGGCTTGCCCCAAACTATCAAACAATAAACAAGGAGCGTTCTTCGGGAGTAGGAATGCGGCAACTTTCTGATTTTCCAAAAATTCGGTATCGGTTACGGGCAACAAGCCCATAGAAAGCGTCTCGAATAAAGCGGGGAAGAACAATAAAGCCATACAACCATGACCAGCTTTTGAGATAACGGGCAATTTCTAAGGCTGCTGTTGACTTCTGGTAGAGTTTTCCGTTGCGAAGCAGAAGGATAGTGTTCAATTCAACGGTTGAATACCCATTTTCTTGAAGCGTTTTCTGGCCTAATTCGGATTGAAGCGACGCGAAACGATAACGATGTGTCGAATCATGAGTAATGATAAAATTGACACTTGCATTGCAAAAGTTGCATACTCCATCAAAGAAAATAATATCCATTGGAAAAGAGTGTCGAATGAGTGAATGACGAGTGTCGAATTTCCTCCTTTTAATTATTGCATGAAACCTATGAAGCTGAAGTTTCCCGCAGCTTCATAGGTTTTGTCCTAATCTTATTTAATCAGCTGAATCCATCCTTTTAAAGTGAGGGGTTCGCTGGTTTTTTGCAAAGTTTTGAAGGTAACGGTTACTTGATAGTAATAGGTTCCTGAAGGCAAGTCTTGGCCATCCGACGTTTTGCCATCCCAATTGATAGTTGGATTGTTACTTTCAAATACCTTCGTTCCCCAACGGTTATATACCACAAACGTGATGGTTTCGATAAAGGCAGTACAAGAGAGTGGGGTAAACAAGTCGTTTTTGCCGTCACCATTAGGCGTAAACACGTTGGGTAATTTTAGTGACGTACAGTTGTCGTTACAAACGGTATTACTCTTAGCACTTTCAGTACCAAAACGACTGACTGCTGTCACGTAATAACAGCCCGCGTAGGAGTCTAGCCCCGTATGTCTGAAGGTGGTTGTTGGGGCAGTAGTTTGTCCTACTTTAGTAAAAGGATCTTCTGGATAACGGGTAAAATAAACATTGTAGCTAACCGCAGCCGCACATTCTTGGTTGTTGGAATCTCTGACAGGGTAAGTCCAGTTGAGGGTATTGTTAACGACCGAAGAGGCACATTCAAGTCCTGTAGGGTTATCACAATTGAGGGCATCAATGGTCAAAACGGGTGGGCAAGGTTTGGTGCTATCGGCGGGAGCGGCACACACAATTTGCGAGAAATTATACAGTTGCCCCACTCTAATCCGAGGGCTATCGTAAGTGCCTACCGTTTCAACGCGGTAGCAGTACGTAGAATCGGTCGAGAGTTTGATCGTGTGCGTACCATCTGCTGTAAAACGATCGGTACCATCGTCGATATAAGTAAAGGTGCTTGCACTTTGCACAGACACTTCCGCGATGAGGTTAAACGTACCTGGGCGATTTCTAACTTCCCGATACACGCGGTGTCGTTGGTTTTCGTTGCGCCAAGGCACTACTGCTTGCCAGTTGAGGCGTAAGCCTTGGTTGGCAGGAGCAACAGATAAACGAACGCTGCTGGCGGCCTCCGTAACTCCGAGACTCGTGAGCGTACCGTTGAGGGTATGGAAAAACTCTAAACGGTAGCGATAGCCGTTTTGAACTGTATTGAGGTTACGATCCACATAAATGGTATCAACCGTAGCGTCTAAGTTGGTATTGATGGTGGCAATAAGGGTGAAGTCGGTGCCATTTAAGCCTGTTGCTCTCGACAACCGATATTGGTAAGGGCCAGGGACATCGCTTGCTTTAAACGGCGGACGAGTCCATTTTACCGTAATAACACCTCGGTTTGTGCTGGTTGTATCCACGGTTACGTTGGTGAGCACAGGGGTTTGCGCAGGTAGGTCTAAGCACGTTTCGTCCGAAAGTGGGCTGAATCCGCCCTGTGGAAGGGCGTATGCTACACGAATACGGTAGCTGTACTGAACACCGCCTCTTCTCAAACCAAGACCGTTGTTGTCATCAGTAAAAGTAGTAGCATTGACAGGAACGCGCCCTACCTCAGTATAGCCCAAAGCAAGTGGGTCACCTGGGTTGGTACATCCGCTGAAAGTTCCACCCGAACATCCTTCTTTTCGATAAATAACCATTTGAGCTCCAGGTAGCTGGCAGCGATAGGAAGTCCAAGTAAGCGTAAAGCCTGCGGCTGTGCCCGTGGATGGGGTGGCTGTAAGGCCAGAAGGTTTGGGGGCAACAACCCGAATGGAAAACGATTCGAGCGAAGCCAATTGAATTTGATTACGTCCAGGTAAATCTTCGACCTTGATAACGACATCGTAAGGCGCTTCACGAACGTGGTTGCAATTGGTCAGCCAACGAAACGTTCCTACGGCAGGAGAGGCTTGCGATTGGCTCACCGATGGGGTAAATGTGGCATAGTCGGTCGCAATCAAAGGAGGACTAATCG
The DNA here is from genome assembly GCF_057652295.1 of Runella sp. R5_40. Lineage (NCBI taxonomy): Bacteria > Pseudomonadati > Bacteroidota > Cytophagia > Cytophagales > Spirosomataceae > Runella > Runella sp. R5_40. The sequence goes on along the minus strand of NZ_JBYFCH010000018.1, from coordinate 143,308 downwards.
GTTTTCCTTGGGGGTCTAAGTTAAAGACTCCTCCGTATGCCGAAAATATCAGACGATTATTGTCGGGGTCGGTAGCACGGGCTGTTTGGGAGGCGATTTGCCCTGCTTCTACACACACATTCGCAATGGGGTCGAGCAGTGGCCGTCGGTTGGGACCATCGGCTACTACAATTTGCATATCTCGGACTACCTCACCAATCTTGACGCCGTCGCGCCATTCTTCAATAATAAAAGCAACATTATAAATCCCTGTCCTAGCAGGAGCATCCCAGCACAAATCTCCCGTAATGGGGTCGATGGTGAAGGTAGCTGGGGCATTTTGTAATTCGTTTTTTGCATCAGGATCTACGCCAAGGGCAGGATCACGATACCCATTTACGTTGCGGTTGATACAGGTTCCTGGAGTTCCTTGTTTTGGAATAGAAAGACGATAAGAAAGGCTATCGCCATCGGCATCAAAAGCCGCAGGGTTATGGCAGAATTTTTGGCCAGTACGTGCTGAATCCAAAGGAGGGTTGAGCATGACGGGCGTGCGATTGAGCCCTAGAGAGGCATTGATAACCAAGACAGTTTCTACGTAAAACGGCGTATTGACTGAGTTAGACATATTAACTACGCCATCGTTGCGGTTTTCAATACCCACTGAAATGACATATACCCCAGGGGAAGAAAACGTAAACGGCTTACTGAAAGTGTTGATCGTAGTTGCTACGTTGATGGGCGCTCGTCCAGTCCGTTCAACCAGCAATGTGGTTCCTGCCCCTCCGTTGAAAGGACGAATACAGAACGTCACGTCGTTTTGGCCTTCGCTGGCCATGCGCCCCCCAATTTCATCATGGTAGGTCGTGAGGGTTAGCCTATAAGTAAGATCTCGGTCGGAGATGCGACTTGCTGTAATCTCGCCCGCGCGAACGTGCGTGGCATAAGAATAGTATGCACTACAAATGCACAACCAAAGAAGTAGAATACGTAGTGTCAAATTCCTCATGGGTAACTATGGGGTATGATTGGGTACAGTGTCGATTGCAGCTAGTGGTCTGCAAATAGTATTTTTAAAACGAATATTTCAGGAAAATGGTGTAAATTTTATTGCTTTTTCCACCGCTTTCTTTTTTAGAGACGTATTTTTTGTGCTTGATGCTAAAACAAAAAAATGACACACTCAGTTACAAATTTGTGCTTTAAATGACTATTGCTAATTAGCAAAAAAAGTTTAATTTTAGATTGTTTCTAAATTAATTGAGACCTACTTTTGACCGCTGAAAATAGTAATAATCATCGTTTTAATTTAAAAAACTTAGATATGTCTTGGGTTACTCAAACACTATCAAGCTCAATTGGAAAAAAGTTGGTCATGGCCCTTTCTGGCTTGTTTTTATGCTCTTTTCTGATTGTTCACATGAGTGGAAATTTACAGTTGTTCAAACATGATGACGGCTTGGCCTTCAATGTCTATGCCGTTTTTATGACCACCAACCCCCTCATCAAAACGGTTTCGTACGGCCTGTACGCGCTCATTTTATTACACGCCTTTGAAGGTTTGTATTTGGCAAAACAAAACCGTCAAGCGCGTGGAAATCAGCGCTATGTGGTTTCTAACGGAAAAGCAAATAGTTCATGGTTTTCGCGCAGTATGGCGCTGCTTGGTACTATTTTGCTTGTGTTTATCGTCGTTCACATGTCAAACTTCTGGTTTGAATACAAGTTTGGATACGTGCCTTACACGCAGTATGAGCAAAACCTCGTCACTGGTGAAGTCGTAGCTACTCCTTTCGAAGGTGAAATCAAAGGCAAAATGGAGGAATTTGTACGTGAAGAAAACCAAACGCGCGTGGTAATCGTGAAAGACTTGTACCGTAGCGTAATGGAAGGGTTCAAAAACCCAATTTTAGTACTTTTCTACGTGCTTTCTATGTTTGCTGTGTCGTTTCACTTGGTGCATGGCTTTAAGAGTGCTTTCCAAACGTTGGGAATCAATCACTCTAAGTACAACCCTTTACTCAATTTCTTGGGCGTTGGGGTATTTGGTATCATCCTTCCAATTGGTTTCGCTTTGATGCCTTTGTACTTCTTTTTCAAGAGCATGTGATGATGAATGTGCCCATTTGAGAATTTGAAAATGTGCTAATGAAGCACAACCAAGTTCTCACTATTACATCATTTTCAAATTATCGAATTTTTCAATTTTCAAATTAGAAAATATGGCAACATCACCAAAATTGGACGCCAAAATCCCCGATGGGCTGCTTGAAAGTAAGTGGACAAAGTACCGCTCTACGGTAGCGCTCGTCAACCCCGCCAACAAGCGGAAACTCGAAATTATCGTTGTAGGAACTGGTTTGGCAGGAGCGTCAGCTGCTGCGACGTTGGCCGAACTAGGATATTCTGTGAAAGCTTTTTGTTTTCAAGATTCTGCCCGCCGTGCGCACTCAATCGCCGCCCAAGGGGGAATCAATGCTGCTAAAAACTATCAAAACGACGGTGACTCTACCTATCGTTTGTTTTATGATACCATCAAAGGAGGTGACTACCGCGCTCGCGAAGGAAACGTTTATCGCTTGGCACAGGTATCAGCTTCAATCATTGACCAATGCGTAGCGCAAGGTGTACCTTTTGCCCGTGAGTACGGCGGTTTGTTGTCAAACCGTTCGTTTGGTGGTACCCAAGTACAGCGTACCTTCTACGCCGCTGGTCAGACGGGCCAACAGCTTCTTTTGGGAGCTTATTCGGGGCTTCAACGCCAAGTAGGATTGGGTACGGTAAAAATGTACTCGCGTCACGAAATGCTCGACGTCGTAGTGATTGACGGCAAATGCCGTGGGATTATTGCGCGTAACCTCGTAACGGGTGAAGTAGAGCGTCACTTTGGCCATGCGGTGTTGCTGTGTTCAGGAGGCTACGGAAACGTATTTTACCTTTCAACCAACGCCATGGGCTCCAACGTAACGGCGGCGTGGAAAGCACACAAAAAAGGAGCGTTCTTCGGAAACCCTTGCTTCACACAAATTCACCCAACTTGTATTCCTGTTTCGGGTGACCACCAGTCGAAACTGACGTTGATGTCGGAATCTTTGCGTAACGACGGCCGTATTTGGGTACCTAAAAAGAAAAATGATACCCGCCCTGCGGACCAAATTCCAGAAGACGAGCGTGATTATTACTTGGAGCGTCGCTACCCTGCGTTTGGTAACCTTGTACCTCGTGACATTGCCTCGCGTGCCGCCAAAGAGCGTTGTGATGCGGGCTATGGCGTAGGAACGTCGAAAATGGCGGTTTATCTCGACTATTCGGCGGCGATTCAGCGCTATGGAAAAGGCGAAGTGAACAAATTGAACCTCCATGACGCGTCGGCTGAAAAGATTACCGAACTCGGTAAAGCCGTGGTAAAAGAGAAATACGGTAACTTGTTTGACATGTACAAACAAATCACAGGCGAAGATCCCTACGAAGTGCCAATGCGTATTTATCCTGCGGTTCACTATACCATGGGTGGCCTTTGGGTGGATTATAACTTGATGACAACTGTACCAGGTTTGTACGCACTAGGAGAAGCTAACTTCTCTGATCACGGTGCCAACCGCCTCGGAGCAAGTGCCTTGATGCAAGGCTTGGCCGATGGATACTTCGTGATTCCTTACACAATCGGAGCTTATTTGGCCAACGAAATCCGTACCAACGCGATTTCTACTGACCACCCTGCGTTTGTGGAAGCCGAAAAACAAGTAAAAGACCGTATTACGAAACTTGTTTCTATTCAAGGAAAAACCTCGCCAGAAGCATTCCACAAGCGTTTAGGAAAAATCATGTGGGATAAGTGCGGTATGGCACGTAACGAAGCTGGTTTGAAAGAGGCTATCTCAGAAATCCAAGCATTGAAAAAGGAATTCTGGTCTGATGTTCGCGTAATGGGTGATGTCGATGAATTTAACCCTGAACTTGACAAAGCTGGCCGCGTGGCTGACTTCATTGAGTTGGGTGAATTGATGTGTCGCGATGCCCTCAACCGCAACGAATCGTGTGGTGGTCACTTCCGCGAAGAATACCAAACCGAAGAAGGTGAGGCACTTCGCGATGACGAAAACTACATGTACGTAGCGGCGTGGGAACACCAAGGTGAAAGCCAATGGGAACTCCACAAAGAGGATTTGGTGTATGAAAACATCAAGATTGCTCAGCGGAGTTATAAATAATGAGGTAATTTGAAAATGTGATAATTTGAAAATGAGAAATGATAAAGAAAATGTAATAGTGACTAAGACGCTACAATTTTCACTTCAAATTATCACATTCTGTGAATTGCTAGAGGAAAAACGAAAGTATGTGATAAGTAATCAGCTTTTAAAATCGGCGACTTCAATTGGCGCAAATGTCAGAGAGGCTCAAAATGCCGAGAGTAAAGCTGATTTTATTCACAAAATGAAAGTAGCCGCGAAAGAAGCTGATGAAACAGAATACTGGTTGGTTCTTTGCCAACATGCGACCAATTATCCTAATTGTGAAATGCTATTGGATGAGGTTAACCAGATTATGAAAATATTGGCTAAAATCATTGGTACCTCAAAAGGATGATTTTTAACGCGGAGCTGCCCAGAGGGCTTGCCATTGCGATTTTCAAATTTTCAAATTTTCAAATTTTCAAATTCAAATGAGTCACGGAAATATGAATCTCACCTTGAAGGTGTGGAGACAAAAAAATAAAAAAACAGAAGGGAAAATCGAAACGTACCAAGTTGCTGGTATTTCGCCCGATATGTCATTCTTAGAGATGTTCGACGTGTTGAACGAACAACTCATTGGGGAAGGCAAAGAACCTATCGCTTTCGACCACGATTGCCGCGAAGGTATCTGTGGAATGTGCAGCATGTACATCAACGGCCGTCCACACGGCCCCAAAGGTGGTATTACCACTTGCCAGTTGCACATGCGTAGCTTTAGCGACGGCGACACCATCGTGGTAGAGCCTTGGCGCGCCAAAGCTTTCCCTGTTATCAAAGACTTGGTGGTTGATCGTGCTGCCTTTGATCGCATCCAAGCGGCAGGTGGGTTCGTATCGGTCAATACGGGCAATGCACAAGATGCAAACAGCATTCCAATTGCCAAAGAAGACGCCGACGAAGCATTTGCAGCAGCGGCGTGTATCGGCTGTGGCGCTTGCGTAGCGGCTTGTCAAAATGCTTCCGCGATGCTATTCGTGTCGGCCAAAGTATCACAATTTGCGTTGTTGCCACAAGGTCAGCCAGAGCGTAAAATGCGCGTAGAGCGTATGGTAGCGCAAATGGACGAAGAAGGCTTTGGCTCGTGTACCAACACAGGTGCTTGCTCGGCAGAGTGTCCTAAAGAAATCTCTTTGGAGCACATCGCTCGCCTCAACCGCGAATACTTAGGCGCTAAATTGACTTCACAGGGAGTGTAATTTTTTACACCATCTTCATAAAAAAGCCATTCCTCGGAGTGGCTTTTTTTTCTGTATCTTATGACTTCATTACTTTCACAACCCTACCCGCACAACGCGCTATTTTCTCGCTATTGGCTCTTGGTTTCGGCAGGCGCAGGGTGCTTTATTGCCCTATTTTTGATTGTTTTTCAACCTTTTGGGGCTTCGTATTGGCAACATCCCGATAAAAACCTGATTTTGGCAGGATATGGGCTTGTGACTTTTTTGTGCCTGTCGGGCATTAGCCTGACCATGCCGCTTTTGTTCAAACGTTGGTATTCGGAAGCAAACTGGACGGTCGGGAAAGAAATTCTGGGGGTTTTGTTAATCTTAGTCATCATTTCGGTCGGAAACTGGCTCTATAGCCAATGGTTTTTTGTGAGTTCGTTTCGGATAAAAGAACTGTTTGTTTGGATAGGCATTACGGTAGCCATTGGCATCATTCCCACGACCATCATTACGTTGCTTGATTATACCCGTTTGCAGCGCAAATACGCAACCGACAAACTGTCGGTTAAAACAGATACGGAAGAACAACCCGCCCCTGCGTCGCTGGAAACAATTACGCTAATTGCCGAAAATCTCAAAGACACCTTTAGCCTTTCGCCCGACGAATTGTTGTTTATCGAGTCGGCTAGTAACTATTCGGAAGTGGTGTTTCTAAAGGAAAATACCCTTCAAAAAATGCTGATTCGGAGTAGTCTCAGTCGATTAGAAGAACAGATTCAAAACAGCGACATCGTGCGGTGTCATCGCTCATTTATTGTTAATTTAAAACAAGTAACCAAAATCACGGGCAATGCCCAAGGCTACAAATTACAACTCAAAAACGTGGGTTATCCGCTGCCCGTTGCCCGCCGTTACACCGATTTGATGGCTGATTATTTCAAAAAATAGCTTGTCATTCGTCCCAAAATAGGGGATAAAAGCCCCAAAATGGGTCATTTGTCCCAAAACCTAGGCAAACGTCCCTTTTTTTTGGACAACCATTTTTGAGCTTCTACGTTTGTGTCAGTCAAAACACAAACCCGTTTTTTTATGGAAGCTTTATTGAACCTAACAGCCACTTTCAAAAGAACTCTTTTTACTATTGCCGCTTGTTCGGTACTTCATTCCTTCTCGGCGTATGCGCAAACCGCTGAAAAGGACACAACGGTAGAACGCTTAAAAGTTCGGACGTCATTTGCCAAATCTTACTTTGGCATAGACGCTTTTACGACCACGGGCGGAACGACGCAATACCTCACCCCGAACGGCCTGTCATCGGTTGATTTTGGGGGAACTACCTCACCCCGTATTTTATTGGGCGGGACGCACTTTTGGGGACACGCTGATTTTTACGTCTCCATTCCTGTAGCTCAATTTGGCAAAAAAATCCCCGCCGAATTGGCCAATGTTTCCTACAACGAAGGCGTAGAAACGGGCGCACGTTTTTTTCCGTGGGCTATCAAAGAAGGAAAATTACGGCCCTTCGTAGGAGTAGCTTTAAAAGGATTCAGTTTCGCTCAAATCTCCAACGAACCCAATAAAACCTATACCACAGTGCCGTCGGTGGCCAAAACTACCTTTCCCTTTCAAGCAGGTGCCGTGTATGCCACCAAAAAAGTATTGTTTCAAGCGGGGCTCAACTACCAGCGTCATACCAGTTTCCAATATCCACTGTCTCGTACCCAGTACGGAGCATTGGATGTATCGCCTTGGTCGTTCAATGTCGGACTCAGTTATTGGATTAATTCCAACGGAGGGCTGGCTTCTAAATACGGCGAAAAGTACATGAAAATGGGTGTAAAAAAACTACAATCCCGCAACCGCTTGAACTGCTGGTACGTAGGAATTGGTCCATCAAGCTCGTTTGAAATCTCAAAATCAGAATACGTTAAAGATAAGTACCCATTTTTAAAGCAAGAAAGCCCAGGAAGTTTGATTCCTGACATTGCCGCAGGACGTTACTTTCACAAAGCGGATGCCAATGTGGGCGTTTCGTACCGTAAATTAGGCTATGGCATGAGCGGTTACGGCGTACACCTCAATTACGAACGCCGTTCCTACACTTTTGAAACCTACAAATTTTTGGGCGATTACCACGGTTTTGTACCTTACGTAGGCCCTACTTTAGCCTACGAAGACTTGCGATTTACGGATACCGACAACGGCGTCTCTAAATCATACGAAGCCAAAAAAGTAGCATTAGGAGTGATTTTTGGTTGGGATATTCGCATTAGCCGTTCGGAAACGTGGTTGTTGCGTACCAACCTTCGCTATACGCCCAACCTCCACCTCAAGGCCGAAGGGAAAAAAGTAATGTTTGACCAAATGGAATTTAATTTTATTCAGTTTGTGTGGATGGTCGGGCGAAGACAGGCGTGGAAATAGCGAAAGAACCTCTCGAAAGTTTCCAACTTTCGAGAGGTTTGGCTTTTGCCCAATTTCTCTAAATTGATAGTATTTTGGGAACGAATAGCTCGTTTTATCACTTACTCAACTAGCTAATAATCGCCTCAAAAAAACACAAAATGGAAGAAGCATGGGTTGAACGCTGGAACGACCGCTATGGTCAGTCAGAATATGCGTATGGAGAAATGCCTAACGATTATTTGAAAGAACAATTACAAAAATTTTCGCCAGGCAACATCTTATTCCCTGCCGAAGGAGAAGGTCGAAACGCAGTTTTTGCCGCAACATTGGGCTGGCAAACTTGGGCTTTTGATGTAAGTAAAGAAGGGCAAAAAAAAGCCTTACAGTTGGCCGAAAAGTATCAAGTAACAATAGATTACGAAGTAGGGCTATTAGAACAACTCCATTACCAACCCGAGCAATTTGATGCTATTGCGCTCATTTATGCCCATTTTCCTGCCCAAATGAAATCACCGTACCACCTATTACTAGACGGCTATTTGCGTCGAGGGGGTATCATTATTTTTGAGGCATTTAGTAAAAAACACCTTGAATACGTTGCAAAAAACGAAAAAGTGGGTGGGCCAAGGGAAATAGAAATGCTGTATTCGATAGAAGAAATCGAAGCCGATTTTGCCAATTATGAAATCATCGAATTGGAAGAAAAAGCCATTGAATTGACAGAAGGGCTTTACCACAATGGAATTGGCTCGGTAATACGGTTTGTAGGACGAAAAAAATAACTCGTTTTCACGCATGAATAAGGCTTTTTTTTCTCAATTGGAGCACCTCTACACGACCTTAAAATTGGAGGATGAACAAAAACCTAATCGACTAGACAGGTGGCGAAATCTTGAACCACAGTCGGCGTTGCTGATTTCGATGCTTATTCGAGGTCAGCAAACCAAGGCTTTATTAGAAATAGGAACTTCTAATGGATATTCAACACTTTGGTTTGCCGATGCCCTTAAAAGTACGGGCGGACACCTCACTACGATTGAAATAGAGCCGCAACGAACGCAATTGGCTCAAGCATCGCTCGAAAAGTTTGGCTTTCTAGCCCATACTACCTGCCTGACCATCGACGCGCAAGAGTTTTTGCAACATGCTGAGCCTAAGTATGACCTTATTTTTCTGGATGCCGAACGGGCATTCTATAAAAACTATTGGCCTGATTTACGCCGTTTGCTGATTCGTACCAAAGGCGCCGTATTGGTGGTTGATAACGTCATCTCACACGCTTCTGAAGTGCTTGAATTTATTCAATTAATCAGAAAAGACGATCAAATGCTCCTTACCACAGTCGATGTAGGGGCAGGGCTGTTGTGGGTAGCCTGTGTTTAGGTTGAACTTCCGCCCTTACTTCCTCCTTACATACTTACATGAAGAATCCCCAAAACAAACGCACACACAATGAAAGCAGTAGGATTTAAAACATCGTTGCCCATCTCGGAAGAGGAGAGTTTTATTGAATTTGAAACCGCGAAACCTCAGCCCAGCGGCCACGAATTATTGGTAAAAATAAGCGCCATTTCGGTCAATCCCGTTGATTTTAAAATACGACAAAATTCCGCCAAAGGTACCGTATTAGATACGCCCAAAATCATTGGGTGGGATGCGGCAGGAGTGGTAGAAGCTGTAGGAGAAAACGTAAGTTTGTTTAGTGTCGGTGATAAAGTTTATTACGCAGGAGACATCACCAAGCCAGGAAGTAATTCAGAATACCAATTGATTGACGAGCGGATTGTAGGCAAGCAGCCGTCCACGTTGGCCGACGAAGCAGCGGCGGCCATGCCCTTGACGGTACTGACGGCTTGGGAAATCTTTTTTGACCGTATGCGGCTTTCGGCCGAGCGCGATCAAAACAAAACCTTGCTCATCATTGGAGGAGCGGGAGGCGTAGGGTCGATTGCTATTCAAATTGCCAAAAAAGTCCTAGGATTGAAAGTGATTGCCACAGCCTCGCGCCCAGAAACCATCGAATGGTGCCAAAAAATGGGAGCTGATGTGGTTGTTAACCACCGAAATTTGGTAGAGGAAGTGCGCGGTGCAGGGTTTCAGTTTGTCGATTTTATCGTTGATTTTGTGGATAACAACGGCTATTGGGATGCCATGGCCGAGCTCATCAAGCCACAAGGATACATTGCTTCGATTACGGGCAGCGCCGTACCTGTGGCGCTCAATAAACTCAAAAGTAAGAGTGTGAGCTTTTCGTGGGAGTTTATGTACACCCGTTCGACCTACCAAACCGACGATATGATTGAACAGCATCATATTCTTAACCGTGTGGCACAGCTACTCGACGAAGGAGTGTTGTTTCATACGCATACCCACATCCTTCACGGATTATCGGCCGAAACGCTCAAGCAAGCCCACGCCCAGCTGGAGTCGGGAACAACCATTGGAAAATGGGTAATTAAGTATTAAACCAAACGCCTCGGAGAATATACCCGAGGCGTTTTACTTTAATGACGGTTAGTTAGACACTACTCGGTTGAGTACTTTTCCCGACATTTTTCCCAAAGTTAGTCCCTGGAAAATAATAGAGAAGACCACCACGAAGTAGGTCATTTGCAATAATAAATCTTTGTAGGGGTTAGCGCCAATGGCAAGTACCAAAGCGATAGAAACCCCGCCGCGTAACCCTCCCCAGACAAGCATGGTGAGTGAGCCTTTGTTGAGCTTGAAAGGAACAATGAGCGAAGGCAACCAGATAGATAAAAAACGCGCAAAAAGAACGACAACAATAGCCATAGCTGATACGACGGAGTAGGTGTTCAGTTTCAGGTCTGGAATGAGTAACAACTCAAATCCCATGAATAAGAACAAAATCGCATTCAGAATTTCGTCGTTTAGCTCCCAGAATTTTGTCAGATAGTCTTTGGTTTCGTCGCTCATAGCGGCTTTTTTACCGTAATTTCCAATAATAAGCCCTGCTGCGACCATCGTTAGCGGCCCCGACGTGTGGGTCGCCTGCGCAATGAGGTAGCCTCCCATCACGACTGATAGGGTAATAAGTACCGAAACGATGTAATCGTCGATTCCTTTGATGGCTTTAGAAGCCGTAAAACCGAGCAATACCCCAAGCAGTAAGCCGCCTAATGCTTCCTTTGCGAGTAGCCAACTGATAGACCCCAGCGAAATGTCGATGGTGGGAGCCTGTGTCAATTCCAAAATCACGGCAAACAACACAACGGCGACGCCATCATTAAAAAGTGACTCCCCTGCGATTTTTGTTTCGAGCGATTTGGGAACGTTGGCTTTTTTGAGAATGCCCAAAACGGCAATGGGGTCGGTAGGAGAAATCAGTGACCCAAACAGCAAGCAATACAAAAACGGTAATTCAAGGCCGAATAAAGGAAGACCATAGAACAAAACGCCACCAATGATAAAGGTGGAAATGATAACACTGATGGTTGAAAAAGTGAGAATAGGAAGGCGATGCTCCTTCAAATCGGCAAAGTTGACGTGAATAGCTCCTGCAAAAAGCAGAAAATTTAGCATTGCCCCCATCAAAACTCCCGTAAAGTCAAATTCGGTGAGGAGTTTGAGGAGTTTTTGGGTAGTAGTTGGAAAAAGCCAATGCCCCGCGAATCGTAAAATAATGGATACGAGAATGGCCATGACCATGATGCCAATGGTAGGAGGGAGCTTTAGAAAACGGAGATTGATGTAAGCAAAAACTGATGCTAACACAATGAGAACCGAGAATGAATAATACAATTCCATAGCTGTGCTTTGGGGTGGATGGTTTAAAAAAATGTAAAAGAGTACCTGTCAACCTAGGTTGAAAATCAAAAATTGCGTAATGGTTGACTTAGAATAGTGATAGAAATAGTAAGTTTGTATGGGCCTACATAATCGAGACGAACTCGGTAAACACTTTTTGTTTCGGAGGCTGTTAGTTGGCTGAGAAACAGCTTAAAAAAGAAACAAATGCTTTATGGCTTATACAATTGTATTTTACTTGAAACGAACAATATACGAGTTTTTTGTAAAAAATCAAAATATTTAGAGCAGAAATTGAGATTTTATAGGTAAAACTGTACTAAAATAGCCAAGTTGCGAAAAAATAGCTTCTCCGTAAATACCAAGATTACTACCAAGATTGGGCTTGAATCAATAATACTTCCTTCTACGCTGGGCACATAAAGAAACGCCACTTTCTTGGGTTGTTTGATGGCTTATCCTATATAAAAAGTACAATAATGTATTCTTCCAAATGCAAGCTAGTGCTTTTTGAAAATCATTGGCCTCACAAAAAAATACAAAAAAATTTGCAACCATTTGGTTGTGTATTATATTTGCAACCAAATGGTTTCTTTTTGTTTAAAATTATGAGCAATCATGAATAAAATAGACCAATGGCTCAACCAAATAAGGAAGATTTGGAAAGGCCGATTTTCTCAATTAGACGAAGTATTATCAACCTTAAAAAAACAAAAACAGCAATGAGCACCCGTTTTCTTTTTGATTTTTCGGTAAACAAGGCAAACAACACTATTCAGGTAAAACGCGAGTTTGCCGCAGATTTGGATTTGGTTTGGGAAGCGTGGACAAATCCCGAACTGCTCGACCTTTGGTGGGCGCCGAAGCCGTATCGTACCCAAACCAAAAGCATGGACTTTTCAGAAGGAGGGTATTGGCACTATTGTATGATTTCACCCGAAAACGAAGTGCATTGGTGCAGGGCCGATTATCAAAAAGTAGAGCCTAAAAAAAGCTTTTCGGGGCTCGATGCCTTTTGTGACGAAAATGGGGCTGTCGTGCAAGATTTTCCGCGTTCATTATGGAACAATGTGTTTGCAGAAAAGGCCAACAAAACAACCCTCGTTGAGATTACGATTTCGTACGATTCACTGAGCGACCTCGAAAAAGTGGTTGAAATGGGCTTTAAAGAAGGCTTTTCTATGGCACTCGAAAATTTGGATCAGTACTTGGAGACGCGGCTATAACTCCACCCTTTATGGCAATAAATTTGGCATTAATTGAATGATAAATTACCAACCCAACTAAAATTAACAAAACGGTCATGAAAACAATGAAAATAACCTTTTGGACAACAGCTGCCCTACTTTTTATTACCCAAGGTCTAATGCCGCTCTTTACCATCAATTCGGAAGAAAGCCGACAGGTTATGCAACACTTGGGCTACCCGCCTTATTTTGCTCTCATGCTGAATATTTTTAAGTTTCTGGGAGGGTTAGTTATTCTGCTGCCATTCCTACCGAGACGTATTAAGGAATGGGCTTTTGCGGGTTTTGCCATTGATTTTATTTGTGCCGCAGTCAGTTTTATCGCGGTCGATGGTTTCACTGGCGTTTTGGCAGTGCCCCTAACTGCTTTGTTGGTATTGGGGGTATGTTATGTAGCTTATGATAAACAAGCATCGTTTGCTTTACGAAGTGCTATAGTTCAATAACAATGGCACTTCGTACTACGTCCCATTGAAATCGAGAGAAGGAGGCGTGACTCAGGAAATGCCCAATTGTCGTATTTAGGAGAGTAAAAAACAAAAGTCGTGGTTACCAGCTACCACGACTTTATGTTTGTGAGGTAATGTGCCTAGCCAAGTATTAAAATCGGCTACTTCACGTGCATCGCCAGCCACGGTAATATCGCCAGCGTGAATGAGAATATCCCCGTCGGGGACAGACATCGCTCGATGGAGGTTGTGCGTGTCAGAAATACAGACGATTTTCATGGGCGGTGCTTACAACTCAAAGCTTTCTTCTTCTTCCTCAAAAAACAAGTAATTTAAGAAATCACAATAGGGCTTGATAAGGCGGCAGCCGTTGACGATTTCCTGCGCAAAGTGCGGCGAAGTTACTTCGGCATCGGTGTATTTGTGCATGAAAAAAAGCTGTTTGCGCTTCAATAGTGCAATGTCAGGATGATTTTCAGGGTAACCTTTGGGCATCCGCTGTAGGCTTTCGCCCCACGCTTCGGGGAAGTACGCTCTAAACTCAGGGGCTTCAATGATATTTTTTAAAGCTTCTGGATTAAAATCAATTTCTTGTCGAAACTTCGCCAGTTGTTTTGGCGTAGGGTTCCACATTCCAGCGCCCAAAAACGATTCTCCAGGCTGGATGTGTAGGTAAAAATCAATCCGCCCCGAGTGCCGACCTCCTGGGCCAACTGCCGCCGAAAGCCATTGTTTATAGGGAGCTTTGTCTTTGGAAAAACGAATGTCGCGGTTGATACGAAACAAGCAATCTTTGGGTTCGGTGTTGGGGAGGGTTTCAAATTCTCCTACGCCTTTGATAAGGTCTTTCAGCAGTGCTTCCATCTCTTTTTTGGCGGCATCGTAGCGCTTGCGGTGCTCAGTAAACCAGTCACGGTTATTGTTTTCGGCTAGTTCTTGAAGAAACTCAAGGGTAGATAGTGTCAACATCAGATTTCGTATTTTGGCCTAAAAATAGCAATTTTGTTGCGCCCAAACGTAGGTCTGTCTAAAAGGCAGCGGAAAAGGGAAAACGTCACTAGTACAAACAATACACAATGGCTCGAATATTAACAGGTATCCAGAGTAGCGGTAAACCACACTTAGGTAACATTTTGGGCGCCATCTTGCCCGCGATTCAGTTGTCGGAAAAATCTGATAATGAGTCGTTTTTGTTTATTGCAGATTTGCACTCGCTTACAACCATCAAAGATGCGAAAGTGCTTCAAGACAACACCCGTGCCGTAGCGGCGGCGTGGCTTGCGTGTGGTCTTGATACCGATAAAGTGGTGTTTTATCGTCAGTCGCGGGTATCGGCCTATCATACCGAGCTAACGTGGTATTTGTCTTGCTTGACGCCTTATCCGATGTTGGCCAATGCCCATTCGTTCAAGGACAAAGCTGACCGCTTGGCCGATGTCAACGCGGGCTTGTTTGTGTATCCTGTATTAATGGCCTCGGATATTTTGCTTTATGATGCTAATTATGTTCCCGTAGGTAAAGACCAAAAGCAGCACCTCGAAATGACGCGCGACATGGCGGAGGCGTTTAACCGTACCTATGGCGATACTTTTGTGATTCCTGAGGGGAAAATCGACGAGCGTTTGATGACCATCCCAGGCATCGACGGACAAAAAATGAGCAAGTCGTACGGAAACTATATTGACCTTTTTCAACCAGAAAAAGAGTTGCAGAAAGTAACCAAGAAAATCCTGTCGGATTCGACCCCGCTTGAAGAACCGAAAAACCCAGAAACGGATCTTACGTTTAAGCTGTATTCGCTCATAGCTAGTGACAGCGATATTGCAACTATGCGCGAAAACTACCTCAAAGGCGGGTATGGCTATGGTCATGCCAAGCAAGCATTTTTTGAAGCTCTAAAAACACGTTTTGCCAAAGAGCGCGAGATGTTTACGTATTATTACGAAGAAAACCCCGCTGCACTCGAACAAAAACTCCAAGAAGGCGAAGAAAAAGCCCGCGCAATCGCTTCCAAAAAACTAGCCGAAGTGCGGGAAAAGATTGGGCTTTCTTAACTTTTTACGGTTTGCTGTTTCCTGTTTGGGGTTTTTCAGTTTAAGGTTTTGTCTTATGAAAAAAAGGTGGGGGTATGAGTACCCCTCCACACAATCCCAAACGGTAAACTCGAAACCCTAAACTGAAAACCCGAAACAGAAAAGGTGGGGGTATGAGTACCCCTCCACACAATCCCAAACGGTAAACTCGAAACCTTAAACTGAAAATCCGAAACAGAAAAGGTCGGGGTATGAGTACCCCTCTACACAATCCCCAAACAGTAAACTAAAAAATGCTCCACGAGATTCAACAGCTTGATACGCAGATTTTTTTGTCACTCAACGGTGCACACGCACCTTGGGCTGACACGCTGATGTATTGGGTAACGGAGCGAAATACGTGGATTCCGATGTATGCCTTGCTGATTATTTGGTTGGTGTGGCAGTACAAGCAGCAAGCGGCGGGAATGATTGGTGCCTTGATTTTAACGATTATCATTGCCGATCAGACCGCTTCTAGCTTGCTGAAACCGTGGGTGGAGCGTTTGCGGCCTTGCCACGTCGCGTATTTGCAGGACAAAATTCACCTGGTGGTTGAAGGTTGCGGAGGAACCTACGGATTTGCATCGTCGCACGCGGCCAACAGTTTTGGATTGGCTACGGCTTTATGGCTGCTCTGCGGTACGGTTGTCCCGACCGTCAAACGACCCAATAAGTATCTCTTTTGGTTTTTTCCGTGGGCGGCGCTAGTGTCTTACAGCCGCGTTTACGTAGGAGTCCATTATCCATTAGACATCATTGCAGGGGCGATTATTGGGGTAGGCGCTGCCTTTGCGGCGGTTAAAATTGTAAGCTTTCTTTTAGCTCGTTTTGCCAAAAAATAACTACTTTTAGGCTAATCTTGCTTTTTTATGTTTGACGCGCTGCATCAATTGATTGCTCAATTTGTCACCTTCACCGACCGTGAAAAGGCAATTTTAGAGAATGCGTTTGTATTCAAACAAGTGCCTCGAAAATTCTCCCTCGTGCGGCAAGGACAAGTGGCCAACGAACTGTACTTTATCAATAAAGGGATGCTACGCCTTTTTTACGAAAACGAAGGCGATGAAATTACGGCCTTTATTTTTCGAGAAAATCTCTTCGCCAGTAGTTACGATAGTTTTTTGCGACAAACGCCCAGTATTCAGTCGTTAGAAGCGCTTGAAGAGGCTGATTTGCTGGTTATTACCCAGCCCAAAATGAACGAACTCTATGAAGAGTTGCCCAAATTCAACGTGCTTACCCGCAAGATTGCCGAGCAACGTTTTATCAATTCGCAACAAATTTTGTCTTCTTTTTTGCTTGATAGCCCAGAGGAGCGTTATGCGAAGTTCGTAGAACAAAATGGCGATTTATTACTCCGAGTACCTCATCACCTTATTGCTTCGTACTTGGGCATGACTCCCGTGTCGATGAGCCGCATCCGAAACCGACTTGCTCAACAAAAACGCTAGCTGAACGCATTTCTTTACAATTGTTAATGGAGGGGAAGGGGTTGGCAAGCTACTTTTGCAACATCATTAAATGTTGCAGTCATGAAACACAAAATTAGAACCGAAATCATCATCAATGCTTCCAAAGAAAAGGTTTGGAGCATCCTCGCCGACCTCAATGCTTATGCCCTTTGGAATCCATTTATTGTAAAAAGTGAGGGCGTTTTACGAGTGGGTACAAAACTCAAAAATACGCTTCAAAATGGAGATAAAACCATTGTATTTAAGCCAGAAGTAATACAGGTAGAGCCTAATCGAAGCTTTGGTTGGCTAGGTTCGCTTTGGGTAAAAGGGCTTTTTGATGGCCATCATTACTTTGAAATTGAAGAAATTTCTGAAAACCAAGTCAACCTTATTCACGGAGAAAATTTCGCGGGCATTCTTAGTTCGCTGATTTTAAAACAAATTGGAAACGACACCCGAAACAACTTTGTCAAAATGAATCAGGCGCTAAAAAGTCGGGCTGAACAAGGGACGTAGGCTCTGTTCTAAGTCTAGTTAACTTTCTCATTTTTATTTTTTTACTTCTTATCTCATGAAAAAGTCATTTTTTCTTGCTGGGCTTTTATTGCTCATACAAAACTCATTTGCTCAAAAAAACGCGATACAAGATACTGTATCCACTAGTCGTATTGAATTAGAAACTGACCCGATTGCCTTTGCTCTAAATGGCTATTCGTTTCACGTTATTTATGTAAAAAAACGTTTTCGCTACGATTTGGGAATATTTGGAGCTAATCAACCCGAAGCTTACAGCGGAAACAAAGGATTTTTGACATACAGCCGAGGGGTAGGTGGAAAAATCAATTACCTACTTAACCAAAAAGAAACGTGGTTTGCTGGCGTAGGTGCGGGTTATGCCAAGCACAAAATTACCCATAGGGCCTCCGAATTGGTTCAAAATCAAGAAACGTTTAGCATAGGAGTCCATACGGGATACCGGTTTTTCTTCTTTAAAAATACCTCTTTTTCCAACATTTTTATTGCACCTTGGGCAAGCATAGATTACAATATTCCTTTGAATAAGGTGAATTTTGCTTTGGGGAATTATACCACTAAACCATGGTCAATTTTTCCAACCATCCATTTAGGTTATAAATTTTAAATAAATAGGTTTTTGCTGAAGATAAGTGGAGCAAATGGCGATGTTTGACCTTATGCGCAAAAACCCAGGGTACGACATGATTATTTTTCCGCAATTTGCCGCGCGGCGTAAGTGGTTTGTGGTAGGTTCTAAAACCAACGTGACCGTAAAAGCAAGGCTCGCTCGTATGAAACCGACTAGATAGTTGTCAGACCTTCCAAGTTTGTTGAGACTTGGAAGGTCTATCACGAGTTGCTTTTAAGACCTTCCAAGTCTGTTGTCTGCGATGTCGAAACTTGGAAGGTCTATCTTGAGTTGCTTTTAAGACCTTCCAAGTCTGTTGTCTGCGATGTCGAAACTTGGAAGGTCTATCACAGGCTGCTTTGAGACCTTCCAAGTCTTTTTTACGGCGTGAAACTTGGAAGGACTATTCGCTTTTCTAAAAAAATCTCCCTACCTTTGCGGAAATTTTCTACAGGGCATGGCCTCTTTCAATCCAATCAAAATATTTTCTGGCTTACAATCAACGTACCTAGCCGAAAAGATCGCTCGCCACTACGGGCGCGACTTAGGTGGTTACAATTTACGTCGTTTTAGCGATGGCGAATTGTCCCCAAGTTTTGAAGAATCATTGCGCGGATGCGATGTGTACTTGGTTCAGTCAATGTTTGGCTCGGCAGATAACTTCTTGGAGTTGTTGTTGATGATTGACGCCGCCAAGCGTGCGTCGGCTCACGAAGTAACGGCCGTGATTCCGTACTTTGGTTATGCACGTCAAGACCGCAAAGACAAACCTCGCGTACCCATTGCGGCAAAGTTGGTTGCTAACCTTCTGACCGCAGCTGGCGCAGAGCAAATCATGACGCTCGACCTTCACGCAGGAGCAATTCAAGGTTTTTTTGATATACCAATGGTGCATTTGGAAGGCAGCAGCGTGTTTGTTCCTTACATCAAGAGCCTAGAGTTAGAAAACCTCGTTATCGCGTCGCCCGACGTAGGTGGTGCGGCCCGTGCACGTAATTTTGCGAAGTTCTTTAACGCCGACATTATCCTTTGCGATAAGTACCGTAAACGTGCCAATGAAGTGGCGTCGATGCAGGTAATTGGTGACGTCAAAGACGCCAACGTTGTCTTTATTGACGACTTAATTGATACGGGCGGAACCATGTGCAAAGCCGCTGAACTCGTTATGAGTAAAGGCGCTAAGTCGGTTCGGGCTATTTGTACTCACCCTGTGATGTCAGGAGATGCGCACACACGTATTCGTACGTCGGTATTGGAAGAACTTATCGTTACGGATACCATTCCGTTGCGCGAGGAAAACGAAAAAATCAAGGTATTGTCGGTGTCAGAGCTTTTTGCCAAAGCCATCGGCCGCATCCGTGACCACGAATCTATTAGCTCATTATTTATAAATCCAGCGTAAGCACAAGTTTGCGCTATCTAACACGTACCTTTTTAATCCCAGGGTACGATTCACTCAAACACTCCCCTTAGGGATTAGGGGCCAATTAATTATGAAAAGTACAGAGATTGTAGGGTTTAAAAGAGCGAATCTCGGCAAACAAGAAGCTCGCACGTTGCGTTTAGAAGCAATGGTTCCATGTGTATTGTACGGAGGTGCAGAGCAAGTTCACTTCTCAGCCCCAATGTATTTGTTCCGCGATTTACTTTTTACACCAGATGTGTATAACGTAACGTTGAACATCGAAGGAACTACATACCAAGCGATTTTGCAGGATGTACAATATCACCCAGTAAGTGACATTATCCTTCACGCTGACTTCTTGTTGATTCAAGAAGGAAAAGAAATCAAAGTAGATGTACCTGTTCGTTTCATCGGCACGGCAGTAGGTGTGAGTAAAGGGGGTAAATTGGTACAAAAACTCCACAAAATCAAAGTTCTAGGTATGGCAGATAGCATCCCCGATTACGTGGATGTACCAGTAGCTGAACTTGACTTGGGTAAATCAGTGAAAGTAGGTCATTTGAAAGTAGAAGGGTTCAAAATTTTGAACAACCCTTCGTTGCCAATCGCAGGTGTGGAAATCCCACGTGCATTGCGCGGTACGTTGAAGTAATCTTCTTACGTAAGAAAGCCCCGCATTTGCGGGGCTTTCTTAGTTTTATGTTGTTGGTATGCAAATGCTTATACCTGCTCGCTTTCAGGGAAGAAAGAGTTTAATTTTGCTTTCAACGCAGCTTCTGGAACCGCACCTACTACGCGGTCAACCATCTTGCCATCTTGGAAGAACAACAACGTAGGGATACTACGAATTCCAAATTTAACAGCTGTTTCAGGGTTTGAGTCAACGTCAACCTTACCAACTGTTGCTTTACCGTCGAAGTCACCTGCAAGTTTTTCTACCACAGGGCCTACCAAACGGCAAGGTCCACACCATTCTGCCCAAAAGTCAACCAATGTAATGGTCTTATCAGAATTTTCTACTATTTCGCTAAAGTTAGCATCCGTGATTTCGAGTGCCTTTCCCATTTTCGTAAGAATGACCGGGTCGCCGGTACGATAAATATGTGTTTAAATATTTAATCAGTAAACCATTTGACCCCTTGTAAAAGTTCCAAAGTAAACACAGCAATCTTTCGCAGTGTTCTGATTCAGTGTTTTTGAGGAAAGGGGCTTCGGTTTTGAGAAACCGAAAGTACGAAGTTCGGGTTTTGAGAAACCTGAACCACAGGGAGGATACCGTGAAGGTTTTGAGAAACCTTCACCACTAGGGGGAAACCTGCGCCACTGGAAAAACCTTCAAGACAGTTTAGGGAAGAGGCTAGTTTTTATTGTCGCTACCAATTGGTCAATGGGGGCAAGGGCATCTAACCAGTGAATTGTTAGTCCGTCGCGCTCCATTTTACGGAAAAAGGTCATTTGGCGTTTGGCAAACTGATGAATGGCAACGTTGAGCCGCTCGACCATCGTGTCGTAAGTCAGCACTCCAGTGAGGTATTCGGTCATGAATTTGTACTCTAATCCGTAATAAATGAGCTGCTCGGGAGTAAGTCCTTGGTGGAGCAGGGCCTGTACTTCGTCAATCATCCCGCTTTGAAGGCGTTGATGCAAGCGGCGGGTAATGCGCGTTCGTCGTTCTTCGACGGGTAAATCAAGCCCGAAAATTTGGTAATGAAGCGGGGGGGCTGGTGCCGTTTCAAACGAATGCGTTTGTAGGTACGTAGCAATCTCTATGGCACGCACGAGCCGTTTTCGGGTGGATGTGTCCGCCAGTGAAGAATAAGCCGAGGAAGTGGAATTAAAACGCGTTAACAGGGCTTCATCGGACAGCGTTTCAAGTTGCTGTCGTAGTGTTTCATCAACGGGGATGCCCGTAAACTGGTATTGCTTTAAGACCGATTCGATGTACAGCCCCGTCCCGCCGCATAAAATAGGCGTGTGGCGGCGGCTCTGAATATCGCTAAAAGCAGCCTGAAAATCGACTTGGAAACGATGTACGTGATACGCTTCGCCCGCGTCGCAGATGTCGATGAGGTGATAAAGAATGCTTTTCCCGCCAACCACATATTCGTCCAAATCTTTTCCTGTACCGATGTTCATGCCGCGATACACCTGCCGCGAATCAGCGCTGATAATTTCTCCTTCGATTTGGGCCGCAAGCTGTGTAGCCAAGCGGGTTTTGCCGCAGGCAGTAGGGCCAAGAATGACAATGAGCGGAGCGTTTGTCATGTCAATTAACAAAAAGGTGCTGAAAGACGCGTCTCTCAGCACCAATAAAAAATGGTTTTATCAACAATTATTACACCGTTTCTGCCGCTGGTTCGGTAGGCATTTCTACGACTACCACCTTTTTGGTCGAACGTTTTTGTTTGGCATTGTTCAACGATGCTTTCACAAAATGAACAAACAACGGGTGCGGCGCCATGACCGTACTTTTGAGCTCAGGGTGATACTGTACCCCAATAAAATACGGGTGGTTGGCAAGCTCGATAACCTCTACAAGGTCGTTTTCAGGGTTGATACCCGACATGGTCATGCCAGCTTTTTCGAAGTCAGCACGGTAGAGGTTGTTAAATTCATAGCGGTGGCGGTGGCGTTCGCTGATTTTGGTTTTGCCATAAATCTTATGTGCCAACGTACCCGACTGCAACTTACAAGCATAAGCCCCCAAACGCATTGTTCCGCCTTTGTTGGTGATGTTTTTTTGGTCTTCCATCATGCCAATCACCGCGTGGTCGGTCTCGCTGTCCATCTCAGTGGAGTGCGCATCGGCCCAACCCAACACGTTGCGAGCGTATTCAATGACGGCCATTTGCATACCCAAACAAATCCCAAAAAACGGAATGTTGTGTTCGCGAACGTACTGTACGGCGGCGATTTTACCTTCGATACCGCGTTCGCCAAAACCTGGAGCTACCAAAACACCGTCGAGCGACGCCATTTTTTCGGCGGCATTTTCGGGTGTGAGGTGCTCTGAGTGAATCCATTCGATTTCGACTTTGCACTCATTGACCGCACCTGCATGAATAAACGACTCAGTGATGGATTTATAGGCATCGTGCAATTCGACGTATTTACCCACCAAACCAATACGAATGTGGTGTTTTGGATTTTTGAGGCGGTCCACAAAAATTTGCCATGCATCCAAATCCACGTCTTTGTCGTCGTAGATGTCTAGCATATACAACACGCGTTGGTCGAGGCGTTCTTTTTTCATCAAAAGCGGTACGTCATAAATCGTCGATGCGTCCATGGCCTCAATGACCGAAGCAGGTTGAACGTTACAGAACAACGCGATTTTGCGGCGCATTTCGTGCGGAAGCGGATGTTCCGTACGGCATACCAAAATATCGGGCTGAATCCCTGATTCTTGGAGCATACGAACTGAGTGCTGGGTAGGTTTGGTTTTCAACTCACCTGCCGAACTCAAATACGGAATCAGCGTCAGGTGAATGACCAACGCATCGTTTTCGCCCAATTCAAATTTCAACTGACGAACGGCCTCTAAGAAGGGGAGAGACTCGATATCGCCCACACAGCCTCCGATTTCGGTAATCACGATGTCATATTCGCCCGATTCGCCGAGAAGAAGCATTCGTTTTTTGATTTCATCGGTAATGTGAGGAACGACCTGTACGGTTTTTCCCAAGAAGTCACCACGGCGTTCGCGCATGATGACATCGTAATAAATACGGCCCGTTGTGACGTTATTAGCTTGCGAGGTACGCTCATTCAAAAAGCGCTCGTAGTGCCCCAAATCGAGGTCAGTTTCGGCGCCGTCGTCTGTTACATAGCATTCACCGTGTTCGTAGGGGTTGAGTGTTCCTGGGTCAACGTTGATGTAAGGGTCAAATTTTTGAATCGTGACCGACAATCCGCGTGATTGGAGGAGTTTTGCGAGTGAAGAGGCAATGATCCCCTTTCCCAATGAAGATGTTACACCGCCAGTAACGAAGATATATTTTGCGGTTTTTTGCCCGTGAGCAGCCATGACTTTGGAGTTTGTTTGGACTGGTTACGGGATACAAAGGTACATAATTTTACGTCTGTGTCGCTATCTAAATTGAACTTGGTTTTTAATAAAAAGGCTAAGTCGTTGATAGACAGTAGTGAAAATTGTATTAAAAAAAGTTGATAATTATCTCTGTTGCTGGCTTACCAAGAGATTAATCTAACTTTTGTACATTTACTCAGAGAAGTGATTCGGAGGATTATTCCCTGTAGAGCGAGTGTTTTTATTTTTAAATTTTCTCATTTTCAAATTAAGTAATTTCTTGCTATGTCCACGATTTTTCGTTTGTTGTTGCGGGTTGTTTTTGCAGTGGTCTTAATCAGCGGAGTAATTGCGCTGTGGGAAGCGTTCAAAACGGGGAATTGGTTTTCGCTAGGGGCTGAAAACGAGACCCAAACTACCCACGCCGTGGTGCTCGAAGAAGTACAAGCACTGGGGAAATTAGAGTTAGTTCGGTACAATTTTAAGGACATTGTCGAGCACGAACAAGTGACGAAATGGCTTCCTAATGCCAAAGCGGTTTTGATAGTACAGGGAGAAGCGATTGGTTGCATTGATTTGACCAAAATCACCACTTCTGACGTCACGGAGGCGTCGGATACAGTCATTGTACATTTGCCCGAACCCGAGCTTTGCAGCTACAAAATCGACCATTCAAAATCGAAAGTTTATAACACCGAATACGCCTTCATGGAAGAGGCAAAACTCGTGCAAGCGGCTTATCAACATGCCGAACAGCAAATTCAAAAAGCGGCCTTAGAAATGGGGATTTTGGAGCAGACCAAACAAAACGCCAATCAAATCTTGAAACCTGTACTGGAAAAAGTATCAGGGAAAAAAGTAGTGCTGCGCTATCGAATGAAGGCGACGCTGGCGAAGCCTCGGTGACACAAAATGAATTTTTAACCTATGATGATACAAATGAAAAAAACACTTTTACTTGGCTTACTGGTGGCGGGGCTAGGGGGCGCTCATGCCCAAACCACGACCGTGGCGTCGCCCGACAAAAACATTGTGCTCAAGACCCAACTTGCCGCCAACGGCACGGTGTCGTATAGCGTTTCGTACAAAAAAAATACGTTTGTGGAGCCATCCACGTTAGGGTTTTCGCTGAGTCGCCCCAAAACGATGTTGACCCAATTTTCGCTGGTGAGCATAGACTCGTCCACCGTGGACGAAACGTGGAAACCCGTTTGGGGGGAGGTAAACCAAATTCGGAACCACTACAAAGCCCTCACGCTGACGCTCAAAGACAAAGCGGGGATTGTAGTGAAAGTGGCCTTTCGGGTGTTCAATGAAGGAGTAGGGTTTCGGTACGAATTTCCAAAACAAGAACACCTCAATCACTTTGTGGTCGCCGACGAACTGACGCAAATCAACTTGGCGGGCGATTACAAAGCCTTCTGGATTCCAGGCGATTATGATACCAACGAGTATTTGTACAACACCACCCCATTGAGCCAAGTGGATGCAGTGGCGGCGGCGGCTAAGGAAACCGACATCGCGCTCAAATCGGTCATTGGGCCAAACGTGATTCAAGTGCCGCTGATGCTAAAAACCCCATCGGGAATGTACGTCAACCTCCACGAGGCGGCGTTGGTCAATTACCCCGTGATGCACTTGGCTTTGGACAAAAAAACGTTTACCCTGACCTCTCACCTTGTGCCCGATGCGGTGGGCAACAAAGCCTATTTGCAAACGCCGTTTACAACCCCGTGGCGCACCATCAACGTAAGTGATAAAGCGACGGATATTTTGGCGTCGAAAATGATATTGAACCTCAACGAACCTTCAAAAATTACGGATGTTTCGTGGATTAAGCCCCAAAAGTTTATCGGTATGTGGTGGGAAATGCACGTGGGGAAAGCGACTTGGGAAAAAGCCTCGGGCAAGCACGGAGCCAATACGGCCAACGTAAAAACCTACATCGACTTTGCTGCTCAACACGGCTTTGATGGGGTGCTAGTAGAGGGCTGGAACGAGGGTTGGGAAGACTGGTTTGGCAATTGGAAAGAAAATGTGTTCGATTTTATCACCCCTTATCCTGACTACAACACCAAAGAATTGACCGACTACGCTCACCAAAAAGGCGTTCGGATTATCATGCACCACGAAACGTCGGGGGCGGTGACCAACTATGAGCGTTGGATGGATAAAGCCTTTCGCTACATGCAAGATAATCAGATGAATACCGTCAAAACGGGCTACGTGGGGCGGATTATTCCGCGCGGTGAACACCACGACGGGCAATGGATGGTGAATCATTATGAGCGCGTGGCCCAAAAAGCCGCTGAGTACAAAATCATGGTGGAAGCCCACGAGCCTGCGCACCCTACGGGCTTGCATCGGACGTATCCCAACTGGCTGGCCAACGAAGCCGCCCGTGGAAATGAGTTTAACAACGCCCCTAAACTAGGACTTGTGCCCGAGCACGAAACCATCTTGCCGTTTACGCGCTTGATGGGCGGCCCAATGGACTATACGCCTGGCTTTTTCCATTTCCAACTCAACCAGTACGATGCTTCGCGCACTACGCGTGTTCGGACGACTTTGGCCAAACAATTGGCGTTGTACGTGACCATGTACAGTCCTTTGCAAATGGCGGGCGATTTTCCCGAAAACTTCAACAAACATTTGGATGCGTTCCAGTTTATCAAGGACGTTCCCGTGGACTGGGACGATACGAAGGTATTGGCGGCTGAGCCAGGCGATTTTATTACCATTGCCCGCAAAGCAAAAGGAAAACCAAACTGGTTTTTGGGGGCTATTTCGGACGAAAACGCGCGGACTTCGGTGTTAAACTTTGATTTCTTGGAGGAAGGAGCCACGTACCAAGCCACCATTTACCGCGACGGGGAGGGGGCTGATTGGAAAACAAATCCCGAGGCGTATGAAATCGAAAAAATGACCGTTACTAACAAAACCACCCTGAGCATTCGACTTGCCAAAGGCGGAGGGTGTGCCATTAGCATCATTAAACAGTAATTTATATTCATCAAAAACAAAATGAAACCCTCAACATTAGCCATTTTAAGTGCTAAAGCACAAGTTAATCGTTATTTGTTAACTGTTATCCATTCAAAGCCAACGGATTATCCTAAGACAAATGCCCTGAAATTTTTACCCATCTATTTAGTAGGTGCTTTTTTTCTTTTCTGGGGCTCAGCTTGGAGTCAAACCAACGAGCTTCGGCAGCGTTTACAACGGGTTGCTGCTACTACCCAAGGGATGTTGGGTGTCGGTATAGTTGACTTGAGTAACGGCGATACAGTGAGTGTCAATGGGCAGGGGCGTTTTGCAATGCAGAGCGTGTATAAATTCCACTTGGCCTTGGCGGTATTGAGCGAAGTCGATAAGGGAAAATGGGCGTTGGAACAAAAAATAAAAGTGACCAAAAAAGACTTGTTACCTAATACGTGGAGTCCTTTGCGGGAAAAATACCCCAACGGTGAGGTAGAACTTCCGCTGCGTGAAATCCTTGAATACACCGTGGCGCAAAGCGATAATAACGGCTGTGATATTTTGTTTCGTTTGGTGGGTGGGACCAAAGTCGTGGATAAATACATCAAAAGCATTGGTATCAATGAGGTAAATATCGTAGGTACCGAAGAAGAAATGCACGCCGATGACCGCGTGCAATTTGACAACTGGAGCACGCCGCGTTCGGCCGCGAAGTTGCTGGCGGTGTTTCACCAAAAGAAGGTCCTCTCCAAAAACAGCTGGGATTTCTTGTGGAATACCCTCGTTGGGACTACCACGGGGCCGCGTAAACTGAAAGGAGTATTGCCGCAAGGAACAATCGTAGCGCACAAAACGGGCTATTCGGGCGTAAACAAACAAGGAGTTATCACAGCTACCAACGACATCGGCATTGTACAGTTGCCCAACGGTAAGCGGTTTGCCATCGCAGTTTTCCTAAACAATACCACCCTCCCAGAAGCGGAGTGCGACCGAGCCATCGCAGAAGCCGCCAAAGTGGCGTGGGATTATTTTTTAGGGAAATAAAAAAAAGGAAGAGTACCAAGAAAGGTTAAATACGTTGTTTATTAAGTTTGTTTATAATTTACCCGCAGATTTACGCTGATTCTAAAACCGCAGATTTTGGGTGATTAATTCGGCTAATGAGCTTATCTGCGCCAATCCGCGTTGAATTTTAATCTGCGTTTATCTGCGGGATAAAAAATATCATACTACTTTTCAAACAAGGTATTAAAAACGTGATGGGTAAAAAGCGTAAAATTAAATTGATGCTGGCATCTTCGGTCTATCAAAACAGAGATGTTTTGCTGCAAATATGTACAATGCTGAAAGGATATGGTTATGACGAATGCAGCGGTTGTTTTATTTGCGAAAAATCCTGCGCGCTTTATTCCTCAAGCACGGGTGCGATTAGCTTACTTGAAAGGAGAAAAAACAGAGGATTTTTTTGCTGACGATAAAGTGCTAGAGGGTAATATTTTTCAAAATATAGAGGCGATACAAAAGTTTCTTGAAAATAATTTAGCCTTTGTACGTAAGTTTGACGAAATGAAATGGATGAGAAGTGATGGTTAGTTTACCCTATGGCAGCACTTCGAGAGGGAATATTAAATGCCTTAATACATCGGGATTACGGAAAACCTTCGAGTTCTCTGTCAATCATTATTTATCCCGATAGGCTCGAAATAACCAATAGTGGAAAGTCGCCGTATAAGCCCAATGAATTGAAGAAAAACCATTTATCAATGCCCTATAACCCTGATATTGCCCAACTTGTTTTTATGAAAGGGTATATCGAAAAAATAGGGAGAGGAACCCTGAAAATTATCGAAGCTTGTAAACAAGCAGGTATTAGGACACCTGTTTGGGAAATAGGAGAACATACTGTTAAACTTACTTTTTTTAACGAAGTGAATGTGCCTAGTCATCGAAAAGAAGGTAAAGCTGACGGAGCAACTGACGGAGCAACTGACGGAGCAACTGACGCTAATTTTGGAAAGATGGTTGAAGAAGCTTTTTTGACGAATACTACCAGTAGGGTCAAAGGAAATTTAGTAAAACTTCTCCAAATGATAAGAAAAGCAGAGGGCCTTAGAGCGCCCGATTACCTTAATGTTCTCCCTGTTTCGGAACGAACGATGGAACGTTATCTTCAGCAGCTCAAAGAAGCTGGATTGGTGGAGTTTAGGGGAGAAGCAGCACAAACAGGTGGCTATTTTTTGACCGAAAAGTGTAAAAAACAACTAGAGCAGCAAGCGCTTTGAGATATAAATAAAAACTACTCATCAAATTAAAATCAATTACAACGTGCGTATCGGAATCTTTTTTGGCGGCCCAGCGCGTGAGCGCGAAATCTCTTATGCGGGTGGTAAAACTGCCTACGAAAACATCGACAAAACGTTGTTCACCCCTGTATTGGTGTTTGTGGACAGCCTCGGTAATTTTATCCTGACCGACGAGGAAAAATTGTATCATTCGGGGATTCGGGAATTTTATCCTGGGCCTGCGTTTCGCGACGGTGGGTTTGAAGTGTATATCGAGTCGTTGCAGCAGCAGTTGGCTCCGCAGGAAATTGAGGCATTGATGCACGCTATTGGAACGCCAATTCAGCCGAAAAACTTTAAAACGTATTTCGATTTTGCCTTTATCATCCTTCACGGCCCCGACTGCGAAGACGGTGCTATTCAAGGTTTGTTGGAGTGGCACAAAATCCCGTACATGGGGCCAGGCTTGTTGGGGTCGGCGGTAAGTATTGATAAAATTTTGCAAAACGAGCAAATCGCCCGCGCCAATGGCCAGCAGAAAAAAATGCAGGTGGTTCGCTGGGAACAATGGCGTGGAACGGAAGCCGCCGAGGTATTTGAAGCAGCCAAAGCGGAGTTGGGCTTGCCGATTGTGGTAAAAGCCCCTCATCAAGGCTCGTCGATTGGGGTGTCGATTGTTAAAGAAGATAGCCTCGATGACTTTGTGAAAGCCATGAACCAGTGCTTTTTTGCTTTAGAAATAACCGCCGACGAATGGAAAGGCTACTCGAATGAGGAAAAACACGCATTTGCGCAGCGCATTGCCAATCTCGACGAAAGCATCGGCTACCCTGTCGTGATAGAACAAACGGGTGAGTTTATCTATCACCCCACCGAATTGATTGAAAAGTTAGAAAACTGGGCAACGGGAAACAGTCAACCCGAAACAACCAAACGGACTCTTTTATCCGCTAACGCCGAAGACCAAGTCTTGTTGGAGGAGTTTGTGAAAGGGCAAGAGTTTTCGTGCGGGGTGATTCAGGACAACGATGGTACGGTGATTGCGTTGCCGCCTACCGAGATTGCTAAACTGGAAGAAAATCAGACGTTTGACTTCAAGACAAAATACAAACTAAACGTTACTCGGAAATTTATTCCCGTACGTACGTCGCTCGAAAACAACCAAAAGATTCAGTACAACATTGCGTTGGTATTTGAAAAAATGGGCATGAATTCGGTCGCACGGATTGACGGATTTTTAACACCCGACGGACGCGTATTGCTCCACGACCCCAATACCCTGCCTGGGATGTCGCCAACGTCGTTGATTTTTAAACAAATGGCGGAAATTGGTTTGGACGTTACGCACGCCATCACGTACTTGATTCGTCAGTCGTTGCGCGAACGCATTCGTACTGGAAAAGACACGGTGCATTTGCGCCAATTATTGGCGGCATTGGACGAAAAAATTGCCGCTCAATTGGCCGAAATTACGACCGAAGAAGTGGTGTTTGAACCCACCCAAGAAGGCTATTTGGACGGCCGCCGTCGTTTTAGTCAATTGTCGGCTTCGGGCAAAGTAAAACCCATTGCCGTGTTGCAAACCAGCGAATCAGAAAAAGTTGTGATGCCAGTCAATCTCTTATTCAAAGATACCATCGACGACGTTTTAGAGGCGTTAGCGCAGCCCATTCATCCGCTGATTGAAGAAACCCGCGCCAAAGCCATCAACGTTACGAAGCGTTTTGTGGGTTGATTTGAATCCCAATGGATTCACCTCTAAAAAATGGCGTTGAATTCCTGAAAACGCTGGAGTAAAACAAGGTTCTTTTGAGAACAATTTGTTTACTCCAGCGTTTTTGTTTTTGAAATGCGTGCAAGTGGGGAGTAAATTTTCCTATTTTTCAGTATTTATAACAAGAGACCTTTCCGATTACGTCAGTATCATGTATAAAGTAGCTTTTCGACTATTCGTTGTTTTGTTCGCTTTCCGTTCGTGGGCGCAGTCCGACACCACCATTACGCTGCAAGCCATCACGGGACTTCAATTTGATTTGGCGCGTTTTGCCGTCAAACCCAATCAAAAAGTTAAGATTTTGTTTAAAAACGAAGACGACATGGCGCACAATCTGGTGATTACTCAACCCGATAAACGCCTACCTGTGGTCGAAACCGTCATCAAAATGGGGGACAAAGCCCAAGCAGTCAATTATGTCCCGCCCATGCCCGAAGTACTCGTGGCGAGCAAAATCTTAGTGCCTAATACCACCGAAACCATCACGTTTACTGCACCTGCGACCGAAGGTGTGTACCCGTACGTGTGTACCTACCCAGGACACGGCTATGTGATGTACGGTGCGATGTACGTCACTACCAAGCCGTTACCGTTGCTTGCAACCGACCCCAACATTCCACCTTCGCGCCAAACGCTGGAACGGATTCCGAGTTCGCCGCACCCTTTCCCGCTAGAATATCCGTTGCTTTACCGTACGTTCATGCCCGACTGTAGTCCTGCGGCCATTGCGGTGGCTTTGACGGCGTCTCATGCCTACTGTTTTGATGCGGGCAAGTGTTATTTGCGTTATGCGTGGCGCGGCGGTTTTGTCGATAACACCGACCACTGGAAAGGCAATGGAAATGCTTTGGGCAAAATCCAAGGAACAATTTATTTTAAAGACAACGTCACCTACCCACTGCGCGTAGGGAAAGCTGATAAGTTACCCGAAGTTGATTTTAAAGGTTATACCCTGACCAATCGCCTGCCGACGTTCCGATACGCCATTGATGGGGTAGAAGTACGCGAAACGCTCAAGGCATTGCCCAACGACGAAGGGGTATCGCGGACGTTTGTTTTTAGCAAACCTACGACCCAAACCGTGTATTTGGTGACCCAGCCTACGGATGGTATTACCTACAAATCGTCGGTAGGAAAGTGGCAAAACGGTACGTTGACGTTGCCTAAAGGTACGACCAAATGCGTCGTGACGATGCAGGCCCCCCCCGCTGCCCACGGAGCGCATCACGGGCATTAACAGCCGTGTTTTCGGTTGCTCACAACCGAAAAGCTTGCGACGAAATTTAATTCGCAGCGGTTCGCGGTTATGAGTAACCGCTTGCACGGATTGTGTTTTCGGTTGCTTACAACCGAAACGTTACCAAAAAAGAAATTACGTAAAACGAATACAATTAAGAATAAAATTAACAATGAATTCACCCAAAAGTAGA
Source organism: Runella sp. R5_40 (assembly GCF_057652295.1). NCBI lineage: Bacteria > Pseudomonadati > Bacteroidota > Cytophagia > Cytophagales > Spirosomataceae > Runella > Runella sp. R5_40. The sequence goes on along the minus strand of NZ_JBYFCH010000018.1, from coordinate 111,482 downwards.
GGACCACACAAACGCTTTTTGATTGTCTATTTTTTGGTTCAATTGATGATAAGTCCGTTGTTTGCGCAGCGCGACACGATTACCAATTATTACGAAACCGAGCAAATCAAACTTCCTAAAGGACTTCGGGCTGAGACGGGTGGAATGGATTTTATGCCCGACGGGCGTTTGGTGGCGTGTTTTCACTTGGGAGAAGTGATGACTTACAACCCCAAAACCAAAGTTTGGAAGAAATTTGCGGAAGGTTTGCACGACCCGTTGGGCGTAGCAGCCATCAGTAATACGGAAATTTTGGTGATGCAGCGTCCCGAACTGACGCGCATCAAAGACACCAACAACGACGGCGTGGCGGATGTCTATGAAACCGTGACCGACGATTTTGGTATGTCGGGCAATTACCACGAGTTTGCTTTTGGCCCGCTCAAAGACAAAGACGGCAACTATTTTATTGCCCTCAACGTCGCCTCCAACGGCGCGGGGATTCGTCCCGAAATTCGCGGAACGTACGACTCACTGAGCCGCGATGGGCGGATGTATTCGTGTGTGCCGTACCGTGGTTGGGTGATGAAATACAACGTCAAAACGCAAAAATTGGAGCCGTATGCCTCAGGTTTTCGTTCGCCCAATGGGCTAGGATTTGATGCAAAAGGTCGTTTGTACGTGTCAGATAATCAGGGAGATTGGCGTGGAACAAGTCCGTTGTATCACGTTGAAAAAGACAAGTTTTACGGACACGTAGCAAGCTTAATTTGGAAAAAAGACTTTCCTCGCGTTAAGCCACTTTCGTTGCCCGTCGAACAGCTTGACAGTATGCGTACCCGCGAAGCAATAGCTTTTCCACATACCGAAATCGCCCATTCGGTGACGCAGCCTTTGCTCGACAACACGGGCGGGAAATTTGGACCCTTTACGGGGCAACTATTCATTGGAGAAATGGATTATCCGCGTTTGGTGCGCTTGTTGATGGAAGAAGTGGGTGGACAAATGCAAGGGGCTTGCGTGGCTTTTGGCGACGGAACGGGGCTATTGAAAGGAAATAACCGCTTGGTATTTGATAAAAATGGCGATTTGTGGATTGGTCACAACGACCACGGTTGGGTAGGTGACGAAGGGCTTTCGCGCATTCATTGGAAAGGTAAAGTTCCGCTGGAAATCATGGCGATGAACCTCACCAAAGAAGGGTTTGAACTTACGTTTTCGCTGCCCGTAGATGCCAAGATAGCGGCCAACCCGAGTTTGTATAAATTTCAGCGTTATTACTACAAATACCACCGCCCCTACGGCTCGCCCAAAACCGACGTGGCCGATGTCCCCGTGAAGGAAGTGACGGTATCGCCCGACGGGAAAAAAGTGTCCTTCAAATTGGCCGAATTGAAAGCGGGCTACGTTTATGACCTCAAAATGGGAGAGCTAAAAACCACCGATGGAAAGCTGCTAATGAACCGCGCGATTTATTATACGTTGAATAAACTGAAGTAGGGGGTTGCCCGTTTCTAGTGGAGCCTAAAACATTTCCAACGAAGGGGGGACGAAATTTTGTAGGTAACTAGGGAAATGTAAACACATAGTTGACATAGAATTTTGACATAGCACACAAAAGACTCTCTATGTTTACATATGTGTTTATTCTAGTGTTTTCTATGTGTTTCAAAAAGATGTTACCATATCCTGCATTTATTCGTACACCCCCAACGAAGCCTGTATCAAGAGAATTAAGAAGGGGACAAGGTGTTCTCGCAGAAACTTTACGGACTTGTAAATCAAATTGACGACCGCTTGGTAGGTCAGCTTCATCACTTCGGCGATTTCGTCGTAATTTAATTGGCTAAAAAAACGAAGATAAAGGGCTTCTTGCTGCCGTTTGGTAAGTTGGCTTATCAAATGCGTGAGCCTTTCTTTTTGTTCATGGTCGGTTTGTTGTTCTATTAACCAACTTTCGTGGCTGATTTCAAACCACTCGTTGGGTTCTTCTTCAATGGCATCAAAGCGATTTTCTTTTCGTAACTCCCGTGTTAGCTTAAATTTCAGGGCTTTGAAGAGATAGCCCTTGACCGACGTAACTTCTCCCAGACGTTCTTTGGACGTCCAAAGCTCAAAAAAAAGGTCTTGGATGCAGTCGTCCAAAAGCTGTGTATTACGGACAATTTTATACCCATACAGATATAACGGCCTGTAATACTTCTTAAAAAGTCCCTCAAAAGCTTTTTGGTCGGCGTTTAGAAAACCCTTCCACAATTGAGTTTCATCCATCTAACCAAGTGTTTATATACCACTATTACAAAAGTGAAGCAAAAGTAGGCTATTTAATGATGTAGCAATTTGAATTTTTTGAGAATAAAAAAAAAATAAGAAAAAAAATGATTATCCCGTGATGCTTTGCGGTACTGGTACATGAAAGGGTTAATAATCTTGATATGAAACCAGAACAATTGCTGACCGACGAGACCTTTCTTGCTTGGTATTTCCGAACCGATGATGTGTCGGTTGACAAATGGAATAGGTCAATGGCCGAAAACCCTTCCCTCAAGGCGAGCGTGGACGAGGCCGTTTCTTTGTTGCAATTTATGCAAAACGAAGAAGAGAGGCTGGTCAATGAGCAGCAGATAGAGCAAGCGACTGCGCGATTGATGTCGAGGGTACAAGATTGGGAAGAAACCAAGCCCGTAACGCGTTCGCTGTCGCGTGTATTTGTTCGATGGGCGTGGCCTGTCGCAGCGAGTGTTTTGATGGCATTTGGGCTGGTTTGGTACCTGAACAAAGCAGAGGCCGACAACGTATATGTGGCTTCGGAGCACATGATGGAACTGAAACTGGCCGACGGCTCTCTGGTAAAACTGAACAAAGGGGCTGAGTTGAAAGTAGAAAATTTGGAGCAAAACGCTACTGGAAACCGAGAGGTGTGGCTCAAAGGAGAGGCATTTTTTGATGTGAGCCACCTGCCCAATCACCGAGGATTTGTGGTGCATTCGGGCGAGGTGGATGTGGCGGTATTGGGCACACGCTTCAACGTCCGACAGGCCGCTAGCTCGACGTCAGTGGCGCTCGAATCGGGCAAAGTAGAATTGTCATTGGCCAATAACCACGCCCAAAAATTAGTGATGAAACCAGGCGATTTGGTGGAATATTCAACGGCTTCAGGTGGCTTGGTAAAATCAGAAATCAACGTTCAAACGTATGCTGCTTGGCAGTCGGGCAAAGTGGTTTTTGAAAATGCAACGTTGTCCGAAATTCAAAAAACGTTAGAAGGGCGCTTTGGCCTGAAAGTGCAAGTAGAGCCAGGCAGCGAACTTGGAGAGTTCAACGGAGCTTTTCCGTCTGACGACCCCGCCGTGCTCATCAATGCCTTGGAAAAAGCGTACCCAGGCCAGGTGGTTCGTGTGGAGGGCGGAATTCAAGTGCGTAAGTCTATTAACAATTGATTGTTAGGTTTTTAGAATATCAAACCATTGTCTATATGAAAAGTTTCTACCGTCGGAAATCACGGCAACAGGCGCTGGGGCTACTGTTTTGCTGCTTTGCCTTTCAGGCATCGGGACAATTACTGGCCTCGCGCGAAGTAGCTGCAGTTCAGGGTCAGTACCAAAAGTCAACAACGACCAAATCGCTCAAAAGCGCTTTGAAAGATCTTCAGTCGAGATACAAAGTTTCCTTTTCTTATGACCGACGAACCGTTGAAAACAAAACCATTGAGTATGGTGTGCAACAGTTTGGGTCGCTTGAAAAAGAACTAGATTTTATATCATCCACACTAAATCTACGCTATGAAAAACTCGACAAAAACCTGTACTTACTGACGCCCATGACCAAATGGGCGGGGTTTGTACAAGAACCCTTGCGAGTAACGCCCCCCGCAACCACCTCCACGCCTCAAGTTTCGGAAGTACAGGCATTAGCACCTGCCCGAAAATTGGTGAAGGTGATTGCGGGGAAGGTGGTGGCTAAGTCGGATGGAGCACCTTTGCCTGGCGTCAACGTCGTGATAAAAGGCACCCAAACGGGAACAATTTCGGGAAGTGATGGCTCGTTTAGCATTGATGCCCCCGCTTCTACCTCGGTGTTGGTATTTTCGTTTATCGGGTACCAAACCAAAGAAGTGGCGTTGGGAGATAAAACCAATCTTCAAGTAGAGTTAGAAGAAAGCGCTATCGTGTTGAACGAGGCAGTTGTAACGGCCTTGGGTATTAAACGTGAAAAGCGCTCGTTGGGCTATTCGGTGGGGAATGTAGAAAGCACCGCCCTTACCCAAACGCCCCAAAACAACGTGCTCAACACCTTGGCGGGAAAAGTGGCGGGGGTGCAGATTTCACAAATGGGTGGTGCCGTTGGTTCGTCGGTGAGTATGGTGATTCGCGGCGCTAACTCGCTGAACAGCGACAATCAACCCTTGTTTGTGATTGACGGTGTGCCCGTTGCCAACCGCATGACCAACTCCTTTGCGGGGGCCGACATGGGAAATCCAATTTCGGACATTAACCCCAACGATATTGCCAATATTTCGATCCTAAAAGGGCCTAGTGCGGCGGCGTTGTACGGTTCTCGGGCAGGAAGTGGCGTGGTTTTGATTACGACCAAATCGGGGACAGGAGGTAAAAAAGGCATTGGGGTGTCGTTGAACACTTCCGTAGTGATGGACAAGCCGTTGGAATATGTGCACGTTCAAAACAAATTTGGTTCAGGAAAAACGGGTGCGCACGTGCTGGAAGAAGCCGAAAACGAAAGCTGGGGCGCTGCCTTGGATGCGGGTGAAAACTGGGTTTTGTGGAACAGCAACGGCCAAAAAGCTCCCTTGATTTCGTACCCAAACCGCTTCAACGATTTCTTTCAAACGGGCGTAACCAACACCAACAACGTGTCGGTGAATGGCAATTATGAAAAAGGAAATTTCCGTCTATCGGTAGGAAATATGAGCAACTCGGGCATTATTCCAAACACCGATTTATCGCGTTTGACGATTGCCCTCAATTCTGCGTATAACATTACAGATAAGTTTCGTACGTCGGTAAGCTTGAATGTAACCCAGTCGGGCTCAGACAACCGACCATTGATTGACGCCAGCCGCAACGACCCCGTTAGAAGTGTTTACGAAATGGGTTCGCAGGTGAATATCAACGATTTGCGCAACTATTGGTTGCCAGGCCAAGAGGGAATTGCCCAACTTAAATACAAAGACAAACAAAACAACCCTTTCTTTTTGGTCTATGAAAACCTGACGGGTTTTAGCCGCGACCGTACGGTGGCTAAAATTCAAATGGATTATGATTTTACCAATGAATTGACCCTAACGGGCAAATACGCGCGGGATTCATACAGCGAGATTTTTGAGTCCAAAAAAGCGTATAGCAATTTTGAAGCGTTGAAAGGTGGTTATACCATTTCCAACGATTACCGCAAAGAACAGAACTTGGATTTGATGCTCAATTATAAAAAGAGCTTTCAAAACAGCTGGAGCCTCAACGCGATGGTGGGGGCCAACCGTTTGGAACAATACTACCAGTCGTTGTACAATGCCACAACCGAACTCGTAATTCCAGGGTTATACACCATTGCCAACGGTGCGCCTGGAACGTTCAATCCGCTGAGTTCTTTTTCACGAAAACTGCTTTATGGCGTGTATGCGTCGGCATCGCTTGGGTTCAAGGATTTTGTTTATTTGGATTTGACCGCCCGAAACGACTGGACGAGTACGCTCAAAAAAGGAAACAATTCGTACTTCTATCCGTCGGCGTCGTTGAGTGTCTTGTTGTCAGAAGTAGTCAAAATGCCATCTTGGGTTGATTTTGCCAAAGTACGCGCGGGCTTTGCCCAAGTCGGTAACGACGTTGACCCATACAGCCGTTCACAAACGTACAGTACTGCGCTCGACTGGGGAGCGGCCAAGCGTATGTACATGGCGGGCGTACTCAGAAACCCTGATTTGAAACCCGAAATTTCGACTTCGCACGAGATTGGGGTGGATTTTAAATTCTTCAAAAACCGACTTGGATTAGAAGCCACTTACTACAAACGCGGCAACAGAAACCAAGTGCTTTCTATCGTAACCCCCATTGAATCAGGAGCGAGCAACAAGCAAATCAATGCGGGATTGGTGGAAAGTCAGGGCTTTGAGATTGGGATAGTCACAACCCCAATCAAAACCAAAGACTTTACGTGGGACATGAATTTTACCTTGACTCGCAACCGCACCTACATTCGTAAACTGGCCGAAGGAATCAAGTATTTCTCGTTTACATCGTACAGCGGCGCGGAGGTTCGTACCTACGAAGGAGGGCAAGTGGGCGATATTTATATGGCGCCAATGTTGAGGGTAAAAGATAAAGCGTCGCCTTATTATAATTATCCGATTGTGACCAGCGGCGGGCTTTACCAAACCGATAACGACCCCAACAACTTGATGAAAATCGGCAACTTTAACCATAATTTCCTCATGGGGATTCAGCCGACGATTCGCTACAAAAACTTGAGCATTTTTGCCAATATCGACTGGCGCCAAGGAGGACAGTTTTATTCCAATACCATGATGTTTCTTGGAAACAACGGAATGCTTGACGAAACCTTGTCAGGCGTGTCGTATGACCCATCGCGTAGCCTTGCCGAACAAATCAAAGCCAATCCAGACATGTATCTCGGCAATTGGGTTGGAGGAAGAAACGCCGCTTATGGAGGTTTTGCGTGGCCTGAAGGAAGCACCGAAGCTGCAAAACGCCTGCAAGATGCCAGCCTGAATCCTGGGGTTCTTGCTACCAAAGATGCCGCAGGAAATACCGTTTATGTGGAAAATTTGGGCGGAGCGGGCAGTAAATGGATTGATCCATTCAGTGCGTACCGCTACGCCAATCGTCCTTTCCCTGACCGCAATTTGTACAGTGCCACGTACGTCAAGCTGAGAGAAATTTCGGTTACGTACTTTTTGCCAAAAAGCTTTGTGAGCCGTTTCAAAGTTCAAAATGCCTCTTTGTCGATTGTTGGGAACAACCTGTACATGTGGACCCGTCACGGAATCAAGGGCTTGGATCCTGAGCGCGCCTTCCGTCCTACGGGTACCAGCTGGTCGCAGGGGGTTGAATATTACAACGTGATGCCAATCACTGGCTCAGTAGGTTTCAAATTGAATGTTGACTTTTAAAATTGGGTAGCGATGAAATTCACAAACATAAAAAAAGGGATTGCCGCTTTAACCGTAGGTGGTTTGCTGTTTTCGTGCCAAGATTTGACCGAAATCGACAAAAATCCCAACAGTCCAGAAGATGTTTCTTCCAACTACATTATGACCTATGTGCTGTCTAATACGGGCAAAACTTTCTTTAGCTTAGGCAGAGACGGGTCTAAAATTGGGGCAGCGATGCAATACATGCAGGCAGGAACCAACGAAGGAGCGGCGGTAATCAACCAATACGCTTGGACGCAAGAGTCGTGGAACGGTTATTATGAGATTTTGCGTAATAATCAGTTGATTTACGACAAAGGCATCAAAGAAAATAACCGCTTTTTTCAGGCCATTGCCCTTACGATGCGGTCGGCTGTGTTTGGCTTATTAACCGATTTGTACGGCGATATACCTTACACGGAGTCGCTCAAGGCATCTTCTGGTCTATTTTTTCCAAAATACGATGAGCAGGCCGTCGTGTATAAAGGCATTATGACCGATTTGAAACAAGCCGTGACCTTACTCAACAGCCTCGAAAGCAAAGATGCCGTCAACCCGACGTCCGATATTTTGTACAAAGGAGACGGAAAAAAATGGCGGAAATTGGCCAATTCGCTCCGTTTGCGTTACGCCTTGCGCTTGTCCGACAAACGTTCGGAAATGAGTGCCTTGGGCGTAAATATTCAAACAGAATTTACGGAAGCGTCTGCCGATGCTTTTACGAGCAATAGCGATGATGCCTCGATGGCGTTTGTCGGTGCAAGTGCCGATAATTCAGCCCCAGGTGGGCCGCTCAATTCGCCCAATCCCAACTTTTTGCTAAAGCCTGGACAGCCATTTGTTAATAAGTTAATCGCCCTAAATGATCCGCGTCTTCAACGTTGGATACAACCTGTGCAGCGAAAATGGGATACCAAAGTCACCAAAGAAACAACCGTAACGGTCAAAAATAGCTACGGTGAAAGCTATTCGGTGGTGTATGTGCCCACAACGGCTACCAATGTGGATACGTCCTTGTATGTAGGTTTGCCAGTGGGGTTGGCCATTACGCAAGCTGTCGCTTACAACAAAGGCAATGACGCGACGGCTTACAACAACGAACGCAATCCCTACATTTCTTTCTTGCACGAACGCTACCGTAAAAACACGGATACGTATGTTCCAATGAACATCATAACGTACAGCGAGGTGGAGTTTATTCTGGCCGAAGCAGCTTTGGCGGGAAGTTTTGGGGCGACCGATGCCGAAGGCCACTATAAAAAAGCCATTCGGGCTTCCATGGACAAAGCAGGGGTATTTACGGCGAGTTATGACTATGAAAAATACTACGCACAGCCGTTGGTTAGTTATGCGTCGGCTTCCAACAAGCTGGAGCGAATTATGGAGCAAAAATGGCTTTCCTCTTGGTTTGGTATTGAGTCGTGGTTTGACTGGAGACGAACGGGCTTTCCTGCGTTGAAGGCGGGCGATGTAGCGCAGTTTGGCAAAGCTTTGCCGATTCGATACATGTATCCGTCTCCCAACCAAGACCCGTCTTATTTGACAAATTACAACTCCGCCGTTGAGCGCTTAGGAAGCACCAACTATATCCCATCAGGACAAAGCAAAGACCACCCATACGCCAAAATGTGGCTCATTCAAGGAACAAGCAAACCTTGGAATTAGGTAGTTTTTGGCACTATTTGACTTTGAAAAATTAGAGTTTCTCTACTTAAAGCCTTCCCGAAAGTTCATACTTTCGGGAAGATTCTTTTTGTACTTGGAAAATCTGATTCTGAAATAACGCACCAATGAAATCTATTTTAACCGCACTCCTCTTTATTGTTGTTTTTCACGTCGGCCATGCCCAATCGTGGATAGACCTGACCCAAGCCAGTATTCATCATCGTTCTGCTGATGCGGCTGATTTCAAAGAAATTGTCAACGTTTTGCAGGAAGAAATCGCAAAGCGTTCGGGAATTACACCCAGTGTTTCTCCCAATTTGTCAGAAACGACCAATGCCAGCATTTATTTGGTACTGGATAAAAACCTCACGGAATTACCCTCGACGCTACGAACCGACCTGCTTCGATTGGCGGAACCTACCCAAGAAGGCTTTCGGATGGTGGCCTTGGCGGATAAAAAAGCAATTGTGATTGCGGGAAAAGACGTACGAGGCGTCTTGTACGGCGTGGGGCGTTTGCTCCGCAAGGCCGAAATCACCCAAGGACACATTCGTTTTCCTGCCGAGTTGCGACTTTCTACCAGTCCCAAATACCTCGTTCGAGGACATCAATTGGGCTATCGTCCCAAAACCAACTCGTACGATGCCTTCACCGTGGCGCAGTATGACCAGTACATTCGCGAATTGGCACTTTTTGGGGCTAATAGCATCGAAATCCTCCCACCAGGCACCGACGACGAGCCAACCAGCCGCCACATGAAATTGGCGACGTTGGACATGGTCAAAGAACAAGCGCGGATTTGCCAACGCTACGGGCTGGACGTTTGGATGTGGTATCCCAACATTGGGAAAGATTTTACCACGCCTGAAAAAGTAAAAAATGAGTTGGCCGCCCGTGAAATAGTCTTTAAAGCTGTTTCAAAAATAGACGCTGTTTTTGTGCCAGGCGGCGACCCAGGCGAACTCGAACCCGACGAGCTTTTTGAGTGGATGGATAAAATGGCGTTGCTGTTGAACAAATACCATCCCAAAGCAAAAATTTGGATTTCGCCCCAGTCGTTTAAACCCACCAAAGCGTGGTTTGAGGCTTTTTTTCGGCATGTCAACAAAGGCTATCCTTGGTTGGGTGGCATTGTCTATGGGCCTTGGGTAAAAGTGCCGATTGACCAAATTCGTAAAATTGTCAAGCCGTCGATTCCGATTCGGAACTATCCAGACATTACGCACTCCATCGCCGCGCAATACCCCGAACCTGACTGGGATCCTGCTTGGGCGGTTACGCTTGGCCGTGAAGCGGTGAATCCTCGCCCCAAAGACCAGAAGTTTTTCCACAACATCGTCGCTCCGTACTGCATTGGAAGCATCAGTTATTCCGAAGGAACCAACGACGATGTGAACAAATTTATCTGGAGCGACCAAGATTGGGACCCCAAAACGGACGTCAGAGAGACCTTAAAAGACTATAGCCGTTTGTTTTTTGGGGCAGACTTAGCCATGGACGGGGCGTTGGGCATATCAGAATTAGAAACCAACATCAAAGGGCCTGTATTGGCCGCCAATCAAATCGAACGAACGCTACTGAGGTGGCAAAAAATGGAGCAGTCGGCCTCAAAAACGCTTCTGTCCAATCCCCGTTTTCAGATGGGATTGATTCGGGCGTATTTTGATGCCTACGTTCGGGAAAGAAGCATTTACGAAACCCAGCTGGAGCACCAAGCCTACGAAATTCTGAAGTCGGGAGAAGGCAATGTCCAAGCCAAAGCCCAAAAAGCCATAAACGTGTTGAGCAAAGCGTGGAATGAGCCCGTTGGTGTTTTGTTACGAGAACGGTGCTTGGCTTTGGCCGATTCGTTGCATCGGAGCATTGGGGCGCAGCTGACGGTGACCAAACACGGCGCTATGCCAGGTCGGGGCAATTTTATTGATAACCTCGATTATCCGCTCAACGATGCACCGTGGCTACTGCGCGAGCTGAAAAAAGTGGAAAAAATGGACAACACGCAGGGGCAACAGGCATTGGCGCGTTTGCTCAGTCGCACCTACCCAGGCAAAGGTGGTATCTACGACCATTTTATGAACCCAACGAGCCGTGCGCGGGTAGTGCCTACCAAATACAACTGGAACAACGACCCCGAAAGCCTCCAATCGTCGCGGATAGGTTATGGCATGAACTTACCCAAAGAGTACTTTGATAGCTTCCCAAGAATGAGCACCCCTGTACCAGCCGTGCCGAGGGCATGGACGAGCCAAATCGAAGTGTTGTACGATAATGTTCTGAAAATCAAGTACGACCAATTGGAAAAGGGAGTGAAGTACAAAGTAAAAGTGGTGTACAGCGGTAGGTTTAAGTCGAATGTACGCATGATGACTTCCGACGGTAGCCTCATCCACGATTATATCAAGCTGGGCGAACAACCCGAATACGAGTTTGAAGTACCTGCCCAGGCCATTAAAAACGGCGAAGTGGTGTTTCAGTGGAACTGCAAAGAGGCCGAACGGGGCTTACAAGTAGCTGAAGTTTCGCTGATTCGTACGGAATTATAAGGTGCGTCAGAGACGCAAAACCATGCTGCCCCCAAATCACCGTTTGGGGGCAATGTTTCTTACCGTAAAAACCAAACTTTGCGTATCAAGCCCTTCTCCACCAAATAAATGGCCGTGGCCGAAAACTCTTGCCCCCGTCCCGTAATGTATTCTTTGTCAATGACGTAGTTGCCCTGAATGATTCGCCCATGCAAGGCAGCGAAGTTTTGGGGGAACTTTTTGAAAAGACTCCCGTAATCATTTTCTAGGTCTTTTTTGGTCAAAACGCGCGGTTTAGCGTTTGGAAAACTGTAAATCTCAACGGTATCGCTGTAGGTTTCCACAAACGCTTTGAGGTCTTGGCGGTTGTAAGCGTCCAATTGCTGCTGGACGATTTTTTCGGGATTTTGGGCAAATGCTTTCCACGAAAGGAGGAAAAACACGGGCAAGAAGAGTGATTTCATAGCAACGTTTATTTCTGATACACGCGTACGTAGTCGATGATGTATTTAGATGGAAATTTACTTGACGAAGGGTCGCCCCCATTATCGCCGCCAATGGCGAGGTTAAGCAACAAATAGTGAGGCTGCATAAAGGGGTTTTTCTGCGTGCCGTCTTGGTTAATCGTATATTGAAGCTCCACAAAATTCAGCAATTCGCCATCCACGTAAAGCCGAATGGCTTTTTCGTCCCAATCCATGCGCCATACGTGAAATTTCTTACGCCAACGTGGGTCTTGGAAGGTTTCAATCGGTTTCTTTAGGTCGCGCCAAATCGCTTTGAAACGGGTTTCACTTCCCCACGCGACGTTGGCTAGTAACATGCCTCGGTAAAACTCCATGATGTCGATTTCGCCGTTGCGTGGCCATTCGCCTTCCACGCCTAGCGTCCAAAACGCAGGCCAAATTCCCGCTTGCGTATCTATCTTTGCCCGCATTTCGAAGCGGCCATATTGCCAACTGTGCAACCCTTGGGTTTTTAAACTAGCGGCAGTATAGTCGATGTTGGCACGCTGTTTGCGCCAATCTTGGCTTTGAGTGCTGTACGTTGGGTTGGGTTTTTGTTCGCGTCGGCCTTCAATGATAAGCTTTCCTTTTTTGACGTACGCATTGTCGGGCTGATACCATTGCAACTCGTGGTTGCGCACAAATCCTTTTTCAAAAGCCCAGTTTTGTGGGTTGGGCGCACCGTCGTTGGAAAACTCGTCAGACCATACCAATGCGTAGCCTGTATATTGGGGAATTTTTTGCCCAAAAATAGAATGCGGAATCCCCACAACTCCCAATAATAACCCTAAAAAGGATAAAAATGTCGATTGGTATTTTTTTGGTAAGTCTTTGGTAGGTTTGAATTCCATTTGGATGCGGATTTTATAGTGACTTAATGGTTACTTTTTTGGAAATTTGTGTCAATTATATAGTTTGTATATTTTAACTTATTCCTGTTATCTATGAGAAAGACCTCGCATTTGTGGTTATACTTTGCAACTGCGGTGGCTTTGGGCTTACAAAGTTGTTCCCGAAACCCCGTTACAGGTAAAAAAGAAATCATCTTTATGTCCCAAGACCAAGAAATTGCGCTTGGGGCACAGTCGCACCCTTCGATAGTGGCTACAATGGGTCTGTATGAAGATGCGAAGCTACAAAACTTCATCAATGAAAAAGGGAAGTCGATGGCAGCTATTTCGCACCGCCCTGATTTGCCTTACCAGTTTCACATCGTTGACTCGCCAGTGGTAAATGCCTTTGCTGTTCCAGGCGGGTATGTCTATTTTACCAGAGGTATCATGGCGCATTTCAATAATGAAGCCGAATTTATGGGTGTCTTGGGGCACGAGATTGGTCACATTACGGCTCGTCACTCAGCTCGTCAACAAACATCGCAGGTACTTGGTACCGTCGGCTTAATGGCAGGAATGGTGTTGTCAGATAAAGTACGTCAGATGGGCGACCAAGCCATGCAAGGGTTACAAATGGTGTTGTTGAGCTACAGCCGTGCGCACGAGTCCGAGTCTGACAAAATTGGGGTGGGTTATTCGAGCAAAGTAGGCTACGATGCCCGCGAAATGGCGCAGTTTTTCGGAACCATCAAGCGTATTTCTGATAAAAGCGGCCAAGCGATTCCTACCTTTATGTCAACGCACCCCGATCCAGGTGATCGCTTTACGAATGTGCGCCAAATGGCCGAAGAATATCAGAAATCAAACCCAGGGCAGTATTTGGTGGAAAGAGAGCGCTACTTGCGTATGATTGACGGAATTGTTTTTGGAGACGATCCAAAACAGGGCTTTGTAGAAAATTGGAATTTTTATCATCCAGAATTAAAATTCCAATTCCCCGTTCCGCGTGATTGGCAATACGAAAACTCACCTGTGCAGTTCCAAATGGCGGCCAAAGATGGCAAGTCGATGATGATGCTGACCGTTGCTGAAGGTAAGACCTTGGACGAGGCGGCCCAAAACGTGGTCAAAAACTATAATTTCAAGGTGTTGGAAAACAAAAAAACAACCATCAATGGAATTCCTACAGTGGTGATGGTTTCACAAATCCAGCAGCAACAACAGCAGCAGCAAGGAGGACAAACGGCGCCGCAACAAGCCCAAGACCCGAACACGGTTGTGCAGGTGGCAACTTACTTGTACGAGTATAACGGCATGATTTTGGCGATGCACGGCATGAGTTATGCACCTACGTTTGCGACTAATTTTCCTACGTTCCGTAATGTTGGGGAGAATTTCCGTAACCTCAACGACCCCGATAAACTTAACCGTAAACCTGACCGCATTCGTATCAAAACGGTAGCGCGCACGGCTTCATTCAAAGACGTAATGAAAAGCTTTGGAATGCCCGATAATAAGTTGGAAGACTTGGGAATTTTGAACCAACTACAAGCCAATGACCAAGTGCAGCAGGGTACATTGGTCAAGATAATTACAAAATAAAACTCGTAAAAACCCCTCTTGGTCGCAAAATCGCCTGAGGACGAGTAAATAAGCCCAAGTGGGGTTTGGGCTTTCGCAACGAACGGAGTAGATTTGGGTTAGAATACTCACATTTACTCCGTTTTTTTTGCATGAAAAAAATCATTACACTTCTCATCACACTAGCGGTAACTTCGGCCGTAAGGGCGCAAACGCCCACTTTCCCCCGCAACGGGGTCTATGACGAGCGGCCAGAAATGTACGCTTTTACCAACGCGACCATTTATGTCGATGCCCGCACGGTTGTAGAAAATGCGACCTTGCTCATTAAAAATGGGATTGTCGTGGCAGCTGCCAAAGACGTTCAAATTCCTTCGGGGACGGTGGTTACTGACCTAAAAGGCCGTCGGATTTATCCTGCGCTTATCGACATGGAGTCGGATTACGGAATGCCCGAAATCGCGCGTGGACAGCGCGGTGGTCGTGGATTTTCTCCGCAAATTGAGTCCAATAAAAAAGGGGCGTATGGCTGGAACCAAGCCGTCAACGCCGATGCCGAAGCGGGTAAGATTTTTACCCTTAATACCACCAAAGCCGACGAACTTCGTAAGTTGGGTTTTGGCGCGGTACTGACCCACCACCACGACGGGATTGTTCGCGGAACGGGGGCGTTGGTGAGTTTGTCCTCAGAAAGTGAGAACTCTACGGTACTTCGCCATCCTGCATCTTTTCACTTGTCGTTTAGTAAAGGGACTTCTACCCAGCAGTATCCCAACTCGCCCATGGGCTCGATGGCCCTTCTCCGCCAGACTTATTACGATGCGGAGTGGTACAAAAACAGCGGCAAAAACGTTGAGTTTAACCTCTCATTGGAGGCATTTAACAAACATACATCATTGCCAACGATATTTGAAGCGACGGACAAATGGAGTCTGTTGCGGGCGGATAAACTCGGCGATGAATTTAAAACGCAATACATCTTTAGAGGCTCAGGCGATGAATACCAGCGCGTTGATGAAATCAAAGCCGCAGGTGGCTCCATTATTGTTCCGATTAACTACCCATCGGCTTTTGATGTAGAAGACGCATGGGATGCCGACAACGTAAGCCTTGCCGAAATGAAGCACTGGGAAATGGCTCCTGCCAACGCCGCTACCCTCGAAAAAGCAGGTGTGAACTTTGTGCTGACGTCGGCATTGTTAAAAACCAAAACCGAATTTTGGCCAAACCTCCGCAAAGCCATCGAACACGGCTTGAGCGAAACCAAAGCCCTCGAAGCTCTCACAACGATTCCTGCCCAATTGCTCCAATGCAGCGACAAAATCGGAAGCCTCAAAACAGGTACGTGGGCGAACTTTATCATTACGTCGGGCAGTATTTTTAGCGCGGATAATATTCTGTACGAAAACTGGATTCGCGGCAAAAAATACGTTATTAATTCACTGAGCCAAACGGATATTCGTGGTACATATCAACTGAACCTGAACGACGAAAAAGGCAAGCTCGTCATTACTGGCAAGCCCGATAAGCCCGACTACCAAGTAGTGTTGCGCGATACAGTAAAGATTACGCCCAAAGTGACGTTCCTCAACGACGTCATTTCTATTAACTTCCAGCCCGACCGCCGTACGCCGAATGCAACCACTCGTTTGACGGGTTATTTGGAAGGAACCACGTTGAAAGGAAGTGGTGAAAATGCCAAAGGAGAAGCTATTAAATGGGCCGCTACGTTCCAAGAAGCTTTCAAAGCGCCTGAAACACGCCGCGATTCTACCCAACGCCCAGTACCGAATGTCGGCAAACCGCTTTACCCATTTGTTGGGTTTGGAAACACCGAAAAACCAAAGTCTGAAACAATTTTGGTGAAAAACGCGACGGTTTGGACCAGTGAAGAGGCAGGCGTGTTGACAAATACCGACGTGTTGGTCGAAAATGGAAAAATTACCAAAGTGGGTAAAAACCTTTCGGCAGCTACAGCCCGCGTGATTGACGGAACAGGCAAGCACCTTACACCAGGTATCATCGACGAACACTCGCACATTGCCCTCGCGTCGGTCAACGAAGGTGGACAATCAAGTTCGGCAGAAGTGCGCATGAGCGATGTCGTTAACCCTGATGATATTAACATTTACCGTCAGTTGGCGGGAGGCGTAACGATGTCACAGTTGTTGCACGGTTCGGCCAATTCCATCGGTGGGCAGTCGGCCGTTGTCAAACTCAAATGGGGAAGCAACGTCAACGAAATGCTTGTTCCTGAAGCGCAATACATCAAGTTTGCGTTGGGTGAAAACGTAAAACAATCCAATAGCCCCAATGCGACCATTCGTTATCCTCAAACCCGTATGGGGGTAGAACAAGTCTTTTACGACCATTTTATTCGTGCGCGTGAGTATGACCGCTCATGGGATGCGTACAATTCGATGAAAAACAAAATTGGCGTTCCAGCCCCACGTCGTGATATTGAATTGGAAACATTGGCCGAAATCTTGAACGGCAAGCGCTTCATTACGTGCCACTCGTACGTACAGTCAGAAATCAACATGTTGATTAAAGTAGCCGATTCGTTAGGATTCAAAATCAACACATTTACACACATTTTGGAAGGATACAAAGTGGCCGACAAAATGAAAAAACACGGTGTCGCTGGTTCGTCGTTTGCCGACTGGTGGGCGTACAAAATGGAGGTAAAAGACGCGATTCCGTACAATGCCGCGATTTTGGCGAAAGTAGGCGTATTGACCAGTATCAACTCTGACGACGCCGAAATGGCGCGCCGCCTCAACCAAGAAGCGGCCAAAGCCGTTGAATACGGTGGCATTGCCGAAACGGAAGCCCTCAAAATGGTGACAATTAACCCCGCTAAAATCTTACGCCTCGACAAGCGCACAGGAAGTATCAAAGTAGGAAAAGACGCTGATTTGGTGTTGTGGAACAATCACCCGCTTTCGATTTACGCTCGTCCCGACTACACAATTGTAGAAGGTGCGATTTGTTATTCGACTGATGGCGACGACAAGCGCCGTGGGGAAGTAGAACAAGAGCGTGCGCGTTTGATTCAGAAGATGATTTCTGCCAAAACAGGCGGTGCTACGGCCGTTCGTCCACCGTTCCGTCGTCAGCGCATGTGGCATTGCGAAGACGTTGAAGGCATTATGGCAGAAGGAGAAGAAGAAGGGAAATAGCCGATGGTCGATGGCGCTTGCCTCTGGGCAAGTGACGACTATTAAAAGGCTTCCAGCCGCTACATTGTGTTGGTTTTTACGAATGAATTAAAAAGATATTTCCATGATTGTTTCCATAAATAAAATAAAAACAACGACCTTCAGGCGCTTGGCTGAGGTGGTTTTGGGGGCTTCTGCTCCTGTACTTTTTAGCCTTATTTCACTTTCATCAAACGCTCAGAATCCAGCTCCTGCCAAGCCCCAAGCCAAACCGATGGCACTAGTGGGCGGCACGGTTCACGTGGGCAATGGGACGGTGATTGAAAAGGGTGTGGTGGTGTTTGACAAAGGGGTATTGACCGCCGTTGGCGATGCAAGTACTACGTTTGACAAATCAAAAACCGAAGTGGTGGACGTGACGGGCAAACACCTGTACCCAGGTCTCATTGCGATGGGAGCCACCACAGGTTTGGTCGAAATTTCGTCAGTACGTGCTACCGTCGATAACCAAGAAGTGGGAAGCATTACCCCGAATGTGCGGGCATTGATTGCGTACAATACCGACTCAGAAGTGATTCCTACGTTGCGTAACAATGGATTGCTACTAACCCAAGCGACGCCCCAAGGTGGTACGCTTTCAGGTTCTTCGTCGGTGATGGAATTAGACGGCTGGAACTGGGAAGATGCCGTGCTCAAAAAAGACGATGGACTTTGGCTAACGTGGCCTGCGTTCTTTGCCCGTGAGTTTAATTTCGATGATTTTTCGGTAAATCTTCAACGCAATACGCGTCGCCAAGAAGTGATTAACTCGTTGGCGCAGCTATTTTCGGATGCACGTGCTTACAGCGAAATCAAAAACCCACCCATTACCAACCTTAAATTGGAGTCGTTGCGTGGTCTTTTTGACGGGCGCCAAAACCTCTACATCCGTGCCGATAATAGCAAAGACATTGTAGAGTCAGTGAAGTTTGCTAAGCAACATGGCGTGAAGAAAATCATCATCATTGGAGCCGAAGATGCCTTGCGCGTGGCGGAGTTTTTGAAAGAAAATAACGTAGCCGTTGTTTTGGGTGAAACGCACCGTTTGCCTACGCGCCAAGATGAGCCTGTGTACCAGCCGTACCGTTTGCCATCGTTGCTTCAAAAAGCGGGTGTAACAGTAGCTTTGAGTTATGGCGAAGCTTATTGGCGGACGCGTAACCTTCCGTTTACGGCGGGTACGGCGGCAGGATTTGGCGGAATTTCGTCGGAAGAAGCCTTAAAAATGATTACATCAACTCCTGCCAAATTGTTGGGAATTGACAACGTCGTAGGCACGATTGAAAAAGGAAAATTGGCCACGTTGGTGGTGTGCAAAGGAGATATTTTGGATATGCGCTCCAACGGCATTGACCATGCGTTCATTCGTGGCCGCAAAATCGACCTCGACGACCGCCACAAACGCCAATACCGCAAGTACACCGATAAATACGAAATAGGAGAAAAATAAAAGTGTCGAGTGTAGAATGCAGAGTGTCGAGTTTTTAGTATTCGACATTCTGCACTCTAAATTCGACATTCTAATAAGTGACCCACGTGTCTTTGCCACCTCCTCCTTGCGAAGAGTTGACGACGAGGGAGCCTTTACGCAAAGCAACGCGTGTTAGTCCACCTGGGATAACGTTGATGCCATCGCCGTACAAAATATAAGGGCGTAAGTCAACGTGGCGGCCTTCGGCGTGGTCGTCCAAGAAACAAGGCACGCGAGAAAGCGAAATCACGGGCTGAGCAATGTAATTACGCGGATTTTCTTTGATTTTTTGGCGGAAAATCTCGTGTTCTTCTTTCGTAGCTTTAGGCCCAATCAACATCCCGTAGCCACCCGCTTCGTTGGCTTCTTTAATAACAAGATTTTCTACGTTTTCGAGCACATATTTCAGGTCATCGTCTTCGCGACAGATGTAAGTGCGCACGTTAGGAATGATTGCCTCTTGGTCGAGGTAATACTTAATGATGCGTGGCACGTAGGCATAAATTACCTTGTCGTCGGCCACGCCCGTTCCAGGGGCATTGGCCAAGGCAACTCTCCCTTTTTTATAGACATCAAAAATGCCAGGAATGCCTAGCAACGAGTGCGGGTTAAACACTTGCGGGTCGAGGAAGGTGTCGTCGAGGCGGCGGTAAATGACATCCACGATTTCAAAACCACGCGTCGTGCGCATTTTAACGTAACCACCCGAAACCACTAAATCGCGGGCGTCAACGAGCTCAACCCCCATTTGTTGAGCCAAATACGAGTGCTCAAAATACGCAGAGTTATAAATTCCAGGCGTAAGGACCACAATGTTCGGATCGGGACGGTCGGCAATAAATTTCAACATCTCAAACAACCGCGCAGGGTAGTCGGACACAGGACGAACCCCCGTGCGAGCGAGCACTTCGGGGAAAATCTGCTTAGAAAGTTCGCGGTTTTCGAGCATGTACGAAACCCCCGACGGGCAGCGAAGGTTGTCTTCGAGTACCATAAACTGACCATCATCGCCACGGATAAGGTCGGTTCCTGTGATGTGGCACCAAATGCCTTTGGGTGGTTTTAAGCCTTTGCAGGCTTCCAGATAGCACTTAGACGTCTCGATTAAATCGCGGGGAACAACGCCATCTTTTAAAATCTTTTGATCGTTGTAAATATCGTCAATGAAAAGATTGAGCGCCGTAATGCGTTGGATAAGTCCCTTCTCCATGCGGTTCCACTCGTCGCCCGTTACCACCCTTGGAATAATGTCCAAAGGCATAATTCGCTCAGTTCCTTCACCTTCCGAATACACGTTAAAAGTAATTCCCATCGACATCAGTGCGCGCTCCGCAGTGTGCTGACGGTTAGCGAGTTCTGTATTGTTGAGTTGCTCTACACGTTGCTTAAATGCTTCGTACCCAGGGCGTACTTTGCCATCGGGGGTAAACATCTCATCATAGAACTTTTCGGTATCATAGTTTTTGAATGAAAATTGCATAATGGTGAAAAATCGTTGGTGAGTTATTTGTTTTGCCGAACAAGATATGGATAAAGTAGAGATTTTACCAAATTTTCTGTGGTAATTTGTTCTTTTGGTTAGTATTAATGGACAAGTTTCGGAAATTATTGGATTATGCCGTACTTTGTATAGTATTTTGCCGTTAAGTTTTTACTTTAAATAAGTACATTGTTACTTTAGAGCCCTTACTTTTACAACACCTACTTTACTACTGTTAAAATGTCGAATCGCTTTTGGATGATTGTTGTTGGATTGCTTGCTTGTGTTCAAGGTCGAGCACAACATTGGCTTGGAGTTTCGTCGAGCAATTATGCAGGAACCAACGCCCTTTTTCTCAATCCAGCGCACGCCGCCGATTCACGACATAAGTTATACATCAATTTAGTAGGGAATGATATTTTCCTTGCCAACAATTACATCCGTTGGGTAGCTCCGTATTCCATTTTCGGAATCATGACCAATACCGTTCCTAAAAAGTACCGAAGTGAACGAGGAGCGATTGTTTGGAAAGAAGAATATTACCAAGAACGCCTCAACGGCGAGCGTAAACACATGCACGCGGGAGGTGATTTGCGCGGGCCTTCACTGCTTTATTCTTTTAACAATAATCGGTTTGCGATTGGCCTCACTAGCCGTGGGAGATATGCCATGAGTCTAACAGATGTCACGGAAGAAACCGCGCGGGTGATTCGATTTGGGACAGATAACAAAGACCTTCAAAGCAAAGATTTTCGTAACCAACAGGCGCAATTAAATACCAATGGGTTTCTCGAAATGGGGATGACGCTGGGGGCGGTAGTGGCTGATTATGATGAACATTTTTTGAAAGTGGGTGCAACCGTAAAACGGTTGGTAGGAGTCTATAACGTTCATGCCGATCTACGAAATACCGACCATCGAATTGTGGTAGAGAGCTTAAATCGTGAAAGAGAGTTTATTGTCGTTCAAAACCTTGACGCAACTTATGGCTACACCACGGGAGCAGCTTTTGATAACATTGGCCTTAGTCCTAAATTCCTCTTTGGAAAGGCTTCGGCGGGTGGCAGCTGGGGCGCAGATTTGGGGGTAGTGTATGAATATCGCCCTGAGTTTAATGAATATACACGAAAAGTCCCCAAACGAGGAAAAGAACCCGACCCAAACAAGAACAAATATAAGTTTAGGGTTTCGGCAGCGATTACGGATATTGGGCGGCTTAATTACAAAAACCTGAATTATACAAGGGAAATAGACGTCCAAAAGGTAAGGGACGAGTTTTCTTATTCGGAATTTAACATGGCCAATACAACCCCCTTGGCGGTGGCGGCAGTCAATCGTTCTTTGTCGGTCAATCCAGACGATGCGCCTCGTGCTTTTAAGGTAGGGCTTCCACTGGCGGCCAATGTCAGTTTTGATTACCATCACAGTGGCCCTTGGTACGTGAACGCTATTTGGGTACAAGGGTTGAGGGGAAAAAACTACATGAACATTAGACCTCAGTCGGTCTTGGCCGTAACTCCAAGGTACGAAACGCGTTGGCTTGAAGTTTCTGCGCCCGTGAGTTTATATGATAACTACCGCGCTGTTGCGGTTGGCTTAGCCGCGCGGGTGGGGCCGCTTATCGTTGGTACAGACCATTTTACGGGGATTTTTGGCATTGGAAAACCACAGGGAGCCGATTTGTATTTTGGGCTCTATGCGCCTATCTTCCATCGAAAACCCAAAGAAGCCATCAGATGTTGGTTTCCACCCTACGAGAAACTTTTAAAGCGCAAACGTTAATCTAATAACATGGAAGCCTACGTTACCGCCGAGCATTCCGCCGAAGGAATTGCCACCATTACGTTTTTTCATCCTGCCCAAAACTCAATGCCCAGTGCACTTCTGCAACGTTTGGCCGCTACCATTTCGGAAGTGGGAGAAAACGAGCATACCAAAGTAATTGTGCTAAAAAGCGGAGGAGAACGTACCTTTTGTGCGGGAGCAAGTTTTGAAGAATTGGCCTCCATCGAAACCGAAGAACAAGGATTGGCTTTCTTTTCGGGTTTTGCCAAGGTCATTAATGCTTGTCGGCAAAGCTCAGCCATCGTACTTGGGCGCGTGCAGGGTAAGGCCGTAGGTGGAGGTGTAGGGCTTGCCGCTGCCACCGACTATTGTTTGGCAACCCAATACGCCGCCGTACGTTTGAGCGAATTGTTGATTGGCATTGGCCCATTTGTCGTAGGGCCTGCCATCGAACGAAAAATCGGTGTAGCCGCTTTTTCACAAATGACCCTCAATGCTCCTACCTTTTACTCCGCAGATTGGGCCAAAGAAAAAGGATTATATGCCGAAGTGTATGAATCCATAGAAGCGTTGGACGCTGCCCTGGCTACCTTCGCCCGTCAGCTGGCAAGTTATAACCCCGAAGCGCTTCGACAGCTTAAAAAAGTATTTTGGGAAGGAACTGAGCACTGGAGCACATTGCTCTACGAACGCGCAGCCATGAGCGGGCGCCTCGTGTTGTCGGAACAAACGCGCGCAGCCATTGCCAAATTTAAGGCTTAATAGCCGTACCAATCTCCCCACCATTTTTGCAGGCTTTTTCGGATTTCGTTTTCGCGGGCATTTTGACCAGGTTCGTACAATTTTGTACCCTTCAATTCGTCGGGTAAGAAATCCAAAGGCGTAAAATTACCCTCGTAATTGTGCGCGTATTTGTAGTTTTTGCCGTAGCCAATTTCTTTCATCAACTTGGTGGGTGCATTTCGCAGGTGCAACGGAACGGGCAAATGCGCCGTTTTTTCGGCCAATTCTAAGGCTTCGTTAATGGCCACATAACTGGCATTACTTTTGGGAGAAGTCGCCAAATACACCACCACTTGAGACAAAATAATGCGTGATTCGGGGAAACCAATCGCTTTTACGGCATCTACGCAGGCATTGGCCATAATCATGGCTGTGGGGTTGGCATTGCCGATGTCTTCCGAGGCCAAAATCAACATCCGTCGGGCAATAAACACAGGATCTTCACCCGCGTGAATCATGCGGGCCATCCAGTACAGCGCTGCGTTGGGGTCGCTTCCGCGCATCGACTTAATAAATGCCGAAATGATGTCGTAGTGCTGTTCGCCTGACTTGTCGTATCGGGCTAAATTTTGCTGCGCCACCTCCGTTACGGTATCGTCATTAATTACGATGGGGTTTTCGTGAAAATGCGCATTGACCACCAACTCCAACAAATTAAGCAACTTACGGCCGTCTCCCCCCGACAAGCGAAGCAAGGCGTCGTAGGAATCAAATTGAATGGTTTTTGTTTTTAAAATTTCGTCTTTTTCGGCAGCTTGGTGCAGCATTTTGATGAGCTCATCTTGACCTAGCCCTTCTAAAATATAGACCTGACAACGCGATAACAACGCAGAGTTGATTTCAAACGACGGGTTTTCGGTGGTAGCACCAATGAGCGTAATTTGGCCTTTTTCTACCGCCCCTAGTAAAGCGTCTTGCTGACTCTTGTTGTAGCGGTGAATTTCGTCAATAAACACAATAGGAGGAAACAATCCCGACGGCCTTGCCAACACTTCGCGCAGCTCTTTTACGCCCGAACTAATCGCACTAAGCGAATGAAAAACCCGTTTGGTGGTTTCGGCAATAAGGAGCGCCAAAGTTGTTTTACCGACCCCTGGAGGCCCCCACAAAATCATGGACGGAATAAGGTTGTTTTCTAGGGCTCGTTTAAGTGCGCCGTTGCGGCCTAAAAGTCGAGGTTGACCGATGAAATCCTCAAGGGTGCGCGGGCGCATACGTTCGGGTAGGGGTGCTGGCATGATTGCTGTTATTAGTGGGGCAAAAATACAAACCTTTGGGCCTTTTCGCGCAGTTTTCCTTTTTTACTATTCCCAAAATACTTTCTTGAGCGTATCTTTGGAACTATAACATTCTACATTTTATGGCGCATTTTCGTATTGCTACTACCAACGATATTGAGACAATCGCTCACCTTCACGCGGCGAGTTGGAAAACAACCTACCGAGGTATGTTGTCGGACGACTACCTCGACAATCATGTAACGGCCGACCGCATTAAGGTCTGGACCGAACGAATTGAACAACCCGCCGAAAACCAACGCATTATTTTATGTGTGGATGACCAAGAGAGAGCTATGGGGTTTGTGTGTGCTTATGGTAGCTCAACCGACCCTTTCGGTACATTTATTGATAACCTACACGCGGCGCCTGAGTTAAAAGGACGAGGAGTTGGAAGGAAGTTGATGCGGAAAGTCTATGAGTGGAGCCTCGAAGTCTATCATCAGCCGAAGCTGTATCTCAAAGTGTTGGAAGACAATCTTCCTGCACGAGGTTTTTACGAGAAAGTAGGAGGAACTAATCAGGCGACTCTCACTGAGGTAATGCCCGGAGGAAGCACCGTAAAGGCTTGTCGATTTGTGTGGGATACCTTTGAATTTTAACAGATAAAAAAAAGCCCGCAACTCAGTTGCGGGCGTAAGATTAAGGTGTCGGAATAGTACTATGTTTTTAAACAATTACGTGCTCAGCCGATAATTGCTTCTTCATGCTTGTCAAAGCACCAAAAACCAAGTTATACACCGACTGGATATTAATTTTCATGAAGTTTGAAATTTCTTCGTTGGTCATATTGACATAGAACTTCAAGAAAATGGCCTCGCGCTGACGGCGTGGAAGGCGCTCCATGGCTTCGTTGAGGTTACGGTTGGTTTGTAAATACTCTTCTTGAGCGATTACGTACGACTCCGCCGAAGCAGTGTAAAGGTGGTGGTACTCCAAAGGAATTTCTTCGCTGCTCGTATTTTTTTGTTGAGCGTTGAGATGGCGAACCAATTTACGTTTAATCGAAGCCATCAAATAATAACGAACCGATGTGGTGTCACCAAGCGTGTGACGGTGTTGCCAAAGTTCTACAAACAAATCGTGAATACAATCTTTAATCAAAGCTTTATCGACACTAAATTGCGTACAATAGTTGTACAAAAGCTGAACGTAACATTGATAAAGTTTTGCAAACGCTGCCTCGTCGTCTTGACGAAACTGATTCCAAAGAGTTACCTCTTCCTGAGTAGTTAGATGAAACCGGGGCATTTGGGTGGAGGGGTTTGGGGTTTTGAAACAATCACAGCCCAAATGTAATTTTCTTTATATTAAGTTGCAAAATAAAAAGTGTTTTTTTTACATTTAATTTTCAGAATATAATTTGGCGAATTGAAATGTACTCCCGTCAAATAGTCCTAAATCACTCATTTTCAGAGAAGGAATTACAAGTAACCCCATAAACGATAATGTCATAAAAGGGGACGCAAGCGTAGAATTTAATGTTTGCTTAACAAAAGAATCGAGGGCGGTATATTGATTTGCGACCTCATAGCCGTCTTTATCCGACATTAAACCTGCGATTGGCAGCGATAAAATATGACCACTTCCTTCGCCGTCCACGGCACTGACGCCGCCTTGGGCTTCAATCACCAAATTAATGGCTTTGGCAAGGCTTTCGTCGTCGCAGCCCACCGCAATAATGTTGTGTGAATCGTGCGCCACCGACGAGGCCAATGCGCCTTGCGTAAGTCCAAAATTTTTGATAAAACCGATGGCAACAGGGGCAGGCTGATAACGATTTATGACCGCGATTTTGAGAATATCGCGCTCGGTATCCGAAACAATATAACCCGCTTCGACGCGGGCGGGTACCTCAAGCAGGTTGGTGATTAATTGACCGTCTAGGGCTTCAATGACTTTCAAAGAAAGAAAAGTACTCGGAGCTGGAATGGCTAAGTCGGATGCTTGGCAAGGCTTACAATCAAATTGATTGACGATTGGACTGCGCAAATCAGGCAAGAGAGACGTGCCACGGTCGGCTACCTTTTCGCCATTGATGTAAGTTTCGAGAACGGTAAAATCTTGGAGGTTGTCCACGATGATAAAGTCCGCCGAATCGCCTTCTCGAAGCAACCCCACGGGCAGACGATAATGCAAAACAGGATTGACACAAGCAGCCCGCAAAACATCGAAAAGCTTGTAGCCCTTGGCCAAAGCGCGTTTCACCAGTTGATTGATGTGGCCATCGACCAAATTATCAGGGTGCTTGTCGTCCGAGCAAAACATCAGTCGGGAAGCATACTGCGCCATCAGTGGAATAAGCGCTTCAAAATTCTTGGCGGCACTTCCTTCCCGAATCAAGACGTATTCGAGTCCAAGCTGGATTTTTTCAAATGCTTCTTCGTACGTAAAACACTCGTGGTCGGTGGTGATGCCCGTTTCAATGTACTTTTTAGCGGCCTCACCCCGAAGCCCAGGTGCGTGACCGTCGATGGGTTTATTGAAGGCATTGGCCCACTGAATTTTCATCATTACTTCAGGGTCTTCGTTAAGCACCCCAGGAAAATTCATCATTTCGGCCAAATACCCAATTTCCTTTAATGCCAACAATTGCCGAACTTCTTTGACGGAGATAGTGGCGCCTGCGGTTTCGAAAGTGGTCGCAGGTACGCACGACGGCGCACCAAAGCAAAACTTAAAGGGCACTCTTCGGCTATCTTCAATCATGTATTCGACGCCTTTTACGCCTAATACATTCCCAATTTCGTGCGGATCTGAGACGGTTCCGACAGTCCCATGAACAACCGACAGCCGTGCAAACTGAGCGGGTGTTAGCATCGAACTTTCGATATGGACGTGGGCATCAATAAAACCAGGTAGTACATAGGGAGCACCTACTCGTTCTCCTCCAAGAATAGAAATGTTGACGATGCGGGTGTCTTCAACGTCGATTTCGGCATAA
The DNA here is from genome assembly GCF_057652295.1 of Runella sp. R5_40. NCBI lineage: Bacteria > Pseudomonadati > Bacteroidota > Cytophagia > Cytophagales > Spirosomataceae > Runella > Runella sp. R5_40. Next base: position 84,291 of record NZ_JBYFCH010000018.1, on the reverse strand, counting down.
GAAATAATGTGATCAAACACATTGAGGAGGTTGGCAGTAAATCGCATGGGGCTTGTAAAGGTTAATGGTTTGGTCAAAGGGAGAAACGACGATTTTGTGATTTGTGCCAGAAACTCCTAACTTTTCGCCAAAGAGTGCTAAAATTAGATTTTTCATTAAAAGAAATCAAATTTTTGACAATTTCATGCTAAAACGACTGCGTTTACCCATGATTTCGGTGCATGTCCCCTTCCTTTGGGTAGGTGGACTGACATTTTTTCCGTGGGTCTTTTTTAAGAAACAAAATCCTCCTGCGTGGCTTATTAACCACGAGCGGATTCACCTGCGGCAACAGGCGGAGACGGGGCTGCTTCTGTTTTATGTTTGGTATCTTTTGGAATATCTGGTGCGCCTTATAGTATATCGGCACCGCTATCGAGCCTATCGAAACATTTGTTTTGAACGCGAGGCGTATGCCAATGACCAAAATTTGAGCTACCTAGCTACTCGAAAACCGTGGGCATTTTGGAAGTATTTGTAAAAAAGTTACTTTTGTCTCATTCAAATCTCTTTGTAAAAATACGCGAAACTTGGGTGGCTTCTGAGTATTACCATCCTTCTCAGTCGGTGAAATAACGACTGATGCTTCTCTTATTTTTCAATTTTTACAAAGACTTTTTATGAATTCTTCCCCAATTATTGCCGTGATAGGCGGCACAGGTAAATCAGGTGCTTATTTAGTGAAAGAATTGCTTCGACAAGGCTTTCGTTTGAAGTTATTGATTCGTGATGCTTCTTCGCGAGACTTACCTTTGTTTTATGACCATCCTGCTGTTGAAATTTTGGAGGGCAATGTCCGAGATTATGAAGTCGTGCGTCGGCTGATTCAAGGCTGCGACGCGGTGATAAGTACGTTGGGTTTGGGTATCCCTAACAGTGAACCTACAATCTTTAGTCAATCTACGCAAAACATACTTAGAGCGATGAACGAGTGTAGCATCGAACGGTATATTGTGACGACAGGATTGAACGTAGATACGCCTTTTGACAAAAAAAGCGCTAAAACGCAGTTCTCAACTGAATGGATGAAAACCAATTTTCCGATTTCTACCGCCGATAAACAACGAGAATATGAACTTTTGAGCAGCAGCGAAGCGCAGTGGACATTGGTTCGGCTTCCACTTATCGAGCTGACGGATAGTCGAAAAAAGGTGTTAATAAGTACAGAAGACATGCTGGGTGAAAGAATTAGCGCAACCGATTTGGCGTGTTTTCTAATAACTCAACTCAGTGACCGTACATATTGGCAAAAATCGCCGTTTATTGGCTCAGTATGAGTAATTTTGTGGCTTGTTAACCTAAACTGTTTTGCGTATCGATGAGACTTTTACTGTTGTTGTGTTTGCCCCTTTTTGCTTTTGCCCAAACGGCGCCGCCTTATCAAGTCAAGTTTACGACGGAAAAAATAAAAATTGACGGTGTGCTTGACGAACAGACCTGGGCGGCTATTCCTACGATTGGTACGTTTTGGCAGTATTTTCCCGCCGATACGCTCAAGGCTGTTTACAAAACCGAAGTGAAATTGACCTTTGATGACAAAAACATCTACGTCAGTGCCAAATGCCACGCACAACATAAAAACTACGTGGTTTTGTCGTATCGTCGGGATTATCGGGCAGGCAGCAACGACAACGTGAGTTTTATCTTCGATACGTTCAACGATCGCACCAATGCCTTTCTGTTTGGTACCAATCCTTTGGGCGTCATGCGGGAGGCATTGCTGTATAATGGGGCTACCGACAATACATTCTTCAGTGAGTTTTGGGACAATAAATGGACGGCCGAGTCAAAAATTTACGACAACTATTGGACCACTGAAGTAGCCATTCCGTTTACAACCCTGCGTTTTAAAGAAGGAACTACCCAGTGGTTGTTTAAAAGCTACCGTTTTGATACCCAAATCAATGAACAAAGTACGGTAGTTCAAATACCCCAAAATCAATTGATTATGAATTTGGGGTATTCCATTCCCATTGTTTTTGAAAAACCACTGCGCAAAACAGGAGCGAACATTTCGTTGATTCCGTACATTGCGACGGGCAATTCACAAGATTTTGTCAATCGCAATAACCCCAACAACGGCACGCGTTTCAACGTAGGCGGGGATGCTAAAATCGCCGTGACGTCGGGACTAAATTTGGACTTGACTGTTAATCCTGACTTTTCCAATGTCGAAGCCGACCGCCAGATCATTAACCTTACTCGTTTTGACATAAACCTTCCCGAGCAGCGTCAGTTTTTTCTCGAAAATTCCGACTTATTTTCGGGATTTGGCAGCTACGTTATCAATCCCTTTTTGCCTCCTCAAGGCAATTTGGGCGGTGCAGGAAACCAAATTTTAAGTCCCTTTTTCTCCCGTCAAATTGGTATTGCCAAAGATTCGACCACAGGATTGGGCGTACCGAATCGCATTGTATATGGAGCGCGATTGAGTGGTAAGTTGGATGATAACTGGCGCATAGGTTTGCTGAATGCTCAAACAGCCGACGACGAGTTTAAAGGGATTTCGGGCGCTAATTTTGCCGTGGCGTCGGTGCAGCGGAAGGTGTTTAGCCGCTCTAACATTGCCGCTATTTTTGTCAATAAACAAACGTTGCATCCCGAAATGGGTCGGAATTTGTCAAGTTTCAACCGTGTGGGAGGGTTGGAGTATAATTTTACTTCGCGAGACAGCCGTTGGCAAGGCAAAGCGTATTATCACCAGTCATTCAGCGAAAACAAACAAAAAGATGCGTTGGCAAACGGTTTTTCGTTGATGTACAGCGTCCTGAAATACACGTTTCGTTGGGCACATGATTGGGTAGGAAAAGGCTACGACGCCGAAGTGGGTTTTGTGCCACGCAAGGACTTTTTGCGTATCAATCCAACGCTCGGATTTTCGTTTTATCCCCGAACGCGCTTGGTCAATCGATACAGCGTAGGAGTAGCGTTGGAGCAATATTCGATGCCTAATGTGGGTGTTACCGACCGTACAGCGGGGCCATTTTTGTCAATGTCGTTTCAGAGTTCAGCACGAATGCTCTTATCGTTGAACCAAAACTATACCTACCTATTCTCGGATTTTGATGCTTTACGAAGCAACGGTAAATTGCCATCACTGAAGCAGGGAGGAAGTTATACGTACTACAATGCGTCGTTGAATTACTTCTCTGACCAGCGCAAAAAATGGTGGTTGTTTGCGCAGCCGCTCGTTGGGCAGTATTATGACGGAACAATTGTGAGTTTAGCGGGTTCTATTAACTACCGTTACCAACCTTACATCGCGTTGGCAATGAATTTTACGTACAACCGCATCAACCTCCCGATTGGCGACAACAATGTGTTTTTGTTGGGGCCGCGGTTAGACTGGACGTTTTCAAAAAAAGTGTTTTTGACGACCTTTTTACAATACAACAGTCAGTTTGAGAACATGAACGTCAACACTCGTTTTCAATGGCGTTTTGCGCCCGTATCGGATTTCTTTTTGGTGTATATCGACAATTATAATACAGCCAATGGCCAATCAAGAAACCGTTCTATTCAGGCAAAATTGACCTATTGGTTCAATTTGTAGTGTTAACACATAGGGCACAGTAGAATAAACACATAGAAAATAGAGAGAACAGCTTTGTTTGCTATGTGATAAATCTATGTGAGCTATGTGGTTATCTAGTGATTTTATGACCAGAAAATAAGCTGAAAGCCCTGTGAAAGAAGACTATCGTTAAACAATCCCCTCTAACCCGCTGTTATTCGGCGAATCTAACGTAATTTTGCAAACCAATTGTCTATTGGTGAGCTAGTATAACGACTTTTTGAATGAAGAATATTCGTAATTTTTGCATTATTGCCCACATTGACCACGGCAAAAGTACTTTAGCCGATCGCTTGTTGGAGTTTACCAAGACGGTTACTGACCGTCAGATGCAGGCCCAGCTGTTAGATGATATGGACTTGGAGCGGGAACGGGGTATCACTATCAAGAGCCACGCCATCCAGATGGACTACATGTATAAAGGGGAAAAATATACCTTAAACCTCATTGATACACCAGGCCACGTTGACTTTAGCTACGAAGTATCGCGCTCGATTGCGGCCTGTGAAGGTGCGCTGCTTTTGGTGGACGCTTCGCAAGGCGTAGAAGCGCAGACGATCTCTAACCTTTACTTGGCCATGAACCAAGGGTTGGTCATCATTCCTGTATTGAATAAAATCGACCTCCCAGGGGCAATGCCTGAAGAGGTAAAAGACGAGATGGAAGACCTGCTCGCCTGCGACCGCAACGATATCATTCCTGCATCGGGTAAAGCAGGTATCGGGATTGAAGATATTCTCAATGCCATTGTTGAGCGCATTCCTGCTCCATCAGGAAATCCCAATACGGAGCTTCAAGCGTTGATTTTTGACTCGGTTTTTAACTCATACCGCGGGATTGAAGTAATTTTCCGTGTTCAGAACGGAAGCATTCGGAAAGGCGACAAAGTAAAATTTGTGGCTACGGGTAAAGAGTACAACGCCGACGAGATTGGCACCCTGCGCCTCGAAAAAGAACCCAAAGACGTCATTGAATGTGGCGACGTAGGTTATTTGATTTCGGGAATTAAAGTAGCCAAAGAAGTAAAAGTAGGGGATACCATTACCCATACCGAAAAGCCATCCAAAGAAGCTATCAAAGGTTTTGAGGAAGTAAAACCAATGGTATTTGCGGGATTATACCCCGTCGAAACCAGCGAGTTTGAAGAAATGCGCGAAGCGATGGAAAAACTCCAGCTCAACGACGCAGCTTTGGTATGGGAGCCCGAAACATCGGCCGCCCTAGGCTTTGGTTTCCGCTGTGGGTTCTTGGGAATGCTCCACATGGAGATTGTTCAAGAGCGTTTGGAGCGTGAGTTTGACATGACCGTTATTACCACCGTTCCTTCTGTGAAATTTAAGGTAGTGACGACCAAAGGAGCGGAATTGGAAGTAAGTGCCCCTTCTGAAATGCCCGAACCGACGTATATTTCGTGGATAGAAGAACCTTTTATTAAGGCTCAAATCATCACGAAATCGGAATACATTGGCCCTATTTTGAAGTTGTGTATGGATAAACGAGGGCTGCTAAAAAATCAAAATTACCTGACTGCCGAGCGCGTTGAATTGATTTTTGAGATGCCGCTGGCCGAGGTAGTTTTTGATTTCTTTGACAAATTGAAAACCATTTCTCGCGGTTATGCCTCCCTTGACTATGAGTTGCTTGACTACCGCGAATCAGATATGATTAAGCTAGACGTGATGCTCAACGGCGACGGAGTAGATGCACTTTCGGCCATTGTTCACCGTACGAAGGCTTACGAATGGGGTAAAAAACTGTGCGAAAAACTACGGGAACTGATACCGCGTCAAATGTTTGAAATCGCTATCCAAGCGGCAATTGGTCAGAAAATCATTGCCCGCGAAACGGTAAAAGCGATGCGAAAAGACGTATTGGCAAAATGTTACGGAGGGGATATTTCGCGTAAACGTAAATTGTTGGAAAAGCAGAAAAAAGGAAAGAAACGAATGCGTCAAGTAGGCAGCGTAGAGATTCCTCAAGAAGCATTTATGGCGGTGTTGAAGATTAATTAATGATTTTAAACACACTTATTTATGGGATTGCCAGAACATAGCCACCACTACTACACAGTTGCAGAATACCTCGAACTGGAACGCCAAACAGGTATCAAGTACCAGTACGATGGGGGAGAAGTGTTTGCAATGGCAGGAGGAACAACCGAGCATAGTCGAATAAGTACTAACGTAACAGGTGAACTACGTCAGGCTTTAAAGCGGAAGCCGTGTAATGAATACAACAGCGACCTCAAAATCGCCATTAGCGAAGAAAAGTACCGCTATGCCGATGCATCAGTGATTTGTGGACCTGTGGAGTTTTACGACGAAAACCCCGAAGCCGCTAAAAATCCCGTATTGATTGTAGAAGTGCTTTCCGAAAGTTCAGAATCCTATGACCGAGGTGAAAAGTTTAAAACCTATCGCCAGATTGCTAGTTTTCAGGAGTATGTGTTGATTGAACAACGGTTTCCTTTGGTAGAAGTCTTTTACAAAGTAGATGATAAAACGTGGGAATACAGAGTCTATGAACAACTCGACCAAACCGTTGTGTTTTCATCCATCCAAGCCGAAATTCCAATGGAAGAAATATACAGCGGAATAACCTTTGAATCCGCAAAGTCAAACTAATTCCCAAAGAAGATGACGACTTTTGCGTGATTCTACTAATTTTGACCCTTGAAATTTAACGAAACAAAGATTCCCTATTCATACCCACTCACTATGGCAGAAGTAATCCGAATGCCCAAAATGTCTGATACAATGACCGAAGGGGTCATTGCAGCTTGGCACAAAAAAGTAGGAGATGTAATCAAATCAGGTGATATTATCGCCGAAGTAGAAACTGACAAAGCGACCATGGACATGGAGTCGTACCAAGAAGGTACACTTCTTTACATTGGCGTAGAAAAAGGGTCGGCTGTACCCGTGGATGGTATTCTTGCCATTATCGGAGCTCCAGGCGAAGACTATCAAGCATTGTTGGGTGGAGGAGCTGCTCCTGCCCCCGCTGAAGCACCAGCCGCGCCTGCTCCACAGGAAGTAGCTGCGCCAGCACCTGCTCCTGCGGCGCCAGCCGCTCCAGTAAACGCAACGGTGGTACGAATGCCTAAAATGTCGGATACAATGACCGAAGGGGTGCTCGTTGCATGGTTGAAAAAAGTAGGAGACGTAGTGAAGTCGGGCGACATTATTGCCGAAGTCGAAACTGACAAAGCAACGATGGAACTCGAAAACTATGAAGACGGAACGCTTCTTTATTTAGGAGTGAAAGAAGGTGAAGCCGTACCTGTCGATGGCATTATTGCTATCGTTGGTGAGGCAGGCGCTGATTATCAATCTCTCCTAAGCCCACAAGCAGCTAGTGCACCTGCGCCAGCAGCCCCAGAGGTAGCAGCCTCTGCTCCAGCAGCGGCCGCAGCGCCAGCAGCTGCTACAAGCGGAGATGGACGTATTAAGGCTTCTCCGTTGGCAAAAGCACTTGCCAAAGATAAAGGTGTTGATTTAAGCCAAGTCGTAGGTTCAGGCGAAGGCGGTCGTATTGTCAAAAAAGACATTGATGGTGCTTCGGCGGTCAGCAGCCAGCAGCCAGCTGTTAGTAGCCAGCCAGCCGCTCCAAAGGCACAACCAGCTGCACCAGTAGCAGCCCCTGCGGTTGGAGATTTTGAAGATACGCCTATATCGCAAATGCGTAAGACGATTGCTCGTCGTTTGAGCGAAAGTCTATTTACTGCTCCGCATTTCTACCTTACGATGGAAATTACCATGGATAAAGCGATGGAATTGCGCGGTAAAATCAACGAAGTTAGCCCAGTGAAAGTGTCGTTCAACGACATGGTTATCAAGGCAGCAGCGTTGGCTCTTAAACAACACCCTGCCATCAACTCGGCATGGTTGGGTGATAAAATCCGTAAATACAACTACGTAAACGTAGGGGTAGCCGTAGCGGTTGACGAAGGTTTGTTGGTGCCTGTGGTTCGCGATGCTGATAAGAAGACACTTTCTGTCATTGCAAGCGAAGTGAAAGACATGGCAGGAAAAGCAAAAGATAAAAAATTACAACCTAAAGACTGGGAAGGCAATACATTCTCGATTTCTAATTTAGGAATGTTTGGTATCGACGAATTTACGGCCATCATCAACCCGCCAGATTCGTGTATCATGGCCGTAGGAGGTATCAAGAAAGTAGCCGCTTTCAAAGAAGATGGTAGCATTTATCCTACCAACATCATGAAAGTAACGCTCTCGTGCGACCACCGTGTGGTGGACGGTGCTACGGGTTCTGCTTTCTTACAAACATTCAAGAAGTTGTTGGAAAACCCACTCGGAATGTTGGTTTAGCATTTTGACACTATTTTTAAAAATATGCAACCAATTCATGCCACTACGGTAGTGGGAATTATTCATAACGGCGAGGTCGTTGTAGGAGCCGACGGACAAGCAACCATGGGCAATACCGTGGCCAAAAGCAATGTTCGTAAAGTAAGAAGCTTAGCAGGCGGTAAAGTCATTGCGGGTTTTGCAGGTTCTACGGCCGATGCTTTTACGTTGATGGAGCGTTTTGAAGAAAAGCTCAACGCGTACGGCGGAAACTTAAAACGCGCTGCTATTGAATTGGCTAAAGACTGGCGTACTGATCGTTATTTACGTCGCTTGGAAGCCATGATGATTGTGGCAGGGAAGGGCGAGTTACTCGTCATTTCAGGTACTGGAGACGTTTTAGAACCCGATAATCAGGTCGCTGCGATTGGGTCTGGGTCTATGTTTGCGCAATCAGCGGCATTGGCACTCAAAAAACATGCACAGCACCTCTCGGCCGAAGAAATGGTACGTGAAAGTTTACACATCGCTGCCGACATCTGTATTTATACCAACCATAATTTAGTTGTGGAAAAAGTCAACGACTAAGCGATGCAGTTATAGTAGCCTTTAAATGTACACAAAGCGCCCCGTCATTGAGTTGACGGGGCGCTTGTCGTTTTCATGGCTTGTAAGTTTAAAAAAAATGGCTGTATGGCTGTTGGGTGATTCAAAAGTAGGGTGTAGTGGCATCTCCTGCTAAAAAAAGTGATAAACACCCCTATTCGCGGTTTGAAATACAAACTTTATGTGATTTAGTTTCACATGGACAAACTCCTCGTTGGTCAGTCCAAAGACCAAATTCGTCCAATAAACCAACACCATAAGGATTATCTAACCGATATTTGTTTTTAAAAGAATTTCACAGCAAAATGTACCAATGGCATAAATACAAATACCACATCTTCTTTTGGACCTTTTGGGGGGCTTTGCTGCTTCTACAGGACTCAATAAGCAATTACCTTCAGGGACGATTTGAGCAAACCTTTACGTGGCACTATTTTTATTGGTTTGTGTTGCACATGGTGTTGGTGACAGGAGTTACCTATGGCTATGCGTATCTGCTTAAAATAGTCCCTTATTCTGGAAATAAAACCAAATGGCTCTTGAGCTCTTTGGCATTACAACTATCAGTAACAGCCGTTTTTTCATTCTTCCGAACCTACGTCACGGAGTTGCTTTTTGGGTCTCTTTCGGCCGAATACCTAAGTAGCTTTTTAGATTATTTTCCTTGGTTACTGCGTACGTCGTTGGTGTTTATGATTGTGGGGTTTGGGTATCGTATTTTACTGGACTATTTTGAGGAACAAAAAAAACGCCAAACATTGGAGAAAATGGCGTTGGTTGCGGAGCTAAGCTCGCTTAAAAACCAAATCAATCCTCACTTTCTTTACAACACCCTTAGCTACCTACACGCCCAGGCAGAACCGCTTTCGGAGTCGCTGGGAGAAGCTATTTTGCTGTTATCGGATATGATGCGATATAGCTTGCACGATACCGACGAAACGGGCTTGGTATCACTGGAAAAAGAGGTAAGCCATATCAAGAATTTTATTACGATTCATCAACTTCGTTTTGGGAATAAACTTGCCGTTGAGTTTACGGTAGAAGGTAATGTAACAAGCAAACGCATTTTGCCTTTGGTGTTGATTTCGTTTGTTGAAAATGCCTTTAAACACGGAAAAACGACCAAGGCTGAAGAGCCTGTCCAGATTCAATTGCAAATAACGCCTGATTCTTCGTTGGTGTTTACGGTGAAAAACCGCAAGTCGGAAGGGCCTAAAGAAAATTCAAGCGGGATAGGCTTGAACAACGTACGACGCAGGTTAGAATTAGTTTATCCTAATTCACATCAGCTAACTATCAACGACACCAAGCATTACTTTGAGGTTAACTTGGTCATAAATCACGTTTGACAATGAGTGAGAATCTGTACATTTGTGGTTCGGACCAATCCCCAATTACGATGTCAATTCGTTGTCTTGCCGTTGATGATGAGCAACATGCCTTGGATATAATTTCGCGATATGTCGAAAAAATCCCAAACTTAGAGCTGGTTGCCGCTACTACCGATGCCATCGAAGCCTTCCAACTGGTTCAAAGAGAGCCGATTGATTTGGTGTTTTTGGATGTACACATGCCCGAAATTACGGGTATTCAGTTTCTAAAACTTCTCGGTGGACGAACCAAGGTCATTCTATGCACGGCTTATCCTGAATATGCGCTTGAAGGGTATGACTTAGACATTGTTGATTATTTGTTAAAACCCATGCGTTTTGAACGGTTTTTGAAAGCAGTTCAGAAAGCGCATATGTTACTTGAAGCCGAAGAACAACCCAAGACGGCTTCTACTTCGGCGACATCGTTTCTCGACGATTATATTTTTGTGAAGACCGAAACCAAAGGAAAATTGCTGAAAGTGGTTCTTTCCGAAATAAGATACGTAGAAGGGCTAGGAAATTACGTTTCGATTTTTACCGATGACAAACGAATCGTTACGCTTCTTACCATCAAAGAGCTCGAAGAACGTTTACCAAAACCCTATTTTCTGCGGGTACACAAGTCGTACATTGTTGCTTTGGGCAAAATACAGGGCATTGATGGCAATCAAATCATGGTTGCCGAAGGTCACATTCCATTGGGAGATACCTACCGCGAAGCCTTTTTTAATGGCCTTCAACAAAAAATAGTCGCTTCTAAAAAGTAGTTACTACCTTCGTTTTATTTTCAGTCTAAACTATGAAATACCTGATTGTTGGCCTTGGAAATATAGGCCCAGAATATGCCCTTACGCGGCATAATATTGGTTTTATGGTGCTCGACCGCCTGGCAGCCCAGCACGATTTTAAGTTTACCATGCAAAAATTGGCCTATACGGCTGAGTTTAAACACAAAGGGCGTCAAATTTACTTCATTAAGCCCACCACCTACATGAACCTCAGCGGCAAGGCACTACGCTACTACATGGATGCCTTTAAGGTGCCTTTGGAAAACGTAATGGTGATTACGGACGAAATCCAGTTGCCGCAAGGAAAAATAAGAATCAAACCCAAAGGGTCGAATGGAGGGCACAATGGCTTGCGCAACATTGAAGAATTGTTGGGGACGCAAGAATACGTCCGAATGCGCTTCGGAGTAGGAAGTGATTTTCCGCGTGGACAGCAGGTTAGGTATGTTTTGAGTAATTTTCCAGAAGATAGTTTTGAAGAACTACTTATTGATTTGGACCGTGCTGGCGACGCAGTACTCAGTTTTTGTACTTTAGGAATACAAAATACGATGAATAATTTCAATCAATGATTGTATTTTTTAAAGAACTTTATTTTTTTGTTAAAAAAAATTTTATCGACATTTTATTTTTTTAACCAAAATAAAATTCTGACAAAAATCATAAATCTTACTTATACTGTTCCTAAAACCCTTATTTATAGAAGTTTAGTCGAAATAATATTTTAATTTGTGGAAAATGGAAATTTGCAGATTAAAAATTTATCCCGACCTTTGTATCGTTCAATGAGCAAGAGCAAAATTGAACTTTATTATGAAAGTAACGGTTAACTCAATTATATTTGCAATTGCACTCGGATTTGTACTTTTAGCGACCGAGTCAAACGCAAAAGAAAGTAGCAAAACAAACGCTAGTCCGAAGGGTACTTCACTGGTGAAAGCGCAACAAAAGGCATTCGAGCAGTACATCAATGAACAGTACACGCCTTTCGTTGAGCAAGAAGATTGGAAAGTTTTTGTAGAAATTGTGACTTATTACAACAACTCTCCGTCTAAGTTTTTGAATGTTGATGCTGAAAAGCAAAAGCAGTTTAGAAACGCAGTTAGTCTAATGATTCATTCGCTGAGTACAAGCAATGAGGCAAATGCGAAAGACTGGTTGCAAAGTTTAAAAAAGACATCGCATAACATCAATTTTCTCTGGAAGCTCGACTGGAACAGTCTTATGGAAAGCGAAGAACTTGAAAATCAAGGGGAACAAATTAGCTCACTCAATGGTTTTTAAAGAAAAAGAGAAAAATTGATAGATAATAATATTAGTTTTTTCATGTAGAAAAGGTTAAGGGTTTAGGAATAGTCAGTATAAAGCCCCGCTCACGATAGCGGGGCTTTATCTTTTTTAGGCAATCACGTTTTTAATTACTTTGCCAGCTGTATCGGTCAGTCGGAAATTTCTTCCTTGAAACTCGTAAGTGAGCTGTTCGTGGTCAAAACCAAGTTGGTGCAAAATCGTCGCTTGTAAATCGTGAATGTGCGTTCGGTCCTTGATGCCAAAATACCCTAGCTCATCGCTTTCTCCCATACTAAATCCTCGCTTGACACCACCGCCTGCCATCCAGCACGTAAACGCATCCGTATGGTGGTCGCGGCCTTTGAAGGGCATTTTTTTGCCGTTGCGGTTTTCTTGCATCGGCGTTCGGCCAAATTCCGTTCCCCACACCACCAACGTTTCGTCCAACATACCGCGTTGTTTCAAATCCAACAGTAAAGCCGTGATGGATTGGTCGATTTGATTGATTTTATCGCGTAAACCAAATTCCAACGAAGTCCCCTTTCCGTCGCCGTGGGTATCCCATCCCCAATCGTATAACTGCACAAAACGAACGCCTTTTTCCACCAATTTACGCGCCAAAAGGCAGTTGTTGGCAAACGATGATTGCCCAGGCTGCGTACCGTAGAGTTGATGAATGTAGGTAGGTTCTTTGCTAATATCCATGACCTCAGGCACCGATACCTGCATTTTGAAAGCCATTTCGTACTGTGCAATGCGGGCGAGTGTTTCGGGGTCTTTAAATTCCTCGTATTGTTGCTGATTGACCGCCGTGAGGGCATCAATGGCTTTTTTGCGTAAATCTCTATCCAAACCGTTGGGGTCGCTCAAAAACAAAACGGGGTCGCCTTCTGAACGACATTGAACTCCTTGGTAAACCGAAGGCAAAAAGCCATTTCCCCAGACCGATTTGCCTGCGTCAGGGGCTTTTCCGCCCGATGTAAGTACCACAAAACCTGGTAAGTTGGCGTTTTCGGAACCTAACCCGTACGTCACCCACGAGCCCATCGAAGGGCGACCTAAGCGCGCACTGCCCGTGTGCATAAACAACTGCGCAGGGGCGTGGTTAAATTGGTCGGTGTACATGGCTTTCAAAAACGAAATTTCATCGGCCATTTGGGGTAAATAGGTAAAATAATCGGACATCCATGCACCCGATTGGCCGTGTTGCTTAAACACGCCCACCGACCCAAGCATGTCGGGTACTCCGCGGATGAACGCGAATTTTTTACCTTCCAAAAAGGAAGGAGGGCAAGGTTTGCCGTCCAATTTGGCTAATTCGGGTTTATAATCCCACAGCTCAAGTTGTGACGGAGAACCGCACATGTGCAAGAAAATTACCGATTTAGCCTTCGCCGCAAAATGTGGAATTTTCACATCTAACGGATTCGTAACAAGCTGTTTTTTAGTACTTCCGTTGCCGCAGCTTCCAAACATGGTTCCTAAGGCCATCATGCCCAGCCCCGACGTACATTGCTTGAGAAAATGCCGCCGAGTTTCCAACAGAGCGGATTCGAGTTGAAGTTCGTTTTGAAGTTTCATGAGTTATTCCTTCGTTATAAACTCGTCCATATTCAACATAGTATTGGCAACAAACGCCAGTGCGGCGGCTTCAGCCGTGCTGTTACACATCCAGTCTTCGCGTTTTTTTGGATTTTTTTGAAAACGCACTAGCGCTTCTTGATAGAGCTTTTCAAATACTTCTTGCTTCGGTTTTGGAAGTACATGACCCGTCATCCACTCATATCCTTTTTGAAGCTGAGAAGCCACAGTTTTTCCTCCTTCGTGCTGCATTCGACGTGCAAAGTGTTGGGCTACATCGACAAAGGCCGAATCGTTGAGGGTGACCAATGCCTGCAAAGGAGTGTTGGTACGAATCCGCCGAGCCAAACACACATCGCGCGTAGAGCCATCAAACGTAAGCATACTCGGATACGGACTTGAACGCCGAATGTAGGTATAAATGGCGCGCCTATAGGCGTCTTCACCCACGCTTTGGGTCCATTTTGAACCGCTGTACACGACTTGCCAAACCCCTTGTGGTTGGTAAGGCATGACGGGGCGGCCGTACATTTTTTTGCTCAATAAATTGCTGACGACCAAGGCTTGGTCACGAACCTGCTCGCCCGTCAATCGAACGCGAGGACCACGCGCCAAATAACGATTGGCAGGGTCTTTCTCCAAAAGTTCATCCGTAACGTGCGAATCTTGACGGTAGGTGGCTGACAAAACAATCTCCTTTAAAAACGGTTTGATTTGCCATTTCATATCGTCCATAAAACGGTACGAAAGGTAGTCGAGCAACGCTTGGTGGGTAGGAGCAAAGCCTTGCGAACCCATGTCTTCGAGGGTTTCGACAAGCCCTGTTCCAAATAACTGCTCCCACACCCGATTAACCAGCGTTCGAGCCGTGAGCGGGTTTTCTTTAGCCGTAATCCATCGGGCTAATCCTAGTCTATTTCGGGGGGCGTTTTTAGGAAAAGGGTGTAATGAATGAGGAACATCGGGCTCGACGGCCGTGGTGGGCGAAAACATACTTCCCCGCTCAAAAATTCGAGTGGTACGTTTCAAATCGGCTGGATTTTCGAGCATGATAGGGACGTTTTCGGTGCGAGTGAGCAGCAGTTCGTTGAAATGCTTGAACTGCGTATCGTAGCCTTCTTTTCCTTTTCCAGGAAAGTCGTCTTCCAAAAACATGACCCAATTGACCAAACAAACATCCTGGCTTTCAGAGGCTAGTTTGGGGTTTCGGAAAATAAAATGTAGGTCTTTTCTTGTGCTAAATTTGGGGAGATTTACCCATTTTAGGAGTGTAAGGCCGTTCCAAAAATTACGTCCTTGTGCCGTATCAAGCTTTACCACGGCCAATTTAGGGCCGTTGAGGCTATCAGTTCTAATTTCGATGCTTCCACCCACTTGCGCCGTGACGTACGAAATCAGCATCCGACTTTTGTTGATGGTTGGCGCGTTTTTCAAGCGGCAGGTTCCCCCATTTTGCATCCCCATGTATGAACTAGGTTCGGAAGTTCCTTTTTGAAAACTATCAAAATTGTGCGCGTAGATGCGCGGTTCGACGGTTCGTAAAAAATGCACAATTTCTTTCGACTTCGTTTCAGAAACGGAAGTTTTTACCCATTGAGCGACTTCATCCAGCTTCTTTTGGTCGGTTTCGTTGAAAAACCGCAAGTGAGCCGATTCGTCCATGACATCCTCGTCGCGCGTGTTGTTGAAGAAGGCCATGTATTTATAAAACTCTTCGTGCTTAAAAGGGTCATAGGGATGGCTATGGCATTGGACACACGCAAAGGTCGTACTGTTGAAAGCCACCCAATTGGTACTTACGCGGTCGAGCACGGCAGCGACTCGAAACTCTTCATCGTCAGTTCCTCCTTCGTCATTATTGGTTGTATTTCGGTGAAAACCAGTGGCGATGAGTTGATTTTCGGTAGGATTCGGAAGCAAATCACCTGCCAATTGTTCGGTGATAAACTGGTCATAAGGCATGTTTTGATTAAACGCCTTAATGACCCAATCGCGGTAACGCCAAGCATTGCGAATATCGTCCTTTTCGTAGCCTTTTGAATCGGCATAGCGCGCCAAATCGAGCCACATCGAAGCCCATTTTTCCCCAAAAGCTGGTGATTTTAACAAAGAGTCAACCACCGTTTCGTAGGCATTGGGGGCGGGATTGTTAAGAAATGCCTTGTACTGTTGCTCGGTGGGTGTAAGCCCTGTCAAATCGAGCGTTACGCGACGTAACAGCGTGGCTTTATCGGCTTCTTGGCTATGCGATAAGTGCTGTTCTTTTAATTTTTCGGTCACAAAGTGGTCAATATCGTTGTTGACCCACGATTTTTCCCAAAACTTCCACCATGAACTACTTGGAACAGCAGGTTTTTCGACGGCTTGGTACGCCCAATGTTTGCCCCATTTTGCTCCTTGATCAATCCATTTAGTCAAGAGCTCTATTTCCTCTTCACTGAGAGGCTCGCCCTTTTTGGGCATAAATTTTTCAGGATCAGGGTGCGTCAAACGAAGGATAAATTCGGAGTGAGCAGCATCCCCTGGAATGATGGCAGGCTTTCCAGATTTGGTTTTTCCGAAAGCTTCTTCTTCAAACAAGAGACTAAACCCGCCTGCTTTTTTTACTCCACCGTGGCAAGCCATGCACTTTTTGTTCAAAATAGGCTTGACTTGCGTATTAAAATCAATTTCACTTTCAGACAGGGAATGATAGCCGTATGCCAAAACGCAAACAGCTACTGTACCAACGAGTAGTTTGTTCAGAAAGGTCATGGGAATGGTGGTAAAATAATCCTTCCAAGTTTTGAAACTTGGAAGGATTGGGAGGGATATTAAACGTTGGTCAAAATACCAAGTTTACGGTCTTCTTTCCAGCGTCCGCGCGTGAAGTCAGGGAATTTAACAGGGGCATTGCCACCTTGAATCGAAAGGGCAGAAAGCGGAGTTACCGCCGACCAAGAAGCGGCATCATACACGTCCATGTCGAGGGCTGTTCCACGGTTGAAGCAGTCAATCAAGCGGTAAATTAGTACGAAGTCCATGCCGCCGTGACCACCGTTACGTTCGATTTCTTCCTTCATTTTTGCCCAAATAGGGTGCTTGTATTGTTCGCGTAAAGCTTTGTATTCTTCGTCTTTAATAAAACCGTGCCCTTGTCCTTTTTTGGCAAAACGGCTCGGATAGCCCGTATGGAATGCCTTGGTTCCAGCCAGCATGTTAATACGGCTGTAAGGACGAGCCGTAACGACATCGTGCTGAACCAAAATAGTACGACCTAAATGGGTTTTAATCAGGGTATTGTTCATGTCGCCGTGTTTGAAACCTTTTCGCCCGTGGAATTCGTTGGAAGGGTCAGTCATGGTAGAAGAGTCTTCACTGAGACTGGCCTCCAAACTACTCATTGATACCAAGTGGTTGAAGCGGTCGCCACGGTCGATGTTCATGTATTGCGACACAGGGCCGAGGCCGTGCATCGGGTAAAGGTTTCCGTCGCGGGTCAAATTGTGACGAATCCGCCACATGTTGTAGTATTCAGTTTTGGAGAAAAGCAATTCCCGCAAATCGTGGATGTAGCCACATTCGGCATAAGTAATGGTACCAAAAACACCCTGTTCGGCCATGTTTAATACCCAAAGTTCTTCGTCGCCGTAGCAAACGTTTTCGAGCATCATGCAGTTGCGTTGGGTTTGCTCGGCGGTATTTACCAGTTTCCAACAGTCTTCTACGGTATAAGCAGCAGGTACTTCCGTCGCAGCGTGTTTTCCTTGTTGCATGGCATAAACGCACATGGGGACGTGGTCTTCCCAAGGAGTGGCAATGATAACGAGGTCGATGTCATCGCGGCGACACATTTCCTTCCAGGCGTCCACTTTTGAATGATAGTAGGCGACGTCATTGACCCCTTTTGACTCAAGCCACTGTTTGGTTCGGTTGGTATATCGTTCCTGAATGTCGCAAACGGCCACAATTTTGGCTTTTGCTCCGCAGGCATGTACCAATTTTACGTGCCCCGAACCACGGTTCCCGACTCCAATAAAAGCTACCCGAACCTGCGGAATCGGTGCTGATTTTAGACCAATTACCGACTTACCAACGGCCTTTGGGATGACGGTTGTTTGAGCAATCGTTTCTTCTATTGAATTTGAGCGAGCATTAGAAACAAAAGGTAATCCTAAGGCAGAACCAATGGCTGCCGTAGCTTTTAGAAATGAGCGGCGTTCCAAGAAATTTTTCATGGAGTGGGAGGGATTGAAGGTTAGAAATATTGATGAAGCAAATTAATAAATAAATTTAAAAAATAAGCAATGACTACCGAAGTAATCATTGCTTATAAATAGAATTTTATGTTCAAATAGTTGATTTTTAACTAGATGGGTTTTAGCCAGACTAAACAAATTGGTTTAAAATAAGAACTCCAATTAACCCCACTACCGAAACAATGGTTTCCATAATCGTCCAAGTTTGTAAGGTTTCTTTGATGGACAGGTTGAAATATTCTTTGAACAACCAAAAACCACCGTCGTTGAGGTGAGAACAAATCAAGCTACCTGAGCCGATGGCCAACACCATTAATTCAGGCTTAACTCCCTGACTTTGAACTAAAGGAGCGATGATTCCAACGGCCGTGAGGCCCGCTACTGTAGCCGAACCCACACAAATACGAATTACGCCCGCAATCGCCCAACCTAACAAAAGAGGTGAAATTTGGACACCTGCTAGTAGTTCACCAATGTACTTGCTTACCCCGCCGTCGGTGAGTATTTGTTTAAAACCACCTGCTCCTGCTACAATTAAGAGAATGATTGAGACACTTTTGAAAGCTTCTTCCAACGATTTCATCACATGTTTGGTACTTCTGCCCCGACGGATTCCCAAGAAATAAATAGCGACCAGTACTGAAATGAGCATCGAAATAGAGGGGTCGCCCAAAAAGGCAAACGCCGTATGTAACGCCGAATTTTCCTCAAATTGTCCTTTGAGCCAAGGCATCAATGTCAGTAAAAGCAAAGGCAAAAGCGCTACTACAAGGCTGATGCTCAGGCTAGGCATTTCGTCTTCGGTAAATTGGCGGGTGTTAAAAAGTGAAGCGTCGGGCTTAGGGTTGTATTTTTTTAAGGTTTTTCCAAAAATAGGCCCCGCAATGATGATGGCAGGAATCGCAACCAAAATCCCATAAAAGAGTGTCTGCCCCACATCTGCTTTAAATTGAGTAGCAATGGCCGTAGGCGAAGGGTGAGGAGGCAAGTAACCGTGCGCTACCGAAAGGGCAGACAACATCGGAATAGCGACATACAACATGGGAAGTCGGGTGGAAGCAGTAATGGTAAAAATGAGGGGGATGACAATCACAAAACCCGCATTATAAAACAAAGGCAAACCAATGATAAAACCAGCCAAGGCCAATCCCCAAGGAAGGTATTTCAGGCCAAAAATATTCATGAGGGTGGTGGTAATCCGTTGGGCTGCCCCACTATCTGCCACGAGTTTACCAAGCATAGAACCAAAACCAATGATAATTACCAATGACCCGAGCGTTCCGCCGATGCCTTTTTCGAGCGACTGACTGATTTGACTTACGCTCATTCCGCAGGCTAACCCTAGGCCAATACTGACGATGACGAAGGAAATGAACGTATCAAGATGGAAATAGGCAACTAACAAAACAAGGGCTACAATCCCCAACAGGACATACAAAAGCAGCATAGTAAGGAGGGTTTTAGGTATAAAATCGTATGAAACTGAGTACAATGTTAAAAATTTGCAAAGATAGTTTTGTACAAAATCAGGAAACGAAGAATTTTGACAAACGATCTCTCAATTCATTGAAATAAGCAACGGATTTTAATAACCTACTCCCGTACCAACTGAACAATTCACCATCAACCAACATAATATGGGCAGAGGGACAAATTTCTTGAAATTCTAGTAAGTGTTTTTCTCGAAATGAATAAGGCTCTGAAGAAAGAAAAATGAGCTCAGGAGCAGCTTGTCGTAAGTCAGCTTCTGAGATTTCGGGATAACGTGTCAGGTTGTCAAATACGTTGAGAAAACCAGCTTTACCTAGCATTTCGTGGATAAACGTGCCGTTCGCGGCAACCATAAAGGGCTTTTTCCAAATAAAATACGCTACGCGTGGGCGACGTGACGGCGATTGGAGCGAGGCAAATTGGGTAGATAATTGTTGGCAAATTTTGAAAGCTTCAGGTTCTTTGTGGGTAAGCTCCCCAACCTTCTGAATCATTTCAAGCGAGTCGTCTAAGGTGATGATGTCAGAAATCCAAACGGGAAAGTCACGTTGCAAAGTTTCGATGCCTTCTTTATAATTTTCCTCTTTGTTGCCAATAATCAAATCAGGTTTTAGCGCCTTGATTTTTTCAAAGTCAAAATTTTTAGTTCCGCCGATTTTTGCGATGTTCTTTACTTTATCGGCGGGATGGCAACAAAATTTTGTAATACCTACTACTTTATCCTCCAAGCCAAGGTCAAAAAGAAGCTCAGTTTGCGACGGAACGAGTGACACAATTCGCTGCGGAGCTATGGAAGAAGAACGCATACGGATGAAGTGTCCTAGTTGGAAGTACGGAATTTGCCTGTACCAAAGGTTTGTCTAAAACCTATCCTAAAACCTGTATTTTTGGTATAAAGATCACCACGGTCAATAGCCGCAGAAGCAACCCACTCTAAGCCCGAGAGCGCAGGAATTTGGCCTTTGAGTTGTAACAAAGCCGAAAGTTGCTTAGGAACGGTAGGGTAGGGGTAGATGTAAGTACCGTAATTGGCACTGTAAGAGATTTTGGATAAAAACTGAATCGAGGGGCCGATATTGCCTTCAAAACCAAGATGATATACTAAAACACGGTTGTTGTTAGCCATGTCATTGGTATTTTGTTCTTCAGGGCGGTTGGTATCTTCCTGATTGGTAATGAACGGAGTCCCAATAATTCGTCGTCGATACGACCACCCATCGTAGTACTGTTGGTGGTTGAAGTACTCGTCCTTGCCGCGCTTTTTGCCATTTGTCATCACAAACGTATCACCACCCTGACTACGGGTATTTAAGAACTCAAATACCACTTTTTTAAAGGAAATTCTACCTTTTTCTTGGCTAGGGTAAAGGTTGGTGAGTACAATTCCATTTAGGCCGTCGGCGATGCTTGTAAGGTAGAATAAAGACCCATCTTCGTAGATATTTTGGCGATACACCAAAATATTTACTTTTTTCAAATCAAGTTCAAAGCCAACATCAACTGTACCTAAATGGTTGCCTACGCGGTTAGTAGAGTCGAAGGCATTGCCTTTTCGAACCCCAATGTTTGGACCAATGGCAATTACTGCTAATAAATAGTCTGCAAAACTGCTGGGAAGCGTCTTATTTGTGACCGTTCCGATATCATCAAATGTTTTTCCGCCCCATTGCACTTGGTGGTTAAAACCCCCATATAGTTTGACGGAAGAGCTTTGCCTACCGATGCGAACATAAACGGACTTTTGGTGCAAATAATAACCATAGGCAAACTTGTTCGTCCCAAACCAGCTATGAGCGTAATTCCCCTTAAAAGCTAACCAAGGGTTATTTTTTCCTAATGGTTGATAATCTGGTATTTCAATTTGGATTTTAGGCATCGGAAAGGCATTTCCTGACCATATATAAGAGCCTGTGCCAAGTGTGCTGTCAGCTAGACCAAACAATTCTTTTTTGCGGCCAGCATAAAAAAGCAAATTTTTATATTTAACACCCGCATACAACTGGGGTAAGAACAGGGTGGTACTTCTACTATCTAGCAGATTTCCTACTACTTGAGTACCGCCTATGAGTTTCCATTTATTATTTTTTGCAGATAAGTTACTTTCAAAGTCGATTGCCCCGCTTAGCGCAACGGCTGTTTTTTCTGGTACGACATCGTACTGATTCGCTCGCAACCAAAAGGGCATTTGGGTGGCCGTGTTGTAATAAAAAGCACTGAAATCAGTCCTAAAAGAATGTTTTGCAGTACTATCTTGTGCGGTAGCCAAACCTCTACAACCCAAAATTAAAAAGCAACAAGACAGTAATACGAAAAGCTTTTTCAATGGAAAAGAAGTAATTTCTGGACGAATAGAATACTTGTGAGAACAATGTAAAAAACAAAGTTATCAAAAAAATCCTCTTTTACGAAGCCCTAATTGGATTCCCATGGAAGGTTCGTAGAGTGTACCAGCGTCGATTGCAATGGATGTTGTCCAATCGATTCCCTGTAACCAAGGTAGTTCCTTTTGGATTTGGAAAAGGCTAGAGAATTGTTGTCTAGCGGAAGGAAATGGATAATCATACGTACCCAAGTTGTTGCTGAAAGAGGCTTTTACTAGCCATTTCCATTCATCTATCCAACCGCTTGCACCTAAGTGAAGCATCTGAACTCTATTATTGAGGGTTTTTGCATTTTTGATGAGGGGAAAAGAACTAATAATATCACTCTGTTTGGGGATAAAAGGCGTACCAATCATTTCACCTTTATAAGACCATCCTTCAGAATATACATAATGATTAAAATAATTGTCTCTCCCAAAAATTTGTTGTTGAAAATCAAATACATTTCCCCCTTGACTGGTGGTGTTCATCCATTCAAAATTGACTTTTTCAAGGGTAAATGTTTGCGCGTAATTTGGTGCATTTCGATTGTTAAATGTTATTCCTTGGAGTCCATCTTGAATATTTAAGAAATTATACAAGGAACCATCGTCGAATATATTTTGACGAAAAAAAGTCAAAGATTTGTTGTTAGCTAACTTCCAAACCAGCCCTAAATCAAGCGTTCCAAGGTGATTGCCCACGCGGCTGTCCTGCCACGGTTTTCCCACCACAACGGCCCACCAAGCCTCTTTAGGAGGAAGCCCGTTAGGCCAAATTTGGTCTTCTCCACCCCATTGGGCAAGGTGATTGAATCCTCCGATTAAATTGATTTTCCAGTTTGGGCGACCCATTTTGATGAACAAGGTCTTTTGGTGATAATAGCCTTTTACCGCATTGGTTCGAGGACCATACGCAACTGCAAGGGTATCTAACCATCCGTGGGCAAAAGAGCCTTTGATGGAAAATAGTCCTCTAAAAAAAGGCAATTCTACGTAGTTGGGAATTGACAATTGAATTTTTGGGAAGGGCTGGGCATTCCCTGACCAACTATAAGAACCAGAAGAAAGAAGTGTATCGCCCAATAGGCCCATCGTTTCGAGCCGACGACCATAAAATAATTCAATAGGCCCGTATTTGATGCCAGCAAAACTCTCAATAAGCTTAAATTTATTTGAGTTTTGTTGGGCAATAAAAGCACCATCGAGTCCATATAAAAGCCGTATTTGGCGCCAGCTGTACTTTACGGTGTCCCCTTTAGTATTACCAAGCGCGGCCCTTGCTATAAAAGAAGAAGAGTTTTTGGGAATAACGTTGTATTGATTGGCATAGTACCAGAATGGAACGGTGGGAGAATTTGTGCCGTAGGCATTTACCGATAAATTATACTCGGACGTAGGCAAAAACTGTGCATAACTAGTAAGCGCACCAATTAAAAAATACACCAGAAAATTAATGGAATACCTATGTCTCATAGAGGCAGCCTCGCAAATTTATCTATCGTCCCAACCCAGCTAATACTACCCTAATGGTATGTAAAATTATTTTAAAATCAAATCCGAATGATTGGTGTTTAATGTAGTACATGTCATACCTGTGTTTCCACATGCCATCTTCTATGGATGCTCCGTAAGGGTATTTGACTTGTGCCCACCCAGTTAGTCCTGGTTTAATGACGTGCCGAAACTCGTAATAAGGGATAGCTGTTTTCAACATTTCAATAAAAACTGCTCTTTCTGGCCGTGGCCCAATGAGAGACATTTCGCCTTTTAGTACATTAAACAACTGAGGAATCTCGTCAATTCGTGTTTTCCTAATAAACGTACCTACCTTAGTAGCTCTTGGGTCGTTTTTTTGTGCCCATTGCGCACCACTTGCTTCAGCATTAGATCGCATCGAACGAAATTTAATAACTTCAAATTCGATGTTATAAAGCCCCACACGTTTTTGGCGATAGAAAATCGATCCTTTTGACTCTAGTCGTATTGCAATAGCCGTTAGCAACATAATAGGCGATAGAAGTGCCAAAAGAATAGAAGCATAGATGATGTCAAAAAAACGTTTTGTAGCAATTTTAGTACGATTTCTCAGTACAGAGAAGGCTTCCTTGTTAAGAAAGTAATCACCATTTAAAAGGCTGATTTCTGTATATTTATTTTTTGACTCCAGAAAATCCACCAAGGGCATTACAGTAACTCCATATTCTATATTTCTTAGTAAAAATTCTCTCTCAAGGTCGTCAATGTATGCCGCATTGTAATAAGTAATGACACCTTGCCGCTTGAAGATTTGATCACACTGATTGAATAAGGGAGTATAAGAATAGTTCTGTAATATGTCTGTTATAAGTGGAATACTAGATTCAGGACACACAATGTATAACGGGTTTTGCACCAGTGTGGGTGAATGTTTCGGGCTAATGTCAACGTAAGAAGTAGGATATTTGGTAGAATCTTCCAATGGAATTTCTTCAAAGGTGGTAGAAAAACTTTCAACTTCAGGCTCCTTCATTTTGTATTTTTTTTAGAAAAACACCTTAAATTTCCATAATTACAAGTATTCTCTTGTTAATAGAAGAGGTTCAAAGATAAAGCCCATTTTTGTAAAAACCAAAGAAGCTAGATACCGTTAAATAACTTTACCTTGAGTGTATAAGGAGGGGATTTGAAGAAAGTAGTCAAAAATCTTGTGGTAATCACAAAGGCCAATTACTTTTGTAAAAAAGGTCGTTGATTCATGAGTACCACCGCTATCGCAAAATCCACCCAAATTGCAGGGACACAATTACATGAAGTGAAATTGGTGTCATTGAAAGAACATAAAGACTCCAGAGGTTCCTTTACCGAAATTTTTCAGGATCATTGGGGGACGGTTCTTAAACCTGTACAGTGGAGTGTAGTGAAATCGGAAGCGAATGTGTTTCGTGGAATGCACTACCACCAACGCCACGACGAATATTTTTGTCTCATTGATGGGCATTGCGTGCTTGGCTTGCGGGATTTACGCGCGGGCTCTCCTACACAACATCAATCTGCCCTATTTGAACTTTTTGGTGATGATCCCGCAGCACTTATTTTCCCGAAAGGGATGCTGCATGGCTGGTTTTTCCATACGCCTGCGCTTCATATTCAGTCAGTTTCGGAAGCCTATGTGGATTATGGAGGCGACGACAACTGGCGTTGTGCTTGGGATGATCCTGAATTGGAATTGCCTTGGGGAATTGAAAACCCTATCCTGACAGATGCTGCCTCTAATGCCCCTTCTTTGCGTACGCTAGTCGCCGCTTTAGAGCGTAAAGGCTATATGTAAGCTTGGTTTGGATAAAAGGAACCAATTCCGCGAGGGTCTTGCCTTTAATCCGAATCCAATCATTTTGTAAGGCCGCACGCTCATCGAGTAACGATTGGAGTACGTTTTTGCGCATAACATGGAGAAATGTTGAGTCGCTGAGTTTTGCTTCCCACTCTTTTAATTCTTCTACGCGCTTTTCGGTCGGGATTCCTGGATACGTAGCTCCTCGTTTAAAATACAGCACGGTGGCTTCGCTTCCAAAAAATGGGGAATAGTCAGGGTGTTCCATAAATTGCGCCCACATATAGTCATCCGTAAAAACATCGGGAGGGGTAGTGCGCCAGCCGTAGGGTAGGTGCCTGTAAAATTCATAAGTATGTGCAACTGCCGAAAAGACAAAATGTTGCCTCGCATTTGAATATCCATACCGAATGTCTCCATTTTGGAAAAGTCGGAAATAGTTGGAAGAAACAAAGTTTCCTTTTTCAAATAACTCTAGTAATGTCTCTAAGTGGTTTGGAAGCCACAAGTCGCGATCTAAAAGATACGCTACATACTTTCCCTGTGCATAGTGTGTAAGTACTTGATGCCGATTGGGTTCTCCTCTACGAAGGTGCTTTGGGAAATCAAAAAACTTGATTCGGGCATCTTGTTTAACAAGCGATTGAATCACTCCCCTCGTAAATTCATTCACCCCGTCACCAATGATAAGTAACTCAAAATCAGGGATAGTTTGTTTTAAAACACTACTCACCGAGTAAGGAAGTAGCAACCCACGGTCGTTTGTGGTAGGAAGTAAAATAGAAAATCGAGGAGACATGTTGCCCGAAAAGTTTAACAAGTTGTGGCACCTAACGTGTAAAGTGCCGTAAGAACTTCAATGGTCGTGATTCCTTCCTGAAAAGTGGAAATAGGAGGTGAGCCACCGCGTAAATATGCTAAAAATGCTTCTAATTCTTTTCGTAAAGGTGGAGTGGTGTCAAAAAAACGCTTTTCGCTATTATTTGGCGTAGGGTAGCTACATTCGTCACCGTAGAAAATTTCGATATAATCTACTTTTTCATCGGCCAAAATGGCAATCCCTTTGGTACCGTGTAGTCGAATTTCACGACGTTTATCGGCAAAGCGGTTTGAAACCTCTATTTGAACAAAAGGCGTATGACCTAGAAGGGCGGTCATACCACGGGCATTAGTTCCATGCCATTCAATGACCGCAGAACGCGGCGCTGGAATGTACCCAAGGATTTCAAGGGCAATGGTCAAATCGTGGGGAGCTAAGTTCCAAATGCTATCGGTGTCGGTACGGGGGCTTGTCCAGTTACACCGATGTGTGTAAAGGGCTGTAATATCGCCAAGTTCTTTAGTACGAGCTAGTTGCCCCAAAAGCTGCACCCCTGCATGGTAGCGCCAAATGTGCATCATGAACAGAGGGTAATTTTCAAACTTTTTAAGAGCGATGGCGTCTTCGAGTGAGGTAACGAGTGGCTTTTCAATAAAAACGGGTATGCCCCACGGAACAATTTGTTCTAAAATGGAGCGGTGAGTGACGGATGGAGAGGCCAAAACTATTCCATCAGCAGTGTGCAAATCATCTAGTGAATCGACAAAAAAATGGGGATAATCTTTCTTCGCTTCAGGATTGGGGTCGAAGATTTTTATGTCAACCGCTAGGTTACTTAATTCTCGGATGATGTTTTTACCCCAAATACCAGCCCCAATGAGTCCTATTGTCATTTATTTTCCTTGTTTTTTAATCATGATGACCATTGTTTTCATGATTAACCACATATCGAAGAAGAATGAAATTTTATTGAGATAAAGTAAGTCATAGCGAAGTCTTCGCTTAATTTCGTCAGGAGAGCCTGCATAACCAAATTTAACTTGTCCAATGGAAGTGATCCCTGGTTTGACGGATAAAATGAGTTTAAAATCATCGGGTGACTCATCCATCAACGTTTTAACATCATAATCTGCTAATGGGCGGGGGCCTACAACTGACATATCACCTTTCAGAACATTGTAGAATTGAGGCAGTTCATCTAGCCGTGTTTTCCTTAAAAAACGTCCCCAAGGGGTTATTCTCTTGTCAAGAGTACCTTCCGAATGGCCTAGACGTGCACCGACATACATACTTCGGAACTTGTATATTTTAAATTTTTTACCCCATTGGCCAGTTCTATCTTGCGAAAAAATGACTGGACCTTTAGACGTTAATTTGGTTATTAAGCCTAATAAAAGGAAAATGGGAGACCCAAGTAGTAAAATAGAGCTTGAAAAAATAACATCGAAAAGTCGTTTACTTATGTACTCTTTGGAGTAATCTAAGAACTCCGATGATAGTGAGATAACTGGAGTAATCCCGTGAAATTCGAGTGAAGGTGCTTGGCTAAAAAAGAAGGCAAAGTCAACCACTAATTTGACTTTGTACGAAGCAGTATTTGACTTCTCTACCATATCCTTTAAGAGTGGATGCCCTACACGAGGAATACAGCAATAAACGGTATCAATCTGGTTCGAAGCGAGTAGTTGGTTTAAGACGCTGTAATCGCCCCTAATTAATGGCTTATTGGTAGCACTCAATTCATCAAAATAGCCGTAGAACTTGTAGCCAAATTCGGGATGTTGGTCGTAGAAGCGCTTAATTCTTTGTGATGTATCATTGTAACCAACGATGACATAATTCAGGGTATTGTTGCCGTTGGCACGATAAATTTTAAGTAAGACCACTGCCGCAGTTCGCCAAGTGCACCCAAAAATCCAGAACAATAAGAACGTGTAAAAGAGCTGAAGTCTAGGTAGATGAAAGTCTTGAAGAAGCATCCATATGAAAATCCCAAATGCTGAAAATAGCAGGACAGACATCAAATGCCGATAAACAAGGGTGAAAACGTGAAATTTGAGGCGGGTGTGTCTGTAGGGGCGCAACAATCCCACAACCAATCCCCAAGAAAGGCTTAAAAGAAAAAACAAAAAGAGATTTTGCTGGTATTGGTCTGAAAAGGAGGAGTTTACCAGAATAAGCCCCATTTCAAATGAGAAACTCAACGTAATGAGATCGAAAAGAAACTGAAAAGGGCGAAACAGTAAAATCTTATTCATTTATAAGCTCACTAATGATTTTTTTCTCCTACAATGCCAAACACTACCCTCAATAATCTAAGGTTTAGACTGATATAGCTACAAAGGTAACCATTTTAAGCATTTAGTATGCCTATTTTATGAGCAGATTTGTAGGGTGCTTTTTCTTTGTATCGAATGAGAATCATTAATAAGTAAAAACTTTTGAGGTATCTTTTGATATAGAGGCGAGGATTAGATATGCACCTTGCCAACCAACCTAAATACAAGCGGTCTATCCAAGCTGGGATGGGGACTTGCTTGCCTGTTTTAAAAGCAATTGCGGCACCTGTACAAATAATGGCGGGTTTAAATGATAAATTTTGGCGTAGGTACAAACCTAGTTTTTCTTGTACTCCTCCCCCAATATTGATTAAAATCCAGTGAGGTTGATTAGTCTCAATTAATTCAAGCAAAGTTTGATCATCAACCTGTGTTGAATAAATAGGGGCTGTGTACATGCAACTATCAGATATTTTGACGCCTTTTTTATGCAAAAGAAGGCGGTTGGCTTCGCCTTCTTCATCGCTAGGGTTTACTAGAAAAAGGTTTTTTGGACTTGAAGAAATATGTTGGAGAAAAAAATTGATAAATTTTAATCCAGAGATTTTTTGGATTGGATTTTTGCGTAAAACCCAGTTCCAAATCAAAACCATATAGCCGCTATCAGGAATGACAATATCAGAGTTGTACAGGGCATCATAATAGTCCTGTTTTGTAAGAATATCCGCTAAATTGGGAGCAGCAGGCGCAGTAAGTAATCCACCATGACTTTCAAGCTGTCTAAAAACATCTTCTACTTGTCCAGTAAAGAATCGAATACCTAAAATTGTTACAGTTGAAAAACTCATGACTACTGCTGGGCTTTTTGGTATAGCATATCTAATTGAGGAAAAACAAAATTTTTACTTGGAACAATACCAATTGGGGCAATTAATACAAACCCAAGTGTTTTTAAAAACGAATGCATTTCATCGAAAAGAGGTTCATTCTTATACATAGAAATGAATGATGTTTCTAAAACAATATAATCAATTTGAGCTAATAACTTTTGTGCGCCAATTAAAACATTTTTTTCAAAACCTTGAACATCAAGTTTTAAAAGTGCAGATCCTTTAATTGGGATTTTGAATGAAAAATCATCTAACCTCCAACATTGGACTTCTATTTTATGGAAATTTTTTGTTTTTGGTACTGAAGATTTTTGAAAATTACTAACTTCTAATACAGAGCTAGCATGAGAATGAGCATTTTGATAAAAAGATATGTTGTCAGATATATCACCAAGAGCTACATTATAAATATTAACATTTGGGGTATTTTTAACATTTTTTATTAATGTTTTAAAACTTGATGGGACAGGTTCAAAACTATGAATAGTTGCATTAGGGTAAAACTTGTTGGCTGCTAAAGCAAATTGGCCAATATTTGCCCCCACATCAATAATACATTCTAACTCTGGTATAAATTTTGAAGCTCCAATTAGAATATTGAATGAAGCAATAGATGCACTATTGTGCATGAGATAACTTATACCCCCTTTCTCATGTAGAAGTATTTTAAGGATTGAATTGATTTTATCAATATTGTAAATTAGCATGTTTCGTGAATTTTAATTCCAGTGTATTCTTCAATAGCAACAGTAATTGGTATGTTTTTTTTTCTGGCTAAATGCTTTATTTCTATTATTTTAGCATCAGCCAAAAATCTATACCAAAAACCTTGAATAAAATGATAAATAAGACCTTCTTTACCATCTAAAAAACCTAGAAGAATAAAGTATCTGAATAAAAAATAAAAAATGCTTCTAAATAACAATAAACGGCTAGAATAGAGAGTATCTTTTATAAACCGAGTTCGATGCGTACTATTTATTAATATTTTTCTGAATTCTATAAAGTTAACAGAGTCATAAAACTGAAATTCTTGATTTAGTTGTTCAATAGCTTCACGAGTAGCATAATGATTATGCTTACTTGTCATCCATGTTAAACTGTTTAAATTGTCATGTATAAAATCATTTTCAAAAGTAATAGAATCACCTTCAAGTATTTTGATATGTTCATCCATTAATCTTTGTTCCATAACTCCTTTTTTATTTCTCCAAATCCTTAATAGTTTTAAAGGATATCTACCTCCAAAACGAATCCATTTATCTAAATAGTATTGCCTAAGTTTTAGAAAAATCCCTGAAACTCGTGGATTCATAGTAGGAATTTTTAAATGAATTTCATTAATTAGAGAAGGGGTTAAATACTCATCAGAATCTAGTTTCATAACCCAATCAGTAGTTATATTGCAATTATCAATTGCCCACTGAAATTGATTGGCCTGGTTTAAAAACTTGTTTTGGAAAATATCAACATTGTACAACTGTGCAATCTCCAATGAACTGTCTGTAGAAAATGAGTCAACTACACAAACTCTTTCAGCAATTTGAAGGGCATTTGAAATACAACGATTTAGATGTATCTCTTCATTAAATGTTAAAATAATTACAGTTAAACTTGGCTTCGTCCTCATATTACCTACCTATTTTGGCTAAGAATAATTTGTATTTTTCATTTGGAATACATAAGTAGTCTTCAGTTGTCGAAGAGATTATATTATAATTCCTAGCATCAATGTATTTATAATCAAAGAAATTTAAAATAGATTGAATATCATGTGAAATATTGTCAAATACTTCAATTAATATTAATGGTCTAATTTCATTTAATATTCTAGTCGATCCACGCAGCACAGATACTTCAGCGCCTTCAACGTCTATCTTTAAGAAATTGGGAGGAGAAAATGTGTCTAATAATGAATCTAAATTAAATGTCGGAACAGTTATTGTAGATCGGATACCTCCTGAAAGATTAGAGCCAGTCGAAAAACTGAGGAAATTCATACTTCGAGATACTTTAGAAATATTAAGTTCTGCAAAACCAATTTTGTCTGATACAGCTACAGGTAGAAGCGTCACATTTAGAGACGGATTCAAATTTATAGTTTTTTGTAACACTCTTTGCATAAATGAATCAGCTTCAATAATCAAGCAAAAGCCATTAGAGCCAGATTTAAAGATAGCAGGAAAAGAAAATATACCGACACTGCCACCAATATCCCATATTGAATCGCCAACTTCAATGCAATCATTAACAATTTGATAAATCTCGGCATTGTGTCTATGATACATATTTAGTTTCCAATATCGCAAACCAGCATCAGGAGAAACGTAAATAGGTAAATGACCAAATTGTTTAGGTAGTCTCCGCTTTAAGATAACGTTACGACTAAATAGTTCAATTAAATTTCGAAGCATTTTGAGTAAACTTTAATCCATTGATGGATGTTAGTGAAAATATCAAGCTCTATGTTAGAAAGCTGTAATGCATTTTTACACATTGTTAAATATTCATTGTTAGATAGTGAAATAACAATATCAATATATTTAGCAAGCTCTTCAGGAGTGTTATTTATCCAATAGCCAGCATTATAAAATTCTAAACATTGCCAAGGCGAAAATTTTGATGCAATGACTGGTGTACCTTGAGCTAAGGCTTCTGCTGTAACGATTCCAAAATTTTCTGAGAAAGAGGGCATAAATAAAAAATGTGCTTTTGCTAATAGTAATTGTTTTTCATTACCTTCTACACTTCCTAATAAACTTATTTTTTGTTCTAAATTAGAGTCTTTTATTTTTTTTATAATAAGCTCACCGTAGTCGTTTTTGAAATTTCCTGCAACTTTTAATATAAATTTAGAGTTTACAAATAATTTTGATATTTTAAGAGCTTCTACAAGTTCAAAAATTCCTTTTTTTTGATGAAAACGACCTAGGTATAAGAAATAATTATCTTTTTTAATATTAATTTTTTGGGGTAAAACAATATAGTTTGGTATTTGAATTATGTTAACTGATTTTCCAAATTGCTTTTTTACAAACTCACTTTCAGCTAAACTGGTAGTATGAAAAAAAATGTCTTTGATAAAAAAACGAAGTAAAAAAATCGTAAATTTCTTTAGTGAACCTTTTTTTAGAAATTCAACATCGTCAACAGAACCTCTAGTTGACCAAATAATTTTTTTGTTATATATTTTAGCTATAAAAAAACATACAATAGTTGGAGGATAAAAAATTGAAGAAAGATGAACTAGGTCATTTTTCTTTACTTTTAAAATGAAATTTATAATTAGTCTAAAGGCTATATTTATATTATAAGTTGACAAATATATAATTTTTCCATAGTCGGTATTTATCCATTTATCTTTTGTTATTAATTGAGGATTTATGCCATAATCAGTTGTTATAACAGTAATTTTAAATTTGTCAGACGAATAAAGACCTTTTAAATGCCAGTATAGTGAAAGGCTAACACCTCCTGATTCGTTTGGATACAATGCACCCACGGGAAAAATAATTTTTTTAGGCAAGCTCATAATTTATTAGTTCTTAAATAAGACTCAACACAAACTAAAGACCAAATATGTAACCAAGAAATGCCATTACGTTTGTTTAGAAAATCTTCCCATATTTCTGATACACCTTTTTTTATGAAAATATCTCTTTTATTTAGATCGCTTAAATTATCGCCGCAGAAATCTTTTAAACTAGTGCGTATCCAACTATCCCAAGGAAAGGAAAAACCTTTTTTTGTTCTGTAAATTACCTCATTTGGTAGATTATTAAATGACATTACTAATAGATTTTTCGGAGTTTGGGTTGAGAATTTAAACTTGTCTGGAACTTGCAAAATAAATTCAATTAATTTGTAGTCAAAAAAAGGCTCTCTTATTTCCAAAGAAGATGCCATACTCATCTGATCAGTATCTTTAAGTAGGACATCCAGAGTATAATTTGTTAGTTCAGCAATTGAATATTGACTTAAAATAGGGTAGGATTTTATAGATGGAGTATTTAGATTAACCCAAAATGGATTATTTAGTGGGGAACCATAAATTCTGGTAATTTCTTCATTTAAATAAATCGATCTATTAATCTTGTAAAATTCATTTAAGGTTAGCTCTTTTTGATTTAAAAGAGAGTTGATTTTATTGGAAGACCTACTATGATTTGGAATTTGGAATTTAATAAATTTATGAAAAAAGTTGAAAGGATAAAATGTGAAATTTTTATACCTATTAAACCCTGAATATCCAGCAAATAATTCATCCCCACCAATTCCAGATAAGATAACTTTGATTCCAGTTTTAGCGACGATTTTAGATATAATATAAGTATTTATGCCATCGACAGTTGGTGTATCCATAACCTGAAAAAAATTGGGAATCTCCTCAATTAAATATTTTGGGTCGAGGAGAAACTCTTCATGATTAGTAGAATATTTACGAGCAATAAGCCTTGAATATTTTGATTCGTCATAATCTTTATTATTAAAAGTTATACTAAAGGTTTTGATAGGTAAGTGTGTGTACTTTGCCATTTCACCAACAACAATAGAAGAGTCTATGCCACCAGATAAGAATGCACCAACTGGTACATCTGAAACCATTCTACTCTTAATTGAATTACTAACAAGCTCCCTGACTTTGATGAGTGTTTCATCTAGGGATAATCTATATGGATTTAAATTGAAATTGTCAATTTTCCAATACGATTGATGTGTATAGCCTTCCTTGTTAAATTTGGCAAAATAACCAGGAGGAATCTGATTGAGACTCTCAATAATACTCCTTGGAGTCTTAACAGATTGTGTTTGCAACACATCAAGAACTGAATCAAAGTTAAGTTTCCTTTCTACAATATCAGAAGCTAAAATGCTTTTTAATTCAGAACTAAATATTAATAAGTTATTTTTTAAGAAATAATATAAAGGTTTTACTCCTAATCTATCTCTTGCGATGAAAAGCTCTTTTTGGACATTATCCCAAATAGCAAAAGCAAACATCCCATTAAGTTTTTCTAAACATTTTTCTCCCCATTTTATAAAAGAGGCTAATATTACTTCAGTATCAGATGACGTTTGCCAAGAATAATCTTTTATATTAGATTTTATTTCATTGTAATTATAAATTTCGCCATTAAATACAATTGTATATCTTTTTGATACATCATGCAGCGGTTGATTTGAAATTTCATTCAAATCAATTATTGATAATCTTCTATGACCTAGAGCAACTCCATCTTTAATGAAAATACCTTCTGAATCAGGACCTCTATGTTTGAGGCTATTTGTCTGCTTTTTAATAATAGAGTACAAAATTTCTGATTTATATTCTGAAGAAAAAGAAACTATTCCAGTGATACCACACATTATTTTGAGAATTTTAGAAAGATTAATAAAATTATTAAGCGGAATATTTGTGTATGTAGTTAATGAACAATAGTACTATTTAAGTCTCTCCCAATAATGACCATTATAGATCTCATGATAGCCTAAAGTAATGTTAAATATTTTATAATTTTTTACAGGTATGATCATTGAGTCCCTTTGGAAAGTAGTTAACATTAAGTTGTCAATAAAAAATGGCGCCTTATTAATGGAAATTAACATGCACTCTGCTAGACCTTTAAATTTTATCTTTTTACATATTCCGACACAATTATTATTTACTATATTTAATCCAATTTGCATGTTGTTATTTGAGATAATGTTTATTGAATCTATTTTACCTTTACTTGGGCCGAAAATAACTATAGCTGGAGATGGGATTTTTTTTCCAAAATTATCTACTATTATTTGATTGCAAAAATAGTTGTTAACTTCTGGGCGAAACATAATTCCACAGCCACCTGATTTTTTTGAAATTAGGGTATTAACATTGATATTTTTGCCTGATAACCAAATATCGGGGTAAGAACCATCTTGTGAATTATTATTTCCTAAATAATAGTTTATTTTTATATTATCAGCCATATCAATATAAAGTCCACTACCAATTTGATTTGAACTTAATACTGTATCTACAACTATATTTTTAACATAGTTATTACTAAGCCCTTGAATTTTAAGTCCAGAATTGTAGTTTTTATTGTTTGAAATTTTTAATATAATTTTATGAATAATTACATCACTGCTTCCATGTTGAATTTTTAAACCACTACCTACATTTTCTGCTTTCAATAAGTTAATTTTACAATTGACTAAGTTTCCAATAAACGGAGCGCCTGGATAAATAGGCTCGTTTTCAGGGAAAACATCATAGGCATAAATGTTACCAAATGATGAATTTCTAACTTCTTGACCTTCAGTCGGTAATCCAAATTGCCAACAATTTCCTTTTACATTTTTTGCTATTAAATTATTAAAATAACTATTTGTAATATTTGTAAATGTACTTACTAAGTGAGTAGTATTTGTCACTGTTATATTTTCTAAAAAAAGTTCGTTGACACCATAAAAGAAAATAAATGGTTTTTCATGAAGTAAACAACAACTTCCATCGAGTGTTCCATTAAGAATTTTTATTTTAGCATCTATGCACGTTGATGAATTTTTATTAGAAATAAGTACTGCATCACTTTTACTTCTTATAGTAGCGCCACGCAAATCAAAAGTAACTCCAGAGGGTATTTCTAAACAATATGCCAAATTGGTTACGGAAGAAGTCATAAATTCCTTTAATCCTTGTG
Organism: Runella sp. R5_40; assembly: GCF_057652295.1. Taxonomy (NCBI): domain Bacteria; kingdom Pseudomonadati; phylum Bacteroidota; class Cytophagia; order Cytophagales; family Spirosomataceae; genus Runella; species Runella sp. R5_40. Next base: position 48,651 of record NZ_JBYFCH010000018.1, on the reverse strand, counting down.
AATTAACGAAATAGATGTCATTTTTATGACCAATAACTGTTTTATTCTGAATGTAGCCTTCAATTAATGCTTTTTGGATTGCATTTACATCATTCGCAACACCATTGCCAATTGCACCAAAATCTCGAACATCAATTGTATTTTTAACATTAATGCTATTTATTAAATTATTATGAATATTGGCAGTAACAGAATATGCACTTGAGCTTAGTACCATTAATGAAATGAAAATAAACTTTACCTTAATCATTTTATTTTGTGCGGTAATAATTTAAATACCATTGAGTTAACGCTTGAATACCATTCTCAATATCAGTCATTGGAGTGTAATTTATAGTATTTTTTAATGCTGTGATATCCGCCCAAGTCGATTCTACATCTCCAATTTGCATTGACTCCATTTTTAGAATTGCTTTTTTATTAAGTGAGGTTTCTAATAAATTTATAAATTTTAGTAATGCTACTGGAGTTCCTTTGCCGATGTTAAAAATGTTATATTTATTTATAGAAGGGTTCTCAATGTAAAAAAAACAAATCTTTAAAATCCCATTAACAATGTCGTCAATGTAGGTAAAATCTCTTGACATATTGCCATTATTGAAGACTTTAATAGGTTTATTATTTAAGATAGCATCAGTAAATAAAAACGGTGCCATATCGGGTCTCCCCCAAGGGCCGTAAACAGTGAAAAAGCGTAAACCTGTTATTTGTAAATTATATAAATGAGAATATGAAAAAGCCATTAATTCATTTGATCGCTTTGTTGCAGCATAGAGACTTACAGGTGTATCAACTCTATCATCGGTTGAAAAAGGAAGTTTTGTATTTAATCCATAAACACTAGAACTACTTGCAAAAAGTAAATGATTAATTTGGAACATTCGGCACCCTTCAAGAATATTTAAAAAACCTACGACATTGCTTTGAATATAACTTCTTGGATTTTCTAAACTATACCTTACACCTGCCTGTGCTGCTAAATGAATAACCTGATCAAAAGATTCTTTTTGAAATAATAACATTAAATTTGTAGAATCTTCAATGTCAAGCCGCATAAATGAAAAATTGTCATATAAACTACTTAAAGTTAGCCTGTTGTAATGTATGTCGTAACTGTGAATCCCAAATTCTGAAAGTCTATCGTATTTAAGCGATATTGGGTAATAATCGTTAATATTATCTATACCAATAACAGTATGACCTTTTAAAACTAAGGCTAAAGATACATGAAACCCAATAAAGCCAGCTGCGCCAGTTACTAATATTTTAGACATTTGATTTTGAGATTCTATTATTAGTTATAAATAGAGTAAAAATAACTAGTAATAGAAATGGAAAAGAGATTAGTATTGAAAAATTAAAATTGTTAGTACCATTATATAATACAAAATAGTAAATTAAAATCTGTGCGAATAATTGAAAAAGCCTTGTTGTTATGCCTATAAAACTTATATTTTGAGAAATTAAAAATACTTTAAGGTTTTCAAACATTAATATTGAAAATGAGTATACTAGAAAGCCATTTATAAAATATATATTTATGTTTTTAAGATAATTTTCAAGATTTTTTAAAAAAAAACTAGTAGTAATTAGTATTATAAATAATAAAAACATGCTCAAAAATGTGAAATACTTTATGTTTTTAAAAATTACAGTGATATTTTGCTTATTTTTGCAATAAAAACCATACAATACAGTTTGAATGGGGAACAGTAAAAAACCTAATATTCCATCAATGATATTTTTAACTAAAAAATACTGGCCAACAAACTCCAAACCCCAAAGTGTTTTTATTATTATTACATCAATTTTACTTGTAATCCTTTCTAATATATTTAAAGTATATATTTTATAAATAAATTTAAATATATACTTTATCTCTTGTTTATCAAATGACAACTTTAGATGTGTTTTTTTTCTTTCGTAGTAAAAAATGAATAATGCTATATTGGCTGAAAAGTCACGATATACAAATATAAAATAATTTTTTGTCACAAATGTTAAAATAAAGCCGATAGCTATACCTAGTAATTTTGAGTAAGAACGATAAATAGATATTTTTTTATAATTTAAATTCGCTTCATCGTTTGCATAAAGTATTGTTGTTAAATTTTCAAAGCATTTTCCTACTGTTAAAAGTAAAGTGGAAAATATAGTAAACTTATCAAAATCTAAAAAAAATAATATACAAAAAAATGATATAATAAAAATAATAAATGATTGAAAAAAAAACAAAATGATTATATTATCACGCGCAATATTATTATTTGGATTAATTATTAAGTATTGATTAAGACCAAGATTTATAAAAGCCCACGCGATTTCTAAAGTTGAACTTATAATTGCATATTTACTTATTTCTTGTAGATTTAAAATATTGTTAAAGTAAAGAATTGACAAAAAACTAATTATACCTATTGTAATATTTGAAAAAAATGTCCAAGAAACATTTTTAAATAAACTACTTCTTGAGATTTTTTTTAAAATAATCATTCAATTGAGATAAATTATAGTTTTTAACATAGTCATATCTGAAGTTATCATAAACAAATATTTTACCATCAGCTCCCATCTTTTTTATAATTTCTGGATTTTCATAGGCAAATATTAACTTGTTTATTAAATCATTTATGTCATCGACTTGAAATACTAAACCTAATGTCTGATTTTTTGATATTTCATTAATTCCAGTTTTACAGTTAGATGATATAAACGCTTTACCAAGAGATAAAGCTTCTATTAATACATTTGGAAATCCTTCATGCCGTGACGCGGAGACAACAATATCACAAAATTTGTAAAATGGATATGGATTAGAGCCACTTAGCCAAATTATCCTATCGCTTATTTCAAGTTTGTCTGATAAAGATTTAAGGTTGTCTAATTCATCTCCACTGCCATAAATAATTAACTCCCATTCAAATGTTAATTTTGAAACAGCTTTCAATAAAGTATCCACACCTTTTTGATAAGTAAGTCTTCCGACAAACAATAATTTATATGATTTTTCTGACTTATATAAATTATTGTAAAACTCAACTTCAGAAAGTGTTTTTATACTTTCAAAGTCAACAGAATTAGGCATGTAAATGTACTGAGGGCTTATTCCACTATATTTGATTGTATCATTAATATTCTCAACAGAATTAGAATATATTAAATTTGCTTTTTTTAAACGATATTTTATTAAAATATACAATAAAAGTTTTGTTAAGAATTTATAGTTATATAGCTTGTACGAATTTATTGAATCTCTTAATGAAACCCAAATTTCGGTTTTATACAAAATTGATTTAACAAACAATAATGGGATTGCGCTTATAATTGACCAAGCACAAATTGCATCGGGTCTTATTTTGTAACTAAGTTTAATAATTTTATACCATAGTATTAAATCACTTGTTCTTAATGCTTCGAATGTATGAAATGTTACATTGGAAGGAGCATACCATTTGAAAGTACCACTAAATACAAATATATGTATTTCGTAATCTTTTTCAATCATACTAATATAACTACGGAATGATTTTTCCGAGCCACCTATTTCGCTGATTGAAGGTATAAGAAATAATATTTTTTTATTTTTTTTCACAAACAAAGCAATATCCTAAATGCCAATTATATATGCAATTAATTCCCTTCAGGTTGTTTCCAACTTCACTTGGATTAGAACCTTTACTGTTTTTTAAAAAAATGAATAAAAGTTTAAAAAAAAGCTCGAATAATTTATGGAATAAAGTTTGTACATATTTTAATAAAAATCCTATATATTTTATTCTTGTTAGTGATTCTAAGATGTAATCAATAAGAAATAGGTTTAGTGTAAAAATTAATGATATAATGTTTCCTCTTCTTACAATTTTTTTTATTTTTAAGTTATTTGAGTCAAATAATTGTTTAGCTCCAAATTCAGTAAATCTATACATATCAACAGGTACTTCATGTAATTGATAATTGAATGGGAATGTTATAATTAATTCACCACCTTTTTTTAAACATCTACTTATTTCCTGTATTGATTTTTCAGGATTTTTAAGATGTTCTAATACTTCAGAGAAAAGTATAACATCAAATTTATTGTCTTCAAAAGGTAAATTGTGAGCATCCGCAAATATTATATCTATAGAACCATGCCTGTTTTCATAATCAGCTAAAAAAATCTTTTCAAATTTAGGTTCGTAAAATTTTTTATATGGCAACAATCCGCACCCTAAATCTAAAATGCTTTCTTTAAATTCAGATTTTGTAAAATATTTTTTTATAAAATCTGTGATGTAAAAATCATTTAAATTTTTCATTTTTATAAATTATTTATCGCCCATTTGTTAAATGAATATATGGGCCATAGTACTTCCCAAGATATTTTGTTGTTTTCAAATAATGTAAATAAACGTTCGACATATTTTAAATTCCATATTTCTTCAAAACTTTTGTCTAGAATAACATCTTTTAATTCTGTATCTTCCTTTAGCCAGCTGTATAGTGGAAATCCAAACCCTTTCTTAGGTTGGTTAATAACTTCAGTTGGCAATCGATTATTTAAACTATTGATTAACAATGTCTTTTTTTCTAATTTATTATAACGAATACTTGTGGGTAAAGCCATTACAAACTCCCATAAATTGTGTTCAAGAAATGGAGCCCTTACTTCAATAGAACTACTCATAGAAAAATTGTCTATGTCTCTTAACAAGAGATCTCTCATATAGATTCCACTTTCGAAAACAGAGGTTTTTTGTAATTGGTTACTAAAACTACTATTATTGAATCTAAGACTATTTTTACTTGATTTAGATAAATTAGAAAAATTTTCTTTTATCAATTTATTAGCATTCAATATTGGAATAACTCTCCTTAGCGAATTATATGCTTCTAAACCATCATCTTCTTTACCCATAAATAAATGAATTAATTTAGAAATTTTTAAATTAGTGTCACCATAGTTTCTAATGAGGTATTTCAATACAATATCTGGAAGAAAATATTTTGCATATTTTCTAACTGCTTCTCTATTAGAAAGGTGGTGAAAACTTCTGTAACCACAAAATAACTCATCTCCTCCAACGCCAGATAACCAAACTTTTATATTTTGTTCTTTTGCAAAAATTGATAAAAAGAATGTATTAAATCCATCCACGGTAGGTTGATCCATATATTTAAAAAAAGATTCAATATTTTTAATAAAAAAATCTTTTTCAAGTATATATCTTTTTAATTCAACATTAAATTTTTTAGCTGTTATACTTGCTATTTTATATTCAGATAAATTTATATCATTGAAGTCAATCGTAATTGCCTTCTTAGGGCCTGAGTAAGCATTTGATGCGAGAGCTACAATTGAGGCTGAATCGATTCCTCCACTTAAGAAATAACCTACTTCAACATCGCTTACTAATCTTGTTTTTATAGCATAATTTAAATACTCATTAGTTAAATTCCAAATTTCGTTTGGATTCGATTTATTGTTGAAAATATTGGTATATTTTTGTGTTTCAGTCATTAAGTCCCAATAACAACGATTTTCAATAATTTGATTATTTTTTATGATAATGTAATGAGATGCCTCAACCTGCTGGATATTATTAAATATCGTTTTTGGAGCTGCAATACATCCATTTAATGTATAAGCTAATAATGATTCTGGATTTATTCCATTTTTGACAGTTTTTGGTAAAATTTTTAACGACTTTAATTCAGAAGAAAATGCGAAATATTCTTCATCGTTAGTCCAATATAGAGGTTTTTCTCCAAATCTATCCCTTACTAAAATTAGATTTCTTGTTTCTAAATTGACAATTGCAAACGCAAACATTCCATTTAATAAGGATATACATTTTACTCCAAATTTTATATATAAGTATAATAAAACAGAAGTATCACTATTTTTATTGACATATTTATTGTCACTTAGATAGTCGTTGTATAGACTTTTGTAGTTATAAATTTCCCCATTAAATACAATTACCCATTTTTTTGTTTCATCAAAAATTGGCTGATTTGATGAAACGTTATTGTCAATTATTGTTAACCTTTTATGCCCTAAATAAATCCCCTTATTATGGTATATACCAGTATAATCAGGGCCCCTATGCTGTAATAAATTAATTGATTTATTTAAAAAATCAATGTAATTTGTGCCTGTTTTTTTATTTGAAATTATGCCGCTAAACCCACACATTACTTTTGAATTATTTTACAAATTAGATAATAAAATGGTAATAGTTTGTAAATGCTCGTAATTAAACCTGTAAATTCGATACCAATGTTGAAATAAAATTTTAAAATTGAAACATATATAAATATAAAAGTATATGTGTTTTTATTACAGCTCATTTGATGGTAAAGCACATTCATAATCATCAGAAATAACAATAAAGGTAGCCAACCTATCCATCCAAGATTTAAAAAACCTTCGCCCAGAATTGTAGCCGCTACAGATGTTTGATTATCATCATCCGTTAATAAATCTGCTAATTTTCCAAATTCATTTCCATATGATATTTCTGGTTTATTTTTCCATAGAAATCTTGGTATAATGTTAAAAAATAACCCTTCGTAAGATTTTCCTAGCCATAGTCCATCATTTTTTGTTATCCTTATAGCTGCGGCAATTTCTTGTTTTAAGTAAAGCCTTGTAAAAGCACCTCCGCCTTTTTCATTATCATTTGGAGCTTCTTTATATAAATCTAGTCCTGCTTCAGAACTGCTCTTTAATTCTTCTACAATTTCTTTAAATGTCAAATTACTTAAAGATAAAATTGCAACTCCTTGTGCATCTCTAAAATAACGTGTAACTGGAAATAATAATACTATAAAAGAAATGGAAATGACTGTTTTCTTTAAACTAATAAGCTTTTTATCTATAATAAATATTAAAATAAATGGGAAAATAACTGTACTTATCAGTTCTTCTTTTCTTCCAGTAGGTAACCAATATACTATTTCTGAAAAAAAAATAATTAAACTTATATTTCTCCACTTCTTTATTTTTGATTTGATATATATTATAATAGAAATCAGTAGACACGTTAAAGGAAGTTTTTCAAATGTAAATATAAATGCATAACCAGCATTATCTATGTTTTCTTGTTTACCTGACCTAGTTATCTGAAAATATGAATTATTATCAATAATATAAATACGTGATAAATATCCAATTGTAAATAATAAACATATTAATATTAAACTCTTTTTTTTACTCCATTCTAACTTTTTATTAGTGATTTGTAATTTCTTGCCACTTCTCTTTAATAACAAATTGAGACAATTAATTAACAAGAATGCCATGAAATAATAAATACTTGCTTCCTTAGAATATTGTAAATTTAAAGGTGAAAAAACATTTTTTAATGAGTAATTTAAAAATAGATCTGGTAAAGCATAATGTATTATGAAAAGAAAATTTAGTATAACTATAGGTGAATATAATTCACCAGCTTTGTAATTATATATAATAATTAAAGTTGATATTATTATTGTTAATAATGATATTGTAAACTCTAGTAGGTATTCCATGTTAAATCCACTCTAAATTTTGGGCGTAAATAAAGCACCCTTTTTCGATTTCTACTACATCATTAAATGAATCATCTTTAAGAATAAAGTGGAAATTATTTTTCTTTAATTTTTTGACAATTGTACTGTTTTTTCCATTTTCTGGGTGTAATTCCATAGATATATTTTTTATTTTACCGAAAATTGAATCTTCAGTTTTATTGAATAAATCATACTCGCTTCCTTCTATATCAATTTTCAAAAAATCAATAACTTTTATATCATTTAAAAACATTAGTTCACTTAAACTTATTTTAGGCATTTTTGTTGAATTTTCTTTTTTATTTATGCCACCGATAAATTTGTTTACTATAGTAATGTTTTTGAAATTATTTTTATTCATGTTAGAAATGAACTGCTCATTATATTTGTCATCGGCCTCTACTGACACTATTTTGTCAGCAAACGATGAGCACATAATACTAAAAATTCCTCTATTTGAACCTAAATCTATGACTGTTTTTATGTTATTGAAATCTAAGTTATTGTGAAATTTGAAATAACAATTCCTAATTAATAATTCTCTTATTAAACCAAAACTATATGAATCTTCTTTTATTTTTATATCTAATTCTTTTATATCAATTTTTACGTGTTTATTGTTAAAAAGAAGTTTAAATTTCGCTTCGGATAGGTATCTTGTCATCGCTCTATCAACACTGATTAAATTTTTGTTTCTCAGGATATATTTTGCATTTTTTATCACGCAGAATATATATAAAATATAAAGTTTTAGACCTAAAACTTTATAAGCATTTAACCCGAGATTTGAAAATATTTTTTTCATTTTATTCTTTCTTGAATTATTAGCTACTTAAATGTTTTTCTAAATTTTATTAGTAAACCTATCTTGTCATTTAACCACTCTCCTTTATCTATTGAACTAGTGACTTGAATCGATGCTCTTGCCTTTAGGAACTCTTTCTTTAAATCTATATTTCCTGAAAATTGATTTACAGGATTTATAAATAAGCCATTGTCGTTATATTTATAATAATTACTAAATGTTGCCCTGAATTTTATTTCAATAGAATGATTATATTTTATAATTGCTGAAATATTATTAGAATTTATATAATTCCCATTAATTTGCTGATAGTCTTTGTTTGAATAAAGACCTCTGTTATTAAACCATTTTGTTTTTGTGTCCGTTCTTAGGGTTAGTAAGGGCGTCCCAATAACGTTATCTCTATAAGACCATCCATCCATGTATTGAGAGTTATTAAAATAGTCATTTATCATGTATCCATATTTATCATTGTATTGTATTCCTTGATTTAACAATGTTATTTTTTCTAATGTAATTTGTTTTAGTCTAAATTTTTTAGATTTTCTTTTATTTAGCCACTTTATGCCATATACACCATCAGGAAAATTATTCCAAAGACCTGGAGCATTTTCAACTGGATGTTGTACATAAATTAACCAATAATCCTTTTTTTTTTGAATATTTACTGCTAAATCAATTGATCCAATGTGATTACCTAAACGATTTTCTGTGTCAAATTGGCTTAGATTACCTCCTTGTGGCATATTTTTTGCTGTTACTATATATAAAAAATCTTTAAATGATTTTGGCAATGCACCATCAGGTGCTGTTCTGTTAAGCCCTATTAAAATAGGTGCGTATCCACCCCATTGGGCAAAATGCGAGATACCTGAATAAAAATTAATTGCTTTATTATTTCTGCCAATTTTTACAAAAAAAGTTTTTTGATGCAAATAGTAACCATAGGCGAAACTTTCCTTACCAAACCATCCATGTGCAAGTGTAGCTTGGATTGAAATTATATCTTTGTATATTGATTTAAACCCGTTAGTACTTATTTGTATTTTAGGGATTGGTATTGAATTTCCTGACCATATATATGACCCAGCACTCATTGTTGTATCGTATAATCCATAGACCTCTTTTTTTCTCCCAGCAAATATTTCAATTGTTCTGTTTTTATATGATGTATTTATAACTGGCACAATTAGTGACACACCTTTTTGAAATTTTGTGAATATTTCGAATTCACTACTCCATACTCGTTGTTTTCTTTTACTTGATATTTGTATTAGGTTCTTTGAATTTATGTAACCAAAATTTGAATTCAATGGTATTGTACCATATTGTAAACTTCTGGCCCAAAATGGCATTTGATTATTACTTGAAATTCCAGTCCCTAGTTCAAGTTCAAATGATGATTTTATAACTGAAGATGTATCTTTGATATTTTTCGAATACACACCTTTTATTACTATCATCAGTAATATTAGCATCAATTTTACGTTTTTTGTCCTGATATATTTCACATTGATTTATATGATTAAAATCACTACTTTATTGGTTTACCCATAGATTGCTCACTAGATTATCTGCTTTCGCATTAGCTACAGTCTTAACGCGTCTGAATAGGGTTTTGTGTCTATTTTTAGCATTTGGGCAATTTTTACTGCATTGTTAAAGCTCTTTTTAGCATCGTCTTTCCTATTTAATCGAAGAAATGTTTTGCCTTGCTCTAGATATACGTCGGCTACTTCTTTTTTATCTTTTTTTGGTGCTAATTTTAATGCTTCTTCTACCCAAATCAATTGGGATTTTGTGTAACTATTATCAGTTGCCTTCTCATTAAAATATTTTATAAGATAGGCATAGTCTTGAATTGTAAGTTTTTGTGTTTTTCTATATTCATTTAGTCGTTCAGTAGCTTTTAATGTGTTTTTGGATTTAAAATAGGCTTCAATTTCTTTTAAAACGGTACGAGCATCTGCTAGTTGTGCAGGTACCCCTAACTTGATTAGTGATTGCCGTATATTTTTAATTTCTTGTATTGGTATTTCTTTATTACTGCCATATAACGTGGTGTATATTATATTTTCACCAGCATCTTTAACATCCTTTGATGAATATTTTAACTTGTACTTTTCTAGGTTTTTGAAGAAATATTTAGCGATTGGGTTCTCGTAGTCATCAATCAATCTCTGAATTAAATAAAACCCAGTTTCCCCTTCTAAATCTACAGGCTTTGTGACAATTTTTGCAATTTCTATATTTAATTGATGAAGCATTTCACTGTTTTTTGTTGCCTTAGTGAACTTTGCATAGTTAACCAAGAATAAAAAATCTCTTTCTCCTTTTGCAAATCGGCTTGGGTAACTAATCGTTCTTAAATTCGGATTTAGTGCTTCTGTGCCGTGTTTTATCACCTCTTCAATTGCTATATTCTTATTCTTTTGTTCTGCTGGTGATGCCTGATGTATGGTAGTACCTGTTATTTGATCAAAAAAGAAGAACATAGGAAACTCTACATAAGCTAACCCTTTTTGTTGCTGTAAAAATTTTGAATCTTCTGAATTTGCTTCTATTTTTATACTTACAAAGTTTGTATTATAAAAATCACCTACTCTTTTTTCTTGTAGTATTGGAGCAAGTGCAGCGCAGTGGGGACAACCATTTAAATAAACTTCAACAAAGAGTATTTTATTAGCTTTCTTTGCGGCCTCTGAAGCTTGTTGGAATGTAGTGTTGTGGAAGTTAATCCCCTGGGCAAATATACTAGTGTTGCCAACCACTATCATATTTATTAAAATTATATATATTTGAATTTTTGACAATAAACCCTTTAATTGGCGGTATTTGTCAGAATCTTGGCTCATTTTGTTTTTTAGAATTGTGATAGTGTTCATACACTTTGTTCAAAAATTTACATTTCAATAGTAATTCTTGTGCTTTTTACTAACTCTCCATTGAAAATTCAGCAAGAACTTTGTAGTTTAACTGAGTCTTTGTTGGGTATGAATTTGCTTTTTTTAATTTGTGATGCAAAGATATGAAGAAAATGACAATATCATTATCCACACATCAAAGTAATTTAAATGCACTTACCATAACAATGAAACTAGTTATACATGCACGAGTTACTTAAAATAGTACACTGAAATTAGTATCAATTCGCCATAAATCATTAATATACAGATATATATATGTTTTGACTTTACAAAAAAACTTTCAATATAAAATATTATAAATATAGACAAGATAGAAGATATATGAGTTTTTTTGATTTGATCTATAACTAGTTCAATCTAGAAAAGATGTTTAATAATTGTTGCTTCTTATTAGTTCAATTACAATCTTTCATGTTATGTGTGTGTATATATATAATTGTTATATATATATGTATGTTATATTTGTTTCTCTACCCTAAAGTGCTCCGTTTGTGAAAATTTCAATCAATACGGCACTATCATTAAAAAAAACTTAAAAATACCCGATTCTATTTTTTTGTATTGTTGAGACTTATTGTATTTTTGTGAGTCATAAATTGTGTGTGGTTTGCTACAATGGCTAATTTCAGTCATATTCAATTATCAAAGCCATCACTAAAACTAAGCTATGTTTTACCTTTTTAAACTTACATCACCCAGAAACAAAGGAAGACCCTAACTGACCCTTATGTGCAGTCGGCTCTTGGGAGTGGGAGTACTCGGTAAGGCCATTTAGAAAAACAGTAACTGTGCCGCCTTAAAAATGTGGCCATTTGCTAAAATTTTCCGAACAAGTATGTTAAACTAAATTAATTCAAATGAAACCAATCAAATTTTTACTTTCGCTTTGCGCAGTACTAATGGTTGCATTGGCAAGTTGGGCACAGGGGGTTACCACAATTTCTGCCCCTACTTTTACAGTAGCGCCATCTAGTCCGCTTTGTGTCGGATCAACTTTTACAACGCAAACCCCTACTGTCGTTGAGTCAGGTTGTAGTGCAAACGCGCTTATTTTGGAAATCCTCGACCAAGCTACTAACTTGCCTATTAGTACTTTTGGGCCATATGCAGCAGCAGTTGGTACGCCCGCAAATGCTGGCGGCCAAAATATCACTATCCCAGTGGCAGCTGCTGGTAAAACAGTGTATTTCCGTTATAAAGTAGATGCTACTGGTGCTTGTGCAGCAACAGGTACAGTAGGTTCAACATTTACTGTAGCTTCAGTAGTAGATCCTGGTACTATTACATTTGTTAAGAGTACATTGTGCCAAGGCGAGCCATTGCAGCAAGCGTCAACAACATGTGCAGGAACAGTTAAATTATATACTACCCCCACAGGTAATACAACAACTGTATTACCTGGTGCAACACCTGATGCTGGTACCTTTACATTATATGTAGCATGTGTTGCTGCTAGTGGTTGTGAGAGTACACGTACCCCAGTAAGTTATACTGTAAACGCAGCTCCTGGCGATCCATCAGGGACTACATTGACATCGGCTTCAGGTTGTGTTGGTACTTTGCCAACGTTGTCAGGAAACCCATGTGGATCAAACACGGCGATTATGTATAATACCTCAGGTGCCATTTTTGGTGACGCTGATGTAGCGACAGCAGGAGCAAAGACTGTAGTAGTTAAGTGTCAGAGTGCAGCAGGCTGTATTTCAGCTAATGCTCAGAATGCAATTTACACTGTAAATGCTTTCCCAACATTGACTGATGCAATTGTTACGACGAATGTTCCAACAGGAGGTTCTACTATTTGTAAGTCATTGATTACAGCAAGTACAACACTTAATTTTGGTGGTACATGTTCAGGAACGATTAAAGTTTATGCAGCAGCGACAGGTGGAACAGCATTGGCATTCCCTATATCTGCACCAGCATCAACTACGGATTATTACTTGACATGTGAAAGTGCAGGATGTGAATCGACGACGCGTTCGAAGGTAACATTGACAGTAACAGAAGTTGCTGCGGGAACGATTACATTTGTTAAGAGTACATTGTGCCAAGGCGAGCCATTGCAGCAAGCGTCAACAACTTGTGCAGGAACAGTTAAACTATATACTGATGCTACAGGAAGCACGACGACAGTATTACCAGGGACGACACCAAATGCTGGTACCTTTACATTATATGTAGCGTGTGTAGATGCTGGTGGCTGTGAGAGTACACGTACTCCAGTAAGTTATACTGTTAATGCGTTGCCAGGCGATCCAGCAGGGACGACATTAACATCGGCATCGGGCTGTGTTGGTACTTTGCCAACGTTGTCAGGAAACCCATGTGGATCAAACACGGCGATTATGTATAATACCTCAGGTGC
>NZ_JBYFCH010000018.1:0-34915 GCF_057652295.1 Runella sp. R5_40 | reverse complement strand
ACAGTAACAGAAGTTGCTGCGGGAACGATTACATTTGTTAAGAGTACATTGTGCCAAGGCGAGCCATTGCAGCAAGCATCAACAACTTGTGCCCCAGGTACAACAGTTAAGCTTTATACGGCTTCAACAGGAAGCACGACGACAGTATTACCAGGTTCAACACCAAATACTGGTACCTTTACATTGTATGTAGCGTGTGTAGATGCTGGTGGCTGTGAGAGTACACGTACTCCAGTAAGTTATACTGTTAATGCCGCGCCAAGTAGTGCTGCTTCAATCTCTGGTCCATCAGGTACTCAATGTGCTGGTGTATTCAGTTTAACAGCTAGTTGCGCTGCTGCCGACTCTGTAAAAGTATATGAAGGTTCTACTTTGTTAGGGTCTGCTTTAGGGTCAGGTACTTTCAATGTGACTAAGACTCCATCAGGATCAAGCAATGTAACATATACATTTACTGCTAAATGTACCACTACGAATGGATGTGAGGGGGCTCCTTCAACAACAACCGTTGTGGTAAGACCAACTTTGGCAACTCCTGTTGCAGCTATTATTGACGCCGACTCGAAAACAAGCCGTTGTCAAGGTCAAGCTACAATTCCTTTGTATTTCAATTCGAACTGCGGAACATTGGCTACAGTTTGGTATTCGGTTGCAACAGGTGGAACAGCCATTGCTACTTTACCAAACACAACACCAACTACTGTACAAACGTATGAGTACTACGCTGCTTGTAAAGACTTGACTTCTGGATGTGAAAGCCCAGTCCGTGCAAAGGTAACTTATACAGTTAATCCAGCGCCAAGCAATCCAACTGCACCTACGTTGACAGTACCTGGTATCCCAACCGTAATTGCGAACCAAACAGGTTTAGTATGTAGTGCATCACCAGTTACAATTACCTTTGGTGGCTGTGCTCCAGGAGAGACTTTGTGGTATTCTGTGGGTGGAGCTAATTATGTAGCTGGAAACTCAACAACACAAGCTCCAGATCCAAACCCAAGTATTGCGTCGGTTGCTAAAAACTACAAAATCAAATGTCAGTTAGGAGATTGCGTGAGTCAAGAATCAGCAACTATGTCCCTTAAGGTTAGTTTGTCGCCTGTTGGAAAGCCAACTGCTACTTTAACGCCAGGTACTGTTTGTGCGACTGCACCAGCTTCAACGCCATTCGGTGGTAGCTCAAGCTGCGGTACGTTTGCAACAGTTTGGTTTGATGCAAGTGGTGATGTACAATTGCTATCATTGCCTGCTACAATCCCAGCTACTGCTAAAACATACTATGCAAAATGTCAGAGTGCAGATGGTTGTTTAGGAGAGAAGAGTGATAACGTAACGTTTAACATTATTCCTAACGCTACTGCTCCTATAATCACGTCAATTGGCGGAACAGAAGTATGTACAGGTGTAAACGTAACACTTACAACAAACTGCCCATCTGGATCTACAGTAATGTGGAGTACAGGTGCTACTGGTAATGCGTTGCCATTGGTATCGGATGTACCTCAAGTGCGTGCAGTAACTGCGAAGTGTGTAACTACTGTAGGAAGCACAACTTGTGAGTCTCCAGTAAGTGCTACAACTACTGTAGTTTGGAAAACATTTGATATTACAATTATCAATATCGGTTCTCCACTTTCAGGTGTTAAACCTGGTTCAAACGTGCCAAAATCTGCTTGGGCAGCTAACTTTGTAACAGTTGACGCAGGTCCATCATTGCAAAGCAGCTCACAAGGTAATCCTTCAGTATTCTTCACTGAGAATCCTAACAAAGGAGCTGATCGTTTCTGGACTGTACACGTTGAGTCATGTGCTTTGGGAACAACAGGTGCTATTTCTTACGATATGTTAGTAACACCAGAAGCTGGTGTACCATACTCGTACAACACTGTTGAAAACAACGCTCCATACTTGATGTATGCTAACCGTGATGGTTTCACTGAATTGTATGCGCACAACCACGGAGCTTATGGCTTCACAAGTGAGCCTAAGTACACTCAAGGATTGCCAAAAGGTTTGTATAAATTGAGCATCCGTTACTGGAGCGAAAAAGGTATGGGTCTTTACCCAGCCGTACGTACAGCTCAAGGTACACAATTGGCATACCAAGAATACTGGTTCCGTATCCAATCACAAAATGGTATCGGTTCAGGTGCAGCTCGTGAGGGCGTAACTGAAAGTACTGAAACTCCATTCGTGACAATGGGTCAAAACCCAGTAACTCGTACGTTGTCATTGACAATCAACGGTGCTAAAGGTCAAGATGTGAAGTTGAACTTGGTTGACGCCTCTGGCCGTTCTATCAAAGTTTCTTCAGTAACTCCTGAAACTAACACTCACCGTGAAGAAATCGACATGACTAGCCAAAATACTGGTATGTACTTTATCCAAGTTAGCACTCCATCTAAGCGTGCTGCTTTGAAAGTATTGAAAGTATCTCAAGACTAATCGTCGAGACGATTCATACGAACGAAAGCCCCGCAACTGCGGGGCTTTCTATTTTTAGTACTTGTAAACTACCTCAAACGCCACTACCTTTGTAGGGGCGTTTTTAGTGAAACGCCAGTTATTAAACCGATTGAAATTCATGCGTTTTAGAAAGTATTGTTGGGTATCCCTTCTGTTTTTAATATGTCATTTCTCGCATTCACAGGCATTACCAGCTGCGGACGAAGTGACCGATGCACAATTAGAAGAATTTATTAAAGTGGCCCAGAGTAAGGGCTTATCACAAGCCGAATTAGAAGCTGGGGCTTTGGCCAGAGGTTATAGTGAAGCAGATGTGGCAAAAATTCGGGCTAGAATTAACACCTTAAAAATAAAAACGGAAAGTTCTACGCCTTCGAATGTGAATAATACCGTTCGTCAACAACAGGGGCAGGTTTCAGAAAAAACACCAACGCCGATTGGGAACGACCAAGAAGTTGGGAAAAAGAAGGATGTGTTCGGTGCGCAACTATTCTCTAATAAATCATTATCGTTTGAACCCAACTTACGATTACCTACTCCTAAAGACTATATTTTAGGCCCAGATGATGAACTCCGAATAGACATTACTGGATATGCCTATCAGCATTACGATGCAAGGGTCTCGCCTGAAGGTACGATTAAACTAGAAAGCTTGAGCCCTTTATCTGTTAATGGTTTGTCAATAGAACAAGCAAAGAGTAAAATTATCGAACGTTTAAAAACACTTTACGCAGGTCTTAGGAACGGAACGTTAAATGTGGATGTGACTTTGGGAAATGTGAGGAGTATAAAGGTCACTGTCATTGGTGAGGCCACTAATCCTGGAACCTACACTGTTTCTTCATTAGCGACGGCGTTTCATGCGCTTTATTTATGTAGCGGCCCTAATGGGAATGGTTCAATGCGTGAAATACAAATACTTAGAAATAATAAAGTCATTCAAAAGATTGATTTATACGAGTTTTTGATGAAAGGTACATTGGCCGAAAATATCAACTTGAGAGATCAGGACGTGATTTTGATACCGATAGCAGCTAAAAAGGCAGAGATAGAAGGGGAAGTCAAAAGAAGTGGGACGTTTGAGCTGAAGACCAATGAAAATTTTGGGGAGCTATTACGATATGCTGGAGGTTATACCGAACAATCGTACCAAGCGTCGGTGAATGTGTATCGTAACACGGCTAAAGAAAGACAATTGATAACATTTGACCCAATCGCTCAAAGTCAATTTAGTCTTCAAAACGGAGATAAATTGGTGATTGGGACGATTTTAAACCGTTTTGAAAATAAAGTGGAAGTTGTTGGTGCTGTTTTTCGTCCTGGGGAATTTGCTTTAAGTGATGAAATCAAGACGGTAAAACAACTGATTAAGAAAGCGGAAGGATTGCGGGAAGATGCATTCCGCAACAGGGCGGTATTGAAAAGAAAACGCGAAAACTTAGACCCCGAATTGATTCAAATTAATTTGGAGCAATTGTTTAAAAATGAAGGGGAAGATATTCTACTCAAACGAGAAGATGTGTTGGTCATCAAGTCGATTGCGGAAACTCGTCAAGTACAAACAGTAGGAATTCAAGGGGCAGTAAATAGTGGAGGTGTGTTTGATTTTGCAGACAAAATGACCTTACAAGATTTGATATTGCTGGCGGGAGGTTTTACGGATGGTGCAACTGGAAAAGGAATCGAGTTGTCGCGTCGCTTGTATAATGACGAAACCAAAAGTGAAACAGTGGAAGTAACTAAATATGATATTTCTAAAGAACTGAGTGAAGTTTCTACCATTGTGCTAAAGCCCTATGATGAGGTGATCGTGCGTAGTTTACCCAATTACTTAGCGCAACAAGCGGTGAGTATCAAAGGGCAAGTTTTGTATCCAAGTACGTATGTAATCGCAAGTCGGGAAGAACGAATTAGTAATTTGATTGAACGTGCGGGAGGCTTTCGCCAAGAGGCTTACTTACGAGGGATTCAATTTTTTAGAAATGGGCGCTTAATTGCTATGGATATTACTCAGATTTTGAAGAATCCAAAGCATTCTAATAACCTTTTGTTGTCACCTGGCGATGAACTTATCGTGCCAAAAATTCCAGAAACAGTTACAATCAATGGACAAGTATTTAATCCAAATGTGGTGGCGTATAACCCAAGCTTTAGCTTTAAAAATTACATAAGTCAGGCGGGTGGTTTTACAGACAGTGCGCACGTTACAAAAGTATATGCGATTTATGCCAATGGATTTACTGCCCGTACAAAGAAATTTCTGGGAATGAAATTTTATCCAAAGGTAGAACGTGGAATGCAGGTATATGTACCTACGCGCCCCAAGAAAAATCGTCTAAATTCAGCCGAACGTCTTTCACTATTTACTGGGTTAACGTCGGCTACTGTTTTAATCATTACATTAATTAGAACTTTAAATTAGTACTTGCTTGATGAAAGAAGAAGATTATTTAGATGAACAAGAGTTAAAGGCACCCATAAATTTAGGAAAGATGTGGCGTGTTATTTGGAAGGAAAAATGGATTGTAATAGTAATAGGGCTTTTAACGACGCTGGGAGGAGGGTACTATGCTTTTACCGCCCAAGAGGAATTTGAATCTCAGGGTAAAATTCTTCCCGAAATACCGCCATCGGCTACTGGTTCACTAGGAAGTCTTGCAGGGGCTTTGGGGCTTAGTGGGATTGATTTGAAAAATGCTACAGAAGCAATTCGCCCAGATTTATACCCAGAAGTGCTTAAAAGTACGACCTTTTATTTGGACTTGATGAAACAACCCGTGGTCACTCGAACAAATCAGAAATTGACGTTCGAGGAGTTTTATCACCGAGTAGTGGAAGAAAATGAAGAAATAGATACGACTTTGTTAAAGAAGTTCAATGTAGAGGCCAAAGGATTTTACGTATTGAATCGCATAAACGAAAATCGTATCAAAGATTTGAGGAAGCGAATATTTAGTACGTATGATCGTAAAGCAGGGGTAATAAGTATCAACGTCAAATTGCCTGATCCTGTAGTTGCCGCAACTGTAGCTAAATTTTCAATGGATTATTTGACGGAGTATGTAATTAATTACCGTACTCAAAAAAATAGAAGAGAAGTAGAGTTTTTGGCAGAAAGATTAGACATTGCAAGGGGGAAATTTTATTCCAATCAAGTAAAAAGGGCGCAGTATAGCGACCAATTTCAAGCTCCGACCATTAGGTTACAAGCTGCCGATGTACAGCGTGACCGAATTCAGGCAGAGTACAATACTTCGTCCAATTTTTATAATTCATTATTAACTAAATACGAGGAGGCGAAAATTAAGCTTCATCAAGAAACTCCAGTTATTAAAGTACTAGAACCGCCTACAGCGCCAACGCGTAAAACTGAGCCACGTAGAAGCGTAATTGTAGCGATATCTGGCTTGATAGGAGGTTTTTTGGGGGTATTGATAGCCTTAATCCGAAAGAAAAACTACAAGCAAGTATTCAATTGAGAGTAAAAGTAAGTGACCAAACGGGGTAATTTCATCAAAATGAAAGTACCCCGTTTACTTTTTCCAACCAAATTGCCCGCCCCGTACAACTCCAGTGGGTGTCGCTTAGGCTGTAAATGGTGGTTGGTTGTTGGGTGTATGGAGCCCAAACATCAATAAAGGGAGTTTGAAGGAGAGTATCGCGTTGCACGCGCTCAATAAGGTGGTTGTAAGTCCCCAAGCTGGGTGCGACAATGCTCGTTTTATTGGGAATAATAGAAAGATATACTTCATCAAAACCAAGCGATTTGTAATACTCTCGGGTCTTATTAACTTGTTGAATGAGCGTTTTTAGCTCAGTATCAGGTAAAAGCTTGAAAGAAGATGTAATACGGCTAGAGTCGGTGTCCCAAACAAAAAGTAATTGCGTTTTATCGGGAGAGAGGGCTACTTGGTCGTTGTGCCGCCCAAACCACTGAAGGTTTATGTAGGCTTTCCATTCTTTCAAAGTCAGAAAAAAATCGCCAGAAAAAAGAAAGCTAGTCAAAGATTCTTCGCTTTCCTTTAAGGTTTCTTCAAAACTCTGATATACTCCCGCTACCCAATTTTCAAACGAAAATCCGCTTTCTTTTGGTTTTTTGGGGCCAAAGGTAAAATTACGTACTTCTGCCGCGAAGTGCTCCCGAAAATGCCGTTCTACCGTTTGTAGAACCAAAATATTTCGCCTTGACGTATCAAGTTGAATCGTTTCTGTTTCGTTCCAGTGGATGCGGGTGTAAGCTCCAACGTTGAAATCTTGCTTCCCAACGCGCTGATGCTCCGTAAAACTATCTCCAATGATGTATAGGGCCGTGGAATTGGTCGGGGAGTCGAAACGTGGAGTGTTATTGCAAGGTAGCTGTTCTTCTTTGAATTGAGGCAAATTGGACAAACGATACAAATCCCCATAACGGTAAGAATCTTTCGTTAAACCCCATTCAAAAGCCGTTTTACGAAACGTAGGAACGCAGCCAACCACCCAAAGCAGTGCCCCAACAAATAGGAGTAGGTATTTTAAAAAAATCTTCATGAATTCGGTAACTAACGTAGTTTGAGCGACCAAACTTGTATTTTCTTATTCGCAAAGCCATAGATTAATAGCTTGTTGTAGCCTTCGACAAGGTTGATGCGAACGGGATACTCACTTGGAAAAGGTTTATCGCCAATCTGATACCCTTTGAGGTCATAAAGTGTGGTGTAATTCCCTGATTTTACACTCAAAAACTTTACTTCCGAACTCAGGTAATGGTATTGAACTTGGTTTTTGGCAGCAATAAGACCTTTGGCCGAAAAGAGTTCGTTTCCTTTTTTATCTAACACGGCAAATTGTGTTTCTGATTCACGGAAAAGTAACCAATCACGGTTGTTAGGGGCGGCTTTGGCGCGGAAAAACGAAGTTGGGTCAGTGCGGAAAAGCTGACGTCGGTCGATGGTCTTTCCAGCAAGCGTATTTTCAATGAATTCACCATATTTGGTTACACCAATAAGCCGTGTTGAATTATTTTCAGGAAGAAAAACGCCAAAGAATGGCCCCGAAAGGTTGATTTTAAAGTCGATTTTATAAGGTTCAGGAATAACACCCGATTCGTTGATGAGGCCAATCTGACCTGTGCTCTGGGTAAATAAAAAATGACGTTTGCTTTGGTATTCGACTTCCTGAATTGGAAGTAGTAAATCAGCAAAAGGGCGAGACGTGTTGAGCAAAATCGGGGGTTGGGTAGGGCTATTCCACAGGTATAAAAACCCATTGGTATCAATCACTAAAAACCGAAAACTTCCCTCAATTCCACTTTCAAGTTGTTGGAGGCTTCTAATTTTTCGACCTAATGGTAAGCGAATCGAAGGAATGGTCATGTACCGCTGTTGGTCGTCTTCGTCAACTACGTTGAGGCTTTTTTCGGTAGCAAAAACGTATTGAAGGCGGCCTACACTCAAAAAATCAACCGAATAAATATCGCTTACGATGGGTGCATCTAGTTTCGCAATTTTCCGTTTTTTTTCTTCGGCAAGAGGGTTCAGTAATTCGTTGCTTGCGGTTGCGATGATTACCTTTTCCATTCCATTGGGATAATTACGAACGGTAAAAATACCCCCCGAAGGAGCTTCTGGGATTTCAAGTTCTTGCTGTAGGAATACTTTATTTAAAATTTTAGCACTAGATGCCTTACTAAGACGCCCAAAAGTAAGGGAAGAATAAGCCCGTGATTTTTTGTACGCACTTTGGAAAACAAGCTGGTCAAAGGGCAATTGTTCGGTAATGTCATAACTAAGGGCTTTAAAAAGATAATTCATAAAGCCGCTGCCCATGTATTCTTTGCTTTTACGCGGATTGATGACAAAAGTAAAGTTGGAAGCACGAAAGGTTTTGTCAAAAAAAGCATTATAAACGGCCGAATTTGCCCAGGTACGTTGGTATTCGAGGTCAATGAGGTAGTCCTTTAGCACTTGCGAATCGTTGGCATAGACGACAAAGTTTTTGTGAAAGGCTACATAACATTTTGGAAACCCTTTAAAAAGTCCCCCAAATAGTACTGCAGGAAGTTCACTCCAGTCGATTCGATACACTTTTCCTCCTTGAAAAGGCTCGATGGGCAACCCTTTATTTTTGTTTAAAAGAATCGCTAAACGTCGAATGAATGGCTCTAAAGAAGTGTTAGGGCTTACTTGTTGCAGAATTACTTGTCCTTTGGTAAGGACGTTGTTGGGCTCTAGTTGACAAAGAATAAGCTCTTTGTGAGCAAAACGATAAAATGAGTCAATGCGGCTGGCACTAATCAAGGATTGGAGTGCTGACCGAGATTGGTTGATTGAATCCGCAGAGAGGCTTTGAAGTTGTCCCCGTAATTTTCGAGTAAACAGACCTGCATCATCAAACCCAAGGCGGTACATGATGGCCGTATTGTTGGGGATAAAAAAGGTATTTTTAAACGGGCTTGCTTTTTGGTCGTTGAGGGCATCGAGGTAGCCTTCTACCTTTATTTTTTTCCCTTTTGAGGTAAGGGTCGTGTTTTTACTTGAAAAGACAGGGTCGAGGTGTAAGCTTTCTATACTCGGCAGGAAAGAAAGAAAATAAAGTAAACCTGCGTCCGATTTGGTGGAGACATCGCGCCGCAAAACATCAGAGAGGAGTGTGTTGTCAAGAAAAATACTTAATTCACTAGTGTCGTCTTTGATTGTTTCAAAGCGGCTTGGGCGGGTGGTGCGCAGCGGACTCGATGCGTAGCGAATCCAATCTTCTAACACGTCGCCTGAAATACAGGAGACGATAAAGTTATTGAAACGCGTATAGGCAAAAATGGGGTCAGAAGTTGGGGTTGTAACGTCATAGATTTTTTGACCACTGTGTAAGTGAGACGTCACCCGTACTTTAGAGGAAGTAGGACTTTCTAACCAATTATAAGACTGAAAGGCATCAAGCGGGAGAAAAACCAAATAGACAAATCGACCGCTTGATGTTTTTTGAAGAACGTAAGTGATTCCACGGTTTTTGAGCAATTTATCCGCTTTGGTGCTATCGTCGCTCAAAAGGCGAAAGTGGTCGATTTGATGGGCCGCAAGGTTAAGAAGAGGTACTTCGCGCATTTCAATCCCACCTTTCTGAACTTTAAAGGTAGTGTCTTGAATTCGTTGGCTTTGTAGGACTAAAAAAGCGTTTTCGGGTAAAAGTTTCCAGACGGTTGCCGAATACATTTGCCAACGCTGAAAACCCCACCAGCCTGCTAATAAAATCACCAACGAAATGGCAACTATGATGCCTCTTCTATTCATGGAAGTTTACGGTTTTGGGTTTACAGTTTAAGGTTTTGGGTTGTCTATTTAAGATTTACGGTTTGAAGTTCTAGGAAATCCCAATTCTTAAAAACAGGAAACAAGAACCTTTAACAGTAAACGCCCTAAACAGTAAACTTCAAAACCCCAAACAGGAAACAACTCAAGAAGCTTTGATAGCGCGTACTTTGCTGTTGAGGGCCAAACGGAAGTTCAACAACTCCTTAAAGCTTTGAATACAAACCTTGATTAGTTTCCAACGTAAGATAGAAACGGTCCCAGTCAAACGCTCTTTGTGAGTAATTGGTATATCAAATGTTTTTTCTCCCGCTTTTTTAGCCATTACTGCCAAGAAAATATTAGGCGCAAACGGCTCTGGATTAGGAAGCTGGGCTAAAAGTTTTTTTAGATAACTTCCTTTGATGAGGCGGAAAGGAATGTTGGCGTCGTTGATGAAAGTCCCGTAAGCAAAGAAAATCGTATATTTTAAGATACGGGTAATGACCAAACGAGCAGGGGCGTCGAAGCGAACTTGGCGATAGCCCATGATAAAATTAGATTCGTTGCGTTTTGCCCAAAGTTTTATCACATCTTCGGTGACAAATTGGTCGTCGCTATCGGTTTGGAATACCCATTCAGAGTTAAGTTCAACCGCCTTACGATAGCCGTTTACCGCTGCATTTCCGTGTCCGCCGTTGGGCTGGTGTACAACGTAAAGGTTGTCAATGGAAGGTGCGATACGGTCAAGGATTTGCTTGGTACCATCTTTTGAACCATCATTGATAACGATGAGTTTGGTCTCTTTGCCTGGGAAGGTATTTTTGAGAAAGGAAGTCCACATGGTTACTACCTGCTCAATACACTCTTCTTCATTATAAGCAGGCATCACAATCGAAAAATAAAGGCTCATTATTGAATTGGGGATTTGTGTGTTAAGACGCGCTATTGTGCAAACGGAACGACTTTAAGACAAAAAATTTCTCAAAACTACTCAAAAAAAGGCGATTGGCCTATCTTTCCTCGCGAAGGATTTATTTTATGGTAGGTTCTATTAGGGCGCGTATTTATCTTTTAGGTTGTTGATGGGTTTTTCAATGAGAAACCACGAAACGGAGGCAACGATGGTGGTGAGTACAAAGA
The DNA here is from genome assembly GCF_057652295.1 of Runella sp. R5_40. Classification (NCBI taxonomy): domain Bacteria; kingdom Pseudomonadati; phylum Bacteroidota; class Cytophagia; order Cytophagales; family Spirosomataceae; genus Runella; species Runella sp. R5_40. The sequence goes on along the minus strand of NZ_JBYFCH010000018.1, from coordinate 24,044 downwards.
GGATGACAAACTGGACAAAGTGCATGTTTCCGAAGTCGGGGAAGATACGGCTTAGTTTGTTAAATAACCGAACCGTAGGGTGGAGGGCAGGTGAGTGGTAATGATTATATACAAAATTATGATAGACATAAAGTCCGTAGCTAATCTTTCCGAGGTAGTTGCTGACAGGGTGCTCTAAAAACCATTTAAACCACCCTTTGTACCCAATAATGCCACCCCCAATCAGAAATGTAAAGAAAATAGACGCAAAAAAACGTTCCCAAATGGAAATATACAGGTTTTGGTCTTGGGTTACCCCTGCGAGGGTTTGTTGGCGTGATAACACAAAAATGCCCGCAAGTGCCAAAAAGCTAATCCCTAGATACCAGCGATTACTGAATGTTTTTTGAAAAAATGGGCGGTGGTAGAGCTGAGCGTAGGCCATTAGTGCCCCTACCCCAAAAGCATCCAAAGCGGTTGGCATAGTCACGTAAGAAACGTACCAAGGCTCATTGGTTTGCCAAAAGTAAGCCCGTAAAAGAACACTAAAGACAATGAGAATACTAAAAAACGAAACCACGTAGCGACGGGGAATGAAGAAAATAAGCAACGGAAAAAAGATGTAAAACTGTTCTTCAACGGCCAACGACCAAAAGTGATCGGTAACACCTAACCACGTCTTATTAAGGACAATGTAAATATTGGAAGCGTACAAAAATTGCCAGCCTTCTTTCCCACGAACGGATGGGTCGTGGAGTAACCAAAGTACAATCAGCGACAGGTAATAGATGGGGAAAATTCGAATGGTGCGACGAATGTAAAATTTCTTTAAATAGGCGCCCAAACCGCCTTCTGTGCCGTAGGTTTTGTCTTTACTACTGAGCAAAATCCGAGCGATTAGAAACCCACTCAAAACAAAAAAGAGGTTTACACCTAACTTCCCAAACGGGAGTGAGTGTGGTTCTGGCATCCAGTGGTCCCACAAAACGAGGGCAACTGCTATAAAACGCAATCCGTCGAGTTGGACGAGGTAGTTATCTTGATGTTTTACCAATTTGTCTTAATGTTTTGTTGTTGAGCTGGTTGGAACGTCGCCACACTGCATTTTGCATCTTCAAAATAAAGCTTTCCTTGCCGGTCAAAATGCAACCAACGGACCTTGTAAGTACCAGGTTTTATGTCTGACGATGGGGGAGGGACAATGGCTTTTGAGCCTTTGATGAAGTAGTGTTTGTAATTGAATATATTCCTAAACGAATGTTTTCGGGCTTGCCAAGTAGGAAATACATACTGATGTTGGGCATTGGAAAGCACGATATAGAGGCCGCCATCACGAAGGTCGTAAAGGCGATATTCGGATTGAAACAATTCAAAAGAATTGTTTTTGACCAAACACGCTTGGCCCTTAAAGACAGAATCCTTAGGAATAGGAATATTCTCCAAAAACAACGAAGGAGCCCGATAAATAGCACTAGAGGTGATGCCGTCATTGCGCCAGTTGAAGCAACTGGTGACGTTGTATTTTCGTAATTGAATCGTGTCGTATAGGTGATAATGCTGATTGCAGGCAAAAAGGTAGGCTGCCCCAACAACAAACGTCATCGTCATCACTTCTCGGAAACGAGGGTGCGCCAAGCGCGTCAGATAAGCGACATTAAAGCTCAATAGCAAGGCAGAATACAACTTATACCGACTAGTAAGCATGATTTCGGCTCCAAGTCCAGCCCGCGAATACACGACAATAAGCGCCGTTCCTAAAGCAAAAAGGACACCGCCCACGTAAAAATAGTCGAAAGAGTCGAGCTCAAAATTCCGTTTCCAGTAGCTGCGCAAAATATAGAGCAGCATACTAAAACTTACAAAAATCGTAAGTGCACCAAACCAGACAGGCATTTGGGTAGGAAAGTTGCCAAAGGGCAAACTTTCGGTCAATGAACCACAAAAAAGCAAGTAGCCCCGAATAAACTCTTTGATACTTCCCGTGGCGCTTAGGTCGGTAGGAGGGCGTTGGTAGTCCCAAAAATAAAGCAAAATACAAAAGGCACTGAAAGCCAGCCAAATGAGCGATATTTTCCAGCGTTTTTGGAGCAAAAGAATACCTAAAGCAAGTGGCATCACAAACAGGCCATTTCCGCTGGTAAAGAGACCCATAAAAGCCGTAGGAAGCGCCCACCACCAGTAGGCATCGGCACGGCTGAGTTTCCAAAAAGTAAGCATGGCCCACGCAACGACCCAAATATTTTGTACCGCTGCCATTCCCCAAAACGCATTTTCCCAAAACGCCAACGAAAACCAAAACGTAGCAATGGGAAGCGCATACCAAACCGCGCCTTGAAGGGGTTTGAAAAAACGCGTAAGCAACCACCAAATTAAGAGCAAGGCGAGGTTGCCAAAGAACATTAAGTGCTCGTAGTTGATGTGCCCAAAGATTTTATAATCAATGACCGCAACAAGCCGCGTCAGGGCGATACGATGCTCGTTGTGTTGGCGGTAGAGTTCGTAAAGTTTGCCCCCGACACTTTCGGCTTTGTCGAAATTAAGTACCGTCGCTTTGAGTGCATGGTCGTCCCATTTGGGAATATTGATGGCATAACGATTCCAGAGCTGATAGTAAGCAAATATCAGCGCCATTGTAACCACTAAAGAAGCGATGGCTCGTTTGTTCATAAAATCCGTTTAGCGACTTAATGAGTGACTAAAGGAGTGAAGCGTGCGAACAATGTTGGCAGAATCCAAACCCGATTGTGCCTGATGGTAGCTTTGGCTGCCATAGAGTCCGTCGGGGTATCCTTGGGCGGCGAGCGATTTGAAATTCTTAGGATGTACACCAGCTTCAAGCAATTTTACCGACAGTTGCTGGGCGAGCCCACCAATGCTTACGTGTTCTTCAACCACCAAAATGGTATCGACTTGGCGTAGTTCTTCGATGGTAGAGGGAGAAAGCTCAAGCGGAAGTGTAAGCGCTGTATAAATATTACACTCATCGGCTAACTCAGTTTGAGGGAGTGCTTTCAGCACATTGGAGACAATCGGGCCTAAAGCGACAATAGCCGTAGTCGGTTGGGTACTTTGGTGAATTTTTTTGAGGGAACCTGACAACACATAACCTTCAGGCGTAAGGCCACCTACGCCAAGCCGTAAATAGGCGGGACGTTTTTCTTCTACTATCGTCGTCAATGAAAATTCAACTTCATCGCTAAAAGCAGGAATCCACGTTTTTACATTCTGAAGACTACTCAAACAAGCCAAATCTTCGATGGCATGGTGAGTACTTCCCATGATTCCGTAGCCGTAGCCGCCGCCGTTACCTACCAAAAAAACGGGTAAATTATGCAAACAGGCATCGTTGCGGAATTGTTCTAAGCAACGATAAACGACAAAAGGAGCGATGCTATAACAAAAAACTTTGTAGCCGCGATAGGCCATTCCTGCCGCTACTCCGACCATGTTTTGTTCGGCTACCCCCGCATTGATGAAGCGTTTGCCTAGTTTTTCTTGGAGGTTTTCGAGGGCGTTGTAGCCCAAGTCACCTGTAATAAACACGACCGATTCATCGGCGAGGGCCAATTTTTCAATAGCGGCTGAAAATTCTTTACGCATAATGTATAGCTATTTTTCCCGTGTAAGAACACAGGAATCTCAGAAAACTTACCACAAAATAAGCGAAATTCGGAAGGTTACCCAAATACACAGAAGTGAATTCGTGGGGACTGCATTACTTTATTGCTCAAAGTATGAAGCTTGCCAGTGATAAGAAAGCTCATTTTGAGCGTTTATACGGGCGTAGCCTATTTGGTATTTACCTTTGGGAAAATGCGCGTAGGTAATAAAGGTGTTAAAATTCCCGTAATAGTACGGATTCCCCATCAGCACCAATCGAAAACTTCGATGGTCATAATGCGATGCTTCCAAATATATTTTGTTGGTAGATAGGTTCTTAAATACAAAATAATAATCGTTTTGATGGCCGATGGATGACAAGTCATCAGCAAAGCCTTTGAGATGAAGTTCTTTCGCTTGTGGGTCTAATTTGATTTCTAAGCTTTGGGTTGAATCAGAGACAGGTAAGACTTTGAAAGCTGACGGAGGTACTTCATAAGTCTTGACTTTTTTCGCCTCATTTAATACCAATTTTGAAGCACCTTCCCAATAGGCAGTATCTCGGTAGATGAACCATTCGTTATTTTGTTGCCAGTTGAACTGACCTGCCGTGAAGTTACGTTTGTAAAAATCAAAAATGTTGTAAAAACAAAAATAAGAAAGAACCGCAAAGAAAAGTGTCATAGAAGTAACTACAAGGAAGCCTTGTCGCTTAGCTTGCAGCCACGGAATAAGATACATGTACGAAACGACCAGCACTACAACCGAATGAACACGATAACGATTGATGTGCATGAGAATGTCGTCACGATGCACCCGAGCGGTGGTTAATAATAAACCAGTAAGGATAATAAAAGTTAAAACACCAACAATGAAAATCCGATAACGACTAAGTGTTTTATCCGTATCGGGTGATTTTTGGAGAAAATTGACAAGTACTTTGTAAAGCAAAAATAAATAAAGGCAAGTAATCAAAATCCCCGTGATAATCGACCAATAATCATCGGAAGCGAGGTTTTTGGGCCATTGTTCGCTCCAGTTGAGTGCCGAACCTGTGAATACAAAAAAATTAATAATGACGTATAAAGGGTGTTCGAGCAGATGGGAAAGTGGGTTGTTGCGGCTTTGGTAATGGACGTAATTAGAAAAATATAAGCCGATTATGAGGGCAATAGCACCTACCCAAAAAGCGGTGTCTTTCCATCTTTTTTGCAGACAAAGAACCATGAGTCCTACCCCCCAAATGAGCATTCCGTTGCCAAAGGTATAAGTACAAAGAAGGGCACTGCCAATGGCCAACCAAAAATTAACAGGCTTAGAGGTAGAAAGCCAGTGAATGGTGAGAATGGCAAAAAACGCCACTGAATTGTAGGCCAATGTAGCCGCAGGCCATAACACACCATCGAACGAATAAGACGGTTGAAACACAATGAGGGCAGCAGGCAGCAGGAAATGGATGGGTAGATTGGCCCGACGTAATTGTCGGTAAACAATGTAAAGTATCCCTACCAAAGAAAGATTTCCAATGAGGATAATGAGATAAAAAGAAACGCTACCCGTGAGTAAATACTGTCCCAACACGACAAAGCGCGTATAAAACAACCTGTGTTCAACAAACTGAGCCGTTAGCAGACTCCATTTGTCGTAGAGTGTATGGGCATTGGTAAGGTAGTTCGCCAAGAAGTGGAGAATCAAATCAAAGTCATCTCCTTGAGGAAGATTCACCGCAAAATAACCTAAAAAAATGCCAAAAAAAGATACAATAGCTATCAATGATAGCCACACGTAAAGAGGTTTCATAACACGATATTGAATGACTAATAATGGGTTACGTACTACGCTCCGTTTACTTCTTTCGCTGTTTCACAAGTGTCATTATCTCCTCAGAAGTACGGAACGTCTTAGACCCTTTTTGAATTTTGGTACGAATAAACTTAGGCCGCTTCTTCGTTTCTTCAAAAATCTTGCTGATATATTCTCCTAAAAATGAAATTCCTAAGAGCGTCAATCCTCCGAAAAGTACAATCAAAATAATGACTGTTGTGAACCCTTGCGGGGTGTCGGGAGCAAAGAAGTATTTGGCTAAAATCTGATAGAAAATCCCAAGAATAGACAAGCCAGTGAGCATAAAACCAGCGTAACTCATGAGTTCGAGTGGAGCAAAGCTAAAGGAGAAAATCGCTTTCTTAGCCCACCAAATGTTTTTCCGCCAGTTGTTGGTACTTACCCCAAACATTCGCTCAGGACGAACGTAGTCAACGCCCGTTTGCTTGAATCCAACCCATGCCCGTAAGCCGCGTAAAAACTGTTCGGTTTCAGGCAATGCGACGAGTTCTTTGACAACCTTGCGGTCAATCATCGAGAAGTCGCCCGCATCGCGCGGGATAGGAACGTAGCTTAGGTTTTGGAATATTTTGTAAAACGTTTTATAGAAAAAATGAATATGAGGCTTCATTTCCCGCTGTACGCGCACGCCATAAACGACATCGAAGCCTGTGCTCCATTTGTCATAAAACTGAGGGATAATCTCAGGTGGGTCTTGTAAATCTCCGTCCATCAGCACCACCGCGTCGCCCGTTGAAATTTCCATTCCACTCAAAAAGGCAGACTGTGAGCCAAAATTTCGCGAGTGAGTTATCCCAATCACGTTAGGGTCGCGTTGGCAAATGGCATTGATGACTTCTTCTTGGTTATCGGGTGAAGCATCGTTGATAAAGATGATTTCGTAACGAACCTTCATTTGATTGAACGTCTTCACCAAGCGATCGTACATAAACGGAATCGCTTGGGCATCTTTGTAACAAGCAATAATGGCCGTAATGACGGGGTTTAGCTTGGGGTTTTGGAAAGCAGGAAGTACATTTTCTTCGTACTCACTTTCCACTTGCCAGTCGCGGTATTTGGTCAAGCCTTCGCTGAGTGGTGTGTGTGCCTTCCAGCCCAAATCGCGCTCGGCGGCGGTAGGGTCGCCGTACCATTCGGCCAAGTCCCAACCACGGTTAGGCATACTTCCCCAAACGGGAGCGTCGGTCAGTTGAAAAGCCGTGCGTGTGGTATCGACCAATTCGCGCATGGTCGTTTTTCGACCCGTTCCGATGTTGTACGAATTTCCTGAAATCGACGAGTTGACTTGCAACGCAGCGTCAATAAAAGCCTCAACGCAATCGTCCACATAAACAAAATCGCGGCTAATATCGGGCGAAACGAGCGGAGGGTATTTGTCTTTACGAGCTTCCTCAATCAGTCGAGGAATCAAGCGGTCAGGCTCTTCCCAAGCACCATAAATGGAATAGAGGCGTAAATTGAGCGCTTTTCGTTGGTGAACTTTTGCATAAAACTCAATCAGGTACGCCGCCGATACTTTCGAAACGGCATAGTGGCTATTGGGTTTTACGGGGTCACTTTCTTTGGGTGCCGAGCAGTTGAAACCATACTCAGAACTACTCCCTGCGTGAATATAGACGGTTTCATCGGTACATTTTTCGAGAATATTTACCGTTCCGATGACGTTGGTCTCATAAATGAGATTGACGTTTTTTTGTTTACTGTAAGCCCCGTACGCGGCAAGGTTGAAAATGGTACGTGGCTTATATTTGTCAAAAATCTCTTCTACCGAATGGTCAGATAAAATATCGCAGTGAACGATGTTTTCAAACGGTACATTCAAAAGCTTTAAGCGCCAAGCTTTGGTGGCATCGTGGGTGAGTGCATACACATCCTGACGCACGCTATAAATGTCTTTGAACAAGTTGGCTCCGATGAAACCACTCGCCCCAAATACAAAAATGGGGCCTTTGAGCTGTTGTATTTTGTCTTTGTACACCAAAACGGTATTAGTTTGTCTGCTCATTGTTTAATTCAACTCTCAATACTTCCTCAATTTCAATCAAAAGCGAAATTGAAGTGTATTTGGAAGCGTTCCATACCAAATCTAAATCAACATTTAGATAATCGTGGATTAATCTATCCCTAAAGCCAGCCATTTGTTTCCATTTAATTGAAGGGTATTTTTCCCTTAATTCCATAGAAACGCGCTTGGTAGCTTCTCCCATTACTTCAAACTGCCTAATGCACGCATCTTGTATCATGCGTTGTTGCATAAACTGCTCAAGACTCACCTCTTCTGTATATTCAATGATTGTTAGAAGACAGCCTTGAATGTGTTCAAGATAGAGTAAATCACTTTTCATAAATGAATACAATATCTTGGTTTATATTTTTTTGAACGCGTTGGTTCGACGATTTTAAAGCATTTTCAGTTACTAAATCCACTTTTGTGTTTAAAAGAACTTCTAAGTCATCCCAAATTTCCATGAATTGAAACAAGTCAATAGGTATTCCTAGGTTTATTAGTAAGTCTAAATCGCTATTATTTGTGTTTTCACCACGAGCCACAGAACCAAATACCCCAATTTTAGTCGGTTTATAGGGCATTAAGTAATTGATGATTGCCGTATTTTGTTCTTGGGTCGTCATGTTAACAATAATCTCTAATTGCGATTTTGAAGAATCGTAATAATCGTATCTAGCTTGGTCTCCACGTTTTCGAGCCGTTGTTCTACTTTCCCCAGTCTGTTCTCTACGTTTTCGAGCCTGTTCTCTACGTTTTCGAGTCTGTTTTCTACGTTTTCGAGTCTGTTCTCCAAATTGTCAAAGCGTTTTTCTAGGGTTTCAAAACGGGCTTTAAGTTCGGCTAACTGGGCTTCAAACTCGCTCTGTTTGCGGAGTAGGAACTGAATATCATCGCTATTTTGCTGGATTCCTCTCAGGCATAGTTTAACGGCTTCTTCGAGGCGTTTTATTTGTAAAGACAGTCGTTCAAGTTTGGCCGAATGTTCTTCCAAAATCGCCGTATGTTCGTCTTGCTTGATGGCAAATTCGGCAATCAAAAGTTCTAATTGATCTAAGCGCTCACGTTCAGTCATGACAATAAATAGGTTTGTTGTACGTCTGAGACGGCCGTAGCGTACAAATCGTCACTCATCGGCAAGTAGTGCCATTCCATGCGGTTTTCCATGTACGAAACCCCTTTACCTTTAATGGTATGCGCAATAATTACTTTTGGTATCCCATTTTTGCGGGTTTTAAGCTCTGCGATTTGTTCGATTAGTTCGGCAGGATTATGTCCGTTGACTTCGACCACGTCAAAACCAATCGCGCGCCATTTGACGGCATCGGCCGAATCGCCCAAAATTTCGTTGGTATAACCAAATCCCTGAAGACCATTGCGGTCAATCAACACAATCAAGTTATCTAACCCTTTCTGGATGGCATAATGCGCTGCTTCCCAAGTGGTTCCTTCGTTGGTTTCTCCGTCCGACATCAAAACGAATGAAATACCATCATTTTCTGATAGTTTATTAGCTTGGGCAATGCCTGTCGCAATCGGAAGTCCGTGGCCCAGTGAACCCGTTGCAAACGGAATGCCTGCGTGTTTATTAGGGGCAGGGTGGGCGGGAAGGGTAGTGCCGTCTTGATAAAACGTATCTAAGATTTCGTCCGAAATTTCACCCAAATGATTCAGGGTCACGTACAAAGCCGCAGCTGCGTGGCCTTTGGACAAAATAAAGGAATCTTGCGGACGCTTGTGATGAACCAACGACCCAATGAGCAAGTCAATACAACTCAACGAGCACCCGATATGGCCCGCATTGGCTTTTTTGTATAGACCCAACACCTTCAAACGAAGTTCGCCGCTGAGTTTTAAATAATCTGTTGCGAGAGCTTGTGTTTCGACCATTAGTAGCGTTTTCCTTTCAAGTCAATGAGTTCAATTAGCTGCCCGTCAGCTTTCTTCAATCGTATCTTATTCACGTTGACGGTATCCAACTTTTGCACAAAGATACGGTCTTTTGGTAGATACAGGTTAAAATATTGAGCATCGACCACCGAATAAGGCAAATAAGTGCGGTCCATTGGGTTATCAAAATGCGCCATAGGAGCGGGCAAAAATACCGTATCTCCCTTCTGATAGAGCACTTTTGCTTGTTGTGCCGCCGCATAATGAGGGTTTGGTTCGCGAGGGGTGTTTCGGTAGTTATATTTTATTGAACGGTCGGCGTAAATCGTTTGAAGTGTCTGTATCACAAAATACAATTGAATCCCCAAAATGGCAGAGACAACCCACTTAATCGTCGTTTTTGATTCCCACAGTTGCCACAAAACAATACTTGCTAAAATAGTGACGTAAGGGAAGGAGAAACCCGAATAGCGCTGCATCAGGCCATAGGTATGACCGCTTCTAACGGCATTAAAAATCAAAAATGCGGTAGGGATAATGCCAATAATGACCAAAAACCAAAGGTAGCTTTTGGCGAAATTTTTTGTTCGCGAAATCAACGTTTGAACAGCTAAATAGGTCATAAACAAAGCCATTGATAGCGCCCAGAAACCCAACGTATAGTCTTTGTATAAAGCTGCACTTGCGCCAAGAATGGCAACCGAGGCAATGACCAACCAGTGGGCAAACGGGTGTTTTTTCTGCGAAAAATGATACGTAACCATTAGCAATACACCAATAAGCGTTGCTAATATCATGTTTTTTTTGCCTGCCAAATGCTCCGTCAATCCATTGGTAAACACCCATAAATCGGTAAACATGGGGATACTTTTCTGGACTACATTGCCCAAAGTAGCAGGAAGAATAATGCCGTATGGATTATTATACGGTCGGTTGAGCGCACATTCTAAATACACTTTGGTCTGGTGATTGAGGCTAAAAAGGGTGTTCTGACCACCACCATAAACGAGCCACCAGGCTAAAGTGGCCACGGCGAAGGCCCCTGAAAAACTGAATGCAATCCAGCTCTTGAGTTTACGAACGCAGCAAAGCACGTACAAACCATGAGCAAGCAATACCGACGCCACTAGAAAATGAGAATACAATCCAAGAAAGGCCGTGATTGCGTAACCAGCATACCATTTCAAGGAAGGCTTGTTGGTGTTGTCGGCTTCCAAGGCACGGAGAAATAAGTAGGAAGCCAATAACGTAAGAAAAAACGTGAGGGAATAATTGCGCGCTTGCTGGCTATAAGCCACAAAAAAAGGCTCAATGGCCGCCAATGCAGCAGCAGTAAAAGCCAAACGTTCTGATTGAAAAAAGCGGCGGGTGAAAATAAACAATAACCAGACTGTCAGGACGCTAAACAGCACGGACATCATTCGGGCGGAGAAATCCGAAAGCCCGAAAACCTTCATCCAATGATGGAGCAGAAAATAATAAAACGGACTATTGCCAATATCGCTGCGCGTCATGGCTTCGTAGTAGTCGGGAATTTTCTTTTCGTGCCAAAACTCTTCGTTGGTAAAGACCAATTTCCCTTTGTCAAAAACATCTTTTTGATTGGCACCGTCGAGCACAATCCCTTGACTCACCACCATCGTCGATTTTTCATCATAAAAAATACCGTGGGCATCGAGGTGATAAAGCCGTAAGCCAAGCGCCATTACAAGAATGACAAGAAGCAAAAAAGGGCTATAACTACTAGAAGAGGTAGAATGTCGTTGATAGAATGTCATAGTTGAAAAATAGGCGCACAAATTTACTGAAAAAGATTTGGAACGAATGCTTTTGAATTATTAGCTAGGTTAAACGCACTAAAACAATAGCCTCAGAGAGGCTAAATCTTAGTAGAAAAAGAGGAAGGAGCAACCCCCTCTACCAGCCCCATCGGGGTGACCAATGCTCGGTGAAAGAGGTCACCCCGATGGGGCTTGATTTCAAACCTGATTCATTTTTGCTACTAAGATGTAGCTCCTCTGGAGCAATAAATACGAGCTTGCTATTTTAATGCGTTTAACCTAGTTATTGGCAATAATTTGTGTAAATCTGCGACTTTAAATCTGCGGTTATCAGCGGGTAAAATTTTCAATCGCTCAGAAAAACATTGAAATAATGTTAGTCTTCCTTTGATTATTTACAGTATTTGGATAAGTGCTGATGCTTTTTCATATTTGACAAAAATTTTAAAAACCCAATCGTTTCTATCAGTATGAGTTTTCAAATCAAAGAACAACCCACTGTTTATGACGTCTGTATCGTGGGTTCAGGCGCGGGTGGTGGTATGGCTGCCAAGGTATTGGCGGAATCGGGAGCGAAAGTGGCTTTGCTAGAAGCGGGACCTTGGTATGATCCTGCGGATCCCAAATACATTACCCAGCTTAAAAACCCGTGGGAATCGCCGCGCCGTGGGGCTAGTACTCATCGCCCATTTGGTGATTTTGATGCGGCATGGGGAGGTTGGGAGCTTGAAGGTGAGCCATATACGCGCAAAAGCGGTACACAATTCGACTGGTTCCGTTCGCGGATGCTTGGAGGACGTACCAACCACTGGGGACGTATCTCGCTTCGTTTTGGGCCACTAGACTTTAAACGCAAAGACGTGGATGGCTTAGGCGACAACTGGCCAATCGGGTACGATGATGTGAAGCCTTATTATGATAAAGTGGACCGTCTTGTGGGAGTTTTTGGGAGTGTAGAAAATTTCCCCAATGAACCAGATGGTATTTTCTTGCCCCCGCCAAAACCTCGTTTGCACGAGTTGTTCCTTAAACAGGCGGGTAAAAAAATAAACATTCCCGTGATTCCGTCGCGCTTGTCGATTTTGACAAAACCTATCAACAACGAGCGTGGTCAATGTTTCTACTGTTCACAGTGTAGCCGTGGTTGCCAAGCGTATGCCGACTTTTCGTCGTCTTCAGTTTTGGTAAAACCTGCCGTCAAAACAGGCAACGTAACGGTATTTACCAACGCAATGGCGCGCGAAGTAATCACCAACCAAGATGGTATTGCAACGGGAGTATCTTACGTTGACAAGCAGAATTTGCAAGAATACACCGTACGCGCCAAAATCGTTGTACTAGCGGCTAGTGCTTGTGAATCAGCGCGTTTGTTGATGAACTCAAAATCGTCGCGTCACACAAAAGGCTTGGGTAACTCAAGTGGCATTCTCGGAAAATACCTACACGATTCAACTGGAGCAGGGCGCAGTGCGTTCTTGCCTCATTTGGTGGATAGAAAGCGTTATAACGAAGATGGCGTAGGAGGTATGCACGTTTATACGCCTTGGTGGTTGAACGATAAAAAATTAGACTTCCCGCGTGGGTACCACATCGAGTACGGTGGCGGTATGGGAATGCCAGGCTATGGTTTTGGCTTTGGTATGGAAAACACCAACGGAAAATACCCAGGCAAAGACGGCAACAAAAAACCTGCGGGTGGTTATGGTTTGTCATTGAAAGAAGACTACCGCCACTTCTACGGTGCCAATTTCGGTATGGCAGGACGCGGAGAGGCGATTGCACGTGAGGATAACTACTGCGAAATCGACCCGAACATGGTGGACAAGTACGGTATTCCAGTACTTCGATTCAACTACAAGTGGTCGGAGCACGAAATCAAGCAAGCCAAACACATGCAAGATACCTTCGAGGAAATCATCACTGCGATGGGAGGTATTCCAACAGGTCCGAAACCAGGCCCAGAATCGAATTATGGTTTGGCAGCGCCTGGTCGTATCATTCACGAAGTAGGAACAACCCGTATGGGCGATGACCCATCGAAGTCAGTGACGAACCGTTATAGTCAGTTGCATGACTCGCGCAACGTATTCGTTGTGGACGCAGGTACGTTTGTATCGCAAGCGGATAAAAACCCAACTTGGACAATTCTTGCATTGTCGATGCGGGCTTCTGAATACATCATTGACCAACGTAAAAAAGCAAACCTATGAAACGCAGAGACACGTTAAAAGCGATTTCCCTTGGGACAATTACGGCGACGGTTGTAGGTACAGAAGCAAAGGCTGATGTTCCCAAAAAGCCCGTAGCGCCCCTGTCATTGTCTGATTTTAAAAATGGTAAAAGTGCGGCAGAACGTGCGCGTGATGCAAAAACTGCGGCTGAGACGTTTTTTACTGCACACGAAAAACAGACCATTGGCGTATTGGCTAATTACATCATTCCTGCCGACGGGCAGCACGGTGGTGCATTGGAAGCCAAAGTGCCCGATTTTATCGAATTCATTGTCAAAGATATGCCTCAACACCAAACGCCAATGCGAGGTGGGTTGAGCTGGTTAGATACCCAATGTTTGAAGCAATTTGGAAAGAAGTTTGTGACATGTACCAAAAGTGAACAAACCAAAATGCTAGACCAAATTGCATATCCTGAACAGGCCAAGCCAGAAATGAGTCAGGGCGTATCTTTCTTTAATTTGATGCGTAACCTAACGGCTACGGGTTATTTTACGACGCAAATTGGATTCAATTACTTAGGCTATGTAGGTAACCGCCCGAACGCTTGGGAGGGAGTTCCTGCGGATGTATTGAAGCAATACGGCTTGAGTTACGACTCTTAGATTATTCGTACATACTTTTGTATTTTTCAATAGCGGGCACAATTTTTGTCCCGCTATTGTGTTATTTTTACGGAATAGACTCAAAAAAATGCAAATTTTGGGAAATAACTACCGTAAAACTCATTCTCTTCTTCGCTTGCTTATACCTTCCAAATGGGGCATTTTGTGTTTGGTTGGGTGGTATATGGGGCTTGGCAGTACGGCTATTTTTGCCCAACAATTACCGGATAATCAATGCGATAATGTGCTCGGAGTAGGAAGTGGTGACTTTTCTATTTCGAGTGAAATAGGCTGCGCTCCCTTTAATGTTAAGGTGCAAAATACCCAAGCTGGCTCCATCAAAAGCCGTTATATCTACGACTACAAAGGGGGAAATCCGAATGCATCTTCTTACAAACAAGATACCACAAAAAACTTTACCTATACCAAAGCGGGTGTCTATACCATCATGCAGCTTTCCGAAAGTGCACAAGGACAAGCGCTTCGAGCATGTCGGCAGATTACGATACAAGACGTAACTCCGCCCGATTTTAAGGTGGTGCCTTGTGAGAATGGCAAAGTCACCTTGACCATTACTAATCAAGCTGCTGCGCCTTATGACGAATACGTGATTGAGTGGGGAGATGGAAATATCGCTATTATCAATCGGCTTAATCTAACGATTGACTACCAATACCCCGATGTCGCTTCCAAACAAATAACAGTACAAGGACGTAGCCTCCGAAGCTTGTGTGGTGGAAAAAGTAGCAAAGTGGTTGTGCTAGAAATTGGGGCGAAATTGGCAAAACTCGATACCCTCGAAATTTTGGATGCTACCACGGCGGAAATAAGGGTCTCAAATCCCAATGCAATCGAGCTAGAATTGTTTCGACAAGAAGGTGCTGGTACGTTTGTAACAACAGGGACGGTTTTTCGGGCCGATGGGGAAAAGGCCAAAGTACTGGTGGATACGACCAAAATTTTCTGCTACAGAGTAAAGCCCCGTGCGAGTTGCATTGCGTCCTTGGAATCAAACGTGTTGTGTGTCAATTTCCTGAAAGTGGCGCCTACGCTAGAAGCAAACATTGTGAGTGTTTCCCCTTACCGACGACCTACGGAAGTGTCAAAAATGACGCTGGTTCGCAATGGAGCTATCTGGTGGAATCCATCCATTACGGAGTTGTACCGAGAAGATAATTCAGGAGATTGTAACAAACAGAGCTGTTATCGCTTACAAATCGACACGCGCAGTGGCACGATACTGTCCAACAAAGTGTGCGTGGATGCGCCGCCTGTGTTGTGTGTTTCTTTGGCCAATGTATTCATTCCAGACGCTTTTTCGCCCAATGGGGATGGTATCAACGATCTTTTTGAAATCAAAGCGGACCCTACAGCCGAAGTGCAAGTGGTGGTGTACGACCGCTGGGGCTCTCCGCTGTTTCAGAGCACAGCCAACCAACATTTTTGGAACGGAACGGCTAATGGCCAGCCGTTGCCCGTTGGACTTTACACGTATGTGATTAATGTAAAGGATAAAGTGGGGCGAATATTTACCAAACGGGGCGTTGTTTCGCTACTTCGCTGAGTAAAAAACTGTCAAATCGTTCATCAAAAAACGCCACTTGAATGGGCCAATAATAAAAGCGACTGTGTGCCAAGTCTAGTTCTTCTAAAAGTGGTTTCAGTTTTACCCAATCTTTTTCAGTGGTCAAAATGGGGTGATTATCACTAACTTTGACCCATTTCTTCACTTCTTCTTTCGTAAAATCATGGTGGTCGCCTACGGCGCTATGTCCCGCAACTTTAAACTTATTTCGAGCTGCTTCTTCAAATAGTTTGGGTTGGGCTATGCCCGAAACAAGCCATAACGGTGTGTCTGTGGAGAAAGACGGTTGGGCTTCAAAATAGGGTACTGGGGTTCCATAGTCTAAATACGAGAAAAATATGGGCGTATTGGCTAGGGTGTATTGTTGGATTTTTTTCTCAATTTGTTCACGGTCGTGCGGCGTAAGTGTAGGAGGGCATTTTGTCACAATCACGCCTTGGGCGCGTTTGGCACCTTGCCTACTTTCTCGTAACAACCCAAGAGGAAGTACATAGTCTTGGTAAAAGAGGCGACCATAGTCGGTCAATAAAAGTGAAAGATGGGGTTTGACGGCGCGGTGCTGGTAGGCATCGTCGAGCAGCACAAGTTGAGGACAAGGCAATAATTGTTCTATTTTTTTGAGTCCTTCTGCTCTTTTTTCGGCGACAAATACGGGCACGTTGGCGCCAAATTTTTTAAAGAGTTGAAGCGGTTCATCGCCAATTTCGGCAGCGGATGAGGAAATTTTAGCCTGTAAAAATCCTTTACTTTTACGACCATAACCACGGCTCAGCGTAGCGAGCGTATATCTGTTAGCGAGTAATCGGAGCAGGTATTCAATGTGGGGCGTTTTGCCAGTTCCACCTATGGTAAGATTTCCAATACTGATGGTATAGATTGTTGATTGGTATATAGAACGAAATCCTGCGTCGAATATCGCATTACGAACCGAGGTGATAAATTGATACAGCAAACTAAAAGGCCACGTTAGCCACCGCAAACCGCTTGGTAAGATTCTTAACATTTTCTTAAACTGACTTTGGCAAAGTAAGGTATTTTTATCTAAATTGTGCGCTTGCTTACCCCAAACAGTTGTTTTAAAATGCCATTACAAGTTCACTATCAACCACATAAGCTACAGTTTAAGTTTGAAGCGGGAACTTCGCGAGGCGTTCTGACCGAAAAAACTTCGTGGTTTGTGAAGATATATGATGATGCAGCACCGTCAATTGTAGGGGTAGGAGAGTGTGGCCCGTTGCCTGGTTTAAGCAGTGATGACCGCCCTGACTTTGAGGATAAATTACAGGAAATATGCCAAAACTTCAATAAGCTCGACCTTGAAATATATTCTTGGAATATACCCATTATTCTTGAGCAGCTCGTAGGCAGTCAGTGGCCATCTATCCGTTTTGGGTTTGAATCAGCTATGCTTGATTACCTCAACGGTGGCAAGCGTATTTTGTTTCCCAATCCTTTTGTGGAAGGGCAGCGGTCTATCCCAATCAATGGGCTGGTTTGGATGGGCTCACAGGAGGCGATGCTCAAGCAAGTTGAAGAAAAAATTGCAGCAGGGTTTGATACCATCAAGCTTAAAATTGGAGCCATTGATTTTGACCAAGAGTGCGCTATTCTAACCCATATTAGAACACATTTTTCTTCCAACGAAATTACCTTACGGGTCGATGCCAACGGCGCATTTGATGCGTCCAACGTACGAGATCGGCTTCAAAAATTGGCAGAGTTTGACCTTCATTCCATTGAACAACCCATTCGCCCTCGGCAGCAAGAGCTGATGGCGGAACTGTGTGAAACAACCCCCGTTCCTATTGCGTTGGACGAAGAACTAATCGGAAATTTTGATTATGCCGCCAAACGCCGATTGCTCAAAAGTATCAAGCCGCAGTACATCATTCTTAAACCTACTTTATTGGGCGGTTTTGAAGCGACGCGTGAGTGGATTGAAACAGCACAGCGTTTGGAAATTGGTTGGTGGATAACTTCGGCGCTGGAGTCGAATGTAGGCCTAAATGCGATTGCTCAATTTACGGCCGAATTTGACAATACATTGCCCCAAGGACTGGGTACTGGCCAACTTTACCACAACAACATCGACAGCCCCCTTCAAATTGAAAAAGGGCAACTGCTTTACAATACTGCCCTCCACTGGGATTTTGGGGGATTAAATTCTTCTTACCTTTCTTCGGCTACGTAGTCGTCTCAGAACTTTTCTTTTGCTGGCGTGTTTTTACAAATAAACGGATGATAACCAGGGCATCAGTGGCTGGTTATTTCTAAAAAATGAATCATGGAAGAAAATAATAAATTGGATAGAATCATCGAAGCGCGGATGAAACTCAAAGCGCGTTTTGAAGAAAAAATGCAGAATACGCCCTCAATGGCAGATGAACGCCCCCAAGGGCACGGTGAGACAAACCGCCATGGAATGCCTCAAGTGCCTGTTGGACAGACGGTAACCGCAAAGTGGCCAGTGTTAGATTTGGGGTATCAGCCCAACGTGACCCTCGACCGCTGGCGTTTGTACATCGACGGAGAAGTTGAGCATCCGATGATTTTGACGTGGGAAGATTTCATGTCGTTGCCTCAAACGGAAGATACCTCTGATTTTCACTGCGTAACAACGTGGTCTAAGCTAGATATGTCTTGGACGGGTGTTCGTTTGCTGGACATCGCTGCGCTGGTTCAACCCAAAGAAACCGCTACCCACTTGATGTGTTACGGATACGATACTTATACCACCAACGTATCGCTGGAAGAAGCCCTCAAACCCGATGTACTGCTGGCGCATTCGGTCTATGGCGAGCCACTACCCAAAGAACACGGCGGCCCAGCCCGAATGATAACGCCCCAATTGTATGCTTGGAAAGGATCGAAATGGATAAAACGATTGGAGTTTTTACCAAAAAATAAACTTGGATTTTGGGAAGGACGAGGTTACTCCAACACTGCTTACCCGTGGCGAAATGACCGTTACAGCTAAAGTGTCGAATTCAGTCATTAATCAGCGAGTACTATTTAAAGATAGTGGCTTTTTGTTAAATTTTTAACAGGTATTTTTTCAATGAATATAGACGTAGTTCATCAATTGCCGAGTCCAGTCCAGGCCGAGGTATATCTTTTTTGCCAAAATGATTCTTTAGCTGACCAGTTGGCGCAGTTTCCACAGGCCGATTTTCTGATTCAGGATTTTAAAGCTGATTTTAAACAAACACAGTTGGTGTATGGCGACAACTCAAAAAAGTATCTCCTTGGGTTGGGAAAATCACCAAAACCAGCCGATTATATCAAAGCGTTGAGGTCTTTCTTTTTTAACCAAAAAAAGAAATTACCCGATGCAGTTGCTTTGCACGCCCAAGGCTTGACCGCGAGCGAAATCGAGGCGGTAGTCAACGGACTTTGGTTGGGTGATTACGATTTAGGTTTATACAAAACAGATAAGGCGACAGAACCTACGTTTTTTGAACGTAACTCACAACTGTGGCTACTGGTGGAGGAAAAAGAGGTGGATTTGGCTGCTCAAGCAGTCCAAAATGGTGTAGCGACGGCGCAAACCCAAATTCGGGTGATGGATCTGATGAATGCTCCTTCAAGCCATAAGTACCCCCAAGTGCTGGCCGATTGGGCGGTTTCGTCGGGGAAAACCCACGGATATTCGGTACAAGTGTTTGATGAAAAACAATGTGCGGAAATGGGCTTGCACGCTTTGTTGTCGGTGAGTGCTGGCAGCAAAAACCCACCCCGTTTTATCGTCATGGAATACAAACATCCTGCTGCTTCCCAAACCATTGGACTTGTAGGCAAAGGAGTGACTTTTGATACGGGTGGTGTTTCGCTGAAGCCTTCCACCAATATGCACTACATGAAGTCGGACATGGGCGGGGCTGCTGCCGTGCTAGGTACGATGGAGTTGGCTGCGAAACTGCAACTTCCTGTTCATATAATAGGGATTATCCCTTCGACCGAAAACTCAATGGACGGGCTTGCCATTAAACCTGGTGATGTGATTGGAAGCTATTCGGGCAAAACCATTGAAGTAATTGATACCGACGCCGAAGGCCGATTGATTTTGGCCGATGGCCTGACGTACGCGCATCGCCATTTTGAGCTAGCTGCCATCATCGACTTGGCAACGCTCACGGGTAGCTGCGTAGCTACGCTTGGCTATGCCGCCGCAGGTTTGTTTACGAGTAATGATGCCCTTGCCGAAAGCTTGTACAAAAGTGGAATGACAACGGGCGAAAAAGTATGGCGTTTGCCCATTTGGGATGATTACAAAGACGAGCTAAAGTCGGATGTAGCCGATGTGAAAAACTACCACGGAAAGCCCATAGCGGGAGCCATCGTAGCGGCCAAATTTTTAGAAGTTTTTACCAACAATCACCCCGCGTGGGCGCATTTGGATATTGCAGGTACGGCCTTTGCTGATTCAGAATTTGGAAGTATGAAATCGGGGACGGCCTATGGCGTTCGATTACTGATTGATTGGCTTCGTAATCAAGTAAATGGATAAGTTTTGGTAATTCAGGCTTGTTCTGTTAGCTTTAAGCGTAAAATGGTTTAGACGTAAAAATTACAATGAGTATGAAGCTAATGTTACGCAATCTATACGCTGTTTTGTTGCTAGTCGGTATTCACCAAGCTCATTCCCAACAAGTTCATCAGCGTTGGGAAGTAGGAGCAGGGCTTGGCCTGTCGGGCTACCTAGGTGATTTGAACAAATCAGATTTTTTTTCGCAAGAACCTAAAGGGAGCGGAGGGGTTTTTGGTCGTTACCACTTTAATCGGAGTTGGGCACTTCGTGGTGCCTTAACGTTTGGTACATTGTCGGGCAATGATGCTAATTTTGAAGACCGTAAAGTGCGCGGTTTTTCAACGCGTTCGCCTCTTACCGACTTTTCAGCCATTGTGGAATATGATTTCTTGGGGCGTCAACGTTTCAAATACGATTCCACCGCTTTCCAAGTGCGTTTCAAACGCCGATTGTCACCTTACTTGTTTACAGGGGCAGGGGTAGGTTTTACCAATCCCAAACCTAATTTTACGGGTACTGCCACGACACCCGATATTTATAGACAAGGGGCAATAGCTGATCAAGCGGCCAATTATTCCAAATCAAACTTTGTCGTTCCTTTTGGAATAGGTGTACGTTATGACCTTGCAGAGCATTGGGTATTGGGTGCTGAGGCGGGTTTCCGTTTGGCATTTTCTGATTATTTAGACGGTATCAGCAAAGGAGCAAATCCAAATCGTGATGATCGTTACAAACTTTCAACGGTGTCTATTGCGTATCGTTTTGACAAAAAAGATACTGACCGCGATGGTATTCCTGATGAAAAAGATGCCTGTCCTACGCAGCCTGGTTCGGTCAAAATGAATGGCTGTCCTGACCGTGATAATGACGGTATTGCTGATAAAGACGACGATTGCCCAGATACTTTCGGTTTGGCGGCTTACAAGGGTTGTCCTGATACCGACGGCGATGGCATTCGTGACAAAGACGATGCCTGCCCTGAGGTTGCAGGTTTGGTCGCGTTACAAGGTTGCCCCGACCGTGATAAAGATGGTATTGCCGATAAAGATGATGCCTGTCCTGACGTAGCAGGTTTAGCCAAATTTAAAGGCTGTCCTGACACTGACAAAGATGGCATTGAGGACAAAGAAGACGAATGCCCGACGGTTGCAGGAAAAGCGGAATTGAAAGGCTGTCCTGACGCGGATGGCGATGGAATCGCGGATAAAGACGATGCGTGTCCTGACGTAGCAGGAAAAGCCGAATTGAAGGGTTGTCCTGATACCGACGGTGATGGCATTGCCGACAAAGATGACGCTTGTCCAACAGTAGCGGGTGTAGCAGCCTTTGGAGGTTGTCCTGATACTGACGGAGATGGGGTAGAAGATGCCAAAGACCGTTGTCCTGACATTGCAGGGAAAGCAGAGTTTGAAGGTTGTCCAGACGCCAAGACGTTGAAAGCAATCATCAAAGCGGAAGAGAAGAAAGCGAAACTTGAAGCCGAATTGGCCAAAAAACAAAAAGGTACACTTGACCCTACCAAAATAGTGGTTGATTTCAAAGTTGAGCCTGTGTTGTTTGAGTCAAACAGTGCCGTTATTCAGTCTCAATACCAAATGGTTCTTGATGAAGTAGCCAACACAATGGCGAAAAATCCAACGTATAAATTGCAGTTGTCGGGCCATGCTGATAGCAAAGGGGCGCAAGTACACAACCAACAATTGTCTGAAAAACGAGCCCAAGCTTGTTTTGAGTACTTACGTACGAAGGGGGTGGATGCGACTCGGATTATTTTCCGTGGTTTTGGTGAAAGTTTGCCAGCAGCGAGCAACGCTTCGGAAGAAGGCCGTCAGCAAAACCGCCGTGTCGAGGTAAAAGCGTTTCGTCAGTAATAACTTACAATAACTGCATCGTTAAAAAGTCGGACAGCCAACAAGCTGTTCGACTTTTTGCGTTTTCTTGTAAAAAACTCAGAAGAATGCGTTTGCCTGCTTTAACTTGTTGCCTGAGCTTGCTATTGGTTACAAAATCAATGAGCCAAGAGCGCATAGAATTTGGGGGATTTGTGGGCGGTTCAGGTTATTTGGGCGACTTAAATAAATCTGATTGGTTTTCTAAAGAACCCAAAGTGGGTCTAGGTGGCTTGGTTCGTTACAATGCGTCGGATTTCTTAGCGGTGCGTGCTTCTTTGCTTTTTGGGTACCTGTCGGGGCGAGATAGCCATTACGAAGACCGCGCATTTCGAAATTTCTCAACCCAATCACCTGTTTCGGAAATTACTGTGCAGACCGAACTTCACATTTTGCCTTTGGTGCAACCCCGTTTACCTCGCTTTTTTCAATCAACATTTTCCCCTTTTCTGTTTGTCGGGATAGGTGGGGCATACACGCGACCAGCCCCTGATTTAGAAAACATGATTGTTTCCAAGCCTGAATTTGTAAGAGGGGCTGAAATTGATCAAAACACAGCATACAGCCCCTACCACCTAGTTGTTCCTTTCGGAATGGGGGTAAAGTACCGCCCGCACATTCAGTGGACCTTGACGCTTGAGGCAGGTTTTCGTTTGACTTTTTCAGATTATTTGGATGGCATAAGCCATGCGGCGAATCCTGAAAAAACAGACAGGTACCAGTTCTGGGGGCTAACGGTAGCGTATCGCTTGCCCAAACGGGTGGTTGGTTTTAGAAATCGAAATCCGTTACGGTGTACAACAAATCCCTAGTAGTATTTTCTTAAAAAAATGCTTTTGTATATTGTTGATTTTTAGTGATTTGTAAAAAACTTTCAAAAAAGTTGCAATTTTTTTTCGTCAAACACTTGCGTCATATAGTGAAACGCGCTACTTTTGCACCACCAAATAACACTTGAACGGCTCGCCGAAACAAGTTTAACCAAAACGCGAAAGTAGCTCAGCTGGTAGAGCGCGACCTTGCCAAGGTCGAGGTCGCGGGTTCGAACCCCGTCTTTCGCTCAAAGCACCGCCGAAAACGGTGCTTTTTTGTCAAAAAGGGATACCCCTGCCGAGGTGGTGGAACTGGTAGACACGCAGGACTTAGTTCATTGATTTCTTGTCGATTATTTCTGAATTTATGGCCAAAAACTTAAAATATGGCTCGTTATCAGTTTGATTCCGCTTTTGAGAATTTATTCTTAAAAGTGTGTATTGAATCAGAAAGCATGGCTAAAGCAGCTGTTGCACTTAAAATGAATTACAAGACTCTTTGTTTTCATGCAAAAAGGCTTGGGTGTTTTAAGCCAAACCAATCTGGTAAAAAACTTACAAAACGTTCTTCGAAGAAACAAATTCCTTTGGAAGATATTTTCAACGGAAAACATTTGACGTATCAATCACACAAACTGAAAAAAAGAATTTTAAGAGAAGGGTATAGATTACACAAATGTGAAAATTGTGGTTTAGATCGATGGCTTGACAAGGCAATTCCTCTTGAATTGCACCACATTGACGGCAATCGGTTAAATAATCATTTACAAAATTTAATTTTGTTATGTCCCAATTGTCACGCATTAACAGATAATTATCGTGCAAAGAATATCAAAAATTTGAGTGCACAAACGGAAACGTTTGATGTAGAATCGCTTAAAATCGGGGAAGTCTTCACTGTAATGTATGATAATCCCGAGCCAAGTCCTGAGAAATCAGGAAAGGTGTAGAGACTTAACAGGCGAAATCTAAGTTCCGAATTAAGTTCGGGGTATGATTAAGAGAAAGTCCAGACCACAAATCTTGTTTTAGTAAAGCAAAAACAAGAGCGGCGAAAGCCGTAGTAGGTACGAAAATCCTGTGAGCCGAAACGCTCGTACGGGTTCGATTCCCGTCCTCGGTACATAAAGTACAAGAATAAGAAGCCTAAAGCGTTGAAGTGTAACGTTTTAGGCTTTTTTCTTTTCTTTTGTTTTCACTTCTACTGACAGTTTTTTCGGATCAAGTTCAAAATTTGTGGAGAGCGTTGTATTTTTTTAGGTTTGTGTTTTAATCAAACCTGTCTGTTTTGGAA
>NZ_JBYFCH010000017.1:0-155264 GCF_057652295.1 Runella sp. R5_40 | reverse complement strand
CCCCAAAAAAATGTGTCTTCTTGCGCATTTACAATATTAAAAATAAATTACGTACACTTATGGGGTTAAGGTAGGTTTCTCAAAACCTGCTGAATTCATCGAAAAATGTGTGGTGGTTTTGAGAAACCACCTTGCACGAGTAGGGCGGTTTTGAGAAACCGCCTCACGCGGGTTGGCAGTTTTGAGAAACCACCTCACACGGGCACGGGGCACACGGGTATAAAACCCATTTTTTACCTTTTTATGTTAGCAATAACTTGCCCATTGATGCGTGATTTTATGAAAAAACTGCCCCTTTTATTGTGTTTATTGGTGGAAACAACGGCCATTTTAGCCCAAAACAACGCCCCCAACCATACCCGTGTTCAGCAAGGAAGTGTGTCACCAACGGGCTTGACCGTAGAGTACATCCGAGAACCAACACAAGTAGCTATTAAAGATGTACTACCCGAATTTGGCTGGTTGGTACCCACTTCAGCCGTTACACAAACAGGTTTTCAAGTACTTGTGGCTTCTTCCAAAGCACTTATTGACAAAAACGAAGGGGATGTATGGAACAGCGGCCCAGTCTATAAAAATGGTTCAACCAACGTAACCTACCAAGGAACAGCCCTGCAAACGGGAAAAATCTACCATTGGAAAGTACGCATTTGGGATGCAGCGGGGCGTCCGAGTCAGTATTCAAAAGCGCAGGTGTTTACCGTGGGAAAAAGCGATGGAGAACTAACAACGGGCAATCGTTTCCAAACTGACCGCATAAAGCCACGCGTTTTTACCAAAAAAGCCAATAATTCGTACTTTGTCGATTTTGGTAAAGATGCTTTTGCCAATTTGGAAATTAACTACGCAACCAATAGCCCCGATACATTGATTTTTCATTTGGGGGAACAGTTGGAAAATGGACAAATCAACCGCAAACCCACGGGGACGATTCGCTACCAAGAGGTGCGATTAGGTGTGTCGCCCAACCAAACAAAATATACCCTTCGATTAAAACCTGACCAACGAAACACGGGGCCGAAGGCGGTGGTTTTACCTGATTCTTTTCCCGTCTTGTTGCCTTTTCGTTACTGCGAAATCGAAAAAGCCAGCAGTCCGCTGCAAGCCAAAGACTTGACGCAAGTGGTTTATTACAATTATTGGGAAAATAACCAAAGTTACTTCAACAGTTCAGATTCGGTATTGAACGCCATTTGGGACATGTGCAAATATTCCATCAAAGCCACCACGTTTGCGGGCTTGTACGTGGATGGGGATCGCGAGCGGATTCCGTACGAAGCGGATGCGTATTTGAACCAATTGAGCCACTACACCACCGACCGCGAATACGCCATTGCGCGCCGTACGATTGAGTATTTTATGCAACATCCTACGTGGCCGACGGAATGGCAACTGCACGTGGCGATGATGTTTTATGCCGATTACATGTACACGGGGAACACGGAGTTGATTGAAAAGTACTACGAACCGTTGAAGCATAAAACACTCATGGAACTCGACCGTGAGGATGGACTTATTAGTTCGCAGTCGCCCAAAAATACCCCTGAGTTTATGAAGAAACTGGGCTTCACCGACCCGAAAGAAAAATTGAGCGACATCACCGACTGGCCCCCCGCGCAAAAAGACACGGGCTGGAAATTGGCGACGGCCGAAGGGGAACGCGACGGGTTTGTGTTTCGCCCAATTAATACCATGATCAACAGTTTTTACTACAAAAACATGGTAATTATGGCCGAATCTGCCAAAATTTTAGGAAAAACAAGCGACGAACTTGATTTTCAACTCAGAGCCGCGAAGGTCAAAACGGCGCTTAACGAGAAGTTGTTTGATAAAACCAAAGGCCATTACGTGGACGGCGAAGGCACTGACCATGCGTCGGTTCATGCCAATATGACGGCCTTGGCGTTTGGGGTTGTACCAGAGGTTTACAAAAAATCAGTGGCTCAGTTTATTCAATCGCGCGGGATGGCGTGCAGCGTCTATGGGGCGCAGTACCTGATGGAAGCGCTGTACGAAGCGGGCGCGCAAGACTACGCGTTGCAATTGTTGACCGACCAAAGCGACCGTAGCTGGTACAACATGATTCGGATTGGCGCAACGATTACCCTCGAAGCGTGGGACATGAAATACAAACCGAATTCTGACTGGAACCATGCTTGGGGAGCGGTGCCTGCCAACATCATTCCGCGTCAGTTGTGGGGGATTCAGCCCAAAACAGCGGGGGGAAGCGTGGTATCTATCAAACCACAATTAGGGAAATTAGCGTCGAGCGAAATCAAAGTGCCTTTTATGAGGGGCAACGTAAGTGCAAGTTACCAGCGAACGAGCGACGGCATAAAGCGTTTTACTTTTGACGTTCCCGCCAACATGGCCGCTGAGGTAGAAATAAAATCTAAGGCGGAGGACAAAGTAGTGGTGAACGGAAAGCAGGTAGCTTCGGCGTTTAAAACCCTACAACTAGGCCCAGGCAAACACGAAATAACGTTGAAAGAAGCCGTTCGCTAAAACGCAGGCAGGAAAAAGGTCAGTTGCTTGCGAATGTAAAGTTCATTTTCTACTTTTGCACCCACAAAATATCGAAGAGGTATTTTTAGGGCCCATAGCTCAGTCGGTTAGAGCATCTGACTCATCAATTAAAGTTCTTTGAATTAATGAATCGCGCTTGTGTTGTTTGTCAAACTGAAATTTATGGTCAAAAGCAAAAGTATTGTAGTAATACATGTAAGCAAAAAGACCACTATTACAGGGTAAAAAAGCAAACAAATACATATCACTCACAGACAGTTAGATCAATTTCACGAAAAATGAAATTAGTACAAATGTTTGGAGGACAATGTAGCAAATGCGGTTATAACGCGAATCTGGCAGCATTGCATTTTCATCATGTGGATTCTACAACTAAGCAGTTTAAACTAGACGCTAGAATTCTTTCCAATAAAAAATGGGAGAATATTGTAGAAGAAGCAAAAAAATGTTTGTTGTTATGTTCTAATTGCCATGCAGAAGAGCATAATCCAGAGCTTAGTGTTAAAAATGTTCAAAAAATTTTAGACGGTGCCGCTTTTGTGTGAGCAAAAGATGGAATAGGGGTTAATTCAGGGAAGCCTTAACGGGTAGCGCCGATGGTAATCCTGAGCCAAGCCAAGTGAACGGTTTAAAAGTAACTTGGAAGGTGCAGAGACTAAGAAGTGAGGAAACCAACCAATAAGCTTCTACTAACGCCCCTCACCCGACTCCTAAATTAATTTGGGAAGGGTGGTGAGATAGTCCTACTACTTTGGGAAACCAGAGGAAAGTGAATCAGGTGGTCGCAGGTTCGAGCCCTGCTGGGCCCACTCTAAAGCGTCAAATTTGTTGATAATCAGCAAGTTTGACGCTTTTTTTTTAGCCGATTTTCTTCTTTCATTTAGCTTTTAAGTAAGATTCTGAACTTCACAGCAAAGTAAAATTGGACGCCACAACAAAATGAATTGCGGTTTGATTGCGGAACTTTGCACCGTCATTAAATCAAAAAAAGAATGAAAACCGTATTAGTAACTGGTGGCACTGGATTTGTGGGTATCCATACCGTTTTACAATTATTACAACAAGGATATAACGTAAAAACAACCCTACGTGCTTTACATCGAAAAAATGAAATTTTGGACGCTTTAGTGGAGGGTGGAATTACTAATTTTGAACATCTAAGCTTTTTCGAAGCCGATCTTACTAGCGAGGGGGGCTGGCATAAAGCTGTTGAAGGTTGTGATTATGTTTTGCACGTAGCTTCGCCTTTTCCACTGGGGGAACCAAAAGACGAAAATGAACTTATTATTCCAGCGCGCGACGGGGCGTTGAGAGTTCTGAAAGCCGCGAAAGCGGCGGGAGTGAAGCGGGTTGTGCTTACTTCTTCATTTGCGGCGATTGGCTACAGTATGAAAAAGAAAGGCTATGTATTTACAGAAGCTGACTGGACAGATGAAAATGCGCCTATTATGGCCTATATTAAATCAAAAACCGTTGCGGAAAAAGCTGCATGGGACTTTGTTAATACAGAAGGCGAAGGATTGGAGTTTACAGTGATTAATCCAGTAGCTATCTTTGGGCCGATGTTAGGAACGATTACTTCTGCGTCGTTAGAAGGAGTTATAAAAACGATTGTTGATGGTCATGTGACAGAAAGCCCAGCGTTTACATTTGGGGTAGTTGACGTTAGGGACGTAGCGGCACTTCATATTAAAGCAATGCTACATCCTGAAGCGAATGGTCATCGTTTTTTAGCAACTTCTCAGGAGGTGATGAGTTTTTATGACGTAGCACAGCTTATTAAACAAGAGCGTCCACAAAAGGCAGCCAAGATAGGTGAGATGAAGCCAACCGCAGATGATTTTTACATTCAGATGTCAAATCGGAAGGCAATTGACATGCTAGATTGGTATCCTCGAAACAAAGAAGAAGCGGTACTTGCGAGTGTCGATAGTTTAAAGTAAATCAAGCAACGTGGAAATAAATAGCATCCATTCCTGTCATTTGGGGCCTGAAATTTCTCCCGAACAGTTTATCCATCATCATTATTTTATGTATTTGCTCAAAGGCTCCATGAAAGCGTATGATGGCAATAAACAATATTGGGTGCAGTCAGGGGATTATTACATTGCCCGTAAAAATCATTTTATTCGTTACACGAAATACAAGGAAGACGAGCAGTTTAAAAAAATAATCATTACCCTCGATGAACCGTTTCTGAAACAATTTTTTGAACGACATCCCTTTAAAATAACTCCTTCAGAAACCCCCGATGCCTTTTTGTTTTTAAATGAAAGTAAGTTGATGGGAAGCTATATACAGTCGCTTGAACCTTACTATTCGAATGGGCAGGAACTGGATGCTACGTTTGCCGATATTAAGCGAGAAGAACTACTTCTGATTATTCTTACCTCTGAACCTATGTTGGCAAATGTTTTTTTTAACTTCGGTGTGCCGCAAAAAATAGACCTTGAAACCTTTATGAATCGAAATTTTCGATTCAATGTGAGCTTGGAACGCTTTGCCTTTATGACAGGGCGAAGCGTGTCCTCTTTTAAGCGCGATTTCTTGAAAATATTTGGCATGACTCCTGGTACTTGGCTCAAAAAGAAACGGTTAGAAGAAGCTTTTTTTCAAATTAGTACCCAACACCAAAAACCGAGTGATGTGTATTTAGAAGTAGGTTTTGAAGACTTGTCGCATTTCTCGTATGCCTTCAAAAAGGAGTTTGGGAAAAATCCAAGTGAGATTTTGCTTGTTCGTTAAGGTTCCCCCCCTTCTACCAATACGCAGGCCGCTTGTTGGTGCCGCCTTGGGTGCGGCAGTCGCTGCACGGGATGCTGCCGATGGTGTAAAAAGCAATGGGGGAACCTGGCACGGGGTGCTCGATAAGGACCAAAAACGACGCATTGGTCGATTTACGGATGATTTCGGGCTCAGGAAGGGTGTCGAGGGGCTCGCAGAGTTGGTCTTGCACCGTAAATCTGCCTAAGTATTCGGTGATGAATAACCGCTTGAATTGTGGCGTTGAAGCACTGAAAAATCCAAATACAGGTTCTTCGGGCGAGGTGACGGAGCTGATATTGCCCGTTATTTGCGAGGGTTGTCCATCAAAGAGGCTACCCGTGATTTCGTTGGTTTTGGAAAGTGCTGCCCAATAATCAAACTCTTCGCGCGATAGCCCGTATTGACGTACCAAAATGCTGTACCTTCTGGCTAATTTCCCGCTGATGGACAACACCGTCGTAAGGGGAACATCCTGAACAACATCTTGGCTTAGGCGTAAGGTATTTGCCAACGTAATTTGGGCCGATTTTTGGTTGCCCCAGCAGGTGTTGATGTCTTCGGTACGTGGTCTAACTTTCCCCGCCACTATTTCATAACCCGAATACAAGGGCGCTTGATACTCCCACGTTTCTTCAAAGTTCCAACGGTAAAAACGAGTTTTGTTCAGCGGGTCGTGGGTATTGACGAATATTTGCACGTTGGTACGTGCTTGATTGACACGGTAAGTGACGCTATCAATGGCAGGCGTTTGGATGAGGGGGACGTAGGTCGAAAGGTATTCTTTGCCGCCAATGGTTTGAATGTGTAGCCGAAACTTTTCACTTTCGGTCGCCGAAAACGCTTTTAAAGTATAAACGCCAGGCTGGGTTTCAACGAGGTTATAGGTATTGCCTCGGTCGCTTTCGACTTTCACTTGGGCGCGTTGTTCGAGCAACGTAGCCCCCGTTTGTTTGACTTTTTGGGTACGACTCAAGCGTATTTCACTGGTAATAGAGGGGTTGAGTGTCCCTTCCACCACTAGGTAATTTTGTGCCTGATTCACCTCAGGTGGCGAATAAGATTCGATACAGCCATCGCTTAGATAGCAAATAACTACGAAAAGTAGTAGAGATGAAAGTCGAGATAGATAGGTCATGGCGCGTGGAATTAGTTAAAAAAGAACCACACACCCAAAAACTACCTAAGGGGGTTCGTTTTTCGAAAGGCCAAGGGGGACTGACCCATTTGCCGCCTGAAAGTTTGGTGAAAATTAGACAAGTTATGAAACCCACATTCGAGCCCAACCTGGGCTACACTCAGCTCGGAGGTAGTCAGAAGTTTGCAAGCATGGTTGATTTTGAGGTGATTAAGGTATTCGATGTACGTTTTTTTTGTCCGTTTTTTGAAGTAACGACAAAAGGCAGGTACCGTCAAATGGGCGACATCGGCGATGGTTTCGAGCGAAATTTCCTCTTGAAAATGGGCCAACGTAAATTCTAAAATACGTTTCATCCGTTCGGTTTCTGAGTCGTCGATGGTAAGGCGATACGTAGGGCTTGCCAGCGACCGAAAGGGGGTTTGAGTGGCAAGCTGCAATAAAATGTCGAGCAAAGCCACCAACCGAAAGCCTTCCGTAAGGGTAGGAAGTTGGAGGAGTTTTTGGTGAAGGGTGGGGGAGACGGCGCTAAAAACAAGGCCACTTTCTGATTTTAGAAGCAAAGAACGAATGGATTTAAAATCAGGGACGTTGTTGATAAAGTCGTTGACCCACTGCGGCGGAAATTGCACAACGACGGCTTGGGCGGTCAGCTTAGAATTCTGTTGGTAAAATTCGACGGAGTTGCGCCAAAAATGCGGAACGTGGGCGCCTAACAGTACTAAATCGCCTGCGTCGAAAGCCTCGATGCTATCGGCTACAAAACGCTGTCCAGCGCCCTGAACGATGTAAGTAAGTTCAAATTCGGGGTGATAATGCCAGGGCGCGTCGAAATAGGGACGCTCAAACGCCCGTACAAGAAAGGAGGAGGTATGTTCAAACGTCAGTTGTTCAAGCAGCGGTCGCATATAAAATGTAGAATATTGCTTTTGTATTTTAAAATAAGCAATACAAAGAGTTAAAATACTACATTAATTGGCTAAAAAACAGAATTTTTGAAATTCAACGAATACGGTACTTTGCATCATCAAACAACGCAATCGAAACGTATATGCAAAAGTCAGCCTTACTCGAAGAATTGTCAACTCCCTATGCTGTACCTGCCGAAGCAGTGGCATTTTACCGCGAAAATGGTTACGTAAAGCTTAAAAATGTGCTCAGCGCCGAGGCGATTGCGTATTACGGGGAAATCATTACGGATTTGGTTTTTAAGCTCAACAAACTCACCAAACCCATGGAAGAGCGAACTACCTACGAAAAAGCTTTTCTACAGATTATGAACCTTTGGCGGGAAGATGAAACCGCGAAAGAATTTGTGTTTTCAAAGCGTTTGGCGCAAATCGCCGCCGATTTGATGGAAGTGGAGGGGGTGCGTTTGTACCACGACCAAGCCCTTTATAAAGAGCCAAGTGGCGGCATCACTCCTTGGCACGCCGATCAGTTTTACTGGCCTTTGGCTTCGCCCAAAACCGTCACGGTTTGGATACCGCTGCAAGCGACGCCCTTGGAAATGGGGCCGTTGGCATTTGCCGAAAAAAGTCAATTGGTAGAAATCGGGCGGGACGTGGAAATCAGCGATGAAAGCGAAGCCCTGATGCAACAGTCGCTTACGCAGTTTTCGCTCCATGAAACGCCGTTTGATTTGGGCGAAGTAAGCTACCACGCGGGTTGGTTGTTTCACCGTGCGGGTGCCAACGTCTCTGGCAAAGCCCGTAAAGTGATGACGATGATTTACATGGACAAAGACCAGCAAATAATGGCGCCAAAGAACAGTTATCAAAAAGCAGATTGGGAAACGTGGTTGGCGTCGGCACCCGTAGGTAGTAAACCTGAAAGCTACTTAAATCCAATTTTGTTTAGTCATTCATAAAGTAACGTCAGAGACGTTAGGCCGTGTTTGTCCCGACTTCAAGTCGGGAAGAGCCGTAACTTTCAGGCTGGTTTGAAGTCAAAAAGAAAAGACATGAAACCATGAACGTACTTCTTCGCCTCTGGAACGATTTACTGGATTTATTTTACCCCAATACCTGCTGTGCTTGCGCAACGCCGTTGGTCGGAAACGAAACATGTCTTTGTACTTCATGCCGCCTGACATTGCCTCGCTCACAGTCACACACAATTTCCACCCCCGAGCTTACCAACAAATTTGCGGGAAAAGTGGCGGTTTCTTTCGTTTATACTTTCTTGAAATTTGAAAAAGGAGGGAAAGTTCAGCGTTTGCTTCACCAGTTGAAGTACAAAAATCGGCCTGAAGTGGGGCAGGTGGTAGGACGGCTTTACGGCGAGGAACTTCGGGCGGGCGGTGTCCAAAAGCAAATTGATTTGTTGTTGCCCGTTCCCCTTCACCCCCGTAAAAAAGCACAACGAGGCTACAACCAAAGTGATATGTTTGCCGAAGGACTGTCGGAAACCATGGGTGTTCCGTGGTCGGCGGAGGTGCTGGCGAGGGCGCAATTTACCTCCACCCAAACCCGAAAAACCCGCTTAGAGCGCTTTGAAAACGTATCGGGGATTTTTGAGGTAGTTCGTCCTGCGGAAGTAGTAGGAAAACGAATTGCGATTGTGGACGATGTCGTTACCACGGGTTCTACGCTCGAATCGGCCGTGGCGACTTTGCTTGAGAACGGTGCTAATGAGGTTTCGGTGATTACGATAGCGGCGGCGTATTAAGTTTTTTTTGCCAGTTTGTATTTTATATGGGTTGTTAGATGGGAGGGTATTACTTCTTGGATGTGAAGTGCATATTTGTCTTTATCGATACCATCAAAAAGGCGAATTCCACTGCCTAGAAAAACGGGGGCAATATGAATAAAGAATTCATCCACAAGTCCAGCATTTAGAAATTGTTGAATCGTGTTTGCACCGCCTTGTATTCTTATGTCTTTTCCTTTTGCTGATTGTTTTGCTTTTTCCAGCGCACTTTCTATGCCATCATTTATAAAGTAAAAAGTGGTTGTCCCTTCTTGAATCCAAGGGGGGCGTTTTTCGTTTGTTAACACATAAACGTCCGCTTTATACAGGTCATTGGGCCAACTAGCTTCGCCTTCCTCAAACATACGCTTACCCATTATAAATGCACCCGTTCGTTCAATAGTTTCTCTTATCAACTTTCCATCAGCGCCATCTTCTTTCCCTCCCTCAAACCCTAGGTACTCCCAAAAAGCTTTTTGATTAAACATCCACGAATGAATTTGTCCCGAAACCCCACCCATAGGGTTTTTAGGGCTTCTGTTATCTCCTGCGAAAAATCCATCAAGAGATATTCCACTATCGAAAATTATTTTGCTCATGTTTTTTCTTGGTTTAGATGGTTGT
This sequence comes from Runella sp. R5_40, assembly GCF_057652295.1. Taxonomy (NCBI): domain Bacteria; kingdom Pseudomonadati; phylum Bacteroidota; class Cytophagia; order Cytophagales; family Spirosomataceae; genus Runella; species Runella sp. R5_40. The sequence goes on along the minus strand of NZ_JBYFCH010000017.1, from coordinate 145,522 downwards.
TCGCAGTTAAAATACGAAACCAATTAATTGCAAATATATGTGCAGCTAATTGGTTTCGCAAATTTGTTGTTACTTTTTTAGGGGGAATTGCTATCAAATGGTTGTATTGACGGAGTAGCCTGCATCGCAGTTTATTGGGTCAATACTTGTTAGACAGAGTGAAATACGCGCAATGAATTACCCTATTTATTCTTTCCCACCACGCTTTCTATCTGCTTCAACAAAACGTATCAACTCCTCCGCAATGGAGCGCTGTGCATTGGTGGAGAGATGCACGCCATCGGTTGTTTTTGCCTCAAACCCTACCGAAAGCGAAGAAAAAGTATCCAAAAAACGCAAGTGGCGTTCGGTGGCCAATTGCCGTAAAAACTGATTCAAGCGTCGCACACACTCATTGCCACCTTCGTACTTAGCAATCGCCTTGGTATGATCAATGGGCGGCGGAGTCATTAAAATGAGGCGGGTTTTATGAGGGGCGTACAATTTACTGCTTTGAAGTTTGTCCAATAAGACTTGGAAGTTCTTTTTTACCACTTCAAAATCAGCTGCAAAAATGGCTTTACAGTCGTTAGTGCCCAGCGCAATCGTAATATAGTCGAAAGGCTCTTGGTAGTTTTTAGCCAAAGCCATCTGTACCAATGAATCCAAGTTGCGCAAAGTGTTGAGCTTGGGGTTATCAAGGTTGTTAAACCCAACCGTATTGCCCGAAATCGAGTAGTTGACGATGTTACTAAACGGAAGTGTCCCCACCAACTGATTTACCCAGCTATTGGGCGCTTGTTCATTGGAAGCTCCAATCGCTAGCAACCGCATCGAGGTCGGGTTTGCTTTTTGTCCTTGCACGGGGATAAGACCCAAGGCTACTTGGGTCAATTGTTCGTGGGTACCATCAAAAATTCGGAGACTGACATTGCCCGATTTTTTCTGTACATACAGCTTTCGACCTTCCAAAAATGGCCCCGATACGTGGGGTAACTGTCGCTGACTTAGGAGGGTAATGGTCTCTTGATCAGTGACTTTGTCTTTGTTGCGTTTGGCAAGTTTATTGTAAAATCGAATAGATTGAGTAATGGGAACTGAGCCCGTGTACCCGTCGTTGACACCCGTGTAAATAAACAACTCGCTAGGGCGGTTTTTTATGGTATCAAACAGCGGTGATCGGCTGCGCATTTCGGTAATATCAGGTGTTCCGTTGTCGGATGTACTTTTCAAGATTTGTCCCGCATAGGCTAGGTTACGGCGAGACGTTTCGTGGTACCAACTCTCAAGGTCGGAAATAGGTACCCAAGCCGAAAATGATTTAACAGGCAACTTTAAACGACTGTAACACAGTAAAGTAGCGTATCCACCCCCCGACACCCCAACGATATGCACTTCGCTGGGGTCGATGCGTTCGGTCTTGAGTAAATGTTGGATGATGTCCTCAATATCGTTGATAACCAGCTTACTGCCTGTGGCTTCTTTGCGGTTGTTAGGTCCTCTGAAATCGGGATGGACATAATAATAACCCTTTTCAACTACCTTAAAAACCAAGGGGTCAAACTGGGTATAGTCGCCGCTCCACGTATGTAGGCTGACGATTAAAGGCCGCTTTTCGGACGGGTTGGGAGGTGCAAAAAAGAGGGCTTTTTGCACTGCCCCGTCAACGCTACTTTTTACCGAAATCTCTTTGACTCCTTCGGGCCATTTTTTCATTTGCGTGTCATCCCAAGCTGTTTGAGCCATTCCGTTCAAGCAAAACACCAATAAAAGAAGAGGAGAAAAAAGCGAATTAAATAAAAGCTTCATTGCGGTGGGTGAGTGTCGTGTAAAGTTAATGCTTAACGATTGGGAGCAGTAGTGTTTCTTCTATTTTCTTGGATAACTTTTCGTTGTTGTAAATCATACTTTTGGCCGCTGCTCAACAAAATAAAAGGCCCATTGGAAGCAGTGTGGTCTTCGTTATTGTTGACCACGTGAGAAGCACCTTTACCGATTATCGTTTGGTAATCATAGACGGCCACGTACGTTTTTCCAACGACTTCGAAGGTATCTTTTTGTACCAAAACGGCAGTAGATTCGTCCAAGCCAAGACCAATCAAATCGGGCGATTGACGAATAAAGTCCACCAAATCAAACTGGCGGTTTCGACGAAGTAAGTGCTGGTCGATGGCCGAATTTTTGAGAAAACCCAGTCCTTGGGTATGGTCTCCAACCAAAATATGGGGGCCTTTGGTGTCGCCGCGCCACAAAAACGACCCTTGAATACTCGCCCCCGCCGACGTACCCGCAATGACCCCGCCGCGCTCCAATACCTCGTTGAAGGCTTGGTGCGTAAGCGTATTGAGGTAAGAGTCCGCAATGCGCCACTGACGTCCACCCACAAAAAACACGCCCGTCGCCTGACGGAGCGACGCGACAAACGCCTCACTGTTGGCCTCTTTGAGGTTTTTGGTGTGGAGTAATGTCACTTGCGAAGCGCCCGTTTGTTTTTTTACCAGTTCTACGTGCGACGGACTCAAGGCCGCCGAATCTCCCGCTGCGGCGGTCACTACCACTAACTTTGCTTTCTCTTTTCCACCTGCCAATTCAATGAATTTTGCCCAAATTTCGGGGGGAATCGTGCCGCCGCCAATGATGAGCAACGCGCCTTTTTCGGGGCCGTGGCGCGTGATAGTTTTTTCGTTGATGGTTATGGGCGTTTGGGCAAAGAGAGCAAACGGCAGAAAAAATGCCAAAAGGATGCGTAATAGGTGTTTCATTGGGATGTAGTTAGGTTAAAAATGTCTTTAAGGGCTTGTTTGGCGGCGTGGTATCCGCTCATTCCGTGAACGCCTCCGCCTGGTGGGGTAGAGGCAGAACAAAGATACAAACCTTTGGTGGAGGTACGATAAGGTGACCAACGTAAAGCAGGGCGCGTAAAAAGTTGGTCAAACGTGACGGCCCCCCCGTTGATGTCTCCCCCGATGTAATTGGCGTTATATTCTTCCAATTGGGCGGTATGGAAGGTGTTTTTTGCCAAAATTCGTTCACGAAACCCTGGTGCAAACCGTTCAATTTGGTTCTCAATTGCCTCGGTCATGTCTTTGGTCGAACCGTTCGGGACGTGGCAATACCCCCAAAGCGTATGTTTTCCCTCGGGTGCGCGTGTTGTATCGAACAAACTTTGTTGGGCTAGTAACACAAAAGGTTTTTCGGGGTGTTCTCCTTTCCAAGTGGCTCGTTCAGAAGCGGTTATTTCTTGGATGGTATTTCCCAAATGAAGTGTTCCTGCCAATCGCGCATCCCTCGACGTAAAAGGTACAGGCCCATCCAGCGCCCAATCTACTTTGAAAACCCCCATGCCATAACGGTATTTTTCGAGCTGCCAACGGTAGATGGACGAAAAGGTATGCCCAGCGATTTGGTGGAGTTGACGCGGAGTAATATCAAATAAAACCGCCTTCGACGAGGGTAATTGCGACAAAGAGGTCACCTGAAAGTTTTTCTCTATTTTTCCGCCCAAGGCTTCAAAATAATCCCCCAACGCATTGGCAATTTGTTGGCTTCCTCCCTTGGGAATGGGCCACCCGCCGAGGTGCGCGGCGGTCATCAGCACCAAACCAATGGCGGAAGTAGTGGGTTGTTCAAGCGGCAAAATTGAATGAGCGGCCATACCTGACCAGAGGGCTTGAGCCGAGGGCGTCTTAAATTTTTTGGCTAGCCAAGTAGCGGGTTGCAAGGCCGAAAGCCCAAATTGAGCCAATTCGATGGGTTTTTCGGGAAAGCGTAAAGGCCCCAAAATAGCGGGTATCAACGTGTCCCACTGCTGTTTGAGGGGTTTGATTAACGTTTTGTACGTCGTTTCATCACTCCCTAGCAACGCGGCTGTTTCTTCCAAATGCCGAGTAAGCACGGCCGACGTACCGTTGTCGAACGGATGAGCGGCGGCAATGGGAGCGTGCACAAATTCAAGCCCGTGGTTTTGCAGTGGCAACGACTTAAAAAAAGGCGAAGCCAATGCCATCGGATGAATGGCCGAGCAGATGTCGTGGTGAAAGCCTGGTAAGGTAAGTTCGGCGGTGCGCATTCCTCCTCCAAGGGTACTTTTGGCCTCGACCAACAGTACCGAAAGCCCTGCTCGTTGGAGGGTAATGGCGGCCGCGAGCCCATTGGGGCCCGAACCTACTACGATGGCGTCAAAGTCTGTATGAGGCATTTATTTTTTAGAGTTCTTGGAAATGATTTTGATACGCGAATTTCATTTCTTTCGCGAAAAAAGCGTTGGATTGAACGAAACCATCAAATAACTCCAGACGGGCGTCGCGGTGGTGTTCCGTATTTTTTTCAGTAGCAACGTACTGGACGTGGGGTCGTAAAACGATAGCCCGTAGTTGAGGTCAATGTAGTTGGTTGGTTTATAATTGACGGAGAAATCGGTTTCGTATCCGAGGTATTTTTGAGATTGGGTTGCCAAGGCGTATTGGCTGTAAAACAAGTGGTTGTCGAGGCGCAACTGTAGTTTTTTGGTGAGGCGGTAAAACAAAAAAAGATAGGGATTAAACAAGCCTTTGTTGGCGACATCGGCGGGAAATTTTGCGTAAAAATTCATGTTACCCATAAATTTCCACGCAACCCCGTAGGCGATTTCGTACGAATTAGAATAGCCACTTTTAACATCGGCTGGATTACCGCTAAGCAGTTCAGCTCCCACCCTCAACGTAAATTTTTTAAGCGTAGCGCTGACCTCGGGTTGAATATAATAGGCCCTTACGCGCTGATTTTGTTGGTTTCGTCCGTATTGGTAAAAGGCACTGAGCGTGGTATAAATCCTTTTTAGGTTGTATTCCAGTCGGCCACCCGTCGCGTAGCGTTTGGCATTAAAATAGGTTTTGTCAAAGAGCTCTGCCGAATTGATGAGGGTATAAGTGAGCTGCTGGTGGGTTCCCTTTAGTTGATGTACCAACAAATACTGGTACTTATGCGAAGCCACGGGCGAATAACTAGCCTCGAAGCGGTTGCCGTAATTTCGCGTGAAAAAGGCCGCAAAATCGGTTCTCAACGAACGGATAACGTACTGAAGCCGAATGCCTTCGTGCGAACGATGTTGCTGCGACCATGGAGCGGCCGAAAACATCCGTCCGTTGTCTAACTGAAAATTTTGCCGACCAATAAGGGCCGAAAAATGCTTGCCTATTTTTGGTTCGATGTATAATTCATTGAAATTGAGACTCCCTACCTGCGAGCTAACGCCATCTTTTAAGAATAAATGAATTTCCTGAAAAGACACACGGAGGTTAAAGTTTTTGCGTAGATTGTTGATATTAAGCCTGTTACGCTGACTGATGAAGGTCGTTGGGTCAAACGTTTCTTCCGAAGAAAGCCGATAGTTTTCTTTAAATTCTAAGCGCGGACGTATTTCTACGCTGACCGAAAGGTCGTTTTTGACCGAATCTTCTGCGGGTTTTTGAGCAATTAGTAAAGCAGTAACAAGCGCAAGAAAAGACATGATGAAAATTTACGATAGTACGGTTATTTCTCTGGTTTATGCAGGACAGAGCCGTCGGATTTGATTTGCCACGACGCAATGGCGTTGAAATGGTAGCCTCCGTCCGCACCTCGGGCAGCAATGAGCTGCTGGTAGGTGGGTTGAACGTAGCCTGTTTCGTCCGTTACGCGACTCATAATTTCGGTAGATTCTCCTTTCCACTCCCATAAGTATCGAAACTGCACGTGGGCTTTGTCCAAAATCGGTTCTTGCAGTCGGGCCAGTTGCCACGATTTTCCTGCGTTGGTGCTTACTTCTACTTGGACTACTTTGCCGCGTCCACTCCACGCCAAACCCCTAATTTCGACCCAGCCTTTTTCGATGCGTTGGGGATAGGAAGGGTACGTAATAATGGAACGGGCATCAATGTCAAAGCTAAATTGTCGAATTTTTCCGTTGACACTTTCGGTATATTTGGATGTTTCTTCGCGGGTCATAAAAGGGGCGTCCGACAGTTCGAGGCGGCGTAACCATTTTACGCTGGTGTTGCCTTCCCAACCAGGCAAAAATAACCGAACGGGGTAGCCTTGTTCGGGACGAAGGGCTTCGCCGTTTTGGGCGTAGGCAATAATGGCGTCGTCCCAGCCTTTTTTGATGGGAATACTGCGGGTCATCACGGCGGCATCACCTCCTTCGGCCAAAAACCACGACGCGTTTGGCTTGACGCCAACTTCCCGAAAAAGCGTCGAAAGTTTGACCCCCGTCCACTCACTTTGACTGGTGAGCCCGCAAATTTCTTGGGGCGATAGCGTTTCTTTGCCCGTGCGGTAGTTGCCCGAACATTCTAAAAAAGCAATGCGAGATACCGAAGGAAAACGTTTGAGGTCAGACAGTTTGAAAACCAACGGTTTTTCGACCAATCCGTGAATCAGTAACTCGTGTTTGTTGGGGTCAATGGCAGGCACCCCCGCGTGGTGACGCTCAAAGTGCAAATCGGAGGGGGTAATCATTCCGTAAAAATCCTGCAAAGGAGAGCGCGACGAAATATCGGAAGGCTTTTTAACCAATTTTTCAAACGAAGAACGGGTACCTACTTCGCCCGCCAGCGTACCTACTACTTTGGTGGGGTCGTTGGGCAAATCGCCGATTGTAATGGCTTGCTGGAGGTTTTTGCCTTGGGCCGTTTGTACGATGGCTACGGCGGCGGTTGCGGCACCACCTAATAATTTTCGTCGGCTAAATTTGGGGGCAATCTGCCCAATCTCAATGAGTTTGTTTTTCATCGTTATTTGATTTCGGGGCCACCTTTGCGGTTGTCGGGAATGAATAGTTGATGGGCAGGCATCACAACATTGGGCAGACTTTTGGCATCAATCACCGTCGTTTCGTCGATGATTTTGTTGGCATGAAGCAAGTACGCCGTTAGGTGATACACTTCCTCGTCGGTCAACGAGCCAGGGGCGTTGAAAGGCATTGCGCGGCGCACGTAGTCAAAAACCGTGGTAGCGTACGGCCAATAATTGCCAATGGTGCGTTCGGGGCGTTTGCCCGCAGCAGGCACCGAAGAGACCAACGAGCCGTTGGGGCCACCCACGCCGCCTATTCCGTGACAGGGAGCGCATTTGAGCTCAAAAATGGATTTTCCTTTGGCCGAAATGCCCGAACCAATGGGCAATCCTTTGCCGTCGGGGCGGACATCAATGTCTAGTTTTTTGATTTCTGCTTGGGTCGCCACTCTGCCAAGTCCGAAAGAACGGGGAAAATGAGCGGTATCCGAAGCAATGTTTTGGGAAGGGGTTTGGGGAGGGTTTTCTGCGTGAAAAACTCCCAAAGTTGGAATCAACAATGGGAGTAATACAACGGTCAAGAGCACCCTGCTTAGAGTTTTGGGCATTTTTTTAATGTTTAGTGGTCTCCGTGGTACTTTTCACCCGCTTTGATGGCTACCTGCAACCGATTTTCTTTGGTAGGCAACGGGCAAGTAGCATACGGGGTAAAAGCACAGGGAGGGTTGTAAGCTTTGTTAAAATCAATGTACGTATATCCCTCAGCGTCGGGGGCAGGCGCGTCCAAGAAACGTCCGCCACCGTAAGTATCGTGTTTGTTGGTCAAATCTCCAAACACAAAGTGAGGACGTTCTTTCGATCCTACTGACTCAAGGCTATATTCTTTGCCATCAATCGTAAATACAAATTTACCAGGAGATGCCTGTTCGTACGACCGTCCAGTGATGTCCAAAATGGTAAGTTTTTTACCTTCCGTTGGAATAAATTTCGCCTTCACTTTCCAGTCTGTCGTAATCGGAAAGGTTTCGATGCCTTTGAATGCTTTTACGTAGGTACCTTCCAAGTCGCGCAAGCGAATGGCGAATTTATCACCTCGTTGGATAATAAACCAGCGCAACGTTTTGTGTTTCAAAACCGTGGGTTTGCCTTGGTAGGGGAAAAGTTCGGCGTTGGCGACTGCCTGTTCGCCCAACTGCACCGCTGCTTGGGGTGCTGCTTCAAACGTTACTTTACCATCCTTTAAAATAACTTTTCCCAAAAACGCATCGCTGTGTTCCGCTGGAAAAACGATGCTATTTTTTTCGTTTCCGCCAATGGTATTTTCGCCTTCTTTGAGCCAAAAAAGCGCCGCCAAGTTGAGCCATCCTTCTTCGGCTTTCAGGCTTTCGATGCGTTTTTGATGCCACGATTTAATCTCGGCTTCGTGCGGGTTATCACTACGAAAAGCCAACAGGCTCACGCCCAACAGGAGAGCGCCTACGAAAGTTACGGGTGTTTTCATTTTTTTTGTTTTGATGTTAGTGGTACGGTATTAATCCAACAAAAGCTTGTTTGTCACAATCTCCACGTTGGGAAGTGGGAATGTGTAATTAGAATCGGTCGGTTTGACCTCGGGAGCGCTCAACGCACTGCTTGACTTGGCAGGGAGTGGCAACAAGTTGCGTAGCAAATCGTTGGAACGAAACCCTTCGCCTAGCAATTCAATGCGGCGCTCTTTTAAAATGGTGTTGACCAAAGCGGTTTGCGTACCAATCGCGCTCTGAGGGAATACATAGCTGGCATCTGAGCGGTTACGCACGGCTTTCAAAAGTTCAACGGCCTTGGTCAAATCGCCCGTGCGAGCAGCGGCTTCGGCGTAGTTGAGCAATACTTCCGAATAGCGAATAATCGGCATATAGTCCAAAAACGGAGAGGGCTTGCTGTACTTGGTAAGGAACTGAAGCCCCGATGCCGTCCGCGCAAACGTGCGACGAAGGTCCGACGTCCGCCATTCGGTTTCTCCCCAAATGCCGTTGGGATTGAGGTTGTATTCCGAATTGGCGTTAAAGACGTATGGAAACGACGATTGCCCACCGACGTTGTCCAAATCCGTCATAGGAACCGACAAAATAGATTCGGTCGAGGTGTAATTGGTCGTAAAAATTTCGACGATGTTTTGAAGCTTGTGGTTGACGCCCGAAGCTGCCGCGTAAGGAGCGGTTTCAGAGACAATTTTTTTGGCTTCTTCAATCACTTTGGCGTAGTTACCGCTGTTGAGATAAACCCGCGTTTTGAGGGCAATGGCCGTATTGCGGTGGGCGCGGGTGGTGTTGAGGAGAGCCGTGGCGTGGTTCAACGGTAAATCGGCTTCGGCTTCGTTCAAGTCTTTGATAATCTGCGCGTAAACTTCGGCTACGGTGCTGCGTTTGAGGTCGTTGTTGTCCGTTGACGTTTCGGCTTGTAAGCGCAATGGCAGTCCTTTTGACGCGCCTTTGTCTTCGTTGAAGGGGCGGGCGTAGAGGGTGACTAAGGCAAAATAACTCAGCGCGCGGGCAAATTTTGCTTCGGCAATGTACTGTTTGTTGAGTGCAGCGCTTACTTTGGTTGGGTTGTCGTTCAGCCCTTTGATTAGAATATTGGCATTGTTAATGGCCGTGTACGCCGCCGACCAAAAACCTGCCACGAAGTTTGAACCCGAATTAAGCGTTTGATTCCAAGCTTCGTAGGCGGTAAAGGTATTGCTAGTACGGTTGATAAACTCTTCGCCTCGGGCTTCGGTGTAGGTGTAGTAATTGCCCCCGTAGAAGTTGGCGTTTTTGATGGATTTGTAAACGCCGTTGACCAACCCCAAAATTCGATCAGGGGTATCAAAAGCATTGGCGCCGCTGATGGCGGTTTCTGGTTGGGGATTGAGTAGTTCTTGGTCGTTGCACGAGGCCGTTGACAATACCAACCCCACGCACAATGCGCCAATGATGCCTCTTTTTCCGATGTATTTCTGACTTTTTTTCATTTTCAATTGATTTAGCGACAAATGTTACGCCTCTACCGAGGCTACTTTGGATTCTTCAAAACCTTTGATAATGAGAGTTTTAGTGGTAAACGATTAACGGATAACGGTTAACAATTAACAGATAACGGCTAACGCCCCCCTAAAAACTCACATTTAAGCCAAAGGTGAAGGTTCTTGCTTGACCCACCGAGTTCTTTTCGATGCCTGGCGTCACGTTTGAGTTTCCGTTGACCGACGATTCTGGGTCGGTGCCTGTGTAGTTGGTCAACAAAAACAGATTAGAGCCTTGGGCATAGACCCGAACCGTGCTAAGTCCGAGCTTCGTGAACACAGGATTGGCAGGAATGCGGTAGCCAAGTGACGCGTTTTGCAAACGGAGAAAATCTCCTTTTTCGGCGTTCGTTGATACGGGGAACGACGAACCGCTCGAAAGTTGGTCGTTGTACACCAAGCGCGGGATGTCGGTGATGTCACCTGGTTTTTGCCAACGGTTCAAGATTTCGGTAGAGTTGTTGTAGGCACGTTGGTCGAGAAGGGTAGCGCGGGTACCGTTCATGATGTAGTTACCTCCCGCAAACGACAAACTCACGGCTGCATCGAAGTTCTTGTATTTGAAAGTGTTGGTCAAGCCACCGTACCACTTGGGAAGGGCGTTGCCAATGAGGTAGTAATCTGCTCCTGTAATCGCGGGCGCTTTCGTGCCATCTAAGTACGTCCACTGGCTTTGCCCTGGCAATACCACTTGGCTGTACTGCACTTTTTCACCTTTGGCATTGATAAAAATACGCTGTCCGTTGTCGGGATTAACGCCTGCGGTTTTGGCTCCGTACAAACTTCCTACCGAATAACCCACGCGTGTGATGTTGGTGGTTTCGTACGACACGTGCGTGGTTCCCACGATGTCCGTATTGCCTTGGGCCAATGCCGTTACTTTGTTTTCTAACGAGGTGATATTGAACGACGTATTCCACGAAAAGTCTCCTTTGCGAAGCACCGTGGCGTTGATGCCCAGCTCAAGTCCACGGTTGTACATCGAACCTACGTTACCCAAAATCGCATTGCCAGGAATCCCTTTGGAAACTGCCTGCGGAGCGCTCAAAATCAGACCGTTGACGTCGTTGTTGAAATACGTAACTTCCACCTGAACGCGGTCGTTCCACAAACCCAAATCGGCTCCGATGTTGGTTTGGTTGCTGGTTTCCCAACCCAAATTTGAGTTTCCTGCTTGCGAAATTCCCCAAGTCGGAACGCTGCCGTAAAGCGAGCCACTGTAAAGTTCGAGCGAACTGTAGGCGTCGTTGAGGTTTCCGTTGCCTACGCGCCCCCAACTGGCGCGGAGTTTGACGTTGCTTAGCACGTTGGAAAGTGACAAGTTTTTGTAAAATGGTTCTTCTGACAAGGCCCAGCCACCCGACACACCACCAAAGTTTCCGTATTTTTTACCCGCCCCCAAAGCCGAGTTGCCATCGCGGCGGAAGTTAAAGGTAACGAAGTATTTTTTGTTGAAGTCGTAATTCAAACGGGAAAAGAACGAGAGGAACGCGCGTTCGCTAATCTCATTTCCAGTCGCCGAAATGGCTCCCCAGTTTCCTTGGTAATTATCAAAGAAAGGGTCGGAGGTTTGCGTACGTGACGCTCCCCATGCGGTATAGTCAAACTTCTGAATATCATACCCTACCAATGCCGAAGTTGAGTGCTTTCCACCAAAACCAAGGTTGTACGAAAGTGTGTTAGTCCAGTTCCACGTATCCCTGATTCCAGTGGTGTTGGTAGCGTTTCCGCGCGTTGAAAAACCATTTCCTTGGATGGCGCTGTCAAAGCTTACGTTGTCCGTACGGAGGCGGTCAATCGAATAAGAAGAGGTAAAATCGAGGTTTTTGGCGAGATTAGCTACGGCCGAAAGGGTACCAATAATGCGGTCGTTTTCGGACGTGTAGCGGTTTTCTCTCAACAACGCCACGGGATTTCCCCAGTTGCTTACCACTTGGTTGTTGCCCATGCCGATGGTATTGAGGGCAGAAGGGTTGATGTTGTACGAACCGTCGGCGTTAAAGGCAGGAATGTTGGGCGATAGTGCCGTTGCCAAGCGGGCTGCTCCTACCAAAAAGAAGTTGGAGTTGGGCAATGAACCCGCGTATGGTGATTTGTTGTAACTACTGTTGTACGAAACGCTTCCTTTTAATTTCAACCAAGACGTAATTTCTTGGTCAATGTTGAAACGAATCGCTTTGCGTTTAAACTCGTTGGCGACCAAAAAGCCATTTTGGTTGGTATAGTTGGCAGAAAAGTAGTACGACGTAGTGGGTGTACCGCCCGAAATATTGATGTTATGACTTTGAGATGTCCCCGTGCGGTAAATGTAATCGTACCAGCGCGTGTCAATCGGGTTTTTGTTTTCGTCATAGTTAGGGAAAAATAAAGCCGAAGCTACTTTGTCGTTGTTGGCATTTCCTCCCAAAATTTTGGCATTTAATACCGCCTCGTTTTTGATGGCGATGTACTGTTCGGCGTTCAATAACTCAGGCAAACGCACGACGTTGGATACGCCCGCCCAGGTTTCATACGTAATGCGAGGCTTACCTGCTTTTCCGCGCTTGGTCGTAATGAGCAATACCCCCGCCGCTGCCCGCGAACCGTAAATAGACGTAGAGGCGGCGTCTTTCAATACGTCAATGGATTCAATATCAGCGGGATTGATGTCGCCAAGGGGGTTGTTAGGAACGGCTGTGCTGGTCGAAACGTTGCCTGTGTTGATGGGAATTCCATCGACGACAATCAGCGGGTACGAGCTCAACGAAATGGAGTTGACGCCCCGAATCCGAATCACGGGCGGGTTGTTCAAAACCCCGTTGGGTTGACCAATACTCACCCCAGGTGCACGGCCTTGAAGGGCTTGGTCAAAGCTCTGCACGGGCTGTTCTTTGATGGCTTCGCCCGAAACCCGCACAGCTGAACCCGTAAATTCGGCTTTGGTTTGCGTACCGTAGCCTACTACCCGAACTTCGCTAAGTTGTTTGGTGTCCGATGTTAATTCGATAGAAAAAATAGACTGATTGGTAACGGCTTTTTCAATGGACGTGTATCCAATAAAAGAAAAAATGAGGGTCGAATTATCGTTAACAGACAGTTTGAAAGCGCCTTGTTGGTCGGAAATGGTTCCCGTTTGCGTGCCTTTGACAATGACCGAGACGCCTGGTAGCGCCTCGCCCGTTTCTTTGTCTTTGATGGTTCCTGATACGGACTTTTGGGCCAAAGCAGTAATGGCCGAACTCACTATCAAGAGTAAAATGAAGTGTAGTTTTCTGATTTTCATAAAAATAATGGTTAGTACATTGTTAGATAAGTTTTTTTAAGTTTTACCCGCGGATTGACGCAGATTTAGTGCCGCAGATATTCGCCGATGAGACTAGCTACATTGAGTTCTTTATCAGCGAAAATCTGCGTTTGTATTATTCAGCGGGTTTCTGCGGGTAAGAAATGAAATTGTTTACTTGACAATGTAGTTAGTTAAAAATGAGTTTTTAATTGTACTTTCCAGCCTCTAGCGTACTTCTCGACAAAGCATATTTTTTCTCGTAGCGGTCGAGTACGACTCGGATAGAATCTTTGTGCTCATCAATGCCCGTCAACACCACCCGATTGCCACCGTTCTGAACGTCATACTTTAGAATCATGCGGTTGCGTTTGCCAGGACGAGATTCGGCTTCAATGCCCTTGACGCGGCGAGTTGAATACGCAATGGGTTCAATCTTAGGGGCTTCGGGGCCAATGATGGCCAAAGCTTCTTTAGGAATCCAGTTGTCTTCTTTTTTCTTTTCGTTCTTCTTTTTGCCTGATGCATTGGTGCGTCCGTCGCCTCCAAAATCGGAGCGATTCCCCAAAAACTCCCGCCCTTCTTGGCGTTGTCCACGGTTTTTGTCTTGCAAATACAGCACGTGATGCACGGTGTCGGCTTCGTAGTAAAACACGCGTTGGCCACCCGCTACGCCCGTTAGTTCAAATGTGCGGTTGATGTCGCGCATGGGAGCGCCGCCGCCGTTGGATAAATCCAAATCCACAGGTTTGTTGACTTTGAAGGTAAGCGTGGTCCATTTTTCAAACGTGGCTTGCTGACAGCGCAAAGTATCCAGCGGCGAAAATGGAATCACTTGGCCTTTGTGACGAAACTCCGTGACGTGGTAATTTCCCCGTAACTGTGGGATGCCTTTGAGGGCAGGTTGTTTGTAAGGGTCGTACAAAAAGTTGATGACCGACAAGTACGTAAAAACGGGTAAAAACAAAATGAGCGTACCTGTTTTGAGCGAAATGCGCGTAATACGCTGCCAAGCTTCAGAAAAAGTAGGGTAGTAGGTGGTAGGAATAGTCGGCTTCTCCAAAATAAGAAGGTTGTAGAGTTTTGGAATGTAGTCAACTAATAAAAAGGCCGAAAACAACACAAAGTAAGAGCTGTAAACGTGTACGCCGCCGTCGTAGGAAAAGTTGACATAAACGATGTCGGCCAGCGCGCCAAATAGTAAAACGGCTCCCCAAAACGTAGTGGCTCTAAAAAATAATAACGCTCCAGCTGCTACTTCAACCACGCCAGTGAATACTTCGTACCAAGGCACAATCCCAATCGAAAGCCAGTAGATTTTTTGGAGGGTCAAATCCCCAAAATTGGTATTTAATACGCCCCAAGACGGGTAAGGAAGTTGCGTAGGTGTGAGTTTGGTGAAGCCAAATCCGATGATGCCAATGCCTGCGCGGTAGCGCACAATCACGCGAAGCCAATAATAAAGCAAGTTGTATTCCTTACGGTCTTTTTTAGTGACGGTGGCAATGCCCGTCCAGACCAATCCTACGACAATAGCAAACAGGAAGGTAATGACCCAAACGGCGTACCCGTTGAGGGTGCTGCCAAAGATGCGGTTGCCAAAGAAGTTTAAACCAGAACCAAAACGCGCCACGTCGTACAGGTCACGGTAGTGCAGGTGCAACCAATCAAACGTCGCCACTTCTTTGTACCAGTCGAGGTTGTTGGGCAACGACATGGCCACAAAAAAGACAAACGCAATGCGGAACGCAATTTTTTTCCACAGCGGCCATGCAGTACCCGACGCCTGTGCTGGTTCTTTGTGTTGCGGAAATGGCTCCGTTACCGATTGTATGTTTAGAGCGGAAGCCGCTCCTAAATCGACCCTTTCCGAAGTGATTTTTAGTGTCTTTGACATAGCAGTAAAGCGTTTGAGTTTAGAGTTTTAAGCCGCTCCGACGTCCTGTTTTTTGCGCTTCGAACGTGAGGTATTTTTTGTTGATTTTGTGCAGTACAGCATACACCGAATCGCGCCGTTCGTTGATTCCCGAGAGGACAATCGTTGAGTCATTGGGCTGAGAATAATGCAATTCAAGGGCTTCGTTCGCGTAGTGTTTGTTACGGTTTTTGAGGTGCAAAACGTGTTGTTTTTCATCCACTTCGTAACTGTAATAATGACGCCCCTGCGAACCTGCCAATTCATAAGTGCGGTCGTCGTCGTTGGTGTGAATCTCTTCAGTATTGGTCAAATCCAATTTCACCGAACGATTTGACTTGATACTGAGCGTATTCCATTTTTCAAATACCACATCTTGCCAGCGTGTCGAGTCTGTTTTTGAGTAGGGCAGGGGTGTGGAATTGACCTTAAATTCGCTGACGTTGTAAATCCCTTCTGAATGAGGTAAGCCTTGCTTGGCAGGGAATTGGTACGGCCCTTTTTTGTAGGCTGCGTAGGTTTCTGCGCCATACAACACTACAAACAAAAGAATATAAACGGCTTTCAACGCCCAGCGAGCTTTTTGCCAATTGGCCTGAAAAACAGGTTGATACTTGTTGGGAAGGGTAGGTTTTTCAAGTGATACCAACGTAAACAAGCGGAGGGCGTCGTACGAAAACAAAAAGAGGGCTAGCGTAATAAGATAAAAGCTATAGATGTATTCGCCCCCTTCGTAAGCGATGTTGGAAACAAAGACGTTGCCCGTAAAAGGCAAAATAATGAGCGTACCAATGGTGGCAGTTTTACGGTGGAGCAACAGAAGTCCACCCACAATTTCGACCAAACCTAGGAACGATTGGTAATTAGGAACGACGCCCAAGCCCAACGAGAATAGTTTCCAAGCCGTGAAGTCACCGTAATTGGTATTGAGGTTACTGAGTGAAGGGAGGGGCGCTTGCAATGGAAAAAACTTAATGAATCCGTACGCAATCACACCAAGTGCCAAGCGGTAGCGAACCAAAACGCGGATTCCGTAGTAAAGCTTGTTATAATCAGTCGTTGGTTTGTCGATTCGTGACCAAATGAGCGCACCAATGCCCACCAAAACGGCCACAATCAGCCAATTGATAAAGCTTTCTTGTCCTATGAAATTTGGAGAGTATTTGGACAAATAAAAGATATTTCGGTAGCTAAACGCCCAATCTTCGGTTACAAATAAGTGCTTAAAAAATCGAAGGTCGAGCGGAAGAACCTGAACTAGGAAATAGAGCCCAAAGAATCGAAAAATGTTTTTTTCCCATCCTTGCCATTCGGTAGAATCGTCGAGGAGTAATTCTTTTGCCATGGTTGGTTCTAACGGTTATAAGGTGAATAGAAGTTGTTATGATTTGGACTACCCCTCCCCAAACTCCTCCCCGTACGCCGTTGCGGCTTGTGAGGGAGGATGTTAAGAGGTGTTAGGGGTTAATAGCCAGGGTTTTGTTCCAATGCTTTGTCAGAAAGAAGTTGCTGGACAGGAATAGGCAACACGTAGCGATTAGCGTCCGAAAGATTAAAGACGACAGGAGCACGCCCCGTGCGGACGATGTCGTACCAACGGTGTGGTTCTAATGCAAACTCTACGCGACGCTCGTTTTCAATCGCCAACAACAAATCGTTTTTGGTGGCGGCTGTACTGGCAGCAATGCCCGCGCGGTCGCGAATCAAGTTCAAATCAGCCAAGCCAAGTGCGAGTTTATCTTGTTGAGCACGCGCTTCGGCCCGAATCAAAATAATTTCCGCAATACGAAGTACGTAGCTTGGGTCAGAGGCAGGGTTGCGGTAGTACAAATTTCCGTACCAGCGGTTTTGGTTGTCTTTGGCGACCAATGCACTGCGCGTTCCTCCCACGGCGGGGTTGTTGAGCAAAGCCACGAGGGCATCGTTGGGAGCCCACTGGCGCGTACCGCCGTTGGTTTGGGGTTGCCATTGTCCACGGTGGCTGTTTACTTCGGTGGTACCGTTGTAAAAAATCTCAAAAATAGATTCAGTCGTTCCGCGGGCATCGTTAGCAAAAAACGCACTAAACGGTTTTGTCAATTTGTAGTTGGCCGCGTCACTGATGACTTTGTCGGCATATTCTTCGGCTTTGACCCACTCTTTTTGGTACAAATGATAACGCGCTCTCAAGGCCCAAACGGTTTTGCGGGTAGCCCGATAACGGTCAGTGGTGGCGGGTAAAAGCGGTTCGGCCGTTTCTAAGTCCTTGAGTACTTGGGCGTACGTTTCGGCAACGCTGCTGCGTTTGATTCCGCTGTTGTCAGTGGGGTTGATGGTCGGTTTGGTAATAATAGGTACGCCACCCCACGTCCGAGCCAAGTCAAAATAGGCCAATGCACGCGCAAAATAAGCTTCTCCAATGTACTGATTCCGAAGGGCATCGGTCAACTGCGCATCTTTAACGGCGGGGACTTTGTCGATGACGTTGTTGGCGCGGTTGATGGTTCGGTAAATCGAAATCCAAGCCGAGCTAATGGTTGAATTGTCGGCATTGACTTTTTTATTGATAAACTCTTGAACCTGCGACTGCGAACCCGTCCAAACGATATTATCGCCCGACAAATAACCAATGGATTGGAAAGAAGTGCCGTAGTAACTGCCGTCGGCGAGGGCGCTATAGACTCCTCTTACGGCTGTTTCGGCCGAAGAACGGTCCACAATGGTGGCGGCGTCGGAGATAAATTCTTTGGGCTGAACATCCAGAAATTTTTCGCAAGAACTACTTGCCAGCGCTAAGCTTACCCAGAGTATATGATGTTTGAATTTCATTGTTTTGTTCAATTTTTAGAATGTAACATTGATACCAATCTGTACTCCTAGCGGTTGGGGAGGTGTACCTAAGTCGATACCTTGCTGGTTTTGGTCGCTGCTTGCGCTCGACTCAGGGTCTAAACCTGTGTATTTGGTCAATAGCCAAAGATTGGTTCCCGAAGCATACACGCGAAGCTGGTCAGCTCCAATTTTACGACTAACTGATTTTGGGATTGAGTACCCTACGTTCAGGGAGCGAAGGCGCACAAACGAGCCATCTTCTAACCAACGGCTGCCGCCGTCGCGGTAGTTGTTGACGTTGATGCCATCGGGACGAGGCACGTCGGTGATGTCGCCAGGTTTTTGCCAACGTTGGTTGTTTTTGGCAAAAATGATTCGTGCCGCGTCGCGCGCGCCGCCTCCTTCGCCAAAGAAGCGGTTGTGGTTATAAATCTTGTTGCCGTATTGGAAAGAGAAAAATAAGCCAATATCAAAGCCTTTGTAGGAGAAGTTGTTGGTCAAGCCTCCAAAGAATTTTGGCCAAATACTGCCCACAATTTGGCGGTCCGCCACGGTGATTTGTCCGTCTTTGTTGACGTCATCGTAAATGACATTTCCCGTTTGTGGGTCAACGCCCAGTTCTTTATACACCCAAAACGAATACAGTGGTGTGCCCTGTTGCTGCAAAATCAAATCGCGGCTTCCGTAACGAAGGGGGTTGGGTAGTTTTTCAATGTTGTTGATGTTGCGGGCAATGTTGAAACTGGTAGTCCATTGTAAATCACCCTTGCGAATGTTGACCGAACTGATGCCCAGTTCAAAACCTTTGTTGGTGATTTCTGCGGCGTTCGACCAGTAATTGCTAAACCCTGACGTGGCGGGCAAGGCCAATTGCAGCAAACCGTTGGTGGTGTATTTGTTATAGACGTTAAATTCTACGTTGAGGCGTTGGTCTAAGAACGAAGCATCAAGTCCGACGTTAAACTGACGCGTACGTTCCCATTGTAAATCGGCGTTCCCCAACTGCTGAGGCGCAATTCCCGCCGAACTTTGGTAACCCGAACCACCCGTCCAAAGACCCTGCGAGGCAAAGTTTCCAATGCCGTTTTGGTTTCCAATTACCCCGACGCTGGCCCGTAGTTTGAGGTCGCTCAAGACCCGAATGTCTTGTAAGAATGCTTCTTGTTTAATCCGCCACGCGACCCCCGCCGAAGGGAAAAAGCCCCACTTGCGGTTGTTTCCGAAGCGCGACGAACCATCGGCCCGAGCGCTGAAATCAATGAGGTATTTTCCGCCAAAATTGTAGTCTATTTTGGCAAAGAACGAGGCCAAGTTGCTTTTGCTCCAACTTTGGGAAGCGGCAGTAGTAGCGGCCGACGAAATTTGGGTAAATTGATTATTGGCAAAACCGCGTCCTTCGGCATACGTACGGGTCAGCAAATCGCTTTGAAGCGTATTTCCTACCAAAACTCCAAACGAGTGTTTGACCCCGATTTTCTGACGGAAAGTAAGCGTTTGTTCGTTCAACCAAGTGGTAAATTGACTAATCGAAGACGTCGCCAACCCGTTCGGACTTCCCGAAATCAACAAGTTATTCCAATATTCAGATTCGTTGTAGTTGTTGTAATCAACGCCCCAGCTGCTGCGGAATTTTAGGTTTGGTAAAAGTTGAACATCCGCGTATAAGTTGCCAATGTAGCGCAAGCTGGCGGAGTTAACATTATAATTATCAAGCAATAACGTAAGGTTGTCAAATCCTGCGCGCCCGACCAAAACCCCTTGTTCGTTGACGGGCGAAAGGTACGTTGGCGTGTGCAATGCCGCTTGTAGGAGTCCTCCCGCAGGGCCATCTCCCGCACGGGCTTGGTTGCGGTACGTGCGGGTAAAGGTGTTGCTCACGCCTACTTGAACGTTATCATTTACCTTTTGGTCAAGGTTGACTTTAAAACTTGCGCGTTGGAAGGTAATCGGTTTAATGATAGCCTCTTGCGTGTTGAGACCACCGCCAATGTAGTACTTGGTGCTTTTGGTACCGCCCGAAAGCGAAAGGTCGTAATTAGATAAGCTTGCCGTGCGGAACAGTTCACTCAAACGGTCGTATGTTTGTTGTTCTTCGGGCAGCCCGCGTCCGCCTTCTGTTACTGGGCGGAAGGGACGGTTGGCAAACGTGCGGTTGAGCGAAGGGGTGTCTTTGCCCGTATTGATCCACCACTCGTTGACGAGTTGGGCGTGCTCTGGCCCCGTAGTCAATTCCCAAAGTTTGGTAGCTTTGGCTTGTCCGTACGATGCGTTCAGCGAAATCTTCGGCTTTTGTTCAAAACTTCCGCGTTTGGTCGTAATCAAAATCACTCCGTTGGCACCGCGTGAACCGTACAAAGCTGTCGCTTCGGCGTCTTTGAGGACTTCGATACTTTCAATGTCGTTGGGATTGAGGTCGGCAATCGGGGAAGTAGCTTTACCGCCCGTTCCGATGGTTTGCAAGGAATTGTTGTTGATAAATACGCCATCCACGACATAAAGTGGGTCATTGTCGGCGTTGATGGAAGTTGCCCCGCGTACTCGAATGTTGACCGCTTCTCCAGGAACCCCCGTGTTGCTGGAAATCTGTACACCCGATACTTTGCCTTGCAATTGGGCGTCGAAACTGCCCGCTTGGATGGTTTTTGATTCGGCAGGGTCAATTTTTGAAATGGAACCAATGAGGTCTTTTCGCTCAAGCGTTCCGTAGCCAACCACCACAACCTCAGAGAGTTGTTTGGTGTCAGGCGCAATTTCAAGAACTACTTTTTCTGAATTGACAATGAGTTCTTTGGTCAGGTAACCGATGTAACTGACGACGACCGTGAAGGGTAGTTTTTGCCCTGTTCGAAGGGTAAATTTGCCATCGGCATCGCTGGTACTTCCGTTGGTGGTTCCCTTGATGACGACCGACGCACCTACCAATGCCTCCCGTGTCTTTTGGTCGATGAGCTTACCCGAAACCGTCGCGTTGATGGTCGGCGTAGTTTGGGCCGAAGCCAGCCATGAGGTAAATAGCAGTAAGCCCCACAGAGATAAAATTTTTTTCATTACTTTGCAGTGGTTAAATAAAACAAATGGTTGTGCCACTTCCTGTGAAGGAAATGGTATCATTTTAGCCAATGAGCCTTTGTTGCTTTAGCTTGTGCCAGGGTAGTTGCCGCTACTCTGGCACGTTTTGTTTATTGGGTGATTTAAAAATGGTTACTTCAAAATTTGTTATTGGATTAAAGACTATCGAATAAATATAGAAATTTTTGTAGGTTTTTCGTTTTTTTCTTTTTCTGTGTATATTATCTCATTTGAATGATTTCCTGTAAGCTGTATTTGCCCGTAAATAACTAACCATTGGTTTACTGGTTAGTGGATATTTTTAAAATAAATGGAAGAAATGAGTTTGGGTTTGACCAGAAGCTTACTACCATTGGTATAGAAGCTGCTGATTGTTAATTGTGGGCACAAAGTTGAAAAGCCTGTTTCATATAAACAAGCTTTAAATATAATTTTTTTTATAATTATTACCCTAAAATCTATCTATTTATAGTAAATAAATTAGTCTATATGTAAAATATATTGGCATGAAATCTTCTAAATGTATTATTTATTCTCGTTTTGAGCGTATTCTAGGGGTAAAATGGTACTTTTTGAAGAGTAGTAGCGACTAAATGCCTTGTTTAGACTAAAAAATGAAGGCATAAACTCCTAATAATCAATAGACTAATTGAAATTTCATTTTTTAATTTTTTTTGAAAAATAGTTGGAAAATTGTTTTTTTATTTCTCACCTTTGCATCCACAATCACTGAGCGAAGTGATATACCATTTGGCTATTTATTCAACTAAGCTAAGTTTTGTTCTTCACTTGAAAGTGAAGCTTTTTTAGAAAAAGTATCGCTCATCAAAATTCATCGAAAATTTTTTAACAATTAATCATTTGAATGCAGTCTTTCATTTATACAAAATATCTATAATGTATATAGGAATAATTATTTTTTAAACTTAAATTAAGAAACACCATGAAAAAAGTACCAGTTGTTGTTGCCTCATTTATGTTGTTTGGAGGCGTTTCGCAAGCTCGTCCGTCAAAAAAAGGCAATCGTGCTAAGGGTGACATTCGCTATCGGTCGAGCAACTTTTTCGAAAACTTGGGAGATAAGGCCATCGAAAACGACTTTACGCTTGACGTTAATTTAGTGGCAAATGCCTCGTCAAGCCAACAATAAAAGGGGGGAAGTCCCCAAAAATTAGTCTGTATGTATATTTAAGGTGGGTTAGTTATTTCAAATAACCGTCGGGGGCTTACCCCGACGGAGTATTTTTCTCCACCTCTCTAACATTCCAATCATCAGACACCATGAAAATATACTTTGACAATGCAGCAACTACCCCCATCGACCGTGAGGTGTTAGGGGCGTTGATGCCCTATTTGACCACTTTTTACGGCAACCCATCCTCGAGTCATGGATTTGGACGGCAAGCACGCGAAGCCATTGAAACAAGCCGAGCCCAAATTGGGAAGCTACTCAATGCGCCTTCTGAGGCTATTTATTTTACATCGGGCGCAACGGAGGCGTTGAATTGGGTGATTACCGCAGCGGTGAATGCGTACGAACTTCGGCACGTCATCACAAGTCCTACTGAGCACAAAGCCGTGCTGCAACCCCTTCGTTGGTTGCAAAAAGAGCATAAAATCCAGCTACATTACGTGGAGCTAGATGAAAAAGGGCAGATAGATATAGGCCATTTGCAAGAATTATTGAAAGAGTTTCCGCATTCATTGGTGGCGCTTATGCACGGCAATAATGAAATCGGAAACCTGCATGATTTGGAGTTGATTGGCCGTCTGTGCCAAGCTGCTGGAGCGCTTTTTTTATCGGATACCACCCAGACAATTGGCAAGTATCCGTTTGATTTACAGCGTCTTCCTGTTGATTTTTTAGTTGGGTCGGGGCACAAGTTTCACGCCCAAAAAGGCGTAGGTTTTGTGTATGTTTCACCCAAACGTAAGATAAAACCTTTATTACACGGTGGAGGACAGGAGCGTTCGCTCCGTTCGGGAACGGAAAATGTAGCGGCCATCGTCGGAATCGGGAAAGCCCTTGAAGTAGCTTACCAAGACCTAGAGGCCCACGAAAAGAGCATTCGTTTTGTGAAAAATCGCCTGTTTAAACAACTCGAAAATTTGGGAATAGGCTGTACGTTTAACGGTGAGAGTGCTTCTTCGGGAAATAGCCTTTATACGTTACTCCACGTCGTGTTTCCCGCCTTAAAATCAGGAGAGTCTTTGCTGAGTTACTTGGATTTGTACGGCATTGCTGCCTCGGGTGGAAGTGCGTGTTCCAATCTTCAAGCTACTGATTCTCACGTGTTGACGGCGCTTCAAGCCGCGCCCGAAGCCCAACATATTCGTTTTTCGTTTAGTAAATACAACACGCCTGGCGAGGTGGATTATGTCACCCAAAGTTTGAGCGAGATTTACGAAAACGACCGCCGAACTTTCCATCCAAAACGCTTACGAAACGATTTGAATGAACGATTTTTTGAACCTTTCAAGGTTAGCCTAATATAATTTTTTATTGAGTCTTTTTCATAGCCCTGTAAAGGGAGAGTGAAAGGGAATTTGGGAAATGAGTCAATTTGGGGTAATCGCTTGAATTATCCCAAATTTTATTTTCCAAACAGGTTAAACGCATTTAAAAAACAGCCTCGGAGAGGCAAAACCTTTGTAGTAAAAGTAAACAAACCCCTCCCTAAAGCCCCATCGGGGTGACCTCTTTCATCAAGCGTCGGCCACCCCGATGGGGCTTTAGGGGAGGCTAATTATTTCTTTCTACGAAGATTTGGCTCCTCTGGAGCAATAAATAGTCACTTTTTATTTTTAATGCGTTCAACCTGTTTTCCAAAGGACATTCCTCAAACTGAATAACGGTCTGACTATCGTCTGACCGATTGTGTGTATAAGCTGTCTCAGAAAATTGTATAGAATTGGTGGGTTGAATAAAGCAAAATATTAGCTATCAAACCCCATTTCAGTGAGCGCAGCGCGCGCTTTGCTGTCAACGGAGTTTTTGTATTCGTGTTTTTTGTAAGAAATTGCCTTCTCAAAATAGGCTTTGGCTTGCTGGCGTTGCCCTTTTTCTTGGTAGTAATAACCAATCTGCAACGACGCGCTCGGTGCGAAATACCAACTTTCTTTGGCCGACAATTGAATGGCTTTTTCAAACGAAGCCAAGGCTTGGTCACTTTGATGCGTACGTTGAAACACTTTCCCCGCTCGGAAATAATACTCGGCGCGTTCTTTAGGGGTTTCTAGGTCTTTTTCAGTAAGTTGAGTCAGCAATTCCGCCGCTTTTTCGTAATACCCACCGTCAGAAGCATGTTTGATTTTGAGCAGGGTTTTGTTCGGAAGTTGGTGTGTTTTTGAATAGCTTTCGTAGAACTTCTCGGCGGCTTTGTCCGACTCCGCGTAAGCCACTCCCACCGACGGAATCCGCGACAACGATTGTTGAGCCTTCGTTGAATCTCCCGTGAGCCAATGGCACAGGGCTAGTTTGTAATAGGCTTCTTTGAGGTAAGATTTACCTTTGAATTGACGGATATAAAGCGCATACAGCCGACTCGCTTCAATGTAGTCACCTTTGAGCAAATGGGCGTCGGCGCGGTAGAGCGTAAAAATGGAAAGTGCGGGGTAAGTGGGGTCGGATGGTGCTTTTTTGAGCAATTTCAATGCCTGCTCGTTGCGGGTACTTTTGAGCGAAATGGCCGTGGCTAACCAATAAAAACTGAGATTATCTGATTGATTTTCAATTGTATTGAGCAGTTCGGTGTTTTCGCGTTCGTCAAACTTCAAGACAAATTCTTGAATAAAAAAGGACGTAAGCAGTGCTTCGTTTCCCCACTCTTTGTCTTTGGTAGCTCGGCGCAATTCAGCAACGCCCTGAGCAATGTTACCCTTTAAACCCAGCAATTTGAGTACCCAACGGTGGTTGTCGGGAACGGAGCCAATGACGATGTGTAGGCAGCCCAGCGATTTATAGGTTGGTAGAAATTGAGGGAACAATTTTTGGTTTTCTTCCAACAGCTTCGCCGCTTGAATCACATTCCAAGCCGCTTTTACCTCATTGCCAAAACGAATCCGCACGACTGCCGACAGTAGTTTAATTTCGGCCCGCAAAAACCGATGGTAAGGTGACTGTTCGTCGAGGTCTTCAATGGCGTCGAGGCGTTCATCTTCGTGGGTTAGGAACGCATTATAAGCCTCTTCGGTGTCGGTGTTGAGTAAGTGAATTGTTTCGGCATAATGCTCCACGTAAGCCCGAAATGGATTGGTTGATTTTTCGGACGCGGCCAATTTTTTTGCACCTTCCAGCCGAAGTTTAAACACTTCTTGGTGGGCTTTTTGCAGGGTTGGGGTAAAGTCAAAGTCAGCCGCTTGTACCAAAGATACAATCGAAAAATAGCCCACAAAAAGCGCGAAATAGGTTTTTATACTAAACATAACTCAGTTCTGAATGCTTCGGGTAACACATACGGTTGTAGCGATGCTTCGACTTGGACTTCCAGCGTTGCGTTGAACATCGTTGCGGCAACCAATTGAGTCGCAAAACTCACGAGCAAAATGACCTGTTCCTGCGAGTAGCGTTGGGTAAGGGCATCGTACAGTTCATCGGGAATTTTTCCTCCTTCGGTGGCTATTTTTGAGCCAAATAAAATCACAAGCAATTCGTCTTCTTCCACTTCTAGCAGGTCGGGGTTTTCTCCCAACTCCAGTAAGTTTTTCCTGAAAAAAGCCGAAAACACTGCGCTTTGAGCAGATTGAGCAATGAGGTAGCCAAACATCAAGGCAAGGCGTTTGCCGAGCAGCTGGTGTACTTGCGTATATTGCTTATCGACAATGCTATGGATTTCGGAAGGGATAAGGACAGGAATGCTCTTTGACATAACTTCGGTTAGTTTCGGGGTTCGTAGATGTTTGCGGCTACTTTTTCTGTCAAAAGTTTGGGTACGTACTTGGGTAGGTGTGCATTGAGGACGTTGAGAAAACCAGGGATGATTTCTGATTTTTTGGCAAACAACCCTTTTATGGCAATCTTGCCTACGGCTTCGGGCGTCATATTCACTTTGGACGCTGTCTTTTTGGTATGTTCGCCCATTCTGGCGCGATAGACAAAATCGGTGTCGGTGCTGCCTGGGCTGAGGGTCGAAACGGAAAGGCCAGTTTCCCTTAGCTCAAACCGAAGGCTGCGCGTAAACGACAATACCGCCGCTTTGGAGGCCGCATAAACGGCGAGGTAGGGCACAGACTGGTAGGCAGTTGTGCTGGCTACGTTGAGCAAATAGGTTTCTCCGTTGTTTTTTAGGATAGAAACAAACAGGTACGAAAGCCGCACGACCGCTTTGAAGTTGACATCCACCATGTTGAGTTGCTCTTCAATATTGAGGTCGGTAAATCGCCCCGTCAGTCCAAACCCTGCGTTGTTAATCGCCACCTTTAATTTATCCTTGAAGGGAGTCACCCATTTTTCAATGTTGGCGACGGCTTCTGGTTCGGATAGATCTTGCACAAAGGTGTGAACACTGAGCGCAGGGTAGCGCCCGCGCAGTTCGGTTTGGGTATATTCGAGCACCTCTTGGTCAAAATCGACCAAGAGGAGGTGGTACTGACGTTGAGCAAGTTCGTTGGCAATGGCCTTTCCGATGCCTTTGGCTGAGCCTGTTACGAGGGCATATTGGGGATTGTTCATGGGGAAATACGTATTACGAATGAGTGAATTATTACAAGCCAATGGAGCTTATTTAACAACATATTTCGCAAGACGCTGATAAAAAGGGGTTTTGCTATGTTCGTTTTTGGGTACGTATTTTCCTGTCACAATGGGTACATACATGACGCGACGGCGTGACTGTTCGCCCTCAAAAACACTGGCTTCTACCCGATGCCACAAGTCGCCGTCGTGAATGGTCAAATCACCCGCTTCAATATCGAGCCCTACTTCGTTGACGTCGGGCTGGTGGTCGATGAATTGTTTTTTGCGGAAAAGCGTCTGAAAAACGCCTTGGGTGTGCGTACCCGGTAACACCTTGAGACCCCCGTTGCGGCTTAGGCAGTCATCAAGGTGAGTACCGATATTGAGCATTTTGTGAATCTTTTGTCCTAAAAACAAGTCCCGTGGGCTATCGGTATGCCATCCCATAGAGGTAAACTTGCTGTGTTTGTCTCGAACGTAATGGTTAAAGACCAGCCCATCTTTTTCGTCTTCTCCCACGCGGGCATCACCGCCGATTAAAGCCGTAAGCGATTGGAGACGAGGGTCTTGGATGTACTCGCGTAGGATGGGGCTAAACTTTGACGCAAAGCAAATTCGCTGAACCAACGGACTGCCGTCGAGGTCTTTGCCAAACTTGAGGGGCACTCCGTTGATTTTTTGTTCGCCATCGACCAAAATTTGTTCTTCAATTCGCTTGAATTCGTTGAGAAACAACTGAACGGTGTCTTTGGCAATGAAGTTTTTAAAGTGCAAAAAACCGTTTTGATTGAAAAAAGAGATTTGTTCTTCTGTCAATTTTTCGTTGAAAGTAAAGGTCTGAGTGTCTAATCTTTTCATAATTGTATCAGGTTTTGAAAATAAATATCAATTTTATAGATTTAATAGATTAATTGGCAAAAATAAAACACAAGGCTTAAAAAGCAAACCTTAGTCAAACACCTCGTCTTTTACTTCGATTCGGAGTTGGTGGGTATTAAAAACGTGCGAATTGGGTGCTACACTTTTGGTTAAAAATACGCTGCCCCCAATGATGCTGTTTTTACCAATGACGGTTTTTCCGCCAAGGATGGTAGTTCGGGCGTAAATGATGACGTTGTCTTCTACCGTAGGGTGGCGTTTTACTTCGGCCAGCTCTTTGGCTACTTGCAATGCTCCTAGCGTAACTCCTTGATAAATAGAAACATTATTTCCAATGATGGCCGTTGCGCCAATTACAATGCCTGTACTATGGTCAATCATAAAGGGGACTCCAATCTTCGCCGCAGGGTGAATGTCGGTGCCCGTATTTCGGTGCGCATACTCGCTCAAAATCCGTGGTAAAACGGGTACTTTTAAGAGCGTTAACTGATGAGCGATTCGGTAAACGGCAATGGCGTAAAAGCCTGGATAAGAAACGATTACTTCGTGAATGCTCGTAGCGGCGGGGTCAAACTCGTAAATCTTGGCGGCGTCGGCTCGTAAATGGTGATAGACCGTTTCTAATGATTGATAAAAGGCATTGACCGTCCCTTCAATATCGGCTTCCGTAGGGTCTAAGTAACTCAATAAAATATTCTCAAGGTCAATTTGATTCTTTTTGAGGATACCCACATAGGTTGCCTTTTTATGCAAACGGTTGTTGGGAAAAAGAAACTCAAAGAGGTTCGTCAACCAATCAATCGAATCTTGGATTTTTGGCGTTGCTTCCCATTCTGCTTTGTGCGTGTGGTGAAGCTTATCGATAAATTCTTTTACGTCAGACATAGTGAAAGAAAGGTTTCAATTCTGAAACCTTATAGGTTTTAAAAACCTATAAGGTTTAGGGTTATTTTTTATGTTGCAAACGATAGAGCGTTTCTACCAACGTGTCGATGTCGGCGCAGGTATTGTAAAACGCCAACGAAGGTCGAACGGTACTTTCCAAGCCAAAACGCCGCAAAATAGGCTGTGCACAATGGTGTCCCGTACGAACCGCAATTCCCTCTTTGTTAAGGGCTTGTCCTACTTCGTCGTTGGTGTACCCCTTTAAGGTAAACGACAAAACACTGGCTTTGTCGGGAGCAGTACCTACCAATCGAAGTCCTGGAACGTCTTTCAACAAATGAGTGGCGTAGTGCAACAATTGATGCTCGTATTGGTAAATAAGGTTCATGCCTAAACCTGTGACGTAGTCAATGGCAGCGCCGAGCCCCACTGCGTCGGCGATGTTTCCCGTTCCTGCTTCAAAACGAGAAGGAGCGGGGTGGTAAACGGTACGCTCAAACGTCACGTCTTTGATCATGTTTCCCCCACCTTGCCAAGGTTGAATCTGATTCAGCAAGTCTTCTTTGCCATAAACCACGCCAATGCCCGTTGGCCCGAACACCTTGTGTCCCGAAAAGACAAAAAAGTCGGCGTTTAAGTAACGAACATCCACGCTCATGTGCGAAACCGATTGGGCGCCATCGACGAGCACTTTTGCGCCAATCTGGTGAGCGAGTTCAACGATTTGCTTGGCTGGAGTAACCGTTCCTAAGGCGTTGGAAACCTGCGTAAACGATACGAGTTTGGTGCGGGAGTTGAGCAATTTTACGTACTCTTCCAAGATTACTTGGCCATCATCATCCACGGGAATCACGCGCAAACGCGCGCCTTTTTTCTGCGCCAATTGCTGCCAAGGTACAATGTTGGCGTGGTGCTCAAGGTGGCTGACAATGATTTCGTCACCTGCGTTAATAAATTGTTCTCCAAAACTTTTAGCTACCAAATTAATCGCTTCCGTTGCCCCCCGAACAAACACAATTTCGTTGGTCGAAGCGGCATTCAAAAATGCCCTAACTTTTTCGCGTGCTGCTTCGTAGGCATCGGTAGCGCGAGCAGCTAATTCGTGGGCAGCGCGGTGAATGTTTGAGTTTTCGTGTTCGTAAAAATAACTCAAACGGTCGATGAC
The DNA here is from genome assembly GCF_057652295.1 of Runella sp. R5_40. NCBI lineage: Bacteria > Pseudomonadati > Bacteroidota > Cytophagia > Cytophagales > Spirosomataceae > Runella > Runella sp. R5_40. The sequence goes on along the minus strand of NZ_JBYFCH010000017.1, from coordinate 116,087 downwards.
CAACTTAGGCTTTTGGGTCGTAGCCGCGTTATCTAACCAAATCAGAGGTTTCCCGTTGACAGTTTCCTGAAGACTGGGAAAGTCTTTTTTGATGAGTGCAGCGTCCAACGGGAGCTTTGGAGTTGATTTTAAGCTACTGGCGGAAGCTGTTGTTGGAGAAACAAAAGGCAATTGCGGTACGAAACCATCCCCTAAGCCGTGCAAAGGGTTGCCCGAAAGAAAATAGTAAGGGCTGCCTAGTTGAGGTACTGACGCAACGTGGTTTGACCCCGAAAGTGCTTCCAGTGCTTGTTGTAATTCGGATTCAAACGAAAAATTGGATTGGTAGGGCAACTGTTCTGGGGATGTTTCCCTGCCCGACCCAATAGAGGAAGGAATAGCGTCACTTTTTAAGTTTTCGTCGGGAAAACTGGTTTGTGGATTTTCCAGATTAATGTTGTTGCCGTGCTGAATCGCCGAGGGCGACGCACCGCTTCCCGCGACGGAACTAGGAATTCGTCCGCCGTTTGAGCTAATGCTGGCAGGTTCGACCACGTGCGGCGTAGTCGGTTCTGTACCAGTAGCGACAAAAGCCGTTGGGTCGTGCAAAGTCGGTGTAATGCCAAGGCCACCCAATGCAGGCGGCGTGGGTGCGCCGTCTGCAAAATAGAAAGGAACCTCATTTGGAGCACCTGCGTGAACAGGTGTAAGGGCATGAATCGCCTGTTTGGCAAACCTTTGCGCAATCGGATGCTCACCTGGCAAAGCAGCAAAAAACTGATTGGCCAGTGCTTCCAATGCTGCTACGTCGGGCAGTCCTGTCGAGGTATTAATACTTGTACTCATGGTAGTTGCCGATTTCAACGTCTTCCAAAACTGCAATGGCATCGTCCACCAATACTGCTAACGAGCAGTAAAGTGAAACAAGGTAAGAGGCGATGGCCTTGTCGTTGATGCCCATAAAACGAACCGAAAGTCCAGGGGTTTGCTCGCCTTGCAAGCCAGGTTGGATGAGTCCTACAACTCCCTGACGGCTCTCGCCCGTGCGCAGCAAAATGATTTTGGTTTTATTGTTTTGGATAGGAAGCTTGTCCGAAGGAATCAACGGAATGCCCCGCCAAGTAATAAACTGTGACCCAAACAATGAAACAGTTGGAGGCGGTACGCCACGGCGCGTACACTCACGACCAAACGCCGCAATGGCCAACGGGTGGAGCAAAAAGAACCCAGGTTCTTTCCAAACTTTGGCAATCAGCTCGTCCAAATCATCGGGAGTAGGAGGGCCAAGGCGCGTTTTGATGACTTGCGACGGAACGACGCTGTGCAGCAAACCGTATTCTTTGTTATTGATAAGTTCGCTTTCTTGGCGCTCTTTAATGGTTTCAATCGCCAAGCGCAACTGCTCCGAAATCTGATTGTAAGGTTTGCTGTACAAATCAGAAACGCGCGTATGAACGTCCACAATGGTTTGTACGGCTGACAAATTGTATTCGAGCGGATTGTCAATGTAATCGACGAATGTTTGGGGAAGAACCCGCTCGTCGCGCGCCGAACAATCGACTTCAACGCTGTTGGCGTTTTTGACTTTGTTGAGACGGTAAACGCCTGATTCTACAGGAACCCAGTTCAAAAGGCGAGTCAACCAGCGAGGGGTGATGGTCACCATTTGCGGCACGGTACGGGTCGCAATCGCCAGCTGTCTAGCGGCTACGTCGCCTAAGGCCGTTTGCTTGTTTTTGTTGGATGTGTCTGACATAAGATGGATTTATTTTAGTGCAATTTTTACGGCCCGTTCAATTTCTTTTTCTGAAACAGCATATTCAAAGTCCTTGTCAACGTAGTCATAGACGATGTATCGGTTTCGGCTTATGACAAACGTGGCAGGGAAAGGTACATCCTCCGAAATCCCCGCGATGCGGTCCCAAACGGGTTCAAATTCGGAATAGACCCCCAGTGCTTCGCTGATTTTATTGTTTAAATCTTGGACTATGTTAAACTCAATCCCATAATCTTGTACCGTATGAACAATGTGTTTGAATTGCTCAGTACTGATAACGAGCATGTTAGCGCCTAATTTTGAGATAACGTCAAATGCTTTGTTGAGGCGGTCGAGGTGGGTTGCGCCGTATTTTTCCCATGCAGGACTGTATGTACTAAGTACCAAAGGCCCTTCATTTAGCAAATCGTGCAGATAGAAAAAACTGTTTGATTCCAAATAAACGGGCAGGTTTTGCCATACACCTACCTCGGCATTCACCCGAATGTTGGGGAGAAGTCCGCGATTTTTTACGGGCTGTACTTTTTGATAAGAAGTTGGTAATGATGAGATAAAATAATCTTCTCCAATGTTTTTTATGATGGCTCTCATGTTGTATTAAGAATTTGGGAGGTAAATGTTTCCGTAGAGTAAGCGTAGGTATTGGCGTTCGATGCTTCGTAAGTAAACCAAGGCGGCTACTAATAAGCCCGCCGAAAGTACAAAGGTGGTCGGAGTAGGGTAGTAGTAATAAACGACGCCCATCAAACTTCCCATCCGTAGGTATTCGAGGTAAAATACCCATCGGCGTTGTTCTAAAATGGCCCCACTGTTGACCAAGGTTAATAAAATAAACAAAGAAATAGCGAGCTGTACTGGTAGCGGAACGTAGTGTTCTAACAGCAAAAACCAAAAGAGTAAAAAGAGCGTAAACGCCATTTGACCCAGTACATAACCTTTAAATCGGTGAGTGGGAGCTTGTACTTTTCGGTGAGATAAAAAAAGGATTTCTGCTTTTGACCTCATTCGTTCATCGAACTCAGCAGGTTTACCAAATACGACTTTTAGTTTGTTCCAGAACCCTTTTTGTGATGTTACGGCAAGTCCTAGTTCGACAAAAAAGTGAAAGTGTTGCCATAAAAAGCTGTGACTTTCGAGTGGTTTTGTTAGGCCATAGACGGGTGCTTCAGTTTCTTTGGCAAACGTCCCAAACAGTTTGTCCCAGATGATGAACATATCCCCGTAGTTTTTATCGAGATACTGTTCATTGGCCGCGTGGTGAACGCGGTGGTGCGACGGCGTTACTAAAATATATTCTAAGATTCCTAGTTTTCCAATGAGCTGTGTATGCGTAAAAAAGGGGTAAATCCCGTGAATGATAAGTACGACTGTAATCATTTCCGCTGGAAAACCAATGATGGGAATGATGGTCCAAAAGAATGTTCGGGCTACGGCCTGAATGATGGTGATTCGGGTGCCCGTAGTTAAATTAAAGTCTTCGCTTTGGTGATGAACGACGTGCGCCGCCCAAAAAATATTTACTTCATGGCCAAGCCGATGGTACCAATACCACAAAAAATCAGTAAACAACAGTAAAAGAATCCAATGAAGCGGTGTCGGTTGGATGTCAAGTAGCGCAAAATGCCGATGCAAATAGTCATAGACAAAGTAAAAAGCGCCTGCGGTAAACAGGTCAATCAAGCGCTCTGCAATCCCAACGTTGAGGTTAGCAATGGTTTCATTAAAGTGAAAATACTTTTTCCCTGTTTTTCTAGCTATAAAGTATTCTAATCCGATAAAAAATAAGAAAAGGGGAACAGCAAAGGCAAAGATGTTGATGTTCATGGCGTTGAGCATTAAAACAAAGTCAAAATATTGCGTAGGCTAAGAAGTATAATAACGATTCCGACAATTACCATTAAGATTTTTGGGTTTACTTTCCCGCACACATACGCCGCAAAGGGAGAAGCGATGACGCCACCAAGAAGTAACCCGATAACCACACGCCAGTTATCAATGCCAATCAGTAGGGTAAACATCCCTGCACCTGCAGCTGCAATAAAAAACTCGGCGGTATTGACCGAACCAATCGTATAGCGAGGGTCACGTCCACTGCCAATGAGAGTGGAGGTAACAACAGGTCCCCAGCCACCGCCTCCAACGGCATCGACAAAGCCACCAAGGAGTGCCAACGGCCCGACGTATTTGGTTTTTGATTTGGCTTTTTTCTTACCCAAGGCTTTACGGATAACGATTACACCCATAACAAGTAGATAAATGGAAATGTAAGGTTTAATCAAATTGCCGTCAAACGAACTCAAAATATAGGCACCCGTGACTGCCCCAATAATGCCAGGAATGAGCAAAAGCTTGAACAGTTTTTTGTTGACATTCCCAAACTTCCAATGCGACAAGCCCGAAGCGCCGCTGGTGAATACTTCCGCAATGTGCACACTCGCACTCGCGGCTGCGGGAGGGACGCCCAAGCTCAACAAAAGTGACGTAGAGCTTATTCCGTAGGCCATTCCTAAAGCACCGTCGATGGTTTGGGCCAGAAAACCTGCCCCAATAAAAAGGAGGGTTTCGGAGGTAAATAAGTCCTTAAAACTCAGTTTCAGGTTGGCTCCCCAAAGCTGCCATCCTCCCAGACCCACGGCGGCTACTAAGATAAAAGCAAAAAGACCGAAGAGAATGTAATCACCTCCAAATACTCTTTTTTGAACGGATGTCTGTGCCATGGTTGTGTTTGTTTAGGGTTTGAACGAGGGTTAAAAACGACACCCTCGTTCAAAATACAGTGAGATTATAGCGTGTATCGAAGCGTTACGCCGTAGGTACGTGGATCACCCAAAATACCGCCGATTTGGCCTGCACTACCTGGAGCGACCAACAATTGCTCGTAGTAATCTTTGTTGCCTAAGTTTCTTCCCCAGATGAAAATAGACAAGCCATTTGATGCTCTGAAACCTACGCGGCCGTTGAGCAACGCGTATCCTTCAATGTCTAAGAAAGCCGAAGGTGAAGGGCTTGACGAGAATGTAGAGCGGTAATACACATCAAGACCACCGAAGAAATTGCCTTTTAGTCCCAATAGGCTTCCTTTGCCCGTAATTTCAGTACCAAGTGATCCTGCGTATTTTGAAATACCTGGTAACTGACCTCCCGAAACATCTTTGAAAGCTTGTGCGCCACCCACTTCTTCAATAGGCACTGGAGCGTTGGTGAATTTCACGTACTTCCCGTCTGTGTAGGCAAAAGCACCCGTGAAAGAGAGGTGGTTATTTGCTTTGATGTTTCCATCTATTTCTAAACCAATCACTCTTACGCGTTCAGCATTGGCCAAATATCCTCTATTTACCCCAGGTTCAGGAGTTTGTACTTGCGTTTGGTAATCTTTTATGTCGGTGTTATGAAATACGATGTTCAACACGGAGTTGGCAGAAGGCTTGGTTTTTAACCCAAATTCAAGGTGAGAAACCGCTTCTGGTTTAACCGTAGCCAATTCAGTCAATACTCGACCGCTTGCCGTTGGCAAACCACCTACGTTGACACCAATTGGTTTATAGCTCAGTGAATACGTTCCGAAAGCATTGACGTTTTTGTTGAATTTATACTGTACTGTTAGCTGTCCAGAGAAATTACCTTCAGAGGCATCAATGTCAAAGGTTTGGTTGCTATATACCCCATTTTTCAAGGCCAATAAAGCGGCGTCGGTAGTTTGTAAGCCTCCGTAGGTAACTCGACTGTAGTTAGCTTTCTTTGTGTCGTTGTTGTATCTAATACCTGGTAAGATGTGCAATTTGCTGGTGATGGCCCAGTCCGCTTGCGCAAATAATGCTACGCTGGATGACTTGATGCCGTAGGTAGTTTTGATACCAAAATTATCAAACAAGCCAGGAGTTTTCCAAAGCGCACTGGTAGAGCTTTGGGCAAAACGCCACTGTGCCGAACCTGCTTCTTCAGTGTGCACTGGATCTGTTCTTAAGTCTTGCCACAAACCGAAAGCACCAATTACGCCGCTTAGTTTGTCATTGATTTTTCCTGAATATCTGAATTCTTGCGAAAACTGGTCATGGGCAGAGGTTCCTGACGATATGGTGAAAGAAGGCAAGCCAGTGTAATCGCGGTCGTTAAGGGGATCCCATTTCCAATAACGCCATGCCGTTGTTGAGGTCAACGTTCCTTTGCCGATTTTAAAGTCTGCATTCAAGGACAATCCACCTAATTGGTTACCAGCTCTTGACGGCGTATCTAAGTCTAATATTCTTTCAAAAGCACTTTGATAGGGCAATTTATAGTTCAAATCGGCAATGATGGCGTTGAACTGACGGTAAGCTGCGCGTTGGGTAGTGACTACTTTAGCGACTGGCCAACCGTACCCCACAGGTTTTTGGTCAGTGATGTCAGCGATAAACGTGATGTTTATCTTTTCAGTTGGCTTGTACAAAAACTGCGTTCTGACGCCGATATTATTGATGTCATTGATATTGGTTTGGGTGCGAGTATTATAAAACAACCCATTTCTTTGTGTACCCGAAAACGAAACCCTTGCCGCTAGTTTTTTGCTCAATGGGCCAGAGATAGAAGTTTTTGCTTGAATGTAGCCGTAATTTCCGTAACTAAGCTCAAAGCTGGCGGTTGGGTCAAAAGAAGGAGCGCGTGAGGTGACGTTGAAGGCGCCCGCAGTTGTATTTTTTCCAAATAAGGTTCCTTGTGGACCACGAAGTACCTCTACTTGGTCGATGTCAATAAAATCGAGGGAAGTAGCTGCTGGACGAGCATAATAAACACCATCAACGTAATAGCCAACACCAGGGTCGATTCCGTCGTTGGTTAATCCGTAGGTTGAGCCTAATCCTCGGATATTGAGGGTGGTGTTTCGAGCGTTTGAGGCATAAAACTGAACAGTTGGTACCAATTCCTTCAAACGGTTTACGTTAAAAGCACCTTGGTCTTCTACCGTTACACCGCGTACTACTGAAATCGGAATGGGAATGTCTTGTACCGACTCTTGGCGACGACGCGAAGTAACCACCACGTCTTCGAGTTGGTTAGAACCAGCTTCCAAACGAATCTCAACTTTAGGTTCGTTGACAATAAGTTCGCGGGTTTTATACCCAATGTAAGTTACAATGAGGGTAAATGGAAGTTTTTGTCCCGTAACGAGTCGAAACTCACCATTAGCGTCGGTAGAAGCGCCATTGGTGGTACCCTTGATGGACACCGAAGCGCCAATAAGGCGTTCGTTGGTGACGGCATCGATGACGGTTCCCGATAAGGTAGCGTTAATAATGGGTGTGTTTTGTGCATTCGATTGAAATACAAAAAATAGTAAACCTATCGAATAGAATACTTTTAGAGCCTGTTTCATAATCGTGGCGAATTGGACAGTTTTTGGTGGTTGTTTTTGTGGTTTTAATAAATACTTATATCCTATCGAATATATGTATTATTAGGACTTTTAAATGGCCAGAGATTTTTTTCTCTGGCCATTTTGCTGGTTGCAAAGGTCTAGCAGTGATTCGTTAAATCCAACTATTTTATGAAAAATATTTTTTAGATAGATTTTGTATTTTAGTAAAAGTGCTTGATAATCAATCGTTTTTACACGAAAAGAGGCGACTTTTCAGCCGCCTCTTTTCGTGTAAAAATATAAAATTAATTACTACTTATTTCTACCTGTCGAAATCATCGCACAACGGAAACCAATCATGGCCGTCGAAGAATCTTGTGATAAGAAACGGCGTGTACCTGGTGACAACCAATAAGCTACGTCGTTCCAAGAACCTCCTTTATACACACGGAGTTTGTCGTTGATTACTGAGTTGTTACCTTTTACGTCATAGCGTTTTTCTTCGTCCAAGAAACCATCACGACGCAACGGGTTCAAGTCTTTGAAGTCCATTGATGACAACGGACGATAAACGTCATATACCCACTCGTTTACGTTTCCAGCCATGTTGTACAAACCGAAATCGTTGGCAGGGTATTTATACACCTCTTCCGTGATAATGGCACCGTCGTTTGACTTACCAGCAATACCTGCATAGTCACCTTTGGCACGCTTGAAGTTGGCCATCATTTCACCTTTGTGTTTGCCACGTGGGTTACGCAACGATGAGCCATCCCAAGGATAAATACGTTGGTTCGACTGGTTTTCGTCGGCGTACTGTGTACCAATCATTGCTTTGGCGGCATATTCCCACTCAGCTTCAGTTGGAAGACGGTAGTTCGGTAGCACGTAGCCACTTTCTACCGCAGGGCGCGCGTTGGTCATCAATGCTTCCGACTCAGCCATGGCTTGGCCTTTTTTCTTCTTACCACCTAGCGACGATTTCTTTGGTTTGCCCGTAGCTTGTTTGGCTAGGTTATCGTTCACAAAGTTGGTACGCCAGATAGAATAGTCGTTTGCTTGTACCCACGATACACCCACTACTGGGTACATACGGAAACCTGGGTGACGGAAGTAGTACGTTACGTACGAGTCGTTGAACGACAAGGGGTCGTACCAAACCGTTGTGTCAGGAAGTGCTTTAGAAGCTACCTCAGCCGATGAGTCGCGCTGTACATAATGGAGGTATTCGAGGTAGTTGAGGTTGGTAATCTCGGTTTCATCCATGTAGAAAGACTGCACACTGACCGTACGCTCACGATTGTCACGAGAGTTCATCACATCCTCTTCCAACGCCCCCATGGTAAAACGGCCTCCTTCGATAAACACAAGGTTAGGCCCTACCACTTGCGATTTGTAAGGCATTACTGCGAAGCCTTCTGGCTCGGCAGACGTTGCTGCAACACCTTTCTTCCCTTTTTTGGCTTTGCCGTTTTTAGAAGCAAAATCCACGTTCGTTGCTGTACTTTTCTTGCCTGGATTGAGGCTCGAAGGGTGTTTCGACTTACAAGCACTGATCAGCACTGTGGCTGAGAGCACCCAAATCGCCGCTTTCATACTGAATTTGACCATTTAGATTAAATAGTTAATCGTTATTAGTTATCCTTGTAATCGTTAATTACGAATTTTTGTACCTTAAATGTTTGTTTATTAACTCGGCAAAAGTACAATTATTGCCTTAAAAGAACTAAGAATCCGTCGATTTGTTGTCTATCAATAACTTTGCCAAACTTCAACAAGGCCGTTTTTCTTGTTTTTTCGTTCAAATAACGAATCCTATTTTGGCGGTATTGTTATAAGTAAAAAAGATTTTCAATAAAATGTCCCTTCGTCTTTCTCAGTTATACATACGATGTTGGCAATTGATTCATCTCTGCATGGGTATCATTTGTTGGGGAGCAAGTACCACAACTAACGCCCAAACACCTGATTCGATTGCGTTGGAAGTGAAATTTGCTCTTAACTATTTGGAAAAGAGCCAGTGTGCGCTCACCATTGAAGGCAAAGAATATGCGGGCGAATGGCCTGCTTACATGCAAATGCACACGCGTTTTGTATTATTAGGTACACGCCACAAGTACCGAGACTCAAACAGTTTTACCACAATTGGTATTCATAACTTGCTGGCCGAAATGTATTTGTCGGACACCGCTTTGCAAGAAATTCGTCCCATGCTGCTCAAAGCCTACCCCGAAATTTGTTCGTACGCGACCGATTTGGAATTTAATTTTTGGAAAAAAATGTCGCCCAACCGTGACTTACAACGGGGGGCAGAACCGCAGCCTGTGCCCTTGGTGCGGCGCCCAACGCAGTATAAATTGAATTCTCGGTATATCAACAATGCTGCCAACGTCGAAAATGACGCCGACGATACGGCTTCGGGTAACTTGGCGATTTGGTATCACAACCACATTTTTGGCACAAATGACAGCTTGGTAAGCCATCGGCTTTTTGACGCGTTTTTGGACGAAAATCGTAAAAACCGCCATTGGTACAATTACTTGTTTAATGGTTTACCCAACTCAAGTGCTTACATGACTTGGCTAGGAAAAGAGGCGGAATTTAAACGTTGGAATATCTTAAAAACGATTGGACACAACCAGACATTTTTTCTAAAAAGTAGCATTTGCTATCCAACGCCTTATCAGCCTTACATTCCGTACGGTACCAACGACCTAGACGCCGTCGTGAACGCCAACGTACTGACCTATTTGGCCAAAAAAGGGGAACTTTCCCAAAGCCGAGGGCGGGTAGGGGCAAAAAACTTTATTGAACACCAGGCAAAAATGCAGCGTTGGCGGCGGGCGGCGACGTATTACCCAAACCGCTACCATTTTCATTATGCAGTCGCCAAAGCCTTGGCTGCGGGCGATTCTTCGTTACGACCAACTGCTAAAATCATGTTAAGTCACCTCGTGGCGTCGCAGCGGGACAATGGAAGTTTTCGGAGTCGTCGAAAAGTAAATCACCGAGATGTGGTGCAGTCGTCGGCTTATGCGCTGTTGGCGATGTTGTATTTTAAAGAAGCAGGAGCCGATGTTCCTAAAGAAAAAATAGGGTTACTTGTGCAGTTTTTAAGCCGTCAAAAACAGCAAGAAAAAGACCAGATTTATTGGAAGGGAGGGGTGTTTTTTTCGGGAGGAACGGTGGTGCGCAATGTGCTTTACTTTACATCCGATGCTTACACAACGGCATTGATTGCCTTGGGCTTGCAAAAATTTCTTCAACTTTACTGAGCGCTTCCAACAGTGGGAGGCGTGGGCTGAATCGTGATTTTAAGCAGGGTTTGGGCGCTACCAATGGCTAATGCGGTGTTTTCGGAAGTAAAAACGGCTTCGTAAATGCTAAATTGGTCGTTGAGTTGTACGCCAAATCGTTTGTATTTTCCTGTGTTGTCGCCCAATAAAATTTGGCCGTTGCAAGCGGTGTAAAGCTCGTATTTGTCGTTGGTCACACGCCCCCAAACCAAGCCTGAAAGTGGGATTTCGGAACGCTGCCGATTGCGATGAACGCGCCCTTTTTTCCCAATCCACCCACCCATGGCTACGTACTGCGAAGGGCTGTCAAACTGAATTTCGTGAAAAATACTATTGCCTATTTTTTCCTGACGTTTCCATTGGTCGTTGGATAGGGCGTACAAAAAAGTCTTGTTTGGGGTGTACATCAAGGCATATACTTGCTGATTATGAGGGTTATACTTAACGCACCAAACCATTTGAAAAGGATTGCTATAGACTTTTTTCCAAGTGCGACCTCGGTCAATGGATTTGAGAATAAAACCCAAAGGAACGGTTTTCTGAGAGTGGGCAATGGCCGAATTGCCCCCGCAGATGAACGCCGTAGAGTCGTTGACGACGGCCATGTTGTAAAAACACGCTTTTTCGTAGCCTTTCACCCGTATCACTTCCCACGTTTTTGACACTAAGTTGTGTTTGTAAATCACTCCTTTATCGCCGCAAGCAATCAGATTTTGGTCGTCGAAGCGGTCAAATTTATAAATATCAACGTGTTGGTTGGGGTACGAAATGTCGGATAATTGGCCGTAGGCATCGCTGGCTTTGAGGGTGCCGTATTTCCCGCCAATCCAAAATTGGTTGGCAACGGGAATAATATCATAAAAAGAAGAGTCACTAAAAGACGTTCCTTGTTGGAGAACTTGGATACTAACCTCTTGAGCACAAACGGCCAAGGAGGTTAAGAGTAAGAGGATGATAGACGTTATTTGGGCTGTAAATTTCAACTATACGAGTTTTTTCTTTCCTGCAAAAATACGCAGTGGGCGGTTCTTTCCCAACTATCCTAAAGACAACTTACTGGGCTTTTACCACTATGGAAAGAATAAAACAAAAAAAACGGGCCATTCCAAGGCAGATGGAATGGCCCGTTTTGCTTATGGTACTATCTATTAGTGAAGAGCGTGACGCATACGGGTGGCGTTGTTTTTGACTTTCCGAAAGAACAAGTCACGGTGTGCTTGATCTACGTTTGTGTTGAGTCCATCCTGCTTTGGATGATAAGTTGAATAAAGCAACGCCGATGAAACTGCAAGTCCGATGAGTCCGACGCCCATGATTATTAACAAAATGAGAGCTTCCATACAATTGAACAGTTTTTTAAGTGAAACATCAACAAAAACGTAGTGTAGGGGTGCTAAACCGTTCCTCTACGGATAAATCCAATCAGGAACGAGATAACGGCAAATACCAAAAGAATGTGAATAAGCCCAGAAGCGCTGTAGGCAAATGCCCCAATTAACCAGCCTATTACTAAAATAACCGCGATAATATACAAGAGAGAGCGCATGATTGAAAATGGTTTTAGGTTGAAAAATTGATTGATGCTCAGTAAGTTAAAAACCTTGTTCCAGTGCCAAAACCACCCGAAAAATGGGGAAAATGAGGCGAGACATGGGAGAAAATGTGGAACAAATGCCACAGTTGGGGCAAACAATGGCTTTGGAACGCGTGTTTTATTACTAATAGAAAACATGAAAAACTATGAAAGCACAGATGAATAACCTAGGCGTCAAGACTTTACAGTTGCTTAACTGGGTCTTTTTTGTAGTGATGATTGCGGCCAACTACCTTGCCGTAGCGCTACCTTTAAACCATAAAACCACGGGACAGCTTTCTGACCAATATCCTAATTTGTTTGTCCCTGCCCCTATCACATTTTCCATTTGGGGAGTGATTTATCTTCTCCTTTTTTGGTTTTGTGTCAAACAAAGCAAGTCGATGTTTCAAAGAAATGTGGATCCTGCCACGGGCGAAACGGTTAGAAGTATCGGGTTGGGTTTTGTGACGACCTGCTTTCTGAATGCCTCTTGGATTTGTTTGTGGCATTTTGAATACATCGCCATTTCGGTGGTCGTTATGGTGTTGTTATTGGCCCAATTGGTTCAAATCAATCGTAAAATAGATGGAATTGCCCCTGCGCTTACGCTCGGAAGTCGGGTGGCACTAAAAGCGCCATTTGGGATGTATTTGGGCTGGATTTGCATTGCCACGATTGCCAACGTGACGGCCTATTTGGTGAGTTGGGGCTGGACAGAAAACGAAGTGTCGTGGGCAAGTACGATGGTTGTCATTGGAGCCATTGTGACGGGTATTGCTCTGAACCTACTGCGCAATGGCTACCTGAGCCTTTCAGTTTTGTGGGCTTTTACGGGCATCCTCATTGCACGTCATCAAGCAGCAGAGTACCACCGTATTTTAGTGTGGGCCACGGTGTTTGCCATGCTGCTTGTGGTGGGTGCGTTGGCGATTGAGTTATTGCGGTCGTTGTTTCGAAAAACAATCATCAGACCATTTCCTCCTCAGCAAAGGACGTATATTTCGCAAGTGGAAACATCACAGTAAAAGTAGTGCCTTTTTCAAGTTCGGATTCGACTTCGACCGTCGCTTGATGCGAATGTAAAATGGTAAGCGTAGCGGCCAATCCCAGCCCTAAACCGTTTGTTTTTGAGGTGAAATAAGGCTCAAACAAACGGTTTAGGTTTTCTGGACTAATGCCCGAGCCATTGTCTTGGACTTTGACAAAACAAGTTTCGTCGTCGATGTACGTAACAATGGTAAGCACGCCCGATTCGGGTTCCATGGCCTCGATGGCATTGATAATAAGATTGAGTAGGGCAATTTTAATCTTTGACGCATCCAATTCCAAAAGGCACGCTGGCCCAAATTCTTTGATGAGCGTTATTTTCTTCAAATTGATGCGGTCGATGGCCTCAGCCAGCGCTGCTTCCAAAATATCTTGAATAGAAACGTGTTTGAGAATCGTTTCTTGAGGTTTAAACGAATTGAGGAGTTCGGTAATAAGACCGTTGATTCGGTGGCCGTTACGTCGAATAATATCCGTAAAAAGGCGCAAATCTTCGTCTTCAAGCTCGGGTTCTAGTTGGTCGAGCGACAAGTGAATGTTGGTAAGGGGATTCCGAACTTCGTGGGCAAGCGTTCGTACAAGACGGGCCGTAGAAGCGGCTTTTTCGGCTAATAATCTGTCCCGTTCAAGTTTTTTTCGGGCCGTAATATCCTGAATAACAATCATAATGTACGGAAGCCCCTCGCTGTCGGTATGCCTGCTGATGTGAAGCGAGCAGAGTGTCCGTTCGTTGTTTTTTCGGAGCAATAGCGCATCGAAATGGTCTAACGAATCGCGGTGTTCAAGCGCCAGCACGTAGCGGTCGTAATCAGAAACGGTGACAAACAAATCGCGAAAATGAAGTTGTCGGATGTCAGTTTCGTCAAACCCAAGGAGGGTGAGTGCGGCGGTATTGTGGTAAAAAATGAGCCCATTGGGGCGCTTCAAAAGAACCGCATCTTTTATGTGTTCAAAGATGTTGCGCAGTCGGGTTTCGCTTTCTCGAAGCCGCCGAACACTCTCTGCACGCTCCAATGAGTACCGAATACACCGATTTAATTTCTCAGAATCCAACTCACTTTTAACCAGATAATCCATCGCCCCAAGACGCATGGCTTCGAGGTCGATGTGCTGGTCGCCTTTGCCCGTAAGCAGCACAATGGGGCAGCTTACACCCCTGTCGAGGGCCATTTTGAGCAAGTCGATACCCGTTTTTGCTCCCAACAAAAAATCAAAAAAACACAGGTCGAAGTTATCCTGCGTGAGTTTTTTGATGCCCTCGTTAAATGAATTTGCCCAAGTGATGTCAAACTTCTTGGAAGGTATTTCTTTGATGTAATCGGAGGTCAAATAAAAATCATCTTCATCGTCGTCAACGATGAGGAGTTTGAGGGTTTCGGTGCTCATGTGCGTTAAAAAAGCTTACTTACGATTTTGAGGAAGTTGGACAATATCAAGCCAGTAGTGGCCGAGGGTTCGGGCTATTTCGGTAAATTCGGTGAATGTGACGGGTTTGGTAATAAAACTATTTACGCCCAATTGGTACGTTTTTAAGACGTCCTGTTCGGCTTTGGACGTAGTGAGGGCAACGATTGGTATGGTACGGAGCGTTTCGTCCGACTTAATTTCTTTGAGGGCTTCGCGACCGTCCATTTTGGGCATATTGAGGTCAAGCAAAATAAGCGAAGGACGTGGTGCATCGGCGGGTTCGGCGTATTTGTTGCGTTTTTTGAGGTAATCAAGCAACTCAAGACCATCGTTTACAAAGCGAATGTCAATATAAGAACGGGCTTCTTCAAAGGCTTCTTTGGTGAAAAGTTGGTCGTCTTCATCATCCTCGGCGACCAAAATTAATGCTCGATTTTTGCTGTAGTGGGTGTCGTGTGCTTCCAAAATGGTTGGTGTTACAGGTTAAACATAGGTTAAAATGAGGCAGTTATTTGACAGGCAAGTAAAAGACGAACTCGGCTCCTTGCTCTTCTTGGCCTTCGGCCTCGATATATCCTTGGTGGGTTTCCACAATTTTTCGACAAATGGCCAACCCCAAGCCCGTTCCTTCGTACTCGGAGCGCCCATGAAGTCGTTGGAAAATCCCAAAAATGCGTTGATTGTATTCGGGCGCAAAGCCAATGCCGTTGTCTTTGACCGAAAATTTATAATAATGAAGCTCAGAATTAAGCTGAGGGTTGTACTTTATGTCATTTTTACTGACCTCAGCTGCCGAAATTTCAATGCTTGGTTTGGTGTCTTTTTTGCTGAATTTCAGGGCGTTGTCGATGAGGTTTTGAAATAACTGACGCATCTGAACGGGTTGGGCGTCCACCGTTGGCAAGTCACCAATCGTGACGGTGGCTTGTTTTTCTTGGACTTTCAGTTCGAGGTCTTCAAGTACTTGTTTAATAACCTCTTGTAGCGAAACCGTTTGCAGCGATTCCATCTGGCGTGATGCCCGCGAGTAGGTCAGAAGCCCTTCGATGAGGTGGTTCATCCGTTGGGCGGCATTGGTCATGCGGCCGAGCAAAAAACGCCCGTCGTCGCCGAGACTTTCTTGGTATTTCTTTTCGAGACGTTCGCCAAACGCAATGATTTTGCGCAGCGGCTCTTGTAAATCGTGGGAAGCTACGTACGCAAATTGCTCCAGCTCACGGTTACTTTTATTGACGGCTTCGAGCTGGCGTTCGAGTTCGCGTTTATAAATTTCAAGCTGCGTGACGTCAATGCAAACTCCAACGATTTTTTGGACTTTTCCGTGTTCGTCAAAATGGCTTTTTGCCCGAATAGAAATGTACTTCAAGTCGCCATTTTTATCAACCAAGCGGTGGTTGAGTTCGTTGATGGCATTTTTTCCTGCCAATAATTCGGCCGCAAAATCATCAATGGCCTTGATGTCGCTAGGATGTCCAAACTGATTGTAAAACCCTTCGGGAACAGTATGGTTGGGACAGGTGCTTGAGTCAATGCCTAGCAAATGAAACATACCTTCCGACCAGCGAAAACTTTGCTGGCCCAACTGCCATTCCCAGCTTCCAAATTTAAAAATAGATTCTGCTTCCTCCATTTGCGCCTGCTGACGTTCGAGCTCGACAATTTTTGTGGCAAGTTCGTCTTCGTAGCGCTTGGTGAGGGTAATGTCCGAAACGGTGCCAATCAGCGAAAAGCTTTGCTCGTCAAAAAAAGCATGGGTGCGAAGCAAAACCTGTTTTTGTTGGCCATTGGTGTCAATCATCCCGTGCTCAATTTCATAGTACGGGTCTTTGGAGGCAAGGTGAGCTTGGGCAATGGCCTGAACGCGCTCGCGCTCCTGCGTGGGAATCAGCTCCGAGTAAGTTTGAAACGGAACAAAGCTGTCGGGATAATCTTTGACAGACAGCCCCGTAATATCAAAAACACCGTTGGACCAATACACTTTGTCGTTGGCGGGGTAATTGCTTACAGCCCATGAGCCAAACTTAAGTGCTCGCTCGGTGTCTTCGATGTGTTGTTGTTTTTTATAAATTGTTTGCTCCCTGAGTTGCGACTGAGTGACGTCTTCGGCAGTAAGAATCAGGTAGTGGTTATTTCCTTCTTCGTCTTTTTTAAGGACAGTGCCACGGTTACGAAGCGTAAGAATGTCGCCATTTTTATGGCGAAATCCCATCATAAATTCTACATTTTCTCCGATCTGAAGGTTGTGAAATTTTTCTGAGATTTGGGTTGAAAAATTAGCACGGTCTTCAATAATCATAATCGGCCCAAACGTGTCGCCCATGTCGTGAATATCGTCGAGCGAATACCCCAGCAATTCAGTGACTCGGTCACTGACAAATGCTAACTTGTTGATTTTTAAGTCAATCACGTAAATAAGGTCAGGTAGAATACGGCAAAGCAATTCTACTTGGCTTCCAATCAAGTCGAGCTGAAATGTTTTAAGCGGATTATCGTAGGGTACGGTCATGGTATCTTAAATGCCAAAAACAGCTAGGAGTGCTAGCTGTTTAAGTTGAGGCTTTTCATTTTGTTATAAAGCGTTTTTCGGTCGATGCCCAAAGCGGCGGCTGCTTTACTTTTATTGAAATTAACCTGCTTCAACACATTCAAAATCATTTCGTATTCGGCTTCCAACGCGGCGGCTTTTAGGTCGGTTTTGTTAAACACAGCTTTCGCGGCTACGGGTACCGCCACGACGGGTTGGGGCGGTGCATAAATGGGTGCTTCTACGGGCGGCGGTGGTATGGAGGCTACCGCAGGGGTACTGGGTTCTAAAAATAGCAATCGACTGTAATTCAGCAATTCAAACGGAAGCGTTCGGGCTTCTATCATGCTTCCTTCCGATAGCAGTGTGGAACGTTTGATGACGTTTCGCATCTCGCGGAGGTTGCCAGGCCAAGGATATTCTTCAAACGCCTGAATGACTTCGGCCGAAAAACCACGGACATTTTTCCCCAATTCCTCGTTGGTTTTATCAAGAAAAAACTGAGCAAACGCCATGAGGTCTTGCTTGCGATCACGAAGCGGTGGGACGTCGATGCTAAACTCGTTGAAACGGTAATACAAATCTTCGCGGAATTTTCCTCGGCGGGCGGCTTCGATGAGGCGCTCATTGGAGGCAACAATGATGCGAACGTCAACTTCGAGTTCGCGATTTCCGCCTATTCGGCGCACTTTCCGTTCTTGCACCACGCGGAGTAAAGACACCTGGACATCGTAAGGTAAATTTCCAATTTCGTCCAAAAAGAGCGTACCGCCATTGGCCATTTCAAAATGACCGATTTTTTGGGTGAGTGCGCCCGTAAATGAACCCTTTTCGTGCCCAAACAACTCACTCGCAGCCAAGTCGCGAGAAATAGCCCCGCAGTCCATGGCCACAAACGGCCCGTTGGCGCGCTTGCTTCGGCGGTGGATTTCGAGGGCAACAGCTTCTTTTCCTGAGCCACTTTCGCCGTAAACGAGAACGCTATAATTGGTCGGAGCAACCAAGTCAACTTGTTTGTACAACTGCTGAGATTCGGGGCCATTTCCTAAAATATAAGCAGGCGCGGGGCCACTGCTTTTTTTACGGGACGACGATGGGCTGTTGGTTTCTTCCTCGACCGAAGCCGCCGCAGGCACAATATGGTGGGTGGGCTGGCTGAGGGCTTTTTTGATGGTCAATAGAATTTCGTCGGGAAAAAGGGGCTTCGTAATGTAATCATAAGCCCCTTGTTTCATGACGTTGATGGCCACTTTTATGTCGGAATAACCCGTTATAATGAGCACAGGAACGTAAGGAAACCGCTCTTTGATTTGGGCTAATATCGTAACGCCGTCCATATCTCCTAGCTTGAAATCCGTCAAAACAAGGTCTGGACGAAAGTCGTCGAGGGTGGCCAAACCAGTGACACCATTGTGCGCAATGGCCACATCAAACCCATTTTTACTTAAAAAGCGGCGTAAAAGTAAGCAGATGTCGGTGTCGTCGTCGATGACTAAGATTTTTTGTGCCATGAGATGCAAAAACTAATTAAAATCAAGTAAGTACGTTATAAAATTCGCCGCATGGTTGCGGACGGAATATCGAGTAAATCGCGGTATTTGGCAATCGTTCTACGGGCCAATGAATACCCTTGCTGGGCCAAAAGTTCCGTTAATTGGGTGTCGTTGAGCGGCTGAGATTTGTCTTCTTGCCCCACCAACGCGACCAAAGCGGATTGAATCTGGCGGTTGGAAACTTCTTCGCCGTTGTCGGTTTTAACACCTTCGGTAAATAAGTCTTTTAAATGAATAATTCCAAACGGAGTTTGGGCATATTTTCCACTTGTTGTGCGCGAAATGGTTGATACATCCATTTTGATGCGTTCGGCAATGTCGCGCAACACCATTGGTTTCAAGTGCCGTACATCTCCAGTCAAAAAATACGCACGTTGCAAATTTACAATGGTGCGCATGGTTTTGAGCATGGTCGCTTCGCGTTGCAAAATGGCTTCGATTAACCATTGGGCCGCCGAAATTTTTGAGTTGACGTAACTAGCCGCCGAGCGCGATGTGCCCACAGATTTGGCATAATCGGTATTGACCTTCAGCGGTGGAATCCCGCGCGTGTTAAGTCCAACTTCGATGGCCTCGTTTTCGACCGTTATGATGTAATCAGGCACAATGGTTTCTTTCATCACCATGGCTGAACTGCTGCCGCCATCGACAATTGGGTAAGGGCGGAGGGTGCTAATGAGCGCAATTGCCTCTTTCAATTCGTGCTGTTGCAGGCCGCTCATGCGCATAATTTTATCATAATTACGGGCCGCAACTTCCTCAAAAAGGTCATCGACCAGCCATGAAGCTACGCCCGCAACGGGACTTTTTTCGCGGGCCAACTGCATCAACAGGCAATCTTTTAAGTCGCGCGCTCCCAAACCAATAGGCTCCATTTTTCGGAGACAATCAACCAAAAAATGCACGTCTTCTTCTTCCACAAATACCCCCGTCGTAAACGAAACGTCATCTGCTAGGGTGCTTACTGAAGCAGGTAAATAACCTTGGTCGGTGAGGGAATCTATCAGAAAATCAGCAAGTTGAAGTTGCTTTTCTGAAAAAGGCAACAAGTGGAATTGTTCTTTTAATTCACTCCGCCAATCGGTGGTTTCGACCACCACAGGCGTATATAGTTTGTCATCGTCGGAGGCATGGTCAATGCGCGTCCGATAGTCGGGTAAGTCATCGTTGCTAAACTCGTCCCAGTCCATGTAGTCTTGGGTACGGTCTTCGGCTTGTGGGCTCGACGAAAACTCCGCATCGTTCGCCTCTCCGTCTTGCTCGTCGTTTTGGCGTTCTTCCAAGAGCGGATTTTCTTCCAACTCGTTTTTGATGTACTGCTCAAGCTCCAGTGAATTCAATTGCAGAAAATTCAGCAACTGAATTTGGGAAGGCGAGATTTTAAGCGTTTGCTTTTGCGATTGTAACAGGTTAAAGGCAGGTGCGGCCATGGTGTGGTATGGGAATTGTTCTGTGGTTGTGGTATTAAAAAAATATGCCCAAGTTTCACTTTTGGGTATTTTTTTTGAAAAATGGGGCAGCAAATTTTAGTTAATTCTAAAAAAATGCTGAATTTTGATAGACTTGGTAACAGTTTCGCATGAGAACAAGAGCGCAGAAAATTAAAGTGTGGTTTTTGATTCGTTTTTTACCCAAATTGGGGAAATATTTCCACAGTTTTTCGGGTAAAAAAATTCCCAATTTGAATCCTTTGTATTCCGTCCCCAGTGCTCTTTTTACCATTATCTTGGCGACGTTTGTCAGCTTACTTTTATTGGTTTTTTTGAGTTGGGTTACCTTCAATCACTTTGAAGAGATGGGAAAACGGACGAATGATGTGGCGCATTCGTACCAAATCCGATTTTTGAACAAAGAACTAATCAAGACATTAGTTGATATAGAAACAGGTCAACGGGGTTTTCTACTGTCGCATCAGGAGCATTTTTTGGGGCCTTACCAACAAGGACTCGAAAACATAAAGCATTACCAGTCGGACTTGCGGGCGCTCGTGAGCGACAATGATACCCAATTGAAGCGGCTAGATTCGCTGGAGATATTTATAAAACAACGGTTGATTTTCATTAGAGGGAACATTGCCCGTGCGAAAGAAAATATCCCAATCGACCTAAAGACCTTGAATCTTGGAAAAGGGTATATGGATAAGATTCGGGCTACCTCCGAGCGTTTTGATCAGCAAGAGAAAGGCTACTTAGAAGTCCGCATTGAATTACAAAAAAGTGCTGACCACAACATGTCGCTGTATCTATTGGGGCTGTGTGGGTTAGCCTTGGCTTTTTTGGCCGTCTTTTTCCGTCTTTTGTACGTTGAATTGAGCCGTCGGATTGGGTTTCAAACGGAATTGGAAAATAAATTGTCAGAACTCGAACGTACCAATGCCGAATTGGAACAATTTGCCTACGTAGCTTCGCACGATTTGCAGGAGCCATTGCGGAAAATTCGAGCATTTAGCGAACGATTGCAGGTTCGGCACGCGCCACAGCTCAACGAAGATGCTCAAAATAGCCTGGTGAAGATAAGTCAGTCGGCGATGCGGATGCAAAACCTCATCAATGACCTCTTAGCATTTTCAAAAGCGACCAATCGAAGGGAAGAAAATTTCTCAAAAGTTGACCTGAACGAGGTGCTAAAAAATATACGAGAAGAATTGTCGGAGCGAATTGTACAGAAAAATGCACGCATCATAAGTCAGCCACTTCCTGAGGTGTTGGGGGTACGAAGTCAGTTTGAACAATTGTTTACTAACCTGATTTCCAACTCAATGAAGTATTGCCACGACGGCGTTGCCCCACTAGTGACGATTGACTACCAACAGGTAGCGGGGGGAGAAATACCGAATGCGGGCGATTTGCAGAGCGAAAATATATACCACCGAATTACGTTTATAGATAACGGGATAGGTTTTGAACCTCAATATGCTGAGAAAATTTTCGTAATTTTCCAGCGATTACACAGCCGTAACGAATTTGAAGGAACGGGAATTGGTCTTTCGTTGTGCCGTAGAATTGTCACCAATCATAACGGATACATACTGGCCGAACCTCGTCAGGGAGAATCGGGGGCCATTTTTCACGTTTACCTTCCCAAATAACCTAAACGAATGAACAAAGCAATAACGATTCTTATTTGTGACGACGACGAAGACGATGTGTATTTATTGAAGTCGGTCATGGAAGAATGTGGTATAAAAAATCCGATTGTGTATGCAAAAAATGGGCTTGAAGCAATAGCAAACCTCAATTCTCCTGCGTTGCAAAACAGAATTGGTTTGGTACTGCTGGACCTAAATATGCCAAAAATGGATGGGAGGGAAGTGCTAAAAGCCGTAAAATCGGATGGATTGTTACGGCGTATTCCTATTGTGATTCTGACGACATCGAGCGCCAGTGAAGACATCGACAATTGCTATTCGATGGGGGCCAATTGTTTTATTACGAAACCTGCTTCGTACGAAAACTTCAACGATACCGTCAAAACATTGCTTAAATTTTGGACCCAACTGAGTCGTTTGCCCGTGGGGGCTAATTAGCGCTTATCGGTTGCTTTTTTAAACCACCGTAGTCCTTTTTCTAGGAACGACGTGCTGTTGCGTTGAATGACGTTGGCGGCGGCATTTTGAACCAAAAAAGGAACAACTAGCCGTGGCAACCAACCTGCTTTTTTGAGTAAGCGACGGCGAAGCAACAGGTCAACGCCGATGCCAACGCCTACGTAAAGAAGTCCTTTGCGGGGTCTAGCAAACACATCTTTCACGACACCCAGGGCTTGCCGAGCGGGATTAAGCTCCTGTTGGATGGCTTGTACACGGGTGTGCATGTGAAGTTGTGACAAAGCTAATTTATTCTTCAAATTGGCGCGTTCGGCCCGAATATCTTCGATGGTTTGGATGTTATTTTTCATAATAAAATTGTTTGATAAAGGCATTGACAACGGGAACCCGAATAAATTGGTCTTTGACCCAAAACAGAACGAGTCCTATAATTCCATAAAAAAGACCCACTAGAAAAAAGCCTTTGGCGGGGCTATGAAGCCATTCGCCTAGCAACCAAGCTACTCCCAAGCTGAGAAATAAAAGCACGATAGTGCCGATGGTACCTAAAATCAACAACGACACGACGTGAGAAGCAGCGCGGGCTGATTTTTCTGAGAGGTCGAGAACGCCTAAGTTCCAACGGGCTTCGAGGTAGGTAGTGGCAGAATCGAGCCAATCAGTGGCGTTATCTTTGATTTCATGGGCTGATTTGATGACTTCCATGGCGGTAAGGGAAATGACCAAGCGAGCTACCTCGCTTGGTCGGGATGAATGAAGGGGTTATGATTTGAGCGAGTTGGCAAATTGCCCTGCTTCCGATTCTACTCGGTCTTTGATTTCAGCTACTTTGCCTACTACTTTCGATTTTGCATTTTGCGCAGCGTCTTCTACTTCTTCGGCGACTTGGGCGTATTGTGTACGTCCGTTTTGGAGCGCGTCTAGCAAATCTGAAGCGAAATTATTCGCAGTTTCGCGAAGTTTTTCACGGATATCGCTTCCTTTTTCTGGCGCAAACATCATTCCGATTACGGCACCTGCTGCGGCTGCCGCAGCTACGCCCAATACTACTTTTGAATTGTTAGTCATGGCAATTATTTGTTTAAATGATTTGTGATGATTTATTCATTTACTGATGAATTCGAACAATAAGATAAAAAGGCTGTTCCAAAGCCCAGAAGGGGGATTTGAGTGGAAAATTGAGGCATTTTTACCCCGATTGGGGAGATTCTACCAAAACCAGCCCGTATTTCTACGTGCTACTGGCACGGTTTTTTAATGTTAATACATATATTGCTTACCACTACCGTAAGCATCCCCACTACTGAAAGATTAGCCTTTTATTTAATGATTTATTGAAATGGATAATGCGAGTTTAGAGAAGGTCTATGAGAGAGCATTGATAATCGACGACGAACTGGATACGTGTCTATTATTAGGAATGTTTCTCAAAAAATACGGTATCGTGTCGATGCGGGCCCACAGCCTTGCAGATGGCCTTGCCAAGCTGACCGCCGAAGCCCCTCAGTTGATTTTTCTGGACAATAACCTTCCCGACGGAACGGGCATTGATTATATCGCACAAGTGAGACAACAAATGCCGCAAGCCAAACTCGTGATGATGACGGCCATGAGCGCCTTACGCGAACAAGCCTTGGCACTTGGCGCAGATGGTTTTGTCGAAAAGCCGCTGGATGTGAAGAAGATAGCGAGTGTTTTGTAATGATCGTTTTTTGAATGAGCGATTGGCGTTCATTCTTTTTTTTTGCTAAAAAAAAAGCCTGCGAGCATTGCTCACAGGCGCGTTTGTTTTAAGACGTTTAGCTGCTAAGCGGATACATCTTCTTTGATTTCTTTCGTTTTCTTTGATATTTTTTCGCCTACCTCGTGGGCTTTTTCTTTGGTTTTGTCCCACGCATCTTCAGCCGCGTCTTTGGCATCTTCCCAAATATCTTCGGCTTTTTCTTTGGCGTCATCCCAAGCGTCTTCTGCTTTGTCCTTAAATTGTTCCCATTTGCTGTCGGCTTTTTCAGCTGCTACTTCAGCTTTGGCTTGGGCCTTGGCTACTGCTACTTCCACTTTGGCTTCTGCTTTTGTGGCGGCTTTTTCCATTTTTTCGATGCCTTCTTGAGCGGTTTCTTTGATTTTTTGTTCTGTGGTTTTCATGTTAATTGAGTTTTATGGTTTTCAAATTTATTTTCCAATGGTGGTGTCACTTTCGGTGACGATGGCGGAGTCTGTAGGCTGCACTTTGCCAAAACGCTGTTCGTTGGGGCGGGTTACAAAACCTGCGAAATACGCGGCTACCATTAACCCGATGCCTACTAACAAAACGGTAAGCGTGATTTTGGAGGCGGAATACTTCCTCGACTCCGCCGAGTCTCTTGCACTTTTTCTTTCTATGTTATTCATGGTTGCTGTCTTTAATTTGTGGTCATAACTGTTTGGTAATGAATTGTATAAAAAATAAATACCATACTTATTTGTGAGAAAAAATGAGGTGTATTTTCCCCAATTTGACCTTTTAGGGACTTTTTTAGCGTTCTAATTCCCCAATGTGCTTCCTAAAAATGGGTGGAACTGTTTTGTTGGCTTATTGACTACTCATTCACTAAACAACGTAAGACCATGATACAGAACGAAGTAATAACACGGACGCTCAATGAGCTTTTAAGAATTAACAACGACCGTCTTTCTGGCTATCAAATTGCCGCTTCTGATACCAAAGACGAAGGCTTGAAAGTTATTTTTTCGAGTATGTACAATGAAAGCGTCAATTTTGCGGAAACTCTAGCCGCTTACATACGCGAAGCAGGTGAAATCCCCGCGAATGAAGGCACCTTGGTAGGGATTCTCCACCAAGCTTGGCTCAATTTTAAAGCGGCTGTGGTGGGTAATGACCGAAACGGTATTTTGAGCTCGTGCGAGTTTGGGGATGAAGCGGCTATTGAGGCGTACCAAGCAGCACTGGAAGTGGAAGATATCCAAGCAAACGCTGAAATCAAGGGGGTATTGCTGGGACAAAAGGGGAGTATCGAACAATCACTTAAAGTGATTCAGTCGCTCCACCATAGCCAAACGGCAAATACCTACGAGCAAGAAACGATGAAGCTAATGGAAGAGTAGAAGAGCATTAGGAATTACGAATTGGGGGATTAGAAATGCTAAATTCAACTATCGTAATTCCTAATTTTTAACTCCTAATTTATTTTTTCCCCATTTCAATGTCGATGATTTGTTTTCCTTTGTCTTTCAAGTAACTCTTTACCAAAAGGTCGTAGGCTTTGTAGCCGTCGTCGGCATTGGTAAATATAAGGAGTCCTTCGCGGGTTTTGGGAAAAAGAAACACCAAGGTTTTAACACCTTCATCGGCGCCACCGTGCGAAAGCGCATAGTCTCCATTGGCCAATTCATACATTTCCCAGCCCAGTCCAAAGTATTTGTTTTCTTTGGTTTTAACTTGGCGTTTCACCATTTCTTCGGCCACGGCTTTGCTAAGGCCCTCGTTGTTGAGTACCGAAACCAAAAACTTGCCATAGTCTTCGATGGTCGTCACCAAGTCGTCGGCTGCATTGGGTGCAGTGTTTTTGTTTATGTTGTATGGAATACCTTGCGTATTATAACCCACGGCAAAACGACTTTCGTCAAACGAGCCATCCCAGTAAAAGTGCGTGTCTTTCATTCCGATGGGTTCCAGTACCCATTCTTTGGCAAGTTGGTCTAGCGACTTTTTAAATTTCTTTTCCAACGCTTTGCGGAGGTATTCCAATCCCTCGCCCGAATACCCATAGGCGGTACCTGGGTCGGAGTTAAAGGCTAATTTTTTGGTAGGGTGATTCCGACGCCAGTTTGGAAAGCCCGTTTGGTGCGACAAAACGTGCCGCGTGGTCAATTGGGCGTGGCGCGGGTCATTTTTAAGGTCGGGGTCAATCCAATAATTGGCCAAGGGTTCGTCCAACTTCCATTTTCCCGCACTCACCAAGCGAAGCGTTAAAATGGCTACGACAGGTTTTGTCAACGATGCCACGTTAAAAAGGGCATTGTAGGGAGCTGTTTCTCCTTTTTTTATTTCCCCATAGACGTTTATTTCTTTTAATTTTCCATCGCGAATAATCCCCACTCCCAGCGCTGGAATGTGGTTTTGGGCGAGCCATTGGTTGATTCCTTCTTCATTTTCAAAGGTAGTTGCTTCTTTATCAGGTGCATCGGTGGTTTGGTGGTCGTAGCTAAGGCCACGTGCAAGCCGCCATTTTCCCGCTTCCAAGAGCCACAAATGCGTAAATCGGGCAATGCTTGCAAACCGTT
The DNA here is from genome assembly GCF_057652295.1 of Runella sp. R5_40. Lineage (NCBI taxonomy): Bacteria > Pseudomonadati > Bacteroidota > Cytophagia > Cytophagales > Spirosomataceae > Runella > Runella sp. R5_40. Next base: position 89,765 of record NZ_JBYFCH010000017.1, on the reverse strand, counting down.
CGGGTTGGCCTTTATTGGTTTCATAAAATCGATGCCGCCCCGACTGAATTGCCCCATAAATGACGCCATCTTTAGCCAACGGATGGACTTCCATGCTGCCATTGACAAGCTCGCGGCGCGACTGGTAACGCTCAGGGTGAGCACAAAGGCCATTTTTAAGGCTATTGATGAAAGCACGTTTTCCCATCGTAATGCCACCTTTGTCGTGGTAAAACTCAAAGTTTTCGCTAACGAGTTCTTCCAACGGGCCTAAATCGCAGGTGTTGAAAGTAATGTTGAACATAATACTATCTTGGCCTTGGATGGCTTTGAAAAGATTATCTGTTTGGGCGTTGGCTGTGAAGAAGAAGAGGATACTCGACACAAGAATTAAAGTAATACGTTTCATGGCTGTTTGGGAGAAATGAATTTACTATCTTATTTGTTTAACTTTCGTTCGATTAAAAAGCTGATAATGAGGCTTATGCCGCCAAAAAGGAAAATCATGGATAAAAAAGCACCTTGGGGAGGCACATCGAAATGGGTATGAGCAAAGTTGCCAAACAAAATGCCGACGCCAATGCCAACGAGCAATAAACCGTACCTTAGTGTGGCAGATAAGGTACTTTTTTGGTTAAAAAACTCAGCGGTAGAAAGTCCGCGTTCCATAAGCGACATGCGTTCGCGGTGGCGGGTCATGAGCAATACGTAAAGAGTTCCGAATACAGAACCAAAGGCCGTAATTGACACAATACAATCTCTTAATATCTCGTCCATAGCAGTTAATTTTTAGGTGACTGCTCATAGGACACGAGAAGTGCAAGACTGGTTACAAAATTCTATGATTACTATGTGAAAATTCTAACGTGCCCTATGTGTTTTATGAGGTAACCACATAGTTCACACAGTATTTTTCACATAGAAAACAGAGTTCAAAGCTGTATTCTATGATTACTATGTGAAAATTCTAACGTGCCCTATGTGTTTTAAAATGTATGCCCTAAATTCCGCAGTATAATTCACGAATCTGTAACCAATGCTCTCAAACGCCTGTCATATGTAGGAATGGAACAGCAAGACTACAAATACATTGACCAAGTTCTGAAGGGCGACCATCGCGCGTATGCGTATTTGGTGGATAAGTATAAGTACATGGTTTATACGATTGCGGTAAAAATGGTGGAAAATGAAGCCGAAGCCGAGGATATTGCCCAAGAGGTTTTTATCAAAGCGTATCGTCAGCTTTATCGTTTTGAACGACGGTCGAAGTTTTCGACGTGGCTATACACCATTGCGTACCGAACGGCAGCCTCAAAGTTGAAAGAAAATGCGTTGGATACGGCTCCGTTGACGGACGAATTATCGGATACGTACTGGTCGGAGGAAACCTCCACGGAAGCACCACCGATGGAAGCCTCCGAACAGCAGCGGTTTGTGAGAGAGGCAATTAATCAATTGCCTAAGTTAGAAGCGGTGGTTGTAACGCTTTATTATTTAGATGAACGTTCGGTCAAAGAAATCCAAGAAATTACGGGTCTGACGGCCGAAAATATTAAAATTCGACTGTTTCGCGCCCGAAAAAAGCTGGAACATTCCTTGCGTTTTTTGTTGGAGTAGGCTCAAACCGTTGCAGTTAGACTTATATGCCTTATATGGTTTTATAAAATTATACTCGTTGATTAGGAAACTAAGATGGAAGAGGAAAAAGAAAATAAACTACGAGAACTTCTGAAAAAAGCTGATTTGGACGCCCCAAGCCCGCTTTTTACGGACAAACTTATGCTAAAAATTGAGACTGAAGCGGCGTTGTCGGAAGCAAAAGAACCTGCGCTTCGGACGTTGTTGCAGCAGCATGGCCTCGAAAAAACAGTCCCCGATTTTACGAAAAATGTGTTGACGCAAATCGCACCTCCCAAAACCGTATTTGCCCCTATTATACCCAACTACGTGTGGTACATGGTGGCAACTTTTGTGGGGGCATTGCTGGTTTTTGGGTTGTTTTTTCCACAAAAAAACTCCTCAGGAACTGTGCCCCGAGGAGTGAAGTTGATTTCCTTCGACGTATCAAAACTTACTTCTGCCATACCCGACCAATTGTTGATGGGCGCAGTGGCTGTTTGTGTTTTGTTGGTGTTTGATTACTTGATTCGGTACGGCAAAAACAACGTTCAACAAGTCTAGGCTTTTACCCGACTTTTCTCGCTGTCGGAGCCACCCGTTTGACGAAGGTTGAGCGTTTTGCCTTTGTTGAATCGGTACGAAAAGGTGAGCGTAGCCACGCGGGTATCCAAATAGCTAAACCAATTGGCTTCGGCATTAGCTATGTTTCGGATGTCTCCTTTGATTTGATTGGTATAAAATACGTCGCTGACGTTCAGTTTCAGCGTGCCTTTGTTCTTCATAATACGTTTGGAAACCCCTGCTCGTACGTTTCCAATGGGATAAATGAGCAATTGACCTAACAAAAAGGTGGTTTGGTAGGAGCCTGCCAACTCCGCCGCCCATCCGTCTTTGAGCTGAAATTGGTTGGTGGGAACCACAGCCCAATAAAACCGCGAATCGTCGAGTTTTTGGCCGTAGAGTGTCGCCTTGAATCCGTTGCTGATGTATTCAGTATAAAGGTTGAGCGACCACCATTTGGCCAATTGAAAGCTCCCATTTACAGAAATGCCGTACGAAATTCGCTGCCCAAAATTTCCTGGGCGACTGTAATAAATAGTACCGCGTTGCTCGTTGGTTTCGGAAATGACGTTTTTGGCGACGCTGTATTGAAGCGTGGTCGTAATGCGTTGTTTGAAGGTGTGTGACAATTCAAAATTATACGAGAAAGTAGGCTGTAAAAATGGGTTTCCGCCGTAGTACGTAAAACGGTCGAGCGGGTAGGAGAAGGGATTCATGTCCTGATAATTAGGACGTTCGATGCGTCGCCCAAACGAAAAACCTAACAAGTGCACCGCCGCTGAGTCCAACCGATACTGCATGTACAAAGTAGGGAACAAGTTGTTGTAGTTGCGAGTAAACGTCGAATCTTTGGTTTGTTTATTTCCTAACTGATGCCCGCGAATGTTGGTGTTTTCAAACCGAAGCCCTGCTTGAACTGTCAATCGACGCAGTTCTTTGGCATAATTGAGGTAGCCTGCGTTGATGTTTTCGTTGTAGTTGAAGCTATTGGTAAATTCATAATTGGGAAAAAGTTTACCGTCAACTTGGTCAGAAAAATCAGCGACGTTGCCCGTACTGATAAAACTTGTTTTGACACCCGTTTCAAATTTTCCGCCGCTGGCCAACGGATGCACATAGTCAATTTTGGCCGTACCGATGTCGATGTTTGTGGGCAAAGAAGACACCAAAACCGACTGACTAACGAATTTATTTTGGGCATCAAAAAGTGAATTGGTAAGCGACTGAGCCGTGTTTGCTTGGTAGTGAATATAGTCAACGTTGGTAGAAAGCTCTTTGCCCGTGCTGTCAAGTTTGTAGGCGTAGTTGAGGTTGATGCTACCGTTTTTTAGGGTTTTGTCCGTCGGGCTGATGGCTTCCACCAAGCTAGTAACTTCGTTAGAGGCGTTGAAAACCTTGGCTTTGTTGGTGACATCCACGTGCGATGGATTAATAAAGCCCGTAAGAACGACCCCAAATGTAGCTTTTTTAGAGGCATAATAATCAAAACCCACTTTGGCATTGTTGCCGCCAATGTTCCGTTGAATGTAGGAATTTTGGGTAAATGCCGAGGAAAAAATGGTCGTATTGGGCTGAAAATACCGCCGCCAAATGGTTAAATCTTGGTAGCTATTGTTTTGATTTACACTCAGATTACTAAAAAAGTTAAACTTATTGATGCGGTAATTGAAGTTAAAGCTGTTGTTGGAACGACGATACGTGCCTTGTCCGTAGCTCAGGCTGAGTCCACCATTAAAGCCTTTGACGGTATTCTTTTTAAGACGAATGTTAATCACCCCTGCGTTGCCAGCGGCATCGTATTTGGCGGGAGGGTTGGGCATAATTTCGATGGTTTCGACCGAACCCGCGGCCAATGACTTGAGGTAGTTAGACAAATCCTCCGCCGACAAATAAGTGGGTTTGTCGTCGATAAAAACCACGACGCCCGTTTTGCCCTTGAGGCGAATCCCTCCGTTGGGGTCGATGGCCAAGCCTGGTGATTTTTCCAGCACATCCATGGCATTGGTACCTGCGTTGCTAATCAGGGCATCAACATTAATAACTGTTCGGTCAATCTTGGTTTCTACAAAGGGTTTTTTGCCCGTTACTTTCACTTCTGCAAGCATTTTTTCGCCCTCACTGAGTTGAATTAGGGGCAATACAAGGTCAGATTGCCCCACTTCAAAGGCTTTACTCAGGTATTTTTGATAGGTTAAGTGTGAAATGCTTATGAGGTAAGCGCCTGCTTTGATGTTTAGAAATTCAAAATTACCGTTTGGCTCAGTAATGGCTGCTTTAACGAATGTGGAATCTTTGGATTTTAACAGCGAAATAACGGCGCCATCGAGGGGCTGCTGGGACGTATTGGCGACGTTTCCGCTGATTTTGGCAGTCTGAGCGAGTAAGAAATGGGTGGATAGTAACAGTAAAAAGATAGCTCTTGTCATTGGAATTTGGGTTGTTGAAATAATGATGTGTCACTAAAGTTGTGCCAAGATTAAAAATGGTTTGATATACAGGTAGTTGAGTGGAAATGTGAATGAGTTCTTGTCCGAAACTGAACAATTTCTGTGCAAAATCGGACGTTGCTCTGGGCCTATTTCGCACCTAAGGGGTCGGATATGAGTATCCTCCCGCACGGTTGGTCGTGCCGTTGGTTTCTCCAAACCAACGCAGAGGTTTCTCAAAACCTCGTGATGGGTCGGATATGAGTATCCTCCCGCACAGTTGGTGCCGTTGGTTTCTCAAAACCTCGTGATGGGTCGGATATAAGTATCCTCCCGCACCTTTGGGTCGGATATGAGTATCCTCCCGCACGGTTGGTCGTGTCGTTGGTTTCTCCAAACCAACGCAGAGGTTTCTTAAAACCTCGCGAACCGTTAGCAAAGGTTTTGCGAAACCTTTGAGGGGCGGATATAAGTATCCTCCCGCACCTTTGGGTCGGATATGAGTATCCTCCCGCACGGTTGGTCGTGTCGTTGGTTTCTCGAAACCAACGCAGAGGTTTCTCAAAACCTCGTGAACCGTTAGCAAAGGTTTTGCGAAACCTTTGAGGGTCGGATATGAGTATCCTCCCGCACAGTTGGTCGTGTCGTTGGTTTCTCCAAACCAACGCAGAGGTTTCTTAAAACCTCGTGAACCGTTAGCAAAGGTTTTGAGAAACCTTTGGGGCGGATATGAGTATCCTCCCGCACGTTTGGTGCCGTTGGTTTCTCCAAACCAACGCAGAGGTTTCTTAAAACCTCGCGAACCGTTAGCAAAGGTTTTGCGAAACCTTTGGGGGTCGGATATGAGTATCCTCCCGCACGGTTGGTCGGATATATGTATCCTCCCGCACGCGTATCCTCTCGCACGGGCAGGGTTAGTGCGTCGAACGGTAAAGCCATTGGCCAAAATCATAGCCACTTCCAAAAATTTTAAATAGGCAAGCGGCTATAAATACCACTACAAAAACTTTGAATAGCTTGGATTTTACCAGTTGAGAAGTTTCCATCGTTGTGAGTCGTTTAGTTTATGCTTTCTTTTTGAGGGCTTTGAAGATGCCATTAGGTTGGGTGAGCAAAAATTCCTTCGCATCTTGGCTGAACGATATCGAATAGCCGTTCAATCCCTTTAGCCGAAACTTTCCTTTCCCGAGCGCTTCTAACTCGCGGGTAGGCTGGTTGGGGAGCGATAGGTACAAAATTTCGTCAGTATTAAGGCCCACTTTCATGGCCATCCCGTTGAGATTATACTCGCCTACATAGCGTTGCAGGACAACTTTGGGTAATTTTTTGACTTTAGGTGACCACGTAAATTCCAGCGGATGAATCAATTCAGGTTCAAAAGCAATGGAAGCACTGGCGATTTCGGCTTCGGTGTTTTGGTTAAATACAATCCGCTGAACACTGGCTTCGGACGCTACTTTGCCATGCTTATCGACAGGTAAGGCGTCAAAAACGTCGTGCCCGTAGGGGCGTAAATACCATTGCTGCAACGGAAAAACGGCAAAAAGCGAGTCATTACGGTTCACAATTTCAAACGTTCCGTACCCTTTGTGTTGGAAGTAACCCTCGTATTCGTCCGCTGGATGCGCGGGCTTGACGTTGGTTTTGGTCAAGCTCGCCATTTGGCTCTTGGCACTCTTGGCAGCGTTTTTTGCCGCCATGTCGGAGGTGTACAGGTAGCTTTGCCAATCTTTGTCGGGAAGGCCGAGCATTCGGTCGGCGAGAATGTTTCGAACAACGGACGGAACCCGCGACACGGCTTGGTTGCAGAAAACAACAATGCCTACACCGTCGGTGGGAAAGAAGCAAGTGTTGGTTGAAAATCCTGAGATATTTCCGCCGTGTTCTACCCGATAATGTCCGCGATAGGAAGATAAAAACCAGCCAAGGCCGTAATTCTCAAAGTGTAATGAGGGATTGCTGGCCGAAGGGGCGGCATCACGCACAATCATTTGGGAACTGATGGCTTCGCGTACGTAGTCGGCAGGTAGGAGGCGTTTACCTTTGTAAATGCCGTTGTTTGTCCACAACATGACCCATTTGGCCATTTCACTGACGGAAGTATTGATACCTCCCACTGCCGACATCACATCTAGGTTGAAGTAATCCAAGGGTATAATTTTGTCATCTTCAGAAACGGTATAGCACAACGAACGGTCGTTGTAAAGCGTCATGCTATCGACCGAAAAAGTAACGTCTTTCATTCCTAAAGGCTGAAAAATGCGTTCCCTCACAAAAGCACGGTACGATTGCCCAGAGAGATTTTCGACCATTTTTCCCTGCGCCGCAAACATGAAATTGTTGTATTGCCATTTTTCGCGCAACCCATAATTAGGCTCTAAGTACTGAACCCGTTTTAGCAACGTATCCACGGAATGGGTGGAAAATAGCGCCCAGGCTTGGTCGTGGCGAGGCAAGCCCGTTCGGTGGCACATCAAGTCGCGAACGGTGATGTTTTTGTTCATCTCCTCGTTGTAAAAGGACAATTGAGGTAAATATTCGCGGACAGAATGGTTGAAGTCAATTTTATTTTCGGCTCGTAGCAAGCTTAAAGCGGTGCAGGTAAAGGGTTTGGTGCAGCTTCCTGCGGCAAATTGGGTGTACTCGGTGACGGGGCGCTTGGTGTCGATATCGGCATAACCAAAGCCGTTGGCATAGATAATTTTGTCTTTTTCCACCACTGCCACGGCAAAACCTGCGCATTTCCATTCGTTGAGGACGCGGGCAAAGAGGGTGTCCAATCCTGCAAAACGGGCGTCGGGAGTGGGTTGCTGGGCAAAGGCAGTGCTTACTAAAAGCGTCAAAAATAGGATAGTTTTCTTCATCGTAGTGTGTTTTCAAACTGTGGGGTAAAACTACGGCGAAGCTGAGGAAACGGTTTGTCAAATCCTGCTAATTCGTATAAATGATAGGTTGAACGCATAAAAATAGAAAGTAACTATTTATTGCTCCAGAGGAGCCATATCTTAGTAGAAAGCTCCGATGGGGCTTTGGGAAGGGGGTATTTACATTTTCTACAAATGTTTCGCCTCTCCGAGGCTGTTTCTTTAAATGCGTTTAACCTGTAAAAATGACGGCTTTTTATGGAGCAAATAAATTGTATCCCACAGATACTCACAGATTGAAAAAACACAGAGGCACGCAGAAACTTAGGGTTAGTAACTTTCTTTTTGCAGCCAACTGGTTGGGGAAATGCCAAAGTGTTTTTTAAAAGCTTTGCTAAAGGAATGGATGTCAGCAAAACCAGAGGCTATTGCTGCTTCAGTCACCGATGCTCGTTCGCGACCAAGCAACTGAGCGGCATGATTTAGGCGTTTTTGGTGGAGGTATTGGTGGGGAGTGTGGCCAAAAACTTGTTTAAAAAGACGAAAAAAATGATACTCTGAAAGGCAAGCCTCGGTAGCGACGGTTTCGATGGCTAGTGGAAATTGAAAAAGCGCGTCGATGCACTCTTTGCCCCGATGAAGTCGGCGATAGAGGTCTTTCTTTGTGGAGGGTTTAAGGCTGGGGATGGCATGAAGTTGCTTAAAAACAGGTATTTGGTCGGCAACGATTAGCTCCGAAAGCGTATAAAAAAAATCGTTTTCAATGGGGGAGTTCAATAAGTCATTCTGTAAAAAATCTGTATGAAGTTGCCGTAATAGGTGCCCTAAGCGGGTGTTGGTGGCCGAGTATTGTTGTTCCAAAAAAAGATGTGAGCTAAAAAAATGGCCTAAATTCGCGTCGGGATAAGCCGTATCTGGTCGCTGGCGACTGGCTACGACGTCGGCCAATAATTCAGGGACTATATTGATGCAAATTCCTTTCACAAATTCGCCTTTGTCTATTTCTACGTGACCATCGCTGGTATTGTTAGATAGCAAATAGTTGCCCGCCCCCACGGGATACGCCTGCCCGTTGAGGGTATAATGCTCGACCCCGTTGAGCACGTATTTAATGGCAAAACCGTGTGATTTGATGGGATGGTAAAATTCTTTCAATGACGAAACCACCAGCAAATTGTTGCGGAAATTGACTCCCTCCAATACATTTTTGGTTTGCTCCGATAAATGAACCATGGCGTTTTAAAGCGATAATTTTTCAAATAAAGTACTTATCCATTGCCGACAACCGATTATTTGATGAGTGGTGTAATTTTAATTTTTATGTACATTTGAACGTCCACCTACCCATCAAGCAACAAACCTCTTACATCTATGATTGAACATTTTCCTTTTTTTCTCGCGCTGATTGTCGTCATTTTGTTACTGATTATGCTGGCTGACAAGATAAAAGTAGCCTATCCTGTGCTGTTGGTCATCACGGGCTTAATCATCAGTTTTTTTCCTGGTATCCCAAAAATACAAATCAAACCTGAGCTAATTTTTATCATTTTTCTGCCGCCGTTGTTGTACGATGCTGCCTTTGCCATGTCGTGGAAAGAACTGTGGCGTTGGAGGCGCATTGTCGGCAGTTTTGCATTCGTTGTGGTATTTTTAACGGCCTTTTCGGTGGCGTTGGTGGCTAATTGGTGCATTCCTGGCATTTCGTTGGCATTGGGCTTTTTGTTGGGTGGTATTGTTTCCCCGCCCGATGCAGTAAGTGCCAGTGCCATCTTAAAATTTGTGAAACTTCCACGACGAATGTCCTCCATCATGGAAGGAGAAAGCCTACTCAATGATGCTTCCTCGCTGATTATCTTTCGTTTTGCGATGCTCACCGTCGCCACGGGACAGTTTGTTTGGCACGAGGCGGCGTTAAGTTTTGGGTGGATGGTCATTGGGGGTTCGGTGATTGGATTAGCGGTAGGTTGGTTGTTTATGAAAGCCCACCAACTATTGCCTACCGACGCCAACATTGACATTGTACTTTCGTTTGTGACGCCTTATGTGATGTACATCGCGGCCGAAGAAGTCCACAGTTCGGGGGTCTTGGCGGTCGTGAGTGGTGGGTTGTTATTGGCCAACCGCAGACATATTTTTCTCTCAAGTTCGTCACGTTTACGGGGGGTAAACGTGTGGCAAAGCTTTGTTTTTGTGCTCAACGGCGTGGTCTTTTTACTGATTGGTTTGGACTTGCCCGAAATCCACGAAGGGCTCAAGCAAGAAGGAATTGCGCTCCCGTTGGCCATTGGATACGGCTTGGTCATTACCGCCGTGCTTATTATTGGGCGGATTATCGCTTCATTTGGCGCTGTGGTTACGACCAAAATAATGAGTCATTTTATACAAGTAGCCGACCCCAATCCAGGCTGGAAAGCCCCCGTTTTATTGTCTTGGTCAGGGATGCGGGGCGTGGTGTCGTTGGCGGCGGCGCTTTCCATTCCTGTAGAGGTAAATGGCGTTCCTTTTCCCCACCGAAACCTTATTTTGTTCATGACGTTTGTGGTGATTCTTACGACGTTGGTACTCCAAGGGCTTACGTTGCCGTGGCTGATTAAAAAGTTGGAACTGCCTGATTATGGGGATTATTTGCCCGAAGAAGAAACCGAAGCAATGCTAAAAAGGGGAATGGCTGAACATTCGTTGCACTATTTCCACCAAAACTATCGTAAACACCTCGTTACGAATGAAATACTACGGACTAAAGTGGCATTGTGGGAACAAAAAAGCCATGAGGAACCTGAAGAACTGACCGAAGAAACCAAGCGCATTTACTTGGATGTATTGGAACAACAGCGGCTTTGGCTGCAAAATAAAAACAATACAGATGATAAAATCGACGAAGAAATTGTGCGAAAACTGTTGCACGGAATTGACCTAGATGAAGAGAAACTGAGGTACTCGTAGCAGTGGATAGGATGTTGGCTGTGTGGGGAGGATACTAGCGGTGTGGGGAGGATGTAAGCATCCTCCCCAACAGCATTGCCTAGAACGTAAAACCTACGCTGATTTGTCCCACGGAATTTTTGGCGTTACCCATAAATACTTTGGCGGCATCGCTCGTTGCTACTGGACGAAGCCCGTAATTGTAGCGAGTACCAATCATTAATTTGCCAAAATAGATGCTCAAACCTGCCGAAAGTCCGTAATCAATTTCGTTGAAATTGCCCTTGCCGAGTTCGATTTGAGTGGATCCTACATCGCTTTTACTTTTGGTGTTGGCATTGAGCAAATAGCCCCCGTAACCACCCGCGTGTAGGTCAACAAAATTGCCAATTTTATACGTTAGCAACACAGGAACTTCTACATAATCGAGGCTAAAAGTATTTTCTCCTTGAAACGTATTGAGAACGTTGTATCTGGCCGTCGTTCCTTTGTTGCTGTACCCAATTTCGGGTTGGAGATACAATTTATTTTTCACCAAAGGTAATTGGGTAAATAAACTGGCGTGAAAGCCGTAGCGAGGGTTGCGGTCGGTAACTTCATCGATGTACATATTCGAGGCGTTTAGACCACCACGGATACCTGTTCTTGCTCTGTTTTCGGAGTCTTGAGCGAATGAAGTAAGGGCTGATGCTACAAAAGCGATGGCTAAAATGATGTGTTTGCGATTCATGGCGATTGTTGATTTTAATGTTTAATAATGGTTGAATTTGGGCAAAAGCGGGTCGTGAATGACCCGTTTCACTAAAATGTATATCGGATAGAAATAGCGGCTTCGTCGCCCCAGAACCCGTTGTCCACGCTGAAATTGAGGGTTGGTTTCCAGTCAATGCCGATGTTGATGGGTACTTCACGGAAGTTGTATTCTAGTCCTAAAATGGCATCTAGTCCTGCGATGCTAGACCGTTGGTAAGGGGCATAGCCACGGTTTCCTTCCCCCCAAATATAGACGTGACCACCTGCGCCATAGATGAAATTGAGGCGATTGATTCCCAAAAAGCGGGTGTGCCCTTCGATAAGTCCCGTCAGACCTACACCCCGCCAACGGGTAGAAACAATTCCTTCGAGGGCTACGTTACGCTTGGTAAAGTGCTTGATGGTGATGCCGTTGGTAGAACCTAAACGTAGTCCCACGGCCGTGCGGTAATCTTGGGCAGAAGCACTAAAGGCTGTGCTTAGGGTGGCCACTAAAGCGATGATGAAGAGGCGAGTTCTCATGGTTTTGGTATGTTAAAATAAGTTAGGTATGGTAATTATTGGGCATTAAAGGCCGATTGAGCGGCTTGTTGTTTTAATTTTTCGTTGGCAAAAATTCCAATTTCTACCCGACGGTTTTGCTGGCGTCCCGTTTCAGATGTGTTGCTTGCTATGGGATTTGCTTCGCCCAAACCAATCAGTTTTACCCGATTTGAGGCAACACCTTCGCTTACCAAGAAATTGGATACGGCAGCGGCGCGTTGTTCTGACAAGGTTTTGTTGAAGGCTTCGCTACCCACGTTATCGGTGTTTCCTTCAATGAGCAAATTGGTGTGGTCGTCGCTTTTGAGAGTGGCGGCCATTTTTCTCAAATTACCGAGTGTTTCGGGACGGAGCTTAGCCGAGCCAAAGTCAAACAGGAGTTGGTCGTTCATCGTGAGTTTTACCCCTTCTCCAACGCGTTCTACTTTAGTATCAGGACCCAAATCTTGGCGAAGTTTTTCGGCTTTCTTGTCCATCGACTGCCCGATGATGGCACCCGTTGCGCCACCGACGGTTGCCCCAATGATGGCCCCAATGGCGGTATTTCGGTTGTTTTTACCAATGATTCCTCCAATAACCGCTCCTGCTCCTGCACCAATCAAAGCGCCTGACTGCGTTTTTTTGAGCTTGGTTTTGGTCGTTTTTTTCTTCGACGACGTTTGGGCTTGCGATGGTATATAGAGGCTCGGTGCTACTAATCCGAAACAAAGTAAGTAGGTGATGATGCTCGTTTTCATACTGTGTTGATGTTAAAGATTGACGCAGTAAAAGCTAAAAAAGCTGTTCCAGTTATTGTTAAATTTTATATTAAGTAATTGATTTTCAGTATTTTGATGTAGTTTTTGTTGGAGTTGTGGGTGAGGGAAAATTGTAGAATATTTTCCCCGTTTTTCCCAAATGGCCACAAAAAAAGCTACACCAAAATTGATGCAGCTTTCGAAACATATAAAAAGCGGAAACCTTATTATTCTTGAAAAACTTGTACGTTGACCGTGAGCGATTGCAGATTGGCCGCTCCAAACTGTGTTACCATGGCTACGTCGGCGGCATCGCGGCCGTAGCCAAGTACGACCCGACATCCTTGCGTTTGCGGTTGAACAGCATCAAAGGTGTACCATTGATTACCGACATACGCTTCAAACCACGCGTGCAGATCCATGTATTCGAGTTGGTCCAAAAAGCCGACCGTCATGCGGGCTGGAATGGACAAACTGCGGCACAGTGCAATGGCAAGGTGGGTGAAATCGCGGCAAACCCCCACGCGTTGTTGCGCCGTATCGAGGGCTGTGGTAGTAGCGTTGGTGGTGCCATATTGGTAGCTAATCGACTGATTAATCCATGTCCTTATTGCTTCCACTTGGGCATAACCTAGTTCGCTATTGCCAACAATTTCTCTGGCAAGATTTTGAATATCAATTAAATCGGATTGGCAATACCGACTAGCCAACAAATACATCATCACTTCATTGGGAAGCTCGGCTACAGGAATATAAACGGGTAGAGGAATGGCTGGCGCCAAATAAGGCTGCACAAGTGCCTCCACGTCGGTCGTGATAGTGACATCGCCAGCGGGTAAAATCGCACGCTGACATTGATTGCCGTAAGCATCAATGTATTCGGTAAAAGGTACGCTTGGTTGGATGCTAAACTGCTCTTTTACAATAGATTGCCCATCGTGGCGATACGGACGAAGCATCATCTGAACAGGAACAGGCTGGGGAATTTGGTAAATGAGGGTACTTTGGCCTTGGAGTTTCATGAGAGGAAGTGAAAAAATCCAGCTCCGTTGTGGAGCTGGACTGGGGTGTAATGGCTAGTTTTCAAAATCTTTTTGCATAGCGTCAATGCGGTCGTTAAGGTCGCGTTTAAACTGTTTCCAGTCGCGCTTAACGTCTTTTTTTACTTCCGCCAAATCGTCGTTTAGGTCGTTCAAGTTTTCTTTCAACTTGTCACGTTTTGCCTCTAATTTATCCTTTTCTTTGGCCGACGCCTTTTTGATTTTTGCGTTTAGCTCGTCAAGCTCACTGTTGATGATTTGACGGCGATTTTCAATTTTAAGCGATAGCTCTTCACGGGCTTCTTTTATTTCTTCCGCCGTTTCTTCTTTGGCTTCTTTTACGTCTTCGGCTACGTTATCAGCCGCATCTTTTACCTCATCTTGGGCATTTTGTACGTTGTCGGCTACGTCGCGTTTTTCTTCGCGTGAGCAGCTTGACAATGAGATGGTTCCGAATGCCAACATGGCGGCGACGATGATGGTTGCTTTTTTCATGATTTTGTGATGTTTATGAGTGAAATAGTATGTTATTCTTCGAGTGAATAAATGAGGGCAGCATAGGCTCCCAAGGGAACTTGGACCAATAAATGTTTGGAGTCTTCGACCCCAACAGCAATGAAATCACTGGTAAAATGGTTGTCAAAATCGGCGTCGTAGCCGTCCCAGTCGCTGTTGAAACGCAGTCGCCAATGCCCTCTTTGGGGAAAACGAATGCCAAAATCGTGGGCGGGTTCTTGCGAAAAGTTAATGATAACAAGGGTGTTGTCGTTGTAGCCACCGTTTCGGAAACGATAAAAGACGATAATTTTACGTTCATGGTCAAGGTGCAATACCATCGCGTGTTGTCCCGAAAGCCCAGCCGTAGTTTGGTGTTTGTTGAGCCTTAGATGAATCAAATCTCGGTAAAGTTTGGCAATACCTTTGTGGGCCGAAAGCCGATTCCAATCAATTGGGTCGGTATCATCAAACCATTTGTCTTCGAGCAATGCCTGTCCTTGAAAAAGCATCGGAATGCCTGGCGATGTGAGCGTAAGCACGGCTCCTAAAATGGAACGTTTCTTGGCATACCAGTTATCGACGTCGCCTTCACCCGCAATTTCCTGAACAACCCGCGCCTTGCCGTTGGCCACTTCATCGTGCGATTCGGTATAAATGACCCGTTGAAAAGCGTCGTTGTTGTATTTGTGCGTAATGGCATGGGCAATCGCATCCATGTTTCGGTCGGAATCGTGCATCGCAATGATGGCCTCTCGTACGGGGTGGACAAATTGTGCATCCCATTGGCTACTGTACCCAAGCCCACCGTTTGATACACTATCGGTGATGGATGAAAGGGTGTGGAGGTCTTCGGCAACGGTAAATTTGTGGGGAAATTTTTCCCTGATTTCCGAATTAATCCACTGGATCAATGAATAACCTTCCGCTAAATCGTTATCGGGATTGCCGTCGGCGTTGACATTCCGCATGTACGGAATCATGTCCATTCGGAGGCCATCCAAACGATATTCTTCGAGCCACATGAGGGCATTGTCACGAATATACTGGCGTACTTCTGGCCGACCGTAATCGGGACGCGTGTCTCCCCAAGGGGTAGTGGCTCGCCAATCGTTGTAAAAATAAATTCCTCCAAGATTGTTCTCACTCCAGCCGTCAAACTGCCATAAGTCCATGTCAGTGGGGCCAAAGTGGTTATAAACGACGTCCAAAATAACGGCAATGCCTTTTTCGTGGGCGGCTTTTACAAAACTTTTTAACCCCAATGGCCCACCATATTCCGATTCTACGGCGAAAGGATGCGCAGGGTTGTACCCCCACGAGTACCCGCCAGGAAATTCGGCAATGGGCATAATTTCTACAGCATTGATTCCTAGTGCTTTAAGGTAGTCGAGGCGTTCGATGGCTGAATAAAAATCGCCAATTTGACCTTCCCCTTTTACGTTAAAAGTCCCAATGTGCAGTTCATAAATGACCATTTCGTTCCAGTTGGGCATCTGAAATGAGTCATCATTTGCCCAATCAAAATGTGGGTCATGCACGATGCTGTTGCCAACCGAATTGGTCAATTGTCGGGCATAAGGGTCGTTGCGCATCAATTCTGTAACCTCCGTGAAAAGCACGTATTTGTATTCCTGTCCAATTGTTGCGTCTGGAACATTGACCGACCAATACCCATTTTCTTCGTGCGAAAGGGGCGTTGCTTCCTTGTTCCAACTGTTGAAATCTCCAACTACCGATACTGCTTTGGCGTTGGGAGCCCAAACCCGAAACGAAACACCTTCCGAATGTGGTACGGCTCCCATGCCTGCAATGGTACTTGCTTGTATGTCTGAGATTTCAATTGTTTTCATGGCCTATTTGCTGTTTTCTAGTGGTTTAGAGTCTTGCTATTTAATATAAAAATCGTATGCCAAGCCCATTTGCTACCAATATTGGGTAAAAAATGGGGAATTTATTCCCCGATATTACGATGCTTTTTTGACAGGTTTTTTCTTGTGGAAAATAGCCTTTACTTCATCGGTAGTTTCGTGGATGGTTTCTACCAGTTCTCGTTCGAGGGCCTGGATTTTGGTGCTTTTTAGTTCGCGTTCTTTGTCCACCTCAGGTTCTCCCAAGACGTAACCGTAGGGTTTTAGGTAAGAAACCGAGTCAAAAATGACTTTCAAGATGGCCGTAAGTGGCAAGGCGAGGGCCATTCCAGCAATGCCCCACAGCATTTCGCCAAGAAACAGCGCGACAATGGCCGCCAGTGGGTTGATGCTAATTTTGGAGCCTACAATGTAGGGCGTAATAAAATTTCCTTCTAAAATTTGGACAAAGAAAAAGATGCCAGCCACACCAAGTGCATACATGGGTGATTCTTTGGTAACAAGCGCTACCACAATGGGCAGGATAGAACCGATGAGTATCCCAAAATATGGAATGATGAGCAAAATGGCCGCCAAAAAACCAAAGAAAAAGGCTGATTGAATACCCAAAGCCAATAAACCAATCGAGTTTAGCGTACCTACAATAAGCGTTACCAGAAACAGGCCGTAGAGGTAATTGTGTACGACTTCATAAATTTTGCTAAAAACGCCGTTCAGCTTTGACTTTGGGGTGTTGCTAAAAACCTTGTACAAAAACTGCGTAAGCATGTTGCGGTAATACAACACAAAAAAGATAAAAACGGGAACTATCGCGAGCATTCCGAGCATTGAGCCCGTGGTCGTAACGGCTGAACCAACCATATCGCCGCTTTTGGAGCTTAGATTTTGGGTATATTCTTGCAGCTTATTCACTTGCATTTTGTGCGAAATCTTCAAATGCTCGTACGCCCATTGCTGTATCTGCGCCGCGCACGATTCCATTTTGGAAAGCATTTGAGGGAGCATTTGCATAAATTCGTTGACCTCGTACCCAATCACAAAGCCAATCCCTACAAAAACGGCCGTAAACGCTAAAATAGCGAGGGTGATGGCCAACGTACTCGGAAGTCCCTTTTTTTCGAGCCATTTGGTAAGGGGAAACATGGCCATCGACAAAATGATGGAGAAGAGCAGCAGGGTAACAATAGACCCCAAAATATGCATCCAGTACACCAATAATGTGACACTGAGCAATACGAAACCCAAACGAGCAACGTACGGAAGCTGAAACGCGGTAGGAGGTGTTGTAGTCGGTGGCATACGAGTAAAGGTTAAAAGACCTGTACTATACGCTTAAATCATTGTTCCAGTGGTTCGCGTGGCGAGTTCGTAGATGTTTTTCCCCACCTTCCTTCTACCTTCCCGAAAGTTCAAAACTTTCGGGAAGGTGGCAGTTAACTTTCGGGAAGGTGGAAAAAATTACTTGATTCGTCCTGGATTTTCGCTGGCAAAGGCTGACCAACCGCCTTTTTTTGCGCCTTTCTTTTTGGCGGCTGCCGATGGTAGGGCGTTGGCGTGGTAATGATGGCAAATCGCAATGGCGACGGCGTCGGTGGCGTCGAGGTATTCGGGCTGTAGTGGCATTTTTAGGATACTTTCCAACATAAAAGCCACTTGTTCTTTAGACGCATTGCCGTTGCCCGTTACCGACATTTTTACGGTCTTGGGCGAATATTCCACAATCGGAATGTTTCGGTTGAGCGCAGCGGCCATCGCTACACCCTGAGCACGCCCCAATTTGAGCATCGACTGGGGATTTTTTCCGTAAAAAGGATCTTCGACGGCCATTTCATCGGGCAAAAATTCCTCGATAAGTTGGGTGATACGGTCAAAAATTTTCTTCAGTTTTAGTTCATGGCTACTATATTTGTCGAGTTTTAGGACGCCGTATTGAAGTAAGTCGATACGAGCACCGATAATACGAATGACACCGTATCCTGCAATACGGGTTCCAGGGTCAATCCCTAAAATAATTTTTTCAGTCAGATTTGATTGTTGATCTTGCATGACGCAAAGTAACAGCCCTTCGTGGTTTTCTCGGCTTTCTTCGCTCAAAAAAATCACTTGGGTGTTCAAATGGCTCCTTTTTTTGGGGATGCTGCTCTACCTGTACGTCAGTGTGGAGGCCAAAGGACAAAGTTTAGGGGAAGTATATCGGCTCCTGCGTTTTCATTTGCAGCAAGGGCATTGGGGAATCCTCGGATTCGCCCTTTTCCTGACCCCCATCAACTGGGCTTGCGAAAGCCGTAAATGGCAACTTTTGGCCCAAAAAATTGAAAAAATCAGCTTTGGACAAGCCTTTCAAGGGGTACTTTCGGGACTTGCACTGGGGTTTTTGATGCCCAACAACGTCGGTGATGCGGCAGGAAGGGTACTTTCGTTACAAAGTCACCAACGCCTGTCGGGGGTAGGGGCAGCGCTGCTTTCCAATGGATTACAGTTTTTTGTGTCCTTGTTTTTTGGCACGTTGGGTTGGGGTTTTTGGGTATATCATCAAGCTACTTTACAACAATGGCCGCAGCTATTGCTTCTGCTGGTTTTGGTGATGACCCTTGTTTTTGGTGTGGTATTGATGGCCAAACGCGGCGAAGCGGAGCAATTCTTGGTTCGTTTTCGATTGTTTCGATGGGTGGATCCTTACGTAGAAGTCATTGCTGAATATACACTATCCGAAATTGGTCAAGCGTTTCGTTGGGCAATCCTGCGTTATGGCGTTTTTACCCTACAGTTTGCGTTGCTACTTTGGCTTTTTGAGGTAAATCTCCCTTTCGATGTTGCCATAGCGGGTATATTTCTGGTATTTTTTGCCAAAACCCTCATTCCTGCCCTCAATTTTTTGGGCGATTTGGGTATTCGAGAAGCTTCTTCCCTTTACGTTTTTAGCTTTTACGACGTCGAACCCGCGCGTATTTTAGCAGTAACGCTGACGCTTTGGTGTATGAATATCCTTCTTCCTATACTGATAGGAACGGTTTGGACTTTTAAACTAAAATGGTGGAATTGAGGGCGTATGTGAGTCAGGTTGCTCACAACCTGACCAATGTATTGTTCTGATTGTGTTAAGGGTTGCTCACAACTCGCCCCTGTTTATTCAAAAACCTTGAGCAATTGACTCACTGTTTTGTCCGAAAGCTGGAAGAGGCTATTGGGCAAAATCCCGATGAGGAACGCCAACAATCCAAGCGGCACCAACATCCATTTTTCACGTGCATCGAGGTCATACAAAACCGCCAAATCGTCTTGATTTTTGGCCCATAATTTCCCCAAAAACATCCGTTGGAGTGTCCATAAGAAATAAGCGGCGGCTAAAATAATGCCTACGGTGCCAAGGGCTGCTACCCAAGTTGGAACTACTGCCGATTTGAAACCTCCCATGAGGGTGAATAGTTCGCCCACAAAGCCCGAAAACCCTGGCAAACCCAGCGAAGCAAAAAAGGCCACTCCCGTAAGCACAGTATAAACAGGCATTGGGCCAATCAGTCCACGGTAGCTGTCGATGAGGCGGTTGTGGGTACGGTCGTACAGGACGCCCACCACCAAAAATAACATGGCCGAAAGCACCCCGTGGCTTACCATTTGATAAATGGCACCGTTGATACCTTCCGACGTAAGCGAAGCAATTCCGAGTACCACAAAACCCATGTGCGACACCGACGAATAGGCAATCATTTTTTTAAGGTCGTTTTGGGCAAGGGCATTAAAACCGCCGTAAACAATGGAAATGACGCCCAAAAGTGCCAAGACGAAGGCATATTCATTGGCTGCATCAGGAAAAATAGGGTAGGCGATTCGCAACAAACCGTAGCCCCCAATTTTTAGCAAAATCCCCGCAAGCACCACCGATACAGGCGTTGGGGCCTCCACGTGGGCGTCGGGTAGCCACGTGTGCAAGGGGACAATGGGAAGTTTGATGGCAAAACCAAGAAACAACAACCAAAAGGCCAGCATTCGCGAAGGAATTCCAAATAAATAAACCTCGCCCGACAATGATAATAAGCTGTTGGGCAAGTAGTTGCGCATATCTGTCATGTAACGAAGGTCGAAGGTGTGTACCAACGTTTGGGTTAATTCTGACTCAACAGGGTCGATAACCGACAAATACAGCCCAATCATTACAATCAGAATGAGCAAAGAACCGACAAGCGTATAAAGGAAAAACTTAATCGACGCATATTCGCGGCGGGGTCCTCCCCACAGCCCAATCAAAAAATACATGGGCAGGAGCATAAACTCAAAGAAGAGGAAAAACAGAAAGAAGTCGAGGGCGATAAAACAGCCTGTGATACTGGTAGTTAATAGTAAATACAAGGAGAAATAAGCCTTCTCGCGTTTGTCAATAGTCCAAGAGGAAATCGCTCCCACGAGCATCACTATCGACGTAAGTAAGACCATCGGAAAACTGATACCGTCAATTCCGAGCAGGTAATCAATAGAAACGGTGCCCATCTTGCCCAACGAAAGCGTAATCCAATCTGCTTTTTCTACAAATTGGGGGGCTGGGTTGGAAGGGTCGTACATGGCGTATAAAACCCCCGATACAAGTACTTGACAAGCCGTAAAAAACAACGTAATCCATTTGTACGTGTGTTTGAAACGGTTAGAAATCAGGAGAATAGCAATCGTCCCTACCAAGGGGTGAAATACAAAAAAAGAAAGTAGATAAGGTATCTTCATAACTTAGTTTCAGTGGAGTACCCACAGGATAACAGCGATAATTCCTACGAGAACGACTACAAAATAAGATTGGGCTTGGCCATTTTGGAGGTTGCGGGTTCGGCTACCGACAAACCTTGCCAGCCAGGCCGCACCGTTGACTCCTCCATCGATGACCATTCGGTCAAAACGACCAATAATATGAGCGATAATGACGGTTAAATAAGCAAATCCATTGACGGTTACATCCACAATTTTACTATCGAGATGATACAGCCATTGTCCAATTTTTTGGAGAGGACTTATTAAAAACAAAAACTGCTCCGTTTCGGGGTCATGCTCCCTCAGAATTTGGAGTTGATGCTTGACCGAATCCCACCCTTGTTCGTATGCTTTTTTGATGGCATCGTGCAAGGTTCCAAATTGCTGAACAAGAGCTGGAATGTTGTGATTAAAAGTACAAATGTATCCCAAACTAATGCCTATTGCTGCGACAATTATTGATAAAGTAGCAACAATAGTATGCCATTCATGGCTAAATTTGCTAGGAAAAAGTTGGAAAAACCAACCGTGTGCGGCGTCTAAAGGGTTGACCGAAAACCACACAAAAACCGACAATCCTGCCAACAAAACCATCGGGAGCTGCATGAGCTTATCGGCTTCGTGTATGTCAGGCGAGTGAACCACCGTTTCGGAGGCAGGTCGGGATAGAAAGACCAAACGCCATTGTTTCGTAATATAAAAGGCCGTTAATCCAGCTGAAAGAAGCGCTGCAACGGGTAACACGTACGCAATAGCAGTTCGTTGCGAAGCCCAGGCAAATGCTTCTACCAAAATCGCATCCTTCGATAAAAAGCCCGAAAAGAACGGTAAGCCTGCCAATGCAGCCGCGCAAATCGAATAAGCAATGAAGGTGATTTTCATTTTGGGGCGTAAATTGCCCATCTTTCGCATGTCTTGTGTATGCACCGCGTGGATGACGGCTCCTGCGCACAAAAATAGCCCTGCTTTGAAAAAAGCGTGGGTTAATAAGTGAAACAAAGCCGCTTCGCGCGCGCCAATCCCCATTCCGAGTACCATCAAACCTAATTGTGAAATGGTGGAGTAGGCCAAAAGTTTTTTGATGTCTGTTTGAAAAATGGCGCGATAAGCACCCATCACCATGGTAATTCCGCCAATGAGGGCGATGATGGTAAGGGCATCGGGCGTCAATAAAAAATAAATTCTTGCTAACAAAAAAATCCCCGCTGCCACCATGGTTGCGGCGTGAATCAGTGCCGAAACGGGCGTTGGGCCTTCCATGGCATCGGGCAGCCAAGCCGAAAGGGGAAATTGTGCTGATTTTCCTACCGCTCCACAAAAAAGCAGCAAGCCAATGAGTGTCAATTCATTATTAGAAACTGTAAACCGTAAACTGTTAACCGCCAACTGCGAATTTAGCACTGATAGTTCGCTCGTTCCGAAATACCAAAATAAGAGCAAAATTCCCATTAAAAAGCCCGCGTCGCCAATTCGGTTGAGGATAAAAGCTTTTTTTGCCGCCCAAACGGCTCGTGGTTTTTCGTACCAAAATCCAATTAATAAATAGGAAGACAAACCCACTAATTCCCAACCTACGTACATTAAAAATAGGTTGCCAGCGAGCACAATCAATAACATCGAAAAGACAAACACGCCCAAAAAGGCAAAATACCGCCAACGACCCGCATCGTCGTGCATGTAGCTGATGGAGAAAAGCTGAACCAACAACGCCACAAAATGCACAAGAACAAGCATGATGAGCGTAAGGTTGTCGGTTTGAAGCGATAACGTAAATGATTTTTCTTTGAGCTGAAACCACTCAACGGCAAATTGCTGCGGAGCATGTACCCACGATTGAAACAGATAAAGAGAGATACCAAGCCCGAGGAGAGAAACAAAGGATGCGACCCAACCTGCCCAAGCATTGGCTTTTTTGCCTACTGACAACAGCCCTAGGCAACTAACCAAGGGCAAAAAAAGAAGAATGAGTAGCTTTGAAAACATTCAAACGTTAGCCTTTTGCGAGGGCAAAAGTAAAAACTATCTGCCAACTTTCAGAAGTTTACTGCAAAGCTGTTTCTAAAAATTCGCAGAAGAGTAATGATT
The DNA here is from genome assembly GCF_057652295.1 of Runella sp. R5_40. Classification (NCBI taxonomy): domain Bacteria; kingdom Pseudomonadati; phylum Bacteroidota; class Cytophagia; order Cytophagales; family Spirosomataceae; genus Runella; species Runella sp. R5_40. The sequence continues at coordinate 67,135 of NZ_JBYFCH010000017.1, read as the reverse complement.
TTGACTAAGTTTCTTTAATTTTCAACTGAATTTACTCGTATGTAGTACTACGAATCGCAAGTGGTGGTAAGGGAAATGGCTTTTATGATAAAAAATGGACTTTTGTGGGTGGTATTTGTGCTGATGACGGCATCGTCGCTGGCGCAGAAGCCCGCTATTGAACGTCCTGACCCCCGAAAAACGACAAAAGTCAAAGATACAATGCGCGTTTCTCTGCCCATTGATAGCCTTTTTAAAGCGAAACTAGATGCCCCCACCGCCAAAGATACCGCCTTTGGAAAAACGGCTAAAAAGGTGATTCCCAAGACGTTTTATAGTGTATTGTTTCGAGATATTGATCGGCACATCGACTCGGGACAAGTGGCCCAAATGGAACAAAACCCGCATTTGCCGTTTGCGGGTCGTTGGATTCGCGAAATCCATATCCATAGTTTAGATGTTTTTGGTTACAGTGTGCATGATACCTTACAAGTACCAGGAAATTGGACTGAACGAACAGGAAATAAATTGCACCGAAGTACCCGCGAACGAACCATTTTAAGAAATTATCTTTTTTTTGAGGAAGGCGACGTTATTGACCCCGAAAAAATGCGCGACAACGAGCGTTATTTGCGCCAACAGGGGATTTTTCACGACGCACGCATTGTCATTGTACCCTTTCGCAATGCCAAAGATGCCGTCGATGTCCACGTTTATACCCAAGATTTGTGGTCGCTGCTGCCCGATGGGTCAGCTTCAAATTTTGATAATTTTACGATTGGCATAGAACAACGAAATTTTCGCGGCCTGGGGCAGTCGTTCAAAAATACGGTTTCGTACAACGGCCGCGACGAACGACAGCGTTTGGAATATGCTGGGCGCTATTTTATTCCTTCTTTTGGCAAAACGTTTGTGGCAGGGGAGGGGATACTCAACGTGCAGCGCGACCAAAAACAACTTTCTTTTAAAGCCTATCGTCCTTTCCTAACCCCCCAAATGAAATATGCGGGAGCCATCGAATTGGGATACTACAACCGTCGGTTGTTTGAATTTACCCTCGATTCCCTGACTGGGCGCTCCGTTAGGAATTATTTTTGGTCGCAATACGTATTGTTTGATGCGTGGATGGGGCGCTCTTTTCGTATATTTTTTGGTGATGATAAACTGCGTGAACGGGCTCGGTTTGTGGTGGCTTTGCGGCATACTCGCCAATCTTTTTATAATCGTGACCGCAGCGTGACCGATAGTACCAACCAACTTTTCCAAAACACCCGCCCCACTTTGTTGAGCATTGGGTATTCTAATCGCCGATACCAGCGCGATTTGCTTATCTATGGTTTTGGCCGAACTGAAGACGTACCCGTGGGAGATTTGGTGTCGTTTGTTTATGGCAGCGACCCTGCCGAATTGGGCGACCGAAAGTACATAGGTTTAAAATATTCAAGGGCGCGTTACATTAAAATTGGGTACATATATAACCTTACCAACATCGGCACTTACATAAAAGATGGCGCTACCGAGCAAGGGGTTTTTAGCACCGAAAACAATTACTTTACTCCATTGCATCGCTTTGGAGGAGAATGGTACGCGCGGCATTTTATCAACCTCAAATTTGCTTGGGGGTTCAATCGGTTTGCCAATGAATATTTTAACATAAGTGGCAACGAAGGCATTAGGGGTATTTCCAGCGACGAGCTGCGCGGTACCCGAAAATTGGTCATTGGTGCGGAGACGGTTTTCTTTAGCCCTCTCAATTTTTTGGGTTTTAGGGTTGCGCCTTTTACTTTTGCCGATTTGGGATGGACTGCCTTTAGTGGACAATACCTCTTCCGAAACAAACCTTTTGCTGGCTATGGACTTGGGTTTAGGTTCCGAAACGAAAACCTGACGTTTACAACTTTTCAGGTTCGACTGAGTATTTATTCGGGAATCCCAGACATTGGGCAGCCATTTCGGGCCAATTTCGACGGAGTCCCACCGTTAAGATTTAGGGATTTCGATATTTCGGCTCCTGAAATCGTCCAGTTTAAGTAAAAAGAAAATAATTGTTGAAATTTTGTTAATTATCTAATTGGATGATTATCAAAGAGATAAATTTTTATTTTCAGTTTTTTCTAAAAAAATAAATTAAATGTATTGACATATAATGTAAATACATCATATATTTGCAACGTCAAATATGACACACGTACCATGTCTATCGAAACTGACATCAAACAAACAAAGTTTAAAAACCCGTATCAGCGAGTCGCAATTAACTTGCTTTATACAACAAACTGGTTATCAAATAGTCAGGCTTGTCTATTGAAGCCCTACGATTTGACTCCTCAGCAATACAACGTATTACGCATATTGCGAGGTCAACATCCGAAGCCAGTACGAGTAAATGACATCATTGAGCGGATGCTCGACAAAATGTCGAACGCGTCTCGCTTGGTGGATAAACTACTGGCAAAAGGCTATGTTCGTCGTACAGAATGCCCCAGCGACCGCCGAGCGGTAGATGTAGTAGTTACTGACGAAGGACTAAAGATTTTGTTGGAACTGGACAACATGCAACAAGAATGGGAAAACCAGTTGAAGCGGTTGACCGAAGAAGAAGCGAGCACACTAAGCGACTTGCTTGACCGCCTCCGAGGGTCATGCGCTGCTGAAGAAGGCCAGTGCCCATCTGTCGAAGAATAGGTTGATGCGAACTAATTTTGCACATTTAACTGTTGTAAAATCAAAACCTATTAATTCGATAAACCTAGTTTATAATTAGTACATTTTTAACGTTTAAAACTTTCAAAATTCACAATAAACACTAATTTTTTTAACTACAATTAAGTACAATGAAAACAATGAAAATGATTGCAAGTGTGTTGGTAGCTGGTTTGTTGGCCGTTAGCGGTGCTTCTGCTACTGAAAAAAATAGCTCGAAAAAAGCAGTTGCTTACAAAGTAGATGCGTCGAAAAGTGTGGTAAAATGGCACGCGAAAAAAGTAACTGGTGAGCACTACGGAACAGTAGCATTGGCAAATGGTTCGTTGAACGTGGACGGCGCTAAAGTAACTGGCGGTTCTTTTGAAATTGACTTGACAACCATCAAATGTGATGACTTGACAGATGCAGGTTACAACGCGAAATTGGTGGGTCACTTAAAATCAGATGATTTCTTCTCGGTAGAAAAGCATCCAAAAGCAAAATTCGTCATCAAGAAAGTGGACGGAACTGGTGCTAACATCAACATCACGGGCGATTTGACAATCAAAGGAATTACTCAAAGCGTAACTTTCCCTGCGACAGTGAAAGCAGATGCGAAAGGCGTAAGTGCTAACGCAAAAATCACGCTTGACCGTACAAAGTGGGATATTCGTTATGGCTCAAAAACATTCTTTGCTAACATCGGTGACAAAGCGATTTATGATGATTTCGCTATCGACTTGACATTGGCTGCTGCAAAGTAACTTGACCTATTTTGAGAAATCAGAAAGCCTCTCCTGAGTTTTGGGAGAGGTTTTTATTTTTTCAGGGGAATGTAATTTTTGAACCTACCCATCGTTTTTTCAATAATGCGATTCCTGACTGCGACCACTTATGAAACGCCTAATCTGCCTATTAACAGCTCTTTCAAGTTATTCGTTTGCCCAATCTCCTGCGGCAACCCCAAAAACTGACACTTCGGAGGATGATGCCTTCGTTTGTCATTATTTTGGATTCAAACAACTCCAATCGCCCAAAGACATTTGTAACTACCTGAGCTTTCGCTCCAACCAACATGCCGAAGCGGTCGTGGACCGAATCTTAAAGCAAGTGGGCTTGTTGCGAAACTTTATCGTGGTCGAGTGTCCCAACACCGAAAACTGCTTTGCGACGGTGGTGGACGGCCAGCGCTACATCGTTTATGACGGTGCGTTTATGAAGCGCGTTGAAAACGTAACCCACACCGACTGGTCGGCCATCAGTATTGTAGCGCACGAAATTGGGCACCATTTACAAGGCCACACCATTGATGGAAAAGGGGCGCGTCCGCAAAAAGAACTCGAAGCCGACCGTTTTTCAGGTTTTGTCATGCAGCGCCTTGGGGCTTCCTTAGAAGAGTCGCTGGTGGCCATCAAAACCTTGGGTGACGACAAAGCCACATATTCTCATCCCGCCAAAACATACCGCATTGACGCCATTCGGCAAGGTTGGATGGATGCGGCAGGGCTAACAACGACCGCCACACCGTCGAAATCAGAAGCACCCCTAACGGCCAAAAATCAAAGTAAAATTCCCGTAACTGTCGCCTCTACGAACACAGGTTCGTTTCCTGCTTCCGACGATGACGAGGAGGATGAAGAAGACGACAAGGTAGGGTGTACTGCGGGAAATTGTGAAAATGGGTACGGTATTTATGTACACGAAAGCGGCGAGCGATACGAAGGAGATTTTCGGATGGGGCGACGCCACGGCATTGGAGTTCAATACTATCCCGACGGAAAAATGAAGTACAAAGGTGATTTTCAGGCCGACCAACGTGCGGGCTACGGCGCTTATTATTTCCCCAATGGTGATAAGTACGTCGGAATTTTTCAAAATAATTTACCCAATGGAAAGGGAACGTACTATTACGTGGATGGTGATCGATTTGTGGGTATCTTTGCCAACGGAAAACGCAACGGACAAGGCGCATTTTATCACCGTAATGGACGCAAAGAAGTTGGAGTCTATACCAACGACGAGCGAGTGAAATAGAAATAGCCTGTTTTATCAAACATAATAAACATCATTTTGTTGTAAATTGGCGAGCCGCTGTAAAAAGCGGCTTTTGGTTTTTTAAAGCGAATACCTACATGGATTTTGGAAAATTAACGGATATTTCGGGGGTTAATTTTGCGCTACCCACTGACCCAGTTTTCAATCAGAGTGTGTTAAAAGGAACTGCCATTGCGGGAGAAAAGCAAGTATTTGTTGGGCCACCCATTTGGGCCAATAAAGAATGGGTGGGGAAAATTTATCCCACCACAGCCAAAGAAAAAGATTTCCTTTACCATTATAGTCGTCAGTTCAATACGATTGAATTAAACGTAACGCACTACCAAATTCCGTCGGAGTCCACCATTCAGCGGTGGAAAGAGTCAGTACCTGCTCATTTTAAGTTTTGCCCCAAATGGCCCCAAGAAATAAGCCACGACCGCCAATTGCGCGGTTGTGAACCTTTAAGCGACGCATTTACCAAGTCGGTGTTGGGCTTAGAGGCTAATCTTGGTATGACTTTTCTTCAACTAGGGCCGTATTTTGACGCGCGCCAATCCAAGGTGTTAATGGCTTTTTTGAAACAACTCCCCCCTAAATTTCCCATAGCGGTCGAATTTCGTCACCCCGATTGGTTTGCGCAACCAATGATTTGGCAAGAAACCTTGCAGATGCTGCACGAGCTAGGCGTGGGCACAGTCATGTCGGATGTGGCAGGCCGCCGCGATGTGGTTCACATGGGCCTGTCAAATTCAACGCTTACGCTCCGCTTTGTGGGAAATGAACTTCACCCGACCGACTACAGCAGGGTGGACGAATGGGTACAGCGTTTAAAAAATTGGTTTGAAACGGGGTTGTCAACCGCCTACATTTTTGTTCACTGTGGTGAAAATCTTCATGCTCCCGAGCTGTCGAGCTATTGGATTGAGCAAATAAATAAACACTGCCACTTTGCACTCTTAGCTCCTCGTATTCAGCCTAAAGTAATCCAAGGCTCGTTGTTTTAATTGCTTCTCTTTTGCTACAAGGCATAAAAAAAAGTGCCGTTCACGCAACCATATCGGTTGGAGACTCGTAAATACGTTCAAAAGGAGTTTTTAACCAACAATCCATCTTTCTTTCAACATGAAAAATCAAACCATGAAACGAGGACAATTTTTGCGCAATTTGGGGCTTAGTAGCAGTGCGTTAATGGCATTTTACTGCATGGGAACAACCCTGACGGCTTGCTCAAGCGGGAGTGTTGACCCAGATACTTCTGGAACAGGCTCAAACACAGGGACAAATACAGGCACTACTGGACTGACAGGCAATGCGGATTTGAGCAAAGGAGCGATTAGTTTTACCCTTGATTTAACGTCAAGCACCTACTCAACTTTAAAAACGGATGGACGCTTTGTGGTGGTCGGTAGTGTGATTGTGGCCAATGCCAAAGGCACCATCGTTGCCCTTTCAAAAACGTGTACCCACGAAGGTACAACCATTGATTACCGCTCGGCTCAAAATGATTTTTATTGTAGCAATCATGGTTCAGAATTTAGCACAACAGGTGCTGTAGAAGTGGGACCGGCTACCAAAGCCTTGACAGTATATAAAGCTCAACTAAGTGCCAATGGCAATACGCTCACAGTAAGTGCCTAATTTCCGAAGTTCCTCAATTAATAAAAAGCTTGTAACACATTTGATATTCCCAGATTATGAAAGTAGTTGCTAAAATAGCCCTATTGTGGCTAGTGATAGGTATGGTCAAGGCAAATGCCCAAGATGACTTGACAAAATTGCTGGAGCAAGAAACTCCCAAAACAACCGACTATACCTCTGCGACCTTCAAAGGGACACGGATTATCAATGGGCATTCGGTTGAAACAGTGAAGAAAAATCACCTTGATTTTTTGATTCACCACCGTTTTGACCGCCTCAATTCGGGTGCCTATAATTTGTTTGGACTTGATTATTCTACTGTCCGTTTGGGGTTTGAATACGGCCTGACCGACAACATCATGATTGGAGTTGGGCGTAGCAGTGTCCAAAAAACCTACGATTTCTTTGGGAAAGCCAAGTTGTTACGGCAGGCAAGTGGAACAAAAAATATCCCCGTGTCTATCACAGGTTTGGTTAGCGCAGTCATCGAAACCCAAGATAAGACGCTTTCTACCCAAGACAAAACCTCGTACTGTACGCAATTGTTGATTGCAAGGAAATTTAACGATAAGCTGTCGCTGCAATTGAACCCAACGCTATTGTACCGCAATCGAGTGGCTACGGCTGCGCAAGAACGCGCGTTGTTTGCCCTTGGTTTTGGGGGACGAATGAAAGTCAGTAAGCGCGTCTCGTTGAATGCCGAATACTATTGGGCTTTCCGCGATCAAGATATTATCAATGACCTTGGCGATAAGTACAATAACTCGTTGGCAATTGGCTTTGACATCGAAACGGGCGGGCACGTTTTCCAGCTCCACTTTACCAATTCATCAGGCATGGTCGAAAAACAGTTTATTGGTGATACGGCGGGGAGTTGGGGCAAAGGCGATATTCGCTACGGATTCAATGTGTCGCGTACGTTTAGCTTCGACAAGAGAGCTAAAAGCATGATGAAATAAAAGCATACAATCATCTCAAACCTATTTGAATGGCTATGAAAACACGCATCAAACTTTTCTTGGGCTGCCTGCTATTTGTGGGTTCGCTGCAAGCACAGGGGATATATCTGACCAATAAGGGAGAAACCACTTTCTTCTCAGAAACCCCCGTCGAGGACATTTCGGCAGTGAATAAGAACAGTGTAAGTATCATCAACACCGCAACGGGAGACGTAGCCGTGCAAATGGTGATGAAGCAGTTTGATTTTCCCAATAAGTTGATGCAGGAGCATTTCAACGAAAACTACATGGATTCGGACAAGTATCCCAAAGCCGTTTTTAAAGGAAAGTTGGTAGAAAAAATTGATTACACTAAAAACGGTACGTACGACGTCTCTGCCACGGGTGATTTAACGATTCATGGAGTGACAAAACCCCGCACCCTCAAGGGAAAACTCACTGTGGCTGAGGGAACAATCTCTCTTAATTCTGAGTTTGACGTTGCCTTGGTTGACCACAATATAGAGGTGCCACAGATGGTTTTTGTGAAAATCGCGCAGGTAATTAAAGTGAAATGTAAGTACAGTATGGCGCCACAAGCTGCTAAAAAATAAAGTAAAATAAGTATAGGTGTCGCACAGATTCCTTTTGATGAGTGGTCTTAACCAAGACTACTCATTTTTTGTTTCTCTTAATTTATCACTTTTAGTATCATGACAAAATTCAAATTCACACTCGTTTTTGCAGCAGCAGCGCTTATTTTGACCTGCGGATTTGTGCAAAAAAAAGGAAAATGGCAAAAGCTTTTCAATGGTAAAGATTTCAGCGGTTGGCACAACTTTAATAAGCAAGGGCAGCCCGTGTCGGATAAATGGAAGGTAGAAGATGGTGCAATGACCCTTACTGCCAGAGGCGGTGGTGATTTAGTAACTGACCAGGAGTTCGAAAATTTTGAGTTGGAAATGGAGTGGAAAATCGCCGAAAAAGGCAATAGCGGCGTGATGTGGGGCGTAGTAGAAGACAAAAAATATTGTTGCCCTTACAGCACAGGGCCAGAAATGCAAGTATTGGATGATGCCAAACACCCAGATTCATTTGCGGGTAAAAATGGTAACCACAAAGCAGGTTCATTGTATGACATGATTCCACCCGCAGACCTGACGGCCGTGAAGCCCGCAGGAGAGTGGAACAAGGCTAAAATGGTTATTTCAAACGGACAAGGAACATTTTGGTTGAACGGCAAGCAAATGGTGACATTCCCAACCAAAGGAGAAGGATGGGATGCCTTGGTTGCCAATAGTAAATTTAAGACTTGGGAAGGATTTGGAAAATTTGCAAAAGGCAAGATTGCGTTGCAAGACCACGGCGACAAAGTGTGGTACCGCAATGTCCGTATTCGTGAACTGTAGATAAAAACACAAACCCAGCTGAAACAGCTGGGTCTGACGTTCCTATCCACATCATTTTAAAACAGATTCTTGTAAAACCTCGCAGCTACACAAACCCCTAAGGTAGCGCGAGGTTTTTTTCATCATAGGTCAAGTTGTGATTGAATCAACACTGCAAAAATATGCAAACTTTTTGTTTTAATGCAACTTTTTTTTGCATTTTTTTGCAAAGAATTTTCAATACTTTGCAAATGATACTTGGATACCTGTCAGACACGTTAACCTATGATTAAAGAAGAACGCCAACGGCTCATTATTGAGAAGCTCAATCGTGACCAAAAAATCAATTTGTTGGAGTTGAGCCAATTGCTGAATGTCTCCTACGATAGCATTCGTCGCGATGTCATTGAGCTAGAAGACAAGGGGCTTTTAAAGAAAGTCCACGGAGGTGCGGTGGCCAATTCGTATTTATCGTTTAAAAATACGCACAATTACAGCGCCGACCAGCAAGAAGTAGTGATGCTGACCCGAAAAGCTCAAAAGCTTTTTTACAATCACCAGACAATACTCATGGATGGCGGGACAACCAATTTTCATATTGCGGAGCAGTTTCCTAAAAATCTGGAAATGACAGTGATTACGAATAGCTTACCCTTGGCCGCGGTATTGAACGAGCACCCCAAAATCGAGACCATTTTACTGGGAGGCACTTACCATAAACGCTATCAAATCACGATTGGAAATCAAGTAATGAAGCAACTTGAGCATATTCGGGTGGATTTGTACTTGATGGGTTTTAATGGGCTAGATCCCGAAGTGGGCGTTACGCTACGCCATTATGAAGAGTCGGTCTTAAAACAGAAAATGGCGCAAGCAGCCAAAAAAGTAGCTATTTGCGCCATTACTGAAAAGCTGCATACGGTAGAAACCTATAAGGTATGCGACTTACAAGATATTGATATTTTGATAACAAGTTTAAAGCCTTCTGACGTCACTTTAAATGCGTTTCGACAGCAAGGTATTGAACTCATCTAAAAACATTGCAAAAGTTTGCAGTTGTTAAAGAATACCTTCGTCAGGGGTACGTTGTACAAGAATTTTGTCAATACGACTTTTATCCATGTCGATGATTTCAAAGCGATATTCCTGCCAAGTAAAATGTTCGCCAGTGGCAGGAATATCCTTGATAATGTGCAAGGCAAATCCGCCGAGGGTATTAAACCCAGTCAGTTCTTTGTTGTCTTCGACCACAATATCAAAGTGGTCGAGGAAATCTTCCCAAGGAAGCTGTGCATCCACCAAAAAGCTTCCGTCTTCGCGCTCAACGATGTCGTAGTTAAATTCATTCGTTTCTGACAAATCTCCCACCAGAACGTCCATAATGTCGTTGAGGGTGGCAATGCCTTGCATGGCGCCGTATTCATCGACGATGATGCCAAAGTGCACGCGTCGCTCCTTAAATTTTTCTAAAGCTTGGTACGCTTTTATATTTTCGGGAATGTATAAAGTTTCTCTCGCCAACGTCTCCAACCGTCGAAGCTGACCGTCGAGGTCTTCGCCGAGCAAGTCTTTGACATAAATTAAACCAACAATATTGTCGATTCCGTCATTACAAAGGGGATATACCGAATGTTTGGATTCTAAGATTTTTGCCCTATTCACGTCGGGTTCATCGGCGGCATCTAGCCAAGTCACTTCTTGGCGATTGGTCATCAATGAAACAATTTTGCGATCGCCGAGGTGAAATACGTTTTCAACAATCTCTTGCTCGATTTCATCAATGGCACCTCCCGTGGTTCCTTCTTGGATAATTGTTTTAATTTCTTCCTCCGTGATGGCTTGGTTTTGTGGCTTAATGCGCAGCAATTTCATAATCAAATCGCTCGATTTGGCCAACAACCAAATAAACGGGGCCGTAAGGGTCGAAAGCCAATTCATTGGCGTTGCCATAAACTTGGCAATAGCTTCGGGGTTGGCCATCCCGATTCGTTTAGGAACAAGTTCCCCAAGTACCAACGAGAGATAAGTGACAAAAAGAACAACACCCCCAACGGCAATGCTGTGGGCGTAGGGTTTAAGCAACTCAAACTGTTCGATGTACGTTTGAAAATCAGTTGTAATACGTTCGCCACTGAATACCCCGTTGAGGATACCAATGAGCGTGATACCAATCTGTACTGTGGATAAGAAGCGATTGGGAGAGTTGGCAAGTTCAAGCGCGTGCTGGGCTTGACGGTCACCGTTGCGGGCCGCGGTTTCCAATTTCGACTTTCGCGATGAGACAAGCGCGATTTCCGACATGGAGAAAATTCCGTTAATGAGAACGAGTAGAACGATTACAAGTAGTTCCACGAAGGGGGGATGGTTGGTACAATTGCAAAATTATCAAAACTATTTGCTATCCAAAACAATCGCATTTGCTAATTTTGTCAAGTTTTACTTTCCATAGCAGAATGATTATTTTTATCAAAGACCGACCTATCCGAATTTTAAGCGAAAAGGCTGCCCAAAAGCTTCCCGATAGAAGCACTTTTGACAAGGTAGTGGATGCTAACCTAGAGATGTTGAAAGTGGCTAGTTTGCGCGGCCATTTGCTGATTTTAAACGCCACTCCCATCACGGTTGAAAAGTTGTTTCATTTTTTGAACAACTTCGATTTGCCTGATTTACAGTCGGTTTATTTGGTGCCAAAAGATAAAGAGGCCGTTGAAAAGCGCCTCAAAAAGATGTTTACGGTAGTAAAAGCTGCGGGTGGGGTAGTGACCAAAGGCGAGCAGTTTTTGATGATGTTTCGGCGTGGTTGCTGGGATTTGCCCAAAGGAAAATTGGACGAGGACGAAAAGTCCAAAAAAGCCGCTTTGCGTGAGGTAGAAGAAGAAACAGGCGTGAAAGCCGAATTGGTTGAAAAAATTTGTACCACGTGGCATACCTACAGCCAAAATAATCAAAAATACCTCAAACGAACAAAGTGGTACTTGATGCGCAACGTCAATGATAAAAAAATGGCGCCGCAACACGAGGAAGGAATTGAGCAGATTGTATGGATGACCGAAGCGGAAGCGCGGCAAGCCCTTGTCAACTCTTTCAGCTCAATTCGCTATGTGGTGGATTGCTTTCTGGGCCAAGAAGTGGACATGGATTAAAAACGATGTATCCTAAAACGCTACTTATCGCTGTTCTCTTGCTCGTGGTGCTGCCATCGGCTTGGGTGTGGGGGCAGCGTATTTCGGGGACGGTAAGCGCGGCAACGACGGGCGAAAAATTGCCTTTTGTGAGCGTATTTTTGAACAATACCTCTATTGCGTCCGAGACAAACTTGGAGGGGTTCTATTTGCTAAAAAATATTCCTGTCGGCACCTACAGTCTCGTCGTTCGTCAAGTCGGGTTCAAACCTTTTACCCAAAGAATTGTCGTTGAAAACAACACGGAGTTAAAACTAGATGTCAGGTTGCTGACAGATGAAAAATTGCTGGAAGAGGTAAAAGTATCTCAGAAAAAAGACAAAGTTTGGGAGCAACAATTTGAGCAATTTGAAAAGCAGTTTTTGGGTGACAAATTAGCTAAAAACCAGTGCCGTATCGTCAATCCGTGGGTACTGGAGTTTAGCGAAGAAAAAAACGTACTCACTGCCAAAGCCAAAGACATACTCGAAATCAACAACCAATGGCTAGGGTATCAGATACGTTATTCGTTGAATGAATTTCGCTACGATGGTGCCCAAGTATTTTTTAGTGGTTTGGCCGAATTTACGTCGTTATATACCAATGAGGCTTCTCAAAAGGCAGATTGGGAACAGCATAGAGCAGAAGCTTACCGTGGTTCGGATGTTCACTTTTTTAAATCATTACAAGGTAAAACTTCTGCCCAAGAAGGCTTTGAGTTTTTTGTCGATAAACCAGGCGAAGACCCAACCAAACGAACGCCTTTCTTTCACCAAAATCAAGTAAAAAAACTATCAAAAATACAGCTCGATAGTGCCGTGAAAGCGGTGAAAAACTTTTACAGTTTGGCCTTGCCTGCGCGCATCGAGGTGCATTACAATGGGAAAGAAGGCGTGTTTTCGATTTACAAAGACAAAGCTTGTCAAGTGGCTTGGATTGAGACCAATGGTCAGCCTTTATTGTTTAACAGTCAGGGCATTATCTTGAATCCACAAGCGTGTTCGGTTTCTGGATATTTGGCCGAAAACCGTGTTTCTACGCTCTTGCCGCTGGATTATACGCCTCCTATAAACGCTACATACAATCCGCCAAAATCTCATATTAGTCTAAGTGAAGCGGCTTATTTTACGACAGACAAGCCTTACTATTTTACCAATGACGTCGTACAAGTAAGCGGTCAAATGCGCTATTCGGTCGAAGAGGGAGCGGATACACTGAGCCAATTGGTGTATGTCGAATTGGTGCAACTTGCGACTAAAAAGGTGCTTGTACAACAGCGATTATCGCTGGAAAATCGCCACTTTACTGCCCAGTTTTTACTACAGGATTCTTTGATTACACCTGATACGTACCTGCTCCGCGCTTATACCAAATGGGGGAAACATCAGTCGGATAGTACTTATTCCTACCGCTGGATTCCCGTGCTGAAAAATGAGGAAATGGCGGTGTACTTGCCCACTGTATCCACGGATTCGATGTCGATAAAAGTGGAGGAGTTGCATGATTCCTTGGTTGTTTCATTACCCTCTGAGGGCTTTTCTTGGGGTACAATGACCGTTCTTAGGGGGAATGTTGGGGCAAGGCATCCACTCACGAGCCTCAATGAGCTGGTTGCTTGGCGTAATGGCCCTATTGAACGAGGAATGGTGGTTTCGGGAAAAGTACCAAATTATCGCCCCAATAAACATGAGTCGGTCTTGATGGTATTGCCCAGTGCCAATTTGAGCTTTTTTGCTTCTATCAACTCCAAAGGCCATTTTCAGTTTACAAATTTACCGTTGGAAGGGAAACAACCTGTACTATTGCAAGTAACCAATGCCAAAGGCAAGCCCGCACTTGAAGCCACCCTTAGCGTCGATTCGTTGGTTTCGCCCAAGTGGTTGCCCGTACTTTCCTCAAACCAGTGGAAAATCGCGCCGATGTATTACGATGGGTTAATCAAAGGCATTACCGTGCAGTTGAATGAAGTGCAAGTAAAGGCAAAAATACCTCCCAAACCCATTACTTCAATGTATAAAGAGGCCGATTACGTACTTCAGGGAAAAGATTTATATGAAAATGCGGTTGGAATGAATATTCTATCCGCGATTCAGGGCCGAGTGCCAGGGCTACGAATTGTAGAATTTCCTGAGGACAACGGACTGACCAAATTGGTCATTACGATGCGAATGGGGGCATCGGCGGGAGGTTTTGTGCGAACAAAACTACCTCAACCGCTGGTACTGGTAGATGGGGTCGGATTTGATAACATTAACCTTATTTCTCAAATACCCGCTTCTCAAGTAGAACGGGTGGAAGTGGTCAACCGAGCTGAGTCCTTGTTGGGGCTTAGGGGCTATGTAGGGGTTATTTCCATTATTACTAAGCACGCGGGTACAGGACTTGGAGAAGTAAGCACCAACGAACCCAAAGGATTTCAAAAGTTTATGGTCGATGGGGTGTCTCCGAAATTGACACCAAAGTTGGGTCAGTTGGTCGCGTATTGGAACCCCTCCGTTTTTCCTTCATCGTCGGCAATAACGACCATTAAAGTCCCTAAGCCACCAAAAAATGGGCTGTACAGCATTTATTTTGAAGGGCTCACCTACGGTGGTAAACCAGTGGTGGCCAGCGTGAGCTACACCGTTCGTCAGTAGGTTTACTGCTGCTGCATCCAGTTGACGGTCATTTCGATAATGGCAGCGTTGAAATTGTGGGAAGCAAAATCTTTGTATTTCCCCTTTTGTTGGAGCTGTTTGTATTCCGTAAATGAATTTACCCTTGCCATAAAGTGGTCGGCATTTCTCAGTAATTTGTAAGTACCTTTGTTAGGCAACGACTCATTCACGATTTGGGCAATCTGCTGCGCTGCTTCTGGACTAATCGCTTGGCTGTCGAATTCTCCGTGGATGGCCAAGGTAGGTACATTCGCTTGTGCCCACGTTTGTAGAAGGTTGACGCGGTTTAAATCGGCAAAGTATCCCGCCGAACGTCCCCAAAATGTCCCTCTCCGATAGCCAAGCGGATTTTCTTTGGAAGTAAGTATGGCTTCAAAATCGGGGACACTGAGCAAATCGGTAGCACTACGGCCTTGTACTAGCCATTCGTACAAGAGTGGCGTCATCATGCGGGCATTGACATCAGAAGGTAAAAGCGATTCTTTATAGAGCAGGGGTTGCTTGCGAAACACATCAAGCATGTGCTCAAACCAAGGTTTTACTACCGTGCCATACACCATCACACCACGTGGTTTGAGACGCGCTTTAAGAGTAACAATAGGTACAGCTGTTCCACCGATTGAATGTCCAAAAATAAAAACCTTTGAGCTGTCAACAAAGGGAAGTTTTTGGGTAAAACGAAACGCATTCTGAAAAGCGGCGAGTTCTTCTTGGTAATCCAGTCTTGCACAGTCTTTGGTGCCAGCACTTTCGCCCACACCAGGCTTTTCGACCCGCACCACGGCATAGCCTGCTTTCACCCAGCCATCAACCAATTGTTTGGTAGGAGAGAGGCTATCTTTTGAAAAATCAATGGAACCACAATCAAAATCTTGGATATAAAATACGGCAGGAACTTTGTTGGTGCTGGAGGGGCGGTGCACGATGGTGCGCAAATACCCACGTTGGTACGGAACTTCGTCGTAAAACACTTCGCCTGCGGAGTTTTCGCGGGGGGCAGGTTTGACGATGCCCACGGCACGCGTTTTGCGGTTTTTACGGAGATAGGTAATGGAAATAGGGTCGTTTTCTTTGAGCTGTTGTTCGAGGTTGTGGAAGTCAAAAAGATAGAGCGAGTCTGTTTCGTTGATGGATACCAAAATGTCGTCTGGACGGATACCCAACTGTGCGGCTGTTGATTCTGGATGAACGCTTTTTACCCAAATACAATGGGCTTCCTCTATTTTGAGGGCATTGAGGAGAGAATCTGGTGCTTCGACGTAGTCAATTCCTAATGATCCTTTGCGGTGAAGGTGTTGGGCCTGAGCGGTTGATACAAAGGCAATCAACAAGATGAAAATTCCGTGGCTGAGTTTTGCGTACATCTGAATCTAAGATAAAAGTAAAGCAGGAGACACTGCAATTTGGTGCAAAATTTACGCCAAAAATTTTGATAGAAAAAATCACTAAAAATTAGTCTTCGAGCTTAATTTTTAGCCCATCGAATCCCAACCTAATGTGAGCGGGTAGTTCTTTTTCTACTTCGGCATGGCGGTCCATTTTATGACTCAGATGGGTAAAATAGGTCACTTTGGGCTTCAAAATTGACACAACATCAATGGCCTGTTGCAAATTAAAATGCGAAATGTGCGTTTCGCGCTGCAAGGCTCCTAAAATCAGAACATCAAGGTTTTGAAGTTTCGCCAGTTCTGCTTCGGGAATATGATTAACGTCGGTTAGATAGGCAAAATTGCCAATGCGGAAGCCAAAAACGGGCAAGCGATGGTGAAGCACGTCGATGGGGGTAAACGTAACGCCCAAGACGTCGAAGGGGGTATTGGTAATTTCGTGGAGCTGAAGTCGCGGAATACCAGGGTAGCGGTAGTCGGCAAATACGTATTCAAACTCGCGTTTTAGCTGTTCTAAGACCTGCAAACGCCCATAGACGGGCATGTCTTTGTTTTGAAGAAAATTAAAGGCACGGACATCGTCTAAGCCCGCGGTATGGTCTTTGTGCTGGTGCGTAAAAATGACGGCATCCAGTTGGGTGATATCTTCACGCAGCATTTGCTGACGGAAGTCGGGGCCTGTGTCGATGACAAAACACTTGCCTTGTGTTTCGACATAGATAGACACCCGTAGGCGTTTGTCGCGGTAGTCCAACGACCGACAAACGTCACAACGACAACCAATCAATGGAATTCCCGAAGATGTCCCTGTCCCAAGGAGCGTAATGACCATTCGTTATAAAATAGTGAGGATGCGCAAAAGCATTTTTACGCATCCCCATCGTTCGTTATTATTCTGCGGCAGTCAGTTCATTTACAATTTCAACGAGGCGGTCAAAATTGAGCGGTTTTACGAGTACATCGTTGAATCCTGCGGTAGTAAAATCTTCTTCAGAGTAGTTTTTAGCATTTCCAGTAATAGCTACCACTGGAAGTTGAGCTTTAGCTTTGTTGGCTAGTCCCCGAATTGCCTTTACACATTCCATACCATCCATGATAGGCATGTTAATGTCGAGCAAAATGATCTCAAAATCTTCTTTATCCAAAATTTGTAGCACTTGCTCGCCATTTTTGACGGCGGTAATTTCAAAGTTTTGGAACTCCAAAATTTTCTTTGCTAGGTTTTGGATTACAGAACTGTCTTCGGCAATAAGTACGCGCTTTTGCGACATGGTAATAGGAAGTTTTTGGTGGTTTAAAGCTTTGCTTGGCAAACGTTCAAAGAAATGAGACACTAAGTAAGCCGAAAAATTTTAAACTGAAAAATGTAAAATGTAAAAGTTAGCGCTTTTCTTAATCAACACAATTTTACCTACACCTTTTAAAGGGCGAGGGGAGGGGTAAAAACAAAAAATCCCGCACCTAAGTGCGGGATTTTTTGGTATGAGAGTCAACCGATTAGTTGAAGATATAGCGGATACCGAATTGGCCTTGCCATACGTTATTGACGTTGATACTCTTTACAAAAGCATCTTTCAACAAGATTGTTTCGCTGTTTACAACTTGCGTTGCCATACGATAAACAGGAACACCTTGTGCGCTTACGCTTGCCATTGTCAATGGGTTTGTACCAGTAGTTGTGTAAGCTACACCCCATTTGTTGTTAAGCAAGTTACCTGCGTTAAGAAGGTCGAAACGGAAACGAAGGATGTTTTTCTTGCCTTTTGAACCGACAGAGATGTTGAAATCTTGTTCAACTGTGAAGTCGAAACGAGTCAACCAAGGTACAGCAGCACCGTTACGTTCTGCATATTGACCACGACGAGTACTCAAGTAAGGGTGGTTGGTGATGTATTCGTCAAAAGCAGCGGCTTGTTGTTCTGGCGTAAATGTTTTACCACCTGAAGTAAGCGATGTGAAAGTCAAATCAGAACCTTTGTTAGGAACGAAGATAAGGTCGTTGTTCTGACCGTCACCGTTGATATCGCTACCAGAAATATAAGATACTTTGAAACCACTGTTTGATACCATACCCAACGTGAACATGGTAGAACCACCTAATTTGCCACCGTAGTTGATACGGTAGTTCAAATAACCTACGATACGGTGACGAAGGTCGTTGTCAGACCATGATGGCGTCAAGTAGTTTTGACCAGCTACCGTTGGAATGTTAGCCAATACCGTACTTGCTACTGACTGAATGTCTTTGGCTACTGCATAGGTGTAACCCAACATACCACTGAATCCTTGCGTTGCTGTTTTTTCCAACTTACCTGTCAATGAGTAAGAATATCCTTCTTTCGTATTCGTCAAAATGAAGGCGTTGGTGTTAGCAGCGTTGATAAAACGAGCTGGGTTCACTGCTGCACCTGACAAACCTGATGCAGGGAAACGACCGCGGGTATCTGGGCCAGTAAATGTTGTGCTTGAGCCTTTCAAGTTGGCGTCGATGTAGCGAAGAGCTTGTACGTTTTTGTTGTAAATACCTTCTACTGTAGCAATCAAACCGAAAGGAAGTTTTTGGTCAATCGCCAAGTTGGTTTTCCAGATTACTGGGTTTTTCAAACCATCTACCGAAGCGTTGATTACGTATGCAGGTAATTTGGTAATGTCAGTCGTAGCAGGTCTGTAACGGCTAGGGTCAGTTGTGAAAGGATAAGCCGTAGTGTTAGTGAAGTTAAGAACGGCAGTGTTTACCCCGTTGTTACCCAATTGGTTAGATACCAATACTTGTGGAATACGAGATACAAAAATACCTGTTCCTCCGCGTACCTGTGTGGTTCTGTCTCCTTTTACATCGTAGTTAAATCCAAGACGTGGAGAAACCAACAATTTGTTGCTTGGGAAAGCGCCTGTGCTTACTTTAAGGTCTTTACCATTTTCGTCTTTGTAGGTCAAACCTGCCACAACTGGGTTGTTAAAATCTTTGGCCAAGTCATCGTTGTAGTCAAACAAATCGAAACGAACACCACCAGTCAATTTGAATTTGTCACTTACTTGGAATTCATCTTGGAGATAAGCAGCATACGTTGATTGCTTCAATGTTTGCAATGGCTCAGCTCCGTCTGGCAAGAGTGAATAGCGGTAGTTGAAACGTGCTACTGGTACTGGTGAAGTGGCCAAGTTTGGATTGGCTTTGTAGGCCAACGCTGCCGTTTTGAAATCTGCGATTGAGTTAAATACCCATACCCCGTTTGATGCAGGGAAGAACACGTTGTTTGATGTGAAGTGTTCGTACGAAAGACCTAAAGTGATGGTGTGCTTCCCAGCGAAGTAGCTCAAGTTGTTGGTAAAGTTCAACGTTGAGTAGTTCAACTTGTTGTTAGGCGTAAATGGATCAAAACCTGTTGAAGTATAAGTACTACCGTCTTTTAAGATGTCAATCGTTGGGAAAATATCATTTTTATACTGACGATCTTCGATTTGCTTGTTGTAGGTAGCGATGAAGTTGTTGGCAAATTTACCACCAAAGTTAGAGTTCAATTCGGCTACAAACGAACGAGTGTTATCAGCGATTAAGTAACCCGTATTTTCTGGTGAAAGTGCCAAGTTTGAGTTAGTACGGTTACCGTTACCTGCGGTGTTACTACTGTTACTGTTACTGATGATTGAACCCGACTGTGAGTTGTGGTGTGAATAGCGAACCGACAATTTGTGGTTGTTATTGATGTTGTAATCAAGACGAACAAGGCCTTTTTTACTTGTTACATCGTTGTTGAAGTTATCAATCGCACCTGACTCGTAGTTGAAGTTGGTCTTCATGAAGTTCGCAATGTCATTCAAATCATCTGCTGTCACGCGTGATACGTTACCTGTAGCACCTGAGCGGTTAGCTACCCAGTTGAGAGCAGGCGTAGAACTTACGAAGTTCTCAAAGTTGGCAAAGATAAAAAGTTTGTCTTTGATGATAGGCGCACCAATACGGAAACCAAAAGTCTTTTCGTTAAGGTTTACCGTTGGAAGCGACTGTCCGTCTGCTTTTTTACCAACTAGGCTGCTACCTCTTGTCAAATAGTAGGCAGAACCTGTTACTTCGTTTGTTCCAGAGCGAGTTACGGCGTTGATACCCGCACCTGCAAATCCTGACTGACGAACGTCGAAAGGAGCGATGTTGATTTGAACTTGCTCAATCGCGTCCAAAGAAACGGCGGTTGTTCCTGTACGGCCACCAGCTTGTGAAGAAGAACCCAAACCGAACCCGTTGTTGAACACCGAACCGTCGATGGTAAAGTTGTTCAAACGGCTATCTTGACCACCAAATGAGCGGCCGTTGCTGTAAGCATTGTATTTTGTAATATCATCGATGGTACGACCGATGGTTGGCAAGCTGTTAACGGCATTCAAACCCAACGTAGTGGCAGCACCCGTACGTCCCGATGAGAAGATGTCCGAACGACCACTTGTTACTACTACTTCTTGAAGTTCTTTTCCGTCTTCAACCAAGCTGAAGTTTGCATCGGCAGCGGCTCCTAAGTTGGCGTAGATATCGTCTTTAGATTGCTCTTTGAAACCGACAAATGTGACAACAACTTTATAAGGACCACCTACACGAACCGAAGGAAGAACAAAACGTCCTTTGTCGTTGGTAACAGTTCCGTATTTAGAACCAGATGGTGTGTGGATAGCCACGACAGTAGCACCAGGCAACTCAGAGCCTTTCGTGTCTTTGACAACACCTCTGATTGAAGAGGCCGTCACCTGTGCGTTGGCGGAAGATAAACCCATAAAAACAGCGGCAATGACTGCGAAAAGTCCAATTACTGCTTTGCTCTTTCGTAGAAGTTGAAAGTTCATACAATTTGGGAAGTTGGTTAGAATTATGATTTGGTTTTTAATTGCTGATAAGCAATGAAATGCGGTGCAAAGAAACAAGAAAATTGATTGACAAACAAAAGCCAATTCTTAATAAAATACCAAGTTAACATTGGGAACTGCTTGATTTATTGGAATAAACCAATTTTTTATCACAAAATTTCAAAAAAAGTAGGTTAAAAAATTGTTACCTTCAACTTATTTCTAAACCTATTTGGTTGAACATACAACAGTGTCACGTAAAAAATGTTTACTTGCACTTCTTTTAGACCGAAGATTTGAATCACTGATGACAACTGACTTAAAATCGTACAAGTTGACCCAATACAGCCACGGAGCGGGCTGTGGCTGTAAAATATCCCCTAAAGTGCTGGATGTAATTTTAAGTCAACAGTCCACAGTTGGCAGTCCACAGCTTACCAACGACAAGGCTCAATCGCTCCTTGTCGGAAATGACTCTCGGGATGACGCTGCCGTGATGGATTTAGGAAATGGGGAAGCGATTATTAGTACCACCGATTTTTTTATGCCCATCGTTGATGACGCCTTTGATTTTGGTCGAATTGCTTCGGCCAATGCCATTTCGGATGTCTATGCCATGGGTGGAATGCCGCTTTTGGCCATTGCTATTTTGGGTTGGCCCATTGATAAACTCCCGCCTGAAGTGGCGGCGCAGGTAATAGAAGGAAGTCGGTCGATTTGTGCGGAAGCAGGTATTCCGTTGGCTGGCGGGCATAGTATCGATAGCCCTGAGCCCATTTTTGGTTTGGCCGTGACGGGTAAAGTCGCCATTCCCAACCTCAAAAAGAACGATACCGCCACTGAGGGCTGCTTGTTGTATTTGACCAAAAAACTTGGCGTGGGTATTCTGACAACGGCGCAGAAAAAAGGGATTCTCAAGGACGAACACGCCGATACTGCACCTCAGCAAATGATGAAACTCAACCAAATCGGGGCAGTATTGGGTACGTTGCCCTACGTGACCGCCTTGACCGATGTAACGGGTTTTGGGTTGCTAGGGCATTTAATTGAAATGGCCGAAGGAAGTGGGCTGAGTGCTGAAATTGATTTTGAAAAAGTACCCAAATTGCCTTTTATAGAAGATTATTTGGCCCAAAAGTCGTTTCCAGGTGGGACAGTTAGGAATTGGGATAGCTACGGTCATAAAATAGGGGAGGTGTCAGAATTGCAAAAGTTCATTTTGGCAGATCCTCAAACCAGTGGTGGATTGCTCATTGCCGTAGAACCAGATGCCCAAGAGGAATTTGAGGCATTGATGGAAGTACGTGGCTTTGAACTACAAACCTTTGGAAAACTGGTAGAAAAACGTGAAAAAGTTGTTTATGTGAAATAATTGAATTTAGTATTTGATCTTTATTTATGGTAAGTCCGAAATTATATCTTGTACCTACGCCCATTGGCAACCTAGAAGACATTACCCTACGCGCCATTAATGTCCTCAAAAGCGTGGATGTGGTATTGGCAGAAGACACCCGTACATCTGGAAATCTGCTCAAACACCTCGGGATTTCAAAACCCATGCAGAGCTACCATATTCATAACGAACACCAAACTGTTCAAAAAATCATCGCTCGAATCTTGAAAGGAGAAAGCATGGCCTTGGTGTCGGATGCGGGAACGCCTGCGGTATCAGATCCAGGGTTTTTGTTGGTACGCGAATGCCTCAAAAACGGCATTGAAATTGAGTGTCTCCCTGGCCCGACGGCTTTTGTACCTGCCTTGGTCAATTCGGGACTGCCTTCTGACCGATTTACGTTTGAGGGTTTTTTACCCCACAAAAAAGGCCGACAAACGCGCTTGACCGAACTCAAAGAAGAAGAACGAACGATGATTTTCTACGAATCACCGCATCGCCTTTTGAAATCGTTGGAACAATTTGCGGAGTATTTTGGGGGCGACCGTCAGGCGTCGGTTTCTAGAGAATTGACAAAAATGTTTGAAGAAACCGTTCGAGGAACATTAACCGAAATTATTGCTTACTTTACCGAAAAAACAATCAAAGGTGAAATCGTTATTGTCGTATCAGGGAAATAGGAGTTTCCAGTTTCCTGTTTCCAGTTTGGGGTTTGCTGTTTCGGAGTTATTATTTCTGTCATACCGACGAAGGAGGTATCTAACTCCATCCGTTTTCTCACTGTTCGCTGTTTGCTGTCTGCTGACCGCTTCAACCCTCTCCGCTCAAACCCTTACCAAAGACGCCAAAATCAGCTTGGTGACCATTGCTCCTGGAAACAGCGTATTCGAAGGAAGTGGTTTTGGACACAGTTCCTTGTGGGTTTCGGACCCAGCCAATGGTATCAACAAAAATTACAATTACGGTACCTTCACTTTTCAAACGGGTAACTTTTTACTGAAGTTTGTGCAAGGGACGTTGCCGTACACCATTTCGGTGATTCCGATGGAATACGTAGTGCCGCATTACGAAGCCGAGCGACGGGACATGACCGAACAAGTGCTGAACCTTTCGCAAATGCAAAAACAGCGTCTGTACGACTTTCTCGAAAATAATGCCTTACCCCAAAACCGTGAATACCAATACCGTTTCTTTTTTGACAACTGTTCTACTCGTTTGCGTGATGCACTCACGGCGGCTTGTGGCGATAGTTTGGTGTATTATAACAAGCCTATCGAAGGAGAGGCCAAAAGTTTTCGGGAATGGATGAACGACTATTTGGTGGAAAAACCTTGGGAGCGATTTTTGATGAATTTGGCCTTAGGACTTCCTTCGGATGATGTCGCTACGCCGATGCAAGAAATGTACTTGCCGTACAATTTGATGCACCATTTTGACAAAGCCAAAGTCGGAGGTAAGCCGCTCGTAAGTGCAACGCAGCCTTTGGTAGTGACCAACTTCTCGCACATGGCACAACGGTCGCAACCGTGGTATCTTAGTCCGCTGTTTTTGTTGATTTTGTTGGTGTTAGGTACCATTTGGCATACCCGCCGACAACAACAACAGGTAAAAATCGGCTATACCTTTGATAAAATACTCTTCACGATTGTTGGACTCATGGGATGGGTTTTGTTTGGACTAGCCACCGCCACCAACCACGGTGTCACGGCTTGGAATCCGCACATTCTCTGGATGTTACCGCTTCATTTGCCTTTGGCTTTTTTCTTTGCTAGCGTTCAACAAGGGGGCTGGGTGCTAAAATACCTACAAATTACTTTTGGGCTGGTGGGGCTTTATTTACTCATTGTAGCAGTGGGAAGCGTCATCAAAGGCTCATTTGTTGGGATGCCTGTAGAGGCATGGTTACTCATTTTCTGCCTTGTGCATCGGTTGTTCTTTTTACTTAAAACAAAGCGTTAAAATCATTGTACATGAATCTCGAAAACATCACGTTACAAACCATAGAAATTGTCCGCCAAGCGGGAGGATTTATCAAACAAGAAGCGGCCAAATTTGACCGCTCACAAACCGAATACAAAGCTGCCAACAACCTCGTTTCGTACGTTGACAAAGAAACCGAAAAAATGTTGGTTGCAGGTTTGCGCCAAATTTTACCAGAAGCAGGTTTCATTACGGAAGAAGGTACGGCGGGTGAAGAATCAAACCCGAATGAGTTGTATTGGGTCATTGACCCTTTGGACGGAACTGCCAATTTTATCCACGGCTTGCCTGTTTATTGCGTAAGTGTGGGGCTGGTTCAAAATAGCATTCCAATCGCTGGTGTGATTTATCATTTAGGGACAGAAGAACTTTTTTATGGCTGGCAAGGCGGTGGTGCGTGGAGTTTGAGCCTTCGGTATATGTTGGGTGGATTACCGTTGGACGAATCATTTTTACAAAATGCCAATCGCCTGAAAGTGTCGGCGGCGTCAACGCTTGGAGATAGCCTTTTAGCGACAGGTTTCCCTTATTATAAATTTGAAAAGCAAGACCGTTACCTCAAAATTTTGGAAACACTCATGCAGCGCTGCCACGGTTTGCGACGCATGGGAGCTGCCGCCATCGACTTGGCGTATGTGGCGGCGGGTCGTTTTGAGGCTTTTTATGAATATAATCTCAATTCGTGGGATATGGCGGCGGGAGCACTCCTTATTTTAGAAGCAGGTGGGCAAATTACCGACTTTTCAGGTGGCCAGAATTGGTTGTTTGGAGGTGACGTAATTGCGGGCTGCGCTGCTCAGACCGAATTGCTAGAAGTGATTCAAGAACATTGGGGATAACTCCTGAACGGCGTGTTAGCTAAGTTTGTTAAAAGTTTTACCCGCTGATTAGCGCAGATTGAGAAGCGCAGATAACCGCAGATGTAATTTCTTTTTCAGCGAACAGCTGCGGTTGTATTAATCTGCGGACTTCTGCAGGCGAAATAATGAAATTATTTGCTTAACAATGTGTTGAATTACAGGTAATTGTTGTTTAAAAAAGGCTTTCATGGGTAACTCACAAACGTTGCCAACATGAAAGCCTTTTTGATAGTTAGTCTCTTTCTCGTAAGCTTTTCGCTTTACTCCCAAGTGCCTGAAGAGTATCCCGTTCATCCCGATGCAAAAGTCAAAGAGGGAGTGCCGAAAGGGGAAATTCTTAAATTTACGTTCGAAAACTCGAAACTCTTCCCAGGTACTTGGCGGGAGTATTGGGTGTATGTTCCTGCCCAATACACGCCTTCGCAACCTGCTTGTGTGTATGTCAACCAAGATGGGATTCAGTGGCAGGCGCCTACGGTTTTTGATAACCTTATTCACCAAAAAGAAATGCCCGTTACCATTGGGGTATTTGTGATGCACGGGCGCGTCAAAGCCGAACAGCCAGAGAAAGCCTTAGATCGTTTTAATCGTAGTTTTGAATACGACGGCCTCGGCGATACCTACGCTCGTTTTTTACTGGAAGAACTTCTGCCCGAGGTAGAAACTAAAAAAACGTCGGATGGAAGAGCTATTCGACTGTCGAAAAACGGCAATGACCGCGCCATCGGTGGGTCGAGTAGTGGAGCCGTGTGTGCGTTTACGGCGGCATGGGAACGCCCCGATGCCTTCAGTCGGGTTTTTAGCGCAATTGGTACGTATGTGGGCTTGCGTGGGGCCGACCGTTATGCGACGCTGGTTCGAAAATACGAACCCAAACCGTTACGCATCTTTTTGCAAGACGGCACCAACGACTTGAATATCTACGCGGGTGATTGGTGGATGGCCAATCAGACGATGGAGCGGGCATTGTTTTTTTCGGGTTATGAAGTGCAGCACGTGTGGGGCGAAGGAGCGCACAATGGCAAGCATGGTACGGCTATTTTTGCGGATGCCATGCGTTTTTTATGGAAAGACTGGCCTCAAAAGCCCAACATTGGTTCAACCAAGAACCCCATGCTCAACGATATTTTACTCCCCAACGAAGACTGGCAATTGGTAGGCGAAGGGTATAAATTTGCCGAAGGCCCCGCCGTGAATGCCAAAGGTGAGGTGTTTTTTGCGGATGGCGAGGCCGCCACGCTTTGGAAAGTGGGTACTAACAACCAAGTGGGGGTATTTGCCCAAAATACGGGAAACTCTTACGGGTTAGCTTTCAGTCCCGACGGGAAGCTGTTTTCTTCTACCCTAACAACCAAAGTAATCAATGCGTACGATGCGGGGGGAAAACGTACAAAAATCACCGAAGGGTTTGCAGGAAATGATTTGGTAGTAGCCAGCAACGGAAATACCTACGTTACAAGCCCGTCGTCTGACCCAAAAGTGCCAAGTAAAGTGTGGTTGGTGCGTCCAAATGGACAAAAATTGGTGGTGGACGAGGGACTAAAATTTCCGAATGGAATTACCCTATCGCCCGACCAAACGCTGCTGTATGTTTCTGATACGCGTTCTCATTGGGTATATAGCTATTCGATTTTATCGGATGGTACGTTGGCAAACAAACAAAAATACTACTGGTTACACGCGCCCGACACCGCCGATGACGCAGGGGCAGATGGGATGAAAACCGACCGAGATGGCCGCCTATACGTGGCGACCCGTTTGGGTATTCAAGTGTGCGACCAAGCGGGGCGGGTGAATGCCATCATTCCGACTCCCAACGGCGACGTATCTAATCTGTGTTTTGGGGGCGAAAATTTCGATGTCTTGTACGCTACTTGCGGCGATAAAGTGTATAAACGCAAAGTGAAAGTAAAAGGGGCGACACCGTGGGGAGCACCAAACAAACCTGCCCCGCCGAGGCTTTAATCCTAATTACACGGATTTACCTTGATTTCAGCCGTAAAAACAGTTGTGTTTTCGGCCGAGAACCCTGGCTCTAACGTAATCGCTTGGCCTGCTCGATAAATGACATTGGTCGCATTCCCACTGATTTTATTGGTGGCTTTTACTGTTTTGTTGGCTTTCTTGGTGGTGGTTCCTGCGGGGATGTTGTCGATGGGACTTGCCATTACGATGGCATCGGGGCAGGGTGTGTACTGAATATTCCACGAAACCAAGTACTGATGGGTGGTTGGGTGAGTGTCAGATTTAGATAAGGTCGTTTTATCAATCACTTTTGCCACCAAGGTGTTGCTGCCAGAGACGAGGCTACTGGTGTTTAAAAGATAGGTGTCGCTATTGGTTACCAACGGATTGCCGTTGAGCGTCCACGTGATTTCGAGCGTATTTGGGACTGGTTTTAAAGTAGATAGTGCAAAGTTAAGGTTGGAATTGGCCGTAAGGGTGGCACTGTTAGCGGGGCTGAAACCCGTAATGGGACTAGCCAAGTTGTGGATTTGCTCAACGATGGACTCTCGACACACCGAGCAAAAATTGACGCCCAAAAAGCGCATTTTGCAGTTTTGGTGGGGGCGATACCAAAGGGCTTGGTTTCCGCTTGTACCATGTTGAAAAACGCCTACGCTGTTGAGCCCGTACCAGTTTTTCCATTTAACCAAACTAGGGTTGGCTTGTTGGGTCATGTTGGCCGATTCGCGGGCGTAAACATCTCCTGCCCAATATTCGTCAGAAAGAGCTGAAAAAGAGTGGCCTAGCTCATGTACTGCAATTTCAAAAGCATTAGCGTTGATGGAAGTAGTGGCATAAGCGCCTCCCGAACCGCCGTATTCGGTGGAGTTGACAATGATTAAAACTTGGTCGTAATCAGGAAAATTACTGGCCAATACCGAAGAAATAGCGGCGTATTTGGTCGGAACTAAAAGTCGGTGAATGTTGCCATAGTCAAAAGTTGAACCAAAATAATTGTCTGGGTTTGAAGCAGGAATGACGGGTTCATTCACATCGGTGGCCGTCGCAGGGTGTTTGGCACCCGATTGATTGGAAGGCACTTTGACAATATCGACGTTGAAGTAGTTTTTGTATTCTTTAAACGGAGTAACTGAGAATAAGTAATTGGTGATGTTTTGGGCATCGGTTTTAAATTGGTCTTGTTGCGCTGCGGTATATCCGTCGCCCAATACGACGATATTTATCAGCTTACTTCTGTCGCCGTTGTTAAGCAGAGATTCTGTCGGAAAAGTTTGGGCAAACGAGAGACTAGCACTTACCAGCCACCCAAATAGGAGTATATATTTTTTCATTTTATAAGTCCATGCTAAAGGTGGAAAAATTTTGTACCCTTGCTCGTTTGTTCTGGGGTTGCAAGGTGAGTTTTTTCATTTGGCTGGTGTATTGCAAACGGACCATAAACTCGGAGGATTCTTGTGTAGCAACGTGCCGATGAATGGTGCCATCAGGCTCAAACGATTCAATGGACGTGCTCAGTGGGTTATCAATTTCAAGGCTTTTGGCCAATTGCTGTTGCGCGTCCAGAATGGAAAAGACAAGCTTGTCGGGAGTATGCGAATGCACCCTTTCGTTTTTGATTTTTCCATTCACAATTTTTTTGTCAAGAAGTTGAATTTGAAAGTCATCCCCGTTTTTCACTTTGGAGATTTTAAACGTCAAAAACATGATTTTGGCTTCTTCTTGCGCTTGTAACTGCGTAAAAGCTCCAGTAAGCATAAATAATAGTAGTAATAGCCTCGTCTTCATGGAAAGGACTGTTTGTTAAAAATCAGTGTAAGGTATCAATAGTTTAGTCAGATAGTACGCCAAGTCATTGAAAATTATCCAACGGTTTTGTGGAAATTTACCTAAAAATGTCTCAACTTGACCATAGATGAAAATTTTGTTTTTTTTCAATCTCGACGCAACCTTTCCAACTTTCTTTCCGTAACGCTATATTGAATGTTATTTTCTCGTGCGTTGAAAACATTACCGGAACTTCTTGAGGGCTGCTTGCGCAATGACCGTAAGTGTCAAGAATTGCTTTACAAGCAATTTTATGGCTACGCTATGGGAGTGTGTATGCGTTATGTGCCCAATCGAGATGAGGCGCTGGAGGTTGTCAACGATGGTTTTTTAAAAGTTTTCCAAAAAGTGCAGATGTACGATGCCGATAAACCTTTCAAAGCGTGGCTCAAAAAAGTCATGATTAATACGGCATTGGATTTTTATCGACAAAACGTAAAATTTCAAAATCACGATGACATTAGCAGCATTGAGAACACGGCAGCAGCCTCGGAGAGTCATTCTGCGTATAGCCAATTGGAATACAATGAGTTGATTGGGTTGATTCAACAACTGACGCCTTCGTACCGAGCCGTGTTTAACTTATACGTAATCGACGGTTATTCACACGAAGAGATAGCCCAAAAACTGGGTATTAGTGAGGGTACTTCCAAGTCAAACTTGGCACGGGCCCGCGAAAATTTAAGAAGTATGTTACTGAAAAAGGGAAACGATGAGTATGCAAGAGTTACCAGATGACAGACTGGACGAACTCTTCAGAAAATCGTCTGAGGAGTTTGAGCCAGAGTTTAACCCAAAAGCATGGGAAGCCATGCGTCGTAAGTTGGACGACGAGGACAAAAAGCCAGGAGCTTGGTGGTGGCGCCGCGCAGGGGTCATCGGAGGCATGGTGTTGCTTTTAGGTTTGGGAAGTTATTTGTTTTGGCCTAATACAAGTGAAATAGAGTTTGTTTGTCCGAAAATCGAAATAATGCCAAAGGAGTCTCAACGAAATGCTCCTAAGGTAAGTGACCCAAGCCAATCACAAAAGGAAGCTGAAGAAGTCAATGCTTCTGAAACGGGAAAAGTTAATCCTGAGGCAGGTCACGAAGAAGGCTCTACACCGAATGAAAAACCGCGCCTAGCGTTGGAGAAAAAAGAAAAAGAGCAGTTAACACCAGTACAACAAGCTAAAAAACAGTCCATTGCGTCTAGTAAAAAGCAGCCCAATTCAGTAGGTGTAACCCGCCAAAAATCGTTTGCCCTTAAAAATACGCGGGAGCCTGTTTTAAAACAAACCGATGAAGAGAGCCAAACGGCCCGCTGGGTAAAGGATTCAAAAAACAAACGAGTTACGGCAGCAAAGGTAAGTTCGACGTCTCTGTCGGATGTTATTTCCTCAGAAAGCAAGCAAGCTAAAAAGAGGAATACGATGGTTTCGGTTGTGCCAAAAGATACAGAACCCGACGAGCGTGTGCCTCAGGCTTCTTCCAATGAAGCTCAAGAATCTATAAATTCCAATGTTACATTAAATGAACTTTTGGCTAAAAACTGGAAGCTGCTTGCTGTACCCGTTGCAGAGCCAACGGTAGCGTATTTACCACCCGCTCCGCCTCCTGTTGTTAAGAAAAAAGAATCGGCCGAACCTTCCACCGCTTTTCAAAAAGGATTGAGTGGGCGTGTGGTAGCAACGCCCGATTTGAGTTTTATCTCGTCGAGCGAAATGCTTAAAAACCCCCGTTTGGCTCTGGGTGTGATGTTGGAGCACCGTTTTGCACGCCGCTGGAGCATTCAGGTGGGCGTTATAAAAAGTGATAAAGTCTATACTGCCACGGGCGAACAGTACAAATGGCCTGAAATTTGGAATTCTCAAAAAGCCAGACCTACCGAGGTGGCGGCGAATTGTAAGGTATTAGACATTCCAATTAATATCCGATTTGATGTATTGGAAGGCCGCCGAAGTCGGTGGTTTGTATCGTCGGGTGTGTCGAGCTACAAGATGATAAATGAGAGGTATGACTATACCTACCCACCACATTCTTATCCAAAATGGATGAACTGGGAGGGCTCAACGGGCAATTATTGGTTGGGCGTGTTGAATGCTTCGGTGGGAGTAGAACGACAAATTGGTCGTAATTTTTCTCTCCAAGTTGAGCCGTTTTGGAAAATTCCTATGGCCGAAGTGGGCTTTGGGAAAATTAAACTTCAGACTTCAGGTATTTTTATTTCGGCTAAATATCGTTTATCGCGAACAGGGTTTTGAGAAACCCTTGGCGCTGGTACTCGGCGGAGTGGTCGGGTTTTGAGAAACCCGACCCACCGTGCCGAGTGTTTCTCAAAACCCGAATAACCGTGCCGAGTGTTTCTCAAAACTCGAATAACCGTGCCGAGGGTTTCTCAAAACCCGAGTAACCGTGCAGGAGGGTTTCTCAAAACCCGAGTAACCGTGCAAGAGGGTTTCTCAAAACCCGAGTAACCGTGCAGAGGGTTTCTCAAAACCCGAGTAACCGTGCCGAGGGTTTCTCAAAACCCGAGTAACCGTGCAAGAGGGTTTCTCAAAACCCGACCAAAACAGCGAATCAAGGCTGATTTCTTAAAAATCAATCCGATAAAAGAATACAGGCAAAAACCCAAGCTGGTATTCTTGCTTAAAGTATGGCGCTTGCGGGATATAGCTTAGACTCAACTGATTTTTGTTGCCCAGTACATTCACGATGTCCACCGCAATGGTATGCGTCAAGCGATTTTTGTTGATTTTGTATTCTGTTTTTAGGTCAAAGCGCTTGTAGGGGTTGAATTGCAGTGAATTACGCGTGGCATCGGCATAAATAATTTCCTGTGCCAACCGCGATTGCGTTGCATCCACAGGGCCGTACCAGCGACCACCCGTAGCCGTGAACTTCGCACCGAGGTTGAGACTCTTGCGTTTGTTGAACGTAAATTCCTTGGAAAACAGCGCATTGAAGGCGTATTTTCCGTTAAAATCGGTATTTCTCCAAATTTTATCCGAGCCTTGGTATTGGGCATCAAACAACGACGCCGTTACCAAAAAATAGTAGCTTTTGCTGAAAAACTTTTCCAAGGTCATTTCAACTCCGTAGTTCCGACCGATGCCACCATTTTGAAGTTGGTTGGGGAATAATCGTGAAAAGCCCGCCCCCGAGTTGACCAAGGAATACGAAGAAATGGTTTTTTCAACGGGAATATCGAAGAGATTTTGGTAATACGCTTCTACCAGCAAGCGCAAATTATCCGCTAGCATCTTACTATACCCCGCCACAAAATGCCAACTTTTGGAGAAACCTACGTTTTTGACGGGGAATCGCGTACTGGCATTTGCCCCACTTTGGTCGTAAAAATAAAGGTAAGAAGGCAGCCCCTGACTGTGTAAGCCTGTGGCAAACGTGAGTTTTTGACGGTGGGGAAGTTCCAAAGCAAACCCAACTCTTGGTTCGATAAGGGAGTAACTATTGGTATTGATGGAGCTGTAAAGGCTGCTCAGTCCCGCGTTGAATGAAAAGTTTTCGGTGAGGTAATGTTTGAACTGAACGTAAGGCTGTAGTAATACATAGGTGGCGTTGTTGGTGTTCCAACGGGTTACCCAAGCGTTCCATTTTTGGGTGGTTTCATTAAAAGAACGGGCTTGGTCAAAAGCCGTAAAGCTGTATAAATCAGCCGTTAATCCTACTTTTAATGTACTTTTTGCACCCCATTTTTTGTTCAAATACGTAGCCAATGAATATTTGTTTTCGGTAAACTTGTAATCCAATAATGGCCGAAGTGAGTCAATCACAAAGCGTTTGTTTTCAATCAGTGGGTCTCCTTGGGCATTTTTGCGTAAAAACAAAAAATCGTGATTAGCGTCTTGGCTGTTGGCAGAAACGGCTACGGTTGCTTTAAAAAATGTACTTTTATTAAGGGGTTTATTTAAGGTGATTCCGCCCACGGCCATGTTGGTAGAGAAGTACTGGTCGCGGTCGTTTTGCCCAAAAATGTTACGGTCGGATGCTTCTTGTTCGCTAATCAAAATATCAATCGTGCTGGCGCCGCCCACGCCCCAAATAGCAATGTTTCCGCCTTTTTTTAGTGGAAAATTAAAACGTGCAAAGCCGTCGGCGTAGGTTGGGGTGGCTTCGGTGCCGATGTCGATGCCCGCTTTTTTGAACAGCCATAAGTTGGCGTAGCGGCCTGTCACCAAGTAGGAAGCTTTGCTTTTTTTCGACAACGGCCCTTCGGCTAAAAATTCAGTGCCCAGAAAGCCAAATTGGGCCGAAAGTTGGTGCTTTTCGTCGTTGCCGTTGCGTAGTTTTAGGTCAAAAACGCCTGAGGTTGTGTTGCCAAATTCGGCAGGAAATGCGCCCGTAAAAAAGTCGGAATTGGCCAAATACTTGTTGTTGATAATCCCCACTGGCCCGCCCGACGTTCCCGAAATGGCAAAGTGGTTGGGATTAGGAATGTTGATGCCTTCCAGTCGCCAAAGCACGCCCGATGGCGAATTCCCCCGAATCACGATGTCGTTGCGCGAGTCATCCGCCCCTTGTACACCCGCAAAGTTGGAGGCCATCCGAGCAGGTTCGCCGCGACTTCCCGCGTACCGCCCCGTTTCTTCTACCGAAAATTGACGCGCGCTGACCGTCGCCATTTCGTTGGCTGCTTCGCCATTGCGCTTCACTTTCACGACCACCGTATTGAGTTCTGTCACAGATTCTTCCATTTCGAGGTTCAAAACCGTTTCGCGACCTGCTTCTACGACGATGTTGTTGAGCAAAATTTCTTTGTAACCTACCAATGTAAAGCGCAACGTTTGTCGGCCTACGGGGATGTTCGGAAGCCGAAAATTGCCATCCACGTCCGTCACCGTCCCGACGGGCTGCGTAGCATTATTGACCAAAAGGGCTGTCACGCCGACCAATGGAAATTTTGATTCTTTATCAACAATTTTGCCGCGAACGGTTTGAGAAGGTTGGGCAAAAGTGGAAAGAGCAACTAATAAAAAGAAGGTGGATAGAAGTGTATTTTTCATAGTAATGTAGTTTAGAATTAATGAAGAAAATCGGTCAAATAAACCATAGTGCATAGAATTATGTGAATTAACCCCCTAATTTGAACAAGCCAAAAAAACTATTTGCAAGAGCAATGCAAAGGGTAGCGGCAATGGCCAACGCCCCTAAGACCATACCTAAAGTTGCCCATCTTGCTTTGACTTTCTTTGATGGACTTATGGCGGGTGGTTGAAGTTGTTCTTTTGCGATTTTTCTAGCTAAAGTTTCACCGAAATACCCTGCTAAAATAGCAGCTACTCCCAAGACAATAGCACCAACCATCACTCCTGAAAAAGCCGAAATGATAGCAATAATTGCAGAATTAAACGAAACGGCACTTAGAACCTGCAGTTGCACTGTTTTCCGAGGTTTCTTTTTATTGATTGAATCGGAGGGGTACATCGCAACTGTGGCTTCTTTATTAACCAAAGGAGTATTTGCTGCTTTGGCAGAAATGGTCAAGACAAAAAAGCCCAAATAGAGGTAGAGGAGAAGTTTCATTGTTGAAGAGATTAGAAACCATTAGAAAGTACTAGATATGTCAACCCTCTAAGAGCCAATGCGGCAATTCCAATTCCAGCAAGCACAAGCAATATGGCTTGTCCTGTGGATGCAATTCCTTTTTTTGATGAATCCGAAGAACTTGAATGTGGTATTTTTTGAGGCTGATTTTTAGACCTATTTTTCGTTTTAATTATGGCTACAATAATCAATATTCCTCCAAGGACAGCCACCAGAATGCCACCATACAAAATACCTGTTACGGCCACAGCAGCGCCAGTAATGCCCAAAATGGTTGCCTCTCTTCTATTTTTCGCTTCCTTTACAATCGTAGAATCTGCACTTCTTTTGGGATAAAATATACTATCCGATGGAACGTAGTTAGCCGATTGTGCTTTAGATGCTATGAACAAAAGAAAGGTCAGTAGCAAAAGGGATAAATAGTTCATTGTTTTAGTTTGAATTGTTCTTAAAAAACATCGCCGTCCACACCAAACAATACATGTGGTACACCAAGCAAACTCCCAACCAAACGGGCTTATCAGACATGTTGCTAAACAAGAACAAGGCAGGCACAGTCATCAAAATTCGAGTAATTTCGGAGGCAAATAACCACCGTTTTGATTCTAATATGCCACTCCAATTGATAATCAAATGCCAAAGTAAGCCGCTTCCTACGATCTTTTCTACTGTTGACCATGAAGAATTAGGACTAATAATGAGCAACATCAGCACAATACCAAAAACGGCACTCAGTATCAGATACAGTTTTGATTGTGGGAAAGGGTTGAGGGCAATGCGTTGTTGATTTTGCAGCGTAATCTCCTCCAATGGCGGTTTTGGTGGCAAGTTGGCGGGACGCCAACCTAAGGGCATAAACCAAATCCTGATTTTGTCCCACCAGTTCGTAGCTGCTACCGCATCTTTCCAGAGAATACTGTAATAGTGAAAGTTAATCACAATTGGGTTCCAAGTTTGGGCTTGTCCGTACATACCATAAATCACTTTGTCGGTCTCTTCTTCAAAAGAACCAAACAAACGGTCCCAAACGATGAGAAACTCCCCGTAGTTTTTGTCCAAATACTTAAAATTTACCCCGTGATGTACCCGATGATGCGAAGGCGTAGTAAAAATAAACTCAATCCAACGCCAGAGTTTAGGAATCAATTCGGTATGGTGCAAAAACGAAATAAACAAGTGAATACCCGTCATCATGTAAATATCAAACGGCTTAAAACCTATGATCGTAAGCGGCCAAAAGAATACAAAAGAAAACAAACGTTGCGTTACGCTTGCTCGTAAAGCCACAAAAAAGTTCATTTCTTGGGCACTATGATGTGGTGAATGCGCCGCCCACATAATGTTGATTTCATGTCCCCAGCGGTGTACCCAATAAAAGATAAAATCAATAGCAAGGAGCAAAAGCAAAAAGTTGGGTACATTCATCGGAATATCATCAATTAACCGATAGTTGTCCCACAGGTAGCCATAAACTACATAGACCCCCGCTGCTACCAAGACATTGACTGTCTGATTGCCAAGTGCCGTTCCAAAGTTGGCAATGGCTTCGGCGAACGAAATATAATTCCGTTTGTAATAAAGACACAGACCTACTTCAATCGCTATGAAAAACAACGCCAGCGGGGTGAGAAGGGTGTAAATGTTTTGGGTAGAAAAAGTAATTTGTTCCATGTTCGTAAGGTTTAGTAGAAATAAATGCCAGTTCCAACGCCAATTGTGCCCAGTACAATCCCCGTGTAGGATTTTTTATACCCCAATCGTAACGAGCTTACATTGGGGTGATTAACGTATTTAGAAGACAATAGCTCTTTTCGGTGTATCAACCCGCTTATTCCAAAGCCTACGGCAACTCCGCCCAAAACTGCGGCAAAAACAAAAGAAGAAGAGGATGAAAAAATAAAACTAATGGCTACTAAAGCGGCACTGATTACCCCTGCGACGAATGAGATTCGGGCAGCTACATTTTCGGAACGAGTGGTTACATCACGGGTATATAAACCCAAAGAGAAGCGAAAGAGTCGGAACATAAGATTCGTTGGTTTAGGTTTGTAAAACTCGAATCAAAAATCACTTTCTTTCTCTTACGAAGCCATCGCCTGTTTTCCAACGGCAGCAATTGGTTTATCTTCGGCAGAAAATCGTCAACTTTCCAGCCCCATTGCCCGTAGAAAATCGGGTTTTACGCGACGTGCTACGTCCACTTCACTGCCATCTTCCATAAATACAACGCCTCCATCGCCCCTTACGTATTTGGTCACGAAGTTGAGATTAATGATGTGCGATTTATGCACTTTGAAAAAATTGTCGTATTCTTTCAGTTGCTGTTCAAATTCTGCCAATGAGCGCGAAGCCACCATTTTTTGACGATTGAAAAAATAAACGTTGGTATAACTCCCCATTGCTTCTATACGCACTATGTCGGCTACGGGAAAAAGTAGTACGCCTTCTAAAGTGGCAATCGGAATTTTCTTGACCTTTTCTCGTTCGTCGCGCATCATTCTAAGAAACCGCTGCAAATCTTCTCCAGCAGTGGGCTGTTGCGTCAGCTCTTTTTCCATCATTTGGTTTTGTTCGGCTATCAACCGTTCGTTTTCTATAAGGCGTTGAATGGCCAATTCTTGGGCTTCTTTTCCTTCTTTACGCAGGGTATTGACCCGATCCATCAGGGCAAAAGTCAAAAAAGTTGCTTGAATCAGAATACCAATGTGGTAACCATAATAAGTGAAAACATGCTCAAAAGAGAGAATATTGAATAAGGTCAATACAATGAGAAGGATTTCGATAATATAAATGCCCCATCCCCACAAATAGAAACGCGCTGGGCTAAAACCACGCTGATAGAGCCAAAAGCCTACAATCAAATAAGACAAAAAAGTAATCAAAACCACAATGTTGAAAACCATTTCGGCTTTTTGAACACCAAAGAGTTTCGCTAAAATAATAAGCGTTGCCAACGTACCCAGTCCTTGAAATAGCCGATGCAGGTGTGGTAATACTTTGGGGATATTAAGAAACGAAACCGAAAACCCAATACTGGTCAGAAGCGCACATAAACGTATCAGGCTCGAATTAATGCCGTTGTTCATAAAAGGCATTTCGCGCCACAAAAAGTCAAACAAATACCCTTCAAAACTAAGAAAAGTAAGCGCCGAAAAAACGACGTGGAGTCCATACAATAAATAGGTGCGCTCTTTGAGCGTGGCGTACATAAAAAAACTAAGCAATGCCACCAATACCATAACTCCCAATACAAAAAAATTGACACGTGTTTCACGATAGACCCGTGCAACCAGTGGCCGAATGCCTCCCAATTCGATTTGGGATACCAAGCCATTCATGTCTTTCAGGCCCACAAATAAGTATTTCGGATGCTTACCCAGATGGAGAACGATGCTATTGAAGGAGAAGTAGCGGTTTTCAAATGGGCGTAATGCCCCCGTTTCCAGAAAATAAGTGGTGTCTTCACTTACCACATAAGCATCAATATAATCAATGTCTTGCGCAAGAAAAAGTGCATAAAGGGTTTCGTTAGTGCGGTTCTGTAAATCAAACTTGAACCATATCCGCGAAGGTGAAAAACCCAAGTTGATGATTTTGTCAGGAATAGTTACAAATTGGGCATCGGGAATCTTTGCCACCTCCAAGTGGGAAAGTTGATTGCTACTATCTACAAAATATCCAGCAGACCCCCCAATTTCGACTAATTGGTTTGGATCCGTATAAATTAATTTGGAGGGTTGTGCCCGACAGTAACCTCCTACGACTAACAATAGTGCGAGTAGATAATTTTTCATTTTCAAAGGGGTAAGGTGGATAGCCAACAAGAACTTTATGAAAGCGAGGAAATCAACACCAAAAAAGCGGTCACTAAAACAGTCCCCAACGCCGTGCGCCAATACCGTCGCTTCTCTCGTTTGCGTTCGTCAGCTGTCATTTCTTTGAAGGGTTTCATATTTTTATCAATGGCCCGTCCTAAGAAATAAAAACCACCCGCCAAAATGCCTAAACCCAACAACAGCACGGCCACCGCTGCCAAACCGATACCCGCACAAGCAAGGTTACAGGCTAAGATGGCACTAATGTAAGCGAGCGCCACGCCTGCGACAAACAGGAAAATATAGCCCAGACGTAGCAATCCCTCATTCGACGATTTTGCTTTTTTATCTTCTTCTTTTGGAGGTATTTTTTTAGAAAAACTGAGATGCTGCTCGCTTGTTATCACCGTCATACTGCTGTGGAGGCTGGAGTTGGGTTGGGGGGACTGCACCATGTTTCCTAGTACAGCTCCGCCTAAGGTATAAATCCATAAATTGAGCAAAAAAAGGCTAACAAAAATTCGCTTTTGGAACAAAAACCGAGTAGTTGAACGAAGGTGCCGAAATTCAGTTTTTTGATACTGTAAAATCAAAGATCGAATTACAAAAGCACTTCCGACGAGCACCAACAGTTGCAAAGGTAATAGCTCCGCGAATAAGGTACTACCAAGTGATATCCCAATACAAGCATTGGTTAGTTCACAGAGTACAATGGCCAAAATGGCTGGTCGAGTGTATTGAGAGGCCCAGCGGGCTACGTACGATTCCATAGACGGCAGCGGTTAGTGTGAATAAAAAGAGCGAGTTCTAGGATATAAATATCGTAAAACTCGCTCGTCTTTCAAGTGCTTAGAAAAATTTACTCAAACACCCAGCCCAAATAGACAATACGGCCGATGGGTGCTGCTCCATAAACTTGCACGGCGTTGGTGTTCAGTAAATTGGTGCCACCAAGGCGAAGGGCACTTTTGATTTTGGGTAAACGGTAACTCACTTGCCCGTCCAACGTTCCAAAAGCTTGGATGTAACCCTCATCAACGGGCATAAAATACGTGTATCCGCTGGTGTGACGGTAGTTAAACGCGTACGAAACGTTTTTGACTGGCTCACCTTGTACTCCTACGTTGAATTTGTGGGTAGGGGTATTAAATCCTAAAATCAAGCCAGGAACATCGTTTTCGTTGATGTTCGACCAAGTGTAGTTGGTATTGATGTTTAATTTTTTGGAGAAGAAATACTCAAGACTCACGATGGCTCCCTGCGTATGCACTTTTTTGTCGGCGTTGGCCCAAGTCTGCATCAAACGTCCACGCGTGCGGTCGGTGGTAGGTTTGGCAAAATCACCCGTGGTCGAAGGCAGTGGAACGCCCGTTGGAGTCAGCCCATCTTCACGACCGTAAAAACGTAGGGTGCCAATAAAATTGTTATAAACCGAACGATAATAACTTGCGTCCACGTACAAACCTTTGGCAATTTGGCCTTTATAGCCAATCTCCCACGTATTCATTTGTTCGGGGGCAATTTTCTTAATCGTGACGGGTTTCAAAAAATCAGGATTCGCTTGTCCATTGGGCAAGGCCGATACCGCATTCAAGCCTTGGTAGCCGTTTGTGACGTTTCCTGCCACCAACAACGTACCAAAATCAAGGTAAATAAACTGGTCTAATTGAGCAGGTTGGCGGAATGCTTGGGCGTAGTTGAGGCGGAAATTATGTTGGCGGTTGTCACCCAGCGAAAGTACAGCCGAAAGGCGCGGCGAAAAACGACCCCCAAAATTGCGGAACTGGTCAAAACGTCCTGCGGCAGCAAGTTTTAAGCGGTCTTTCCAGAGGCTATATCGAAGCTGTCCGTAGGCTCCTCCATCCCAGTTGACGATGCGGTCGCGGAACTGAACTTCGTTGGTATTAGCGGCAATAGGCGAATTAGGCCCGTCCGAAAACAACGTTCCTGCCGATTGCAACAAATGAGTACGGTATGAGGCCCCAGCGATGGCGTTGAGTTTGCCAATGTTCCATTCGCGTTGGCCGCTAATATCCCAAAAACGAGCGGTGTTGGCAAAAGCTGCTCCGCGCACTGTTTTGGTACCGTTGACGTCAATCAAACCGATTCCTGCCACCACTTGCTCTCTAAGTTGCTGGAAAAGGGGACTTCCTACAGGTAACTGGGCCCCCGCAGCAAGTTGGGTGGCCAAAGCTTGAGCGGCTTCGATGCTTTGGTTTCCAGCAATTGACTGAGGAAGAACGTACGGAGTTGGCGTTCCTCCTGCCGAATTTGGAGCAAAGGCGTTTAAGGCTGTGCCCGCTGCTAGGCCATTGCTACGCGCGGCGGTAAAGACTTGGTTCCAAACCGAAAAATAGTTTTGGGCAAAAGTAGGATAGCGCGTGCCGTTGGGCTGGTTGCCTGCAGCCATAGGGGCGTTCATCAACCCGCTGGCCAACGAACCCAAGTCGTACGCTTTACCGCCGTAATCGAATACAGTGTAAGCGCGCAAAAACCATTTGTCGGTTTTAAGTTCGACCCGATGGACGTCGTATTTCATGCCGCGTTGGGCGTAGCGACTGGTACTTTGGAAGATACCGTTGCTGACCGACAAGCGGTATTCATAGACCGCGCGGAGTTTGGGGGTTATTTGCCAATGAAACGACGGATTGATGCGGTAATTTCCTGCTTTGTAATTGCCATTATTGAACAATTTAAACGGATTTCCCGACGACTCGGGCCAGTTGGCCATTTCGGCTTCGGTATAACCTCGTGTATAAATGCGGTAGCTCTGGTTGTTGTTCAAAGCCGTGAGTGCGGGTGTGGTGACGGTGCTGCCAACCTCGCCATAACGGTTGATGGCGTTCCAGCCTGTATTGCTTCCTTCGGCGTTGTTCAGAGGGTCGGAGCCAGCCAAACCACCTGACGTGACGCGTTTGATGGCGGCGCTGTTGGAAGCCAAAAATTCGTCGGCTTCAAAGTAGTTGGCACTGATTTTAAACGCAAAACGGTCGCCAAAAACCTTGGCATAACGGAGTTGACCGTCAATCATGCTGCGATTCCCGCCTCGCAACGAAGCCGAAAGTCCTTGGTATTTGAATGGGTCTTTGGAGTGCATGAGCAGTACGCCGTTGAAGGCATTGGAACCATACAAAGCGGAGTTGGCACCAAATACCACGTCCACGCTTTCCATGTCCAGTTCCGAAACACCTACCCAGTTTCCGTAGTAAAGCGAGGCCGTTGGAGACGCTACATCGACGTAGTCGGCGAGCTGTACGACGCGTTCGGCTTTTGAACTGTTGAAACCACGGGTACTAAAACTGGTGATTAACCAGCTCGATTGGCTTACGTCAATGCCTTTGAGGCGGGCGAGTGAGGAAATAAATTCGGTGGAAGGCAGACGTTTGAGTTGAGCAGCAGTGAGGCGTTCGACCGAAACGGGAGTTTCCATGAGCGGCTCGGCGGTGCGGGAGGCCGATACAATCACCTCTTTTAAATAAAGGGTGTCTAATTCGAGGTTTTTTTTCTTGGTTGGGACTTGCGCAAACGAAAATGTAATGACACTTAAACTTAGTAAAATGGGAGTGAAAAACTGTTTCATTTTTCGATTTTCGTGGGATAGTTTGCCGCAAACTTAGAGACAAACATTTATGATTGAGCAAAAACGCTTAAAATTTCTCCTCAAAATTTTACTTTTTACCTTCAATAAAATATTTCTTTAATACAGCGTAAGTTTATAAAAAAACAAAGAAATGGATTTAAAAAGTACTTAAAGTATTGTATTTTACAAAGTTCAGGTTTAGCTTTGTTAATCTCTATTTTACCAAAAATTTACACATCAGTTTAGAATGGAAACCAAGATGGACCACCACCTCGCCGTGCCCGTGGGTGTGACGCTCGACCGTTACATCATGCACAACCAAAACTCCTTTGCTTTCGCTACAGGAGAGCTTTCCCAACTCCTTCGGGACATTGCTTTGGCAGGAAAAATTATTAACCGCGAAATCAATCGTGCGGGGCTTATTGACATTACGGGTGGCTTCGGGACGAACAACGTCCAAGGAGAAGCCCAACAGAAGCTCGACGTTGTTGCTAACATTCGTTTTATCCGTGCCCTCATCAATGGCGGGGAGGTATGCGCCATTATTTCGGAAGAAGACGATGGCATCATTTATACGGGCAACAATAATGCTAAATACGTGGTGGCGATGGATCCGCTTGATGGCTCGTCGAATATCGATGTCAACGTGTCGATTGGTACAATTTTCTCCATTTACCGCCGCATAACGCCTTTGGGAACGCAACCTTCGCTGGAAGATTTTATGCAAGGGGGCGAAGAACAAGTGGCGGCAGGGTATATTTTGTACGGTTCGTCCACAATTTTGGTCTATACGACTGGCAATGGCGTTGCAGGATTTACGTATGATTCGTCGTTGGGAGAATTTATTTTGTCGCACCAAAACATCAAAAGCCCCAAAGACGGCAAGATTTTTTCGTACAACGAAGGGAATTACAATCAGTACGCCGAACCGATTAAAACGTACCTCAATCACTGCCGTGACCGAGGCTATTCGTCGCGCTACATTGGTTCGTTAGTGGCTGATTTTCACCGAAATTTGCTCAAAGGTGGCGTGTATCTCTACCCACCTACGCACAAAGATGCCAACGGAAAACTCCGCCTTTTGTACGAATGTTATCCTTTAGCGATGATTGCCGAACAAGCAGGCGCCAAAGCATCCGACGGCTCACAGCGCGTGCTTGACATCAAACCCGATTCCCTTCACCAGCGCGTACCGTTGTACATCGGTGCCGAAACCATGGTAAAGGAATTGTTAGGGTTGTTGAAATAATTTAGGCGGGTGTACGAATCAATGCAAGATTTAGTAGCATTTCTTTTAAAACACATAGAGCACAATAGAATAAACACATAGTAAATGTATAAGAAAGACGCTTTTGCCTTCCTATTGTTTTCTATGTGAAAACTCTTTGTGGTCTATGTGTTTACCTTTGCTTAGTCAACTGCAAAGTTTCATACACCCATTTAGGGCTTAATTCAACAGCAGTTCATCCACCAACAACAACGCAGTACGTCCCTTGCTTCCGTGCCAATCGGGGATTTTTTGTAGGGGCTTGGCTACTATTTTTAGATAAGTAATGTTTTGGGGTTTTACTGGACAGGTAACGCTCAATAAAGAATGCGTTCTGACTTGCGTCGGCATGGTAGGTTTCAATTTACCGATGAGTTTCAGTTGGGTAGGACTAGTGCCGCCCCATACTTCAATTGATTCAGGCGGAAAAATGCCCGTTTCGGTTTCTTCCATAATGCGCAACCCCACCGATGAAAGCAAAATGGGCTTTTTGAACTCCGAATAAATGGCCAAATCGTTGTTACGAACTCCCGTCCAATTGTTGGCCCAAGCGGGGCTGTTGGCGTTAAATGTTCCCAAGATTCCGTCAAAATAAGACTTCGCCCCAGCTGCTTGGTGGACTCGGTTGAGGGGAAGTAACAAGCTGATGCTGTCGGGCTGGTAGGTGTTTTTATAAAAATCAAAAACGACTTCATCGCTGCCAAACCACCCTTTTTTAAACGCTTTGGCGCGAATTTTTGTGCTGTTTTTTAACACCGTTTGGTTGGTAAAAAGCGGCGAATGAAGGCTATCTGGAGCCGTTCCATCGGTGGTGTAACGGATTTCTACGCCTCGGATGGGGTGATAGAGCTTCACCGAAAGTTCCTGATTAAACACCATTGAGCTGTTTTTGACTTGCGGAGTGTTCAACTTGATGGGGTTACTGCCGTCGTCTTTAAAACCAGCGATAAACTCAACGTTTTTGTACGTTTTCTGTAATTGTTGAATTTCAGTAGGCGTCAAGCCCGTATTCCAAACCGACAAACTTTTGAGACTTTTTAGCTTGCCAATCGACGCTTGAAGTTCTGCCAAGGTAATTTTAGTGCCCGAGATGTTTAAGGTTTTAAGTTGCTTTAAACCAGTGAGTTCTGAAAGTCCTTTACCCGTAATGTCAGTAAAGTTTAAGTCTAACTTTTGCAAATTTTCAAACTGAGTTACCGCTTTTAGGTCGCCATCTTTGACGGGCAATTTGTTCAGATTGAGGGAAACTACTTGGGTTTTAAGCGCGCTCAATTCTTGAATTTTTTCGGGAGAATAGGCAGCTTTGTTGTACAAATTAACCGATAGCGCAGGCGATGAAAGCGACAGCGGCGCAATGGTACGGTCGTTGTTGCTCAACTTT
Organism: Runella sp. R5_40; assembly: GCF_057652295.1. NCBI lineage: Bacteria > Pseudomonadati > Bacteroidota > Cytophagia > Cytophagales > Spirosomataceae > Runella > Runella sp. R5_40. Next base: position 22,820 of record NZ_JBYFCH010000017.1, on the reverse strand, counting down.
TTGATGGTTTCTTCGTCGGCCGCCCCAAAATCAAACTTATCTTCGGGTGTTTCGGTGGTTTGAAAGAGGTTTGCCGCCACCAAGCGCAACGAATCGCGCGCGGGGAGGTCGATTACTTTTTTGTTAAACACCGCGTTTGATTTTATCCAAAGCGCCAACAAAAGTTGTTCCGAATCGGTCAACTGGGCTTTGCCAACGGGAGGCATGTGTTTTTTGTCATCATTGGGTAAATGAATGCGCTGGAGCAACAAACTTATTTCAGGTTTGCCCGCCACAAAAAGCTTCCCAGATTTGCCGCCTTTCAGCAATGCCGCTTCGTTGACTAGCGACAATTCACCTTTCAATTTTTCGGGATTATGGCAACTCACGCATTTTTGTTCCAAAATGGGTCGAATGACATGGTCAAATACCAAGGCTTTGTCCAACGGTACGCTTTCGCTGCGGGTAAGTGGTTCTGAAACAAAATTTTCACCGTGAGTAAGGGTCGCTCCGTAATGTCCTCCAATTAACAGCGCAATGGCCACCGAAGCCGCACCAATACGGGCGAGGGTAGGGGTGTACCAAGGTGCTTTACGGAAAAAATAAATAGCCGTTCCTGTCCACAACGTGCCTATTCCCAGCCATTTATGCGTAGCAAGCGTGTTTCCTGCGTATCCATCTTCTTTGGCCAAAAATAGTCCCATAACCACGGTGATTGCGGCGGTAAACGTACCCGCTAACCAAAATGAGGACAGAAATTTTTCATAAAAATTATTGGCGGAGTTTTCGGGTTTAAACCGAAACACTTCCATTCCAAGCGCCAACAACAGTAGGACAATCGGAAAGTGCAAAAGCAGTGGGTGCATTCTCCCAATGGGCTGAATCCAGAGCGGAACTACCCATTGACGCTCAAAAAAAAGTAAGAATAAAATGAAAATATTCGCAACAATCAATAATTGCTCTGCTATGCCTTTGACCTTATTGCCCATGCTACTTGTGTGAAATTGCTTGAATGATTAGCTAATAATGTCGCGCACTACTCTGCCAGCTACGTCGGTGAGGCGGTAGCGGCGACCCAGATGTTTGAAGGTCAGTTGTTCGTGATTAAGGCCAAGAAGGTGCAGTACCGTGGCGTGAAAATCGTGTACGTGAACGGGATTACGGCTAATATTATATCCCAACTCGTCGGTTTCACCATAAACAGTGCCAGGCTTGATGCCACCTCCTGCCATCCAAATACTAAAGCAACGAGGGTGGTGATCGCGGCCATAGTTGTCAGCCGTCAGTTTGCCTTGGCTGTAGCTTGTGCGGCCAAACTCTCCACCCCAAATGACGAGGGTTTCGTCGAGCAAACCTCGTTGTTTAAGGTCAGTTACCAACGCCGCCGAGGCTTGGTCCACGTCTTTGGCTTGGCTCGTAATTTCAAAAGGAAGGTTGCCGTGCTGGTCCCAACCTTGGTGGTATAATTGCACAAAACGAACGCCGTTTTCGGATAATTTTCTGGCTAACAGGCAATTGGCTGCATACGTGCCTGGAACCAAACAATCGGGGCCATAGAGTTTGACCACGTCATCGGGTTCTTTTGACACGTCCATTACTTCGGGAACGGCCGTTTGCATTCGATACGCCATTTCGTATTGTTTGATTTTGGCCGTGATTTCGGGGTCGCCAAACTCTTTGTAAGACAGGTCGTTGAGTGAAGCCAAATTGTCTAGCATATCCCGTCGTTCTTCGCGGTTCATACCTTCGGGGTCGCGCAAATAAAGCACTGGGTCTTCACCTTTGCTAAACTGTACCCCTTGGTGAATAGAATCCAAAAAGCCATTGGTCCAAAGTTTGGAATAGACCCCTTGTCCGTTGCCAATGCCACGGGAGAGCAACACTGCAAAATCGGGTAAGTTTTTGTTTTCGTTGCCCAATCCATAACTCAACCAAGCCCCCATGCTCGGGCGGTTTCCCTGCTGCGAGCCTGTCTGCAAAAAGGTCAGCGCAGGGTCGTGGTTGATGGCTTCGGTGTACATCGAGCGCACGATGCAAAGGTCATCGACGATTTTGGAAGTATAGGGCAATAAGTCGCTTATCCACGCTCCCGATTGGCCGTATTGTTTAAAGTTGGTGAATGAGCCTGCCAACGGAAACGATGCTTGGTTGGCCGTCATCCCCGTCAGTCGCTGCATCCCTCGCACGGATGGCGGTAATTCTTGCCCCACCATTTCGCGCAGTTTGGGTTTGTAATCAAACGTTTCCATTTGGGAAGGAGCTCCGTTTTGAAACAAATAAATGACCCGCTTGGCTTTGGGCGCAAAGTGAGGAATGCCTGGAACAAAATTTGCCCCGTCTTGGTCGCCACCGTTCAATAAATTAGGAATCATCAACGAACCTAGCGCCACGCTTCCTAGTCCCAAACTCATGGTGGACAAGAAGCGACGACGATTGAAGGTCAGACCATGTTCAAGGATTTCTTTGTCAATTTTGCTCATGTATCTCAAAGGATAAAATCAAACATGTTGCTTTAGTTGGTTTTTTACCCGCAGAAAGCGCAGATCTAAAAACCGCAGACTGGCGCTGAATACTCGCTCTGCGAAAATCTGCGCTTTGAATCTGCGTAGTCTGCGGGTAAAAAATTATCTACGTTTTCATCAAAGTCTCTTCCAAATTATAAATGGTATTCACAATCCGCATTTGGTTTTTTACCCGCAGAAAGCGCAGATTTAAAAACCGCAGACTGGCGCTGAATACTCGCTCTGCGAAAATCTGCGCTTTGAATCTGCGTAGTCTGCGGGTAAAAAATTATCTACGTTTTCATCAAAGTCTCTTCCAAATTATAAATGGTATTCACAATCCGCATCAACGCCGCCAATTGCACTTTATCCATCTGTACTGGAATAGGATACTCACCAACGGCAAGGGCTTTCTCCGCCCGTGTTGGGTTGAGTTTTTTAAGCTCTTTTTGGTAATAACTTTCTAAGATTTCGACCTCGTTCTCAGTAGGTTTTCGACACACGATGAGGCGGAAAGCCTTGGTGATTTTCTCTTTCGTTGCCGATTTTTCTTCAAGAAGCTTGGCAGCCAACACCCTTGACGCTTCCAACACCGTGGGGTCGTTGAGCATGATAAGGGCTTGAAGCGGCGTGTTGGTTCTCAATCGCTTCACTTCGCACATATCGCGGGTACTGGCATCAAAAATGGTCAACATCGGAGGGGGAACCGTGCGTTTTATCAAGGTGTACATCCCTCTACGATAAAGCTGATTGCCATGGTCTTGCACATACATCGACAGCAGCCCACGTCCCGAAGTCGCTCCTTCCCACAGCCCAGGTGGTTGGTAAGGCTTAACGCTCGGCCCACCGATGGTGCGCACCAACAAACCACTGCTCGACAAAACAACATCGCGTACAAACTCGGCATGAATCCGATAGCGAGGAGCGCGGGCAAGGTAAATGTTGTCGGGGTCGGCGGCCAATTTTTCAGGGGAAACGACGGCCGATTGGCGATAAGTAGCCGACATGACGATTTGTTTGACGAGGCGTTTGATGTTCCAATTATGTTCCATCAAATCCACCGCCAGCCAGTCGAGCAAGGCAGGGTTGGAAGGAAGTTCTCCCTGCATTCCAAAATCACCTGTTGTTTTTACGATACCTTTTCCAAAAAACTCTTGCCAGATTTGGTTGACAAACACCCGAGCCGTCAGTGGATTTTTTTTATCAAATAGCCATTTGGCTAACCCAAGGCGGTTTTTGGGGTAGTTTTTGTTAAAAGGCAAAATGATATTGGGCGCATTGGGCTCTACCACGTCGCCTGGAGCATCGTACGACCCTCGCCGCAAAATGTGGGTTTTACGTACCGTGTCCAAGTCCGTCATAACCGATACAATCAGCCCGTTGGTATCGGGTTTGTTGATAAACTTCAGGATGCTTTTAACGTCCTGATTGCTGATTTGCATCAACGGTTTTTTGGCGTAAGTTTCTGGCCCCCCAATCACCGATTCGATACCGACTTCGTTGACGTTATTAAAAAAGGCAAATAACTGGTAATAATCTTTTTGGGAAAAAGGGTCGTATTTGTGGTCGTGGCAATGAGCACATTCCATCGTAAGTCCCAAAAATGCTTTCCCAAACAAATCGTTTCGGTCGGTGACGTAGCTAATCCGATATTCTTCAGGAATTACCCCGCCTTCTTCCGTGATTTTGTGGTTGCGGTTAAAACCCGTTGCCAGCAAATGCTCTTTGTTTTCAGGGTCGTTGGCGGGACTTGGGAGATAATCACCCGCGAGCTGCCACGTGACAAACTGATCATAAGGCATGTTTTTGTTCAGTGCATGAATCACCCAGTCGCGCCAAGGCCATTGGGTGCGGTAGCCGTCGTCTTGGTAACCGTGTGAATCGGCGTAGCGGGCTAAATCGAGCCAATAAATGGCCATTTTTTCACCATACGAAGGGTTTTTTAACAATTCGTCCACCACTTTTTCGTAGGCGTTGGGACTATTGTCGGCTAAGAAACCCTCCATTGTTTTAAGGGTAGGAGGAAGGCCCACTAAATCAAGGCTGACGCGTTTCAACAAGCGTTCTTTGTCGGCTTCGTCGTTGGGAGTCAGCCCTTTTTGTTCTTGTTTTTGGAGAACAAAGTAGTCAATTTCGTTTTTGACCCATTTTTCATTGTCCACCTCGGGGAGTGCGGCTTTTTTGGGAGCTACAAACGCCCAGTGTTTTTCGTACTTAGCGCCTTGCTCAATCCAGCGTTCGATGAGAGAAACTTCGCGAGGGCTGAGTGTCAAATTTGATTCTTTCGGCGGCATCACTTTGGAGGTATCTTTGGTGGTAATCCGCAAAAATACCTCTGACATACTGGGCTTTCCTGCCACAAGTGCGTGGGCCGATGGGTTTTCCTTCAACGCGGCAAAAGCACTTACGGGATCGTCCAGACGAAGTCCTGCTTGTCGTTTGTTGGCGTCAGGGCCGTGGCAGGCCAAACACTTGTCAGAGAGAATAGGCCGAATGTTAAAGTTGTAGCTTATCTCATCGGGTAGTTCTTCCTCGGTAGGAGTCGAACTACCCTTGCAAGCTTGCAGGTAGGTAAGCATACCAGCCACAACGAAGGTCAAGAAAAACGTTTCTTTTTTCATACGGAAACAGGTTACGCAAACAAATCCATTACAGCTTTTCCTTTTCCATCGGGGGTTGTGTAGAACGGACGCTTTTCAATTTCGTATTGAGTATCAGGGGAAATGCCAAGTGCGTGGTAAATCGTTTGGTGGAGACCGTCAATTTTGATCGGATTTTCAATCGTTTTGCAAGGGCGCTCATCGGCGGTTTTTCCGTAGGCAAACCCGCGTTTGATTCCTCCGCCAAACATCAACACCGAACAGCCGTCCGTAAAGTGGCGGTGCATTCCGTAAAACTTCATGTCTGATAAAATCTCGGGTTGGTTCACCTGTTCTTGAACCTTCGCATCGGGGCGGCCTTCCACCATCATATCGCGGCTAAATTCGCTGGCCAAAATGATGAGCGTACGGTCGAGGTGACCCGATTTATCAAGGTCTTTAATCAACTGTGCAATGGGACCATCAATCATCTTTTTCATGTCCACCAAGCGCGTATGGCCATTTTCGTGGGTATCCCAGCCAAAAAACGGTTCGTACTCGGTTGTCACGCTGATGAAGCGAGCACCTTGTTCGGTCAAGCGGCGCGCCAACAAGCAACCCAATCCAAACCGCCCTGTGTTGTAAATGTCAAAGCTTTCTTTGGGTTCTGTGCTGAGGTTGAAGGCTTTGGACTCGGGCGAATTGAGCAACATATACGCCTGTTCCATCGACCGCCGAAGCGATTCTTTTTGGTAATCGCTGCCAAATTCGCCAAAAGCACTGTTGCTAATCAAGTCATTGTACAACTGATTCCGACGCTCAAAACGCTTGGCATCCATCCCAACGGGCGGACGAACGCTTTCTAGTCCTTGGCTGGGGTCGGGAATAAAGAACGGCCCGTATTCGTTGCCCAAAAATCCTGCGGTATGAAATGCCTTTAACTCTTCGGCTTCACCTACGGTAAAACGTTGACCGATGTCAATAAAAGCAGGGATGACGGGGTTTTTCGGGCCTAGTTCTTTGGCAATCCAAGCCCCAATGTGCGGTGCTGCCACCGTTTGTGGGGGTTCGTAACAAGTGTGCCAGTTGTACTGGTGACGAGAGTGAAGGATATGCCCCAAGTCAGCCGCGACGTACGACCGAATTAGAGTGCCTTTGTCCATCACTTTGCCAATAGATTGCAATCCTTCCGAAAAATGAATACCGTCAAGCACTGTGGGGTGTGATTTAAAGGTACTCAACACCCGATTGCCTTCCATGCCTTTTTCAAAAGGAGTATATCGTTTGGGGTCAAAAGTCTCGGTATGTGCCATTCCCCCCGCCATCCACAATAGAATGACGGTATCGGCAGTGCCGTTGGTTTGGCCTATTTTTTTGGTACAGCCCGATAATAAACTTGGGAGGGGGGCGCTTGCGGCCATGGCTGCCAAGGTTGCGGCACTTGTTTTTTGGAGAAACTCCCTTCTATTCCATCTATTTGTCATTTTCTGTTTCTTGTTTTGGGTTTCCTGTTTAGAGTTTCCTGTTTTGGGTTTAGAATTTCCTGTTTCCAAATAACCAGTAACTGATAACCAGTAACGAATAACCGATAACTATCAATAAATTAACTGAAATTCAGGGTGTAAAGCAATGGCCCAGACCAAATCTTGAATCCCTTCTACGCTCGGTTTAGTACCAACGATTTTTTGCGCGACACTCAACTCTTTGGGTTGGGGTTCTCGTCCCAGTGATTTTCGATATAATTCTTTTACCAACAAATCAGAAGTTGGGTACTTTGCCTGCCATTTTATCGCACCGTTTTTGAGGGTGGAGTTAAACTTGGTACCGTTGGTAAGTTCCAATGCTTGTAGCAAATTGGCTTGCGAATTTCGGCTTGTACTTACGGTTTCGCGATTGGGGCGGCCTAAAGCCGTCATAAATGGGTCGTTGATGACCAACGAAGCCCGTGGAAACGGTATCTCCGATTTGATGGTTTCGGGCAAACGTTTTAACGCCATCACCGAATCGCCATACATCGGATTAAAAGCCACACTGATGGCATCGGCAAACTGCTCAGCACTCATCCGACGACGAACCATCCCTTGGAATACAAAATCGTTGGAAGTAAGCAAACCCGCATCTTTTATTCCAATGGAAGGGAGTTGGTAGGTTTTGGAGGTCAGGATGTTGAATAAAAGTTTTTTGATGTCGTGGCCATTTTGGTCAAAATCATAGGCGAGATAGTCCAATAAATCTTGACTCCAAGGAGCGTTATCCATCATGTCAACGGGCTCAACAATACCACGACCCATCAACTGCGCCCACACCCGATTGACCAACGTACGGTATAAACGGCCATCTTTGGGTTGTACCAAAAAGTCGGCAAGTTCTTTCAAACGCTCCGCCGTCACGGGGGATTCTTTGATTTCGCCTAGCTCTTTGAACAACAACCGACGCCCTGCCATTTTGCCCGTAGGCTTGTCGCAACGGTGGATTTCGAGGGTAGAATCGGCAAAAATATTGGCAAAAGCGTAGGCATCTTCCAATTTCCAATCGCTAATAAAGCTGTCGTGGCAGGAAGCGCATTTGAGGTTAAGTCCCAAAAACACCTGCGCTACGTTTTGGGCTGCTTGCATTTCGGTACGCTGACTTGCGTTAATCGTGCCGCGCCATTTGATGCCCTTGATAAACCCTTCCGATTCTTTGGTTGGGCTGATTAGTTCTTTTACAAACTGATTATACGGTTTATTGCTTTTGAGCGAAGCATACAGCCATTTGGTGATATCAAAACGCCCGCCTGTGATGTAGCCCGTTCCTGAATAATCGTTGCGGAGGGCATCGTTCCAAAACGTAAGCCAATGTTGGGCATAATCTTCATTTCGGTTGAGCAAAGACGTTACCAACAGCTCACGCTTGTTTGGGCGAGCGTCGGTTTCAAAGGCTTTGATGGCCTCGGGGGTTGGTAGTAAGCCTATCACATCTAAATACACCCGACGAATGTACGTGCGGTCATCGACTACGCCTTTCCACGAAATTTTATTTTGTTGGAAATACGCATTCACAAAGCGGTCGATGGGCTGGGTAGCGTCGGCAGTAGCAGGAGGAAGGGCAGGCAAACGAGGCGCTAATTCCGCGACGCGATAAATACTTTTTTCGGGGCCGTCGGGCCAAGGAGCACCTTGTTTTATCCAAAATTCAAGGGTCGCCACTTCTTTTTCTGAGAGGCGTTTACCTTTGGTTGGCATAGCCTCTTTATGACCAACTGGAAGCGTGATACGACGAATGATTTCGCTCTTCTCGGGTTTCCCAGCCACAATGATGGGGCCGTGTTCGCCTCCTTTAAATATAAATTCTTTTTTATCGAGACGAAGCTCACCTTTGGTTTTGGCTTCGCCGTGGCAACTGTAACAATTGTGCGCCAAAATCGACCGCACTTCTACGTTGAGTTCGCTCAGTTGCTGTTCGTTCAAGGGTTGGCCATTGCTGGCGAACGTAAAGTTTGTACCGCCAGAAGGTTCGTTTTCTGACGATTTATTAAAAGGTAAGACTTCGGTCAGGTAGGTTTCGCCGTGGGTCAACAGCGCACCATAATGCCCTGCCACGGTAACTCCTAACACCGTAACGCCTAAAAGCCCACGGAAAAGCTGCTGTTTTTGGGAACGCAAAGCCCAAACCGCTGCCAGTGACAAAGCCATTGTTGCCAGCCCTGTCCATTGGTGTAGGCTTACAGCATCGCCACCGTAGTCTTCAAAATTGATTAAAAATAGCCCAAAAATAGCGGCTAAGACGGCACTACCTGCGCCAATCCATACCAAGGCTTTGATGCCTGCTTGGAGCTCGTTGGATTTGCGCCGCCAGTCGAAAAGCTCTAAAATGAAAGCCACACAAAGTAGGCCGATTGGGAAGTGAACAACCAAGGGGTGTAGTCGTCCTAAAAAAAGCCAAAGCCAGAAGGTTTCTGTTGTTTCTTGCACGATATTAATTTAGAAAAGAGGGGGTGGAACCTGAGTACTTCCCCACCGATGAAGGGTTTTCCCAACATACGGTGGGGGAGTAATTATGTACTACTTAAAAACTCAAAGACTACAAAATTCTAATCACTATGTCTATCAGATTCTTCAATCTGATGCTTGGGGTGGTTTTGAGAAACCACCTGCACTACGTGTTATCAGATTCTCAAATCTGATAGTTGGAGTTTGGTTTCTCAAAACTTAATGTTCGAGTCATTGTGAGCCGAAAACGAGGTTTTGAGAAACCTCTGCGGTGGTTTTGAGAAACCACCTGCACACTTGGTGAGAAACCACCTGCACATCAATTTCTACTGATAACCAGGGTTTTGAGTTAGTTTTGAGTTGATCAAAATTTGTGGTGCTGGAATCGGGAAATAATACTCGAAATCGCTATATACATAGTCCAACGCGTTGAAAGCAATTCCTCCACGCGATACGGTCGGGTTGGCTTTTTCTTTGGCGGCATAAGCGTTCATAAAAGCGGCCAATTCGGCGGGAGTTTTGGTGCGTTGGAGGTCAAACCAGCGGTGGTTTTCAAAAGCCAATTCCACACGGCGCTCTTTGAGAACGGCTGCTCGGAAAGTGTCTTTTGTTAGCCCCGTTAATTCGCCCAATCCTGCGCGTTTACGCACTTGGTTGAGGTAGCCCAGCGCCTCAGCGTCAGGGCCTGTGGCTTCGTTGATAGATTCGGCCAACATCAGCAACACATCCGAATAGCGCAAAATAGGCCAGTTGTTGTCCGAGCGCCCTGTGATGGTGTGCGGATAACGGTATTTGTTGACAAACGGAATGGCGACGAAGGCGTTATTGAGGGTATAGCCCAACTGAAGCGAAATGTCTTTGCGTAAGTCACCCGTTTCGTAGGCTGCAATCATGTCGTTGGTAGGGATATTCCGACCACTTGGAGCCGTATTGGCAAAACCAGTAACCGCACCTTGCGACAAACGCGGCGCAAACACATACACAAAGTTACTTTGCTCACCCAAGTCGTTACCACCTTGGTATTGCACCTCAAAGACGGACTCAACGCCGTTTTTCTTGGCAGGGTCAAAGTTGTCTTTGTAGTTGGCATAAAGTGAATAACCCAACGGCACCACTTGTTTCAAGGTACTAACTGCTTCTGGGTAGCGTTTGAGTGTCAAATAAACTTTGCCCAATAAACTCAATGCTGCTCCTTTTGTTACACGTCCTAACCCAGTTGCTGGATATTTAACAGGAAGGAGGTTGACAGCGTCTTTAAGGTCGGCCTCAATTTGCTTATAAACATCTGCCTGCGGAGTACGAACCAAATCAAACGCTTCGTTGGGGTTGCTAAGGGTTTTAGTTGCCAAAATGACATCCCCAAAATAGCGGGTTAGGTTAAAATAATGGTAAGCCCTGATAAACTTGAGTTGCCCTTCGATTTCCTTTTTCGCTGTGGCATCAATCGTCGCTGGTTCTAGTTTTTCCAACGCATAATTGATGTTGTACATCGCAGCGTAGTGGATATTCCACAAGTTGGCGATTTCACCATTGCCAGGGTTGACGGTCGAAAACTCAAACGCTTCCCAACCCGCAGCTCCCCCACGGTCGAGGGGGTTGAAATCGAGCGTGGTATTGTCCGACGTAAATTCCTGAAAAATGTAAGCTGTGCTTGTAATCCCTTGCAATTGGCCGTACACCCCGTTGAGGGCTTGTTCAAACTGCGGTTGGGTTTTGTAAAAAATGTCCGTTCCGATGCGGGTAGGGTCAGTGGTTACCAAAAAATCATCTTTACACGACCATTGCACCAAACCAAGAAAGAGAATACAGAAAGAAGTTATTTTTTTCATTGTCGTGAAGATTAGAAGTTAAACTTAGCGCCTACTGCCCACGTTCTTGGCACTGGATATGACTCATCGTCGTTGTTGAGTTCGGTTCCACCGCGTACTCCAGCGTCGGGGTTGTTGCCTGGATATTTAGAGAACAAAAGCAAGTTGTTGGCCGTCACAAATACCCGTGCGCCACTTAGCACCGACTTAAACTTAGGTAATGTATAACCCAAGGTGACACTTTTTAGCCACGTATATGTTCCGTCATAGACATAACGTTCGCTACTCTCGCGTGACCATTTGAAGTAGTTGGTACCCCCTTGTGAGTTTTTGGCGTCAGGATTAGAGCCTGGGTTTGATGGTGAGCGCCAGCGGTCTTTGGCTTTGTCCAACACGTTGAATACGCCGTCCATGTTCATCGTTGATGCTTCGATGTTGCGATAAATGTCAAAGTCATAAGCACCTACAAACAATACGTTTAAGTCGAAGCTGCGGTAATCTGCTGCGCCAGTCCATGCCCATGTGAAGGCAGGGTTAGGATTGCCAATTTCCACCATGTCTTGCGTATCGTACGTAATGACGCCGTCGCCGTTGGTATCGGCAAACTTCATCCCACCAGGAATAACGCCGTCTTGTTTTGCCCATCCGTCGATTTCGGCTTGGGTATTGAAAATGCCCATCTTTTTGTAGCCATAAATCATCCCGATGGGGCGACCTACTTTTTGTACGTTGTAGCCGCCGTAGAAGCTACCGTACCATAGCATGTCGTTGACGCCTTTGATGGCTAGGATTTGGCTGCGGTTGAAGGTGATGTTACCGTTGGTGCGAAAATTAACAGCACCAAGGCTGGTGCGAAAATCCACCCCAATTTCTACGCCACGGTTGCGTACTTTTCCGATGTTATCCAAACTCGTTGTAAAGCCCGAAACAGCAGGGATAGACACTGGCAACAACATGTCGTTGGTGAGTTTGTTATAATACTCAAAGGTGAACAGCAACTTGTTATTGAAGGTAGCAATATCCAAACCGATGTCCAATTGGTTTGATTTTTCCCATTTTAAGCCAGAGTTAGCAAAAGAGCTAATCACCTTCCCAGGGGCAAAAGCATTGCCTAAAATATAGTTGTTGGCACCTACGAAGGCCAAACTTGGGTAGTTACCGATGTTGTTATTACCCGTTACTCCCCAGCTTGCCCGTAGTTTTACGTCGCTCAGCCAAGAGAATTTAGGCATAAACGACTCTTCCGACAAGCGCCAGCCCACCGAAGCCGCAGGGAAGTCTCCGTATTTGTTTTGAGCACCAAAACGAGAGCTTCCTTCACGACGGAATGAGGCTGATAATAGGTATTTATCTTTGAAGGCATAGTTGACCCGGGCAAAGTAAGCAAGCAGCGACCAACCGTTCTCGTAAGAGTTTGATGCTCGGATGGAGCCTGCGCCCAAATACTGCACCAAATCATCAGGAAAAGTGTTGGCACTACCCGCCGTTCCGCGTAAAATTTCGCGTTGGCTTGTAAAACCAGCCATGGCTTCAAGGGTTTGGTTGTTTCCAATTTGGGGTGAATACGTCAGAAGCTGGTCAAAAGATAAGTTTTGCAATTGTTCTACCACTTCTTGTGCGGTTGCAATGCGCGGGGGAGCTCCCGCCGTACCCGATGCCACCGACAAACCGATGGTAGAAGGTACGTATTCTTTAAAGGTGTTATAATTGAGTTTTATGTTGGCAGACGTCCGAAATTTGAGGTTTTTCATGATTGAAACTTCGGCAAAGGCACTGGTCAAAATGTCGGCGATGTTGCGTCGGCGAAGAACATTTTTCAACACAAATAATGGGTTAGGGAAGCCAAAAACGCCATCTACCCCGCCAATGTACGGACGAAGCGAGCCATCGGTATTGTAAATAGGTTCGCGCGGGTCCATCAACAAAGCCCCTCCCACCAATGCGCTACGGCCGTCGGTATTGGCAAGGTTTTGTTTGGTATAACTCCCGTTGACGTTCACGCCCACGTTGAGGAATTTATTGACCTGACCACCGATATTACTACGCAATGACAAACGGTCGTAGTTGGTTTTGGTAATGGTACCTTCTTCTTTATAATAACCTACAGAAAGCATGGAGCGGAGCGGCCCTTTGCCCGATGAAATGGTTAAGTTGGCATCAGTATAAGGTGCGTTGTTGTGCATGATAGCCCCAAACCAATCGGTCGAATACTTGGTTTGTTCAGGATAACGAAAGCCAATGGGTACTTCTTCCAGTGTTGGCTCTCTGTTCTGAAAATAGCGGATGCCATCTTCAAATACTTCTTTCTTAAATTGGGCAAATTCTACCCCGTTGAGCATTTTTACGCGACGCGTTGAGGGAACGTTTTGGACGCCGTAATCAAGCGAAAGATTGACGTCAACTTTGCCTTCTTTGGCATTTTTGGTGGTAATAAGTACTACCCCGTTTGAACCACGCGCTCCGTAAATCGCGGTAGAGGCAGCATCTTTTAGGATAGAAATACTTTCAATGTCGTTGGGGTTAAGGTTTTGGCCAACCGACGTACCCACCGCAAATCCGTCGATAACGTACAGTGGGTCGCTACCAGCACCCAATGAACCGATACCCCGCACACGCACTTCAAAAGCACCGCCAGGAGTACCACTTTTTTGTTTGACAACGACCCCCGCAGCACGTCCCTGAATCATCTGGTTCATGTTGTTGGCAGGTTGTTCACCGATGTCTTTCATGTTGATGACCGAAATGGCCGACGTAATGTCTTGTTTACGTTGAGAACCGTACCCTACGACCACGACTTCGCCCAAGGCTTTTTCGTCGGTCAAAAGCGTGATATTGATGGAAGAACGGTTTCCTACTATCACTTCTTGGGGTTTGTAACCTACAAAACTAAATACCAATACGGCTTGCGCATTGGGCACGGCAATCGAAAACTTACCGTTTTCGTCGGTAGTGGCGCCTTTCTGCGTACCTTTTATAAAGATATTTACGCCAGGAAGTACCCCGCCTTTGTCATCCACGACCGTCCCTGAAACCGAAATATCAGCAAGCGCTTCTAATGACGGGTTGGGCTCGAAGTTTTTCTCTTCGATGGGTGGATTGAGTTCACTGGAAGCGGAGGCCGATAGCCTGGACAAGATGATTTGATTACTGATGACTTTGTACTTGATTTTGTACGGAATAAATAGCCTGTCTAGCAACTGAGAAAGGGGCTCGTTGGTGGCATTCAACGAAATTTTCTGTGTTGATTCAACAATTTTAGGACGGTAGGTAAATTTGACATTTGCCTGTTTTTCAATCAGAACCAGCGCCGAGGACATGCTTTGGTTGTCGATTTGAATGCTGATTTTACGGCTCAATAATTCTTGAGCTACCACATCTCGTGCGAGCGAGACACCCACAAAAATCATCGCAATGCAGCATTGTATTAGCGAGAACTTCATAAGGCGAATCAGGTTTTTTTGGATTTGTAATCTTTTCTTCATTAGTTTACTAAGGTTTTTGTGATTTGGAAAAGCAAAAACAACCCTTTCACATCCGCTGGAATCGGATGTGGTTTGGAAGACCATCAAAAGGGCTTTTGAAAGCCGGTAACGCTGGAATCGTTATCGGCTTTTTTAGTGTACTAAGTCAAGTTTTATATTCATGCGATAAGGGTTTGAAATAAGCGGATAGTTGGTTTAGTTACAGCCTTTGCTTGTGATAATAACCTGAGCATCAACTACTTTGTAGGTGGCTTCAAGTGCTTCACAAATGATATCTAGTTTCTCGAAAAGGGTTTCGTTGGACAAGGTTGTGGTAAGGGTACAGTTGGCCATCAATTCTTCGTCAATCACAATGTCAACGCCGTAGGCTTTCTCTAACGCGGTGAAAATATCGGTGACAGATGCATTCGTAAACGAGAATTGTTTAAGTTCTTGGGGCGATAACAAAATTACGGGCCTCTCAATCAATTTACGGGTCAATCGTTCGTCTGCTTTGCCAAAAACGACCTGCTGATTAGGCGTTAAAACCAGCCCATTGGTTTCGGGGTCAGGATTTTGGGTATTTTTTTGGGCAAAAACCGAGACTCTTCCTGTTTTTACCAGTACGGTCACTTGTTTGTCTGCCTCGTAGGCTTTTACCCAAAAACTTGTGCCCAATACTTTGGTAATCAGTCCATTGGCGTAAACAAAAAAGGGCTTGTTGGGGTTTTTGATTACGTCAAAAAATGCTTCTCCCGAAAGATATACTTCGCGGATATTGCCTGTGAATGATTTGGTATAACTGAGTTTACTTTCGGGTTTCAGGATAGCGTGACTCCCGTCGGGCATATTAACTGTCAGGTTCGTAGAGGTGGTATTCGCTACCTCTTCAAGTGGACTTTTTGCGGCTGAAATGAGTTGCTCATATTTGCCTTTAGGAGCACTTTTGTACCATCCCCATCCCAAACCAAGTGCAATAATAACGGAAGCCGCGGCAAGCGCTGGTTTCCAAAAATTTAGAACGATTTCAACTATACGTTTTGGCGGTTCTTCCAGTTCCTCAGCGATTTGTGACCATATTGCAGGGGTTTCTTGGAACGGTACTTCGTGCTTTGCCGCTACGGAAAGTTGTTCCACCCCAAGTCGTGCCCGACGGACATTTTCTTGCTGTGAAGGATGCTTCGCTAAAAAATCTGCCCAAAAAGCGTCAGACGCTGGGGCAGGGTGTTTTACCGACTGAATGAAATAATCATCAGCGATAAAATCTTCAATGGTGTAGGAAGCGTATGATGTGTTCATAAGTTCTTCATTCAATCCCCTAAATCGGAACACTTTGGTTTTGTACTCATTTTTCTTGAAATATTTTTATTTATTTTTTTTCAATCCCAAAATACGCCTTTTTCAAGCCGAAAAACATTCACGTAGTTCGGTGATGGCTCGGTGGAGGAGGTTCCGAACCGATTGGGGGTTGATGTGCATCATGTCACCAATTTCATCTAAACCGAAATCGTGGTAATAGCGGAGCTGGATGATTTCTTGCTGCCGACGAGGAAGTTGGTGAATGGCGCGTTTGAGCCGTTGATGCTGTTCGCTAAGTTGCTCATTGGCAATCAAATCGTCCTCAAAAGACAATTCTCCAATGATATTTTCAAATAACCCTGCGGAATCAATGGGGGAATGGTTGTTTTTTTCGCTATTACGTACAATTCTGTTTCGAAGCGAGCGGTAAAGGTAAAACTTGATACTATCGGTGTCGGCTAAGTTCTGACGACTACGCCAAAGGTGTAAAAAAAGGTCTTGGATGCTGTCTTTGATTAGCTGCCTATCGGACGTGACCCGGTAACCATAACTCAACAAATCTTCGATATGAAGGTTGTAAAGTTGGGTAAAAGCGGCTCTATCGCCATTTTTAAAGGCTTGCCATAGCTCCGAATCGGTTGCGTACCTCAAGGTGTTGGTTTATAAAAAATAGCTTGACATAGAATGGGTTGGCTAGCAAATTTTTTGTAATGCAATTGTTTACTTATCCTGTACTTACCTGTCGGCATAAGAAATGTTTGTTAGACCACGGCTTTTTCTAAAAACTGAATGACTCCCGTAGCGGCGTCCATTTCGGCTTCAATGCCAACGGGAATAGTGAATTTTTGGCGAATGTGTCCAATCATCGAGCCCGAAAAGGCAGGTTTTTGGGCAGGTTGGATGTGGTCAAGCCACAGGTCTTCGAGCGTGAGTGAGCCATAGCTTCCGTTGCCTGGTTCGCACTCCGAACATTTACCAAAAATAAACCCATTCATGTCGTTTAAAATACCACTCAATTTGAGTTGGGTAAGCATTCGGTCAACGCGGTAGGGGGCTTCGTCCACGTCTTCGCAGAAAAATAGGCTTCCTTTCCAGTCGGGCACGTAAGGAGAGCCTAACAAATGACTCAAGACCGTTAGGTTTCCCCCCAATAATCGACCTTTGGCCTTTCCTGCAACGATGGTGTCAATTCGGTCGGCGACTTGCGTGAGGTTATCGCCCACTCCTTTTGGGTTTTCGTAACGCACAGCTTCGCCTTCTATGAGGACTTTTTTAAGGTACCCTACGGTAAATTCATTCCAACTAACTGCCCCCACTGGCCCATGAAATGTAACCAAGCCCGTTTGGCTATAGATGCCCAACAGCAGGGCGGTCACGTCGGAATAACCTAACAACACTTTGGGGTTTTTCTTGATGGTATCATAGTCTAGCAAAGGCAACAATCGGGCACAACCCCAGCCACCATGCACACAAATAATCGCTTGTACCGAGGAGTCGGCAAACATCTCGTTGAGGTCTGCTGCTCGGTCGGCATCTTTTCCTGCCAAGTAACCGTACCTTTCCCACATTCGTTTCCCAAATTTTACCTTCAAACCCAAGGCTTGCATGGACTCGACGATGACTTGCACCGTTTGTTTGCTGTAAGCAGGAGCCGCTGGACAAACGAGTCCCACGGTATCGCCCGCTTTGAGTCGAGCAGGTTTGAGTGTGGGTTTATTACGGTTTGACAAAGAAGGAATTAGGGCGGGAGTAGCGGCAATGGTTTGGAGGAAATTACGACGTTGCATGGAGGAAAAAAGGTTCATTTTAGCCCAATATAAGCGACTCTTCTTACTTGAGCAACTTTTGGGGAGGGAAAGAAATTGATTTGAAAAAATAAATTTCTTTGAAAAAACTATTTGCAATTATCATTTTAGACCACTACTTTTGCATCCCCAAACAACGGGAACGGCGAAGTGGTGGAATTGGTAGACACGCTACTTTGAGGGGGTAGTGGGCGTTAGCCTGTGCGAGTTCGAATCTCGCCTTCGTCACCAAAAAACCCCGATAGCGTCAGTTATCGGGGTTTTTATTTGCCTAAAACGTAATGCTAAACGTTTGAAGTAGCTCTTCATCCAGCGTTGAAATGATGGGCGAAAATGCCCCAACAAACTGTTTTTGAGGTGTTAAAATGAGTTTTTCGATGGGGGTAGAAGGCAGTAATGTAATGGCTGTTACCGAGACAATGTAGCTTTCGTATAAAATATCTACGCGAAAAGTCGCCTTTGCCAGACCAAGCGATGGAGCATGAAAGAGTGTGCCCGTTAATACATTGTTTGTTCTGTTACTTTCCAACTGAATAAATCCTTTTTTTTGCAGCGATTCGGCCATGGCTTCCACGATAATGGGGGTGTCCATGTCTTTAATTTCAACGGTTTCGACCCAAGTCACTACGCCTTGGTTGGCAATAAAGCGGTCTTTTTTTATTGTTTGAGCTATTACATTTACGGTCAGGATGCTAAACAAGCCCCACAAACCAACAAAAACAAGTATTTTATGCGTCATATCATCAACTTTATTGGCATCTCAATTTACAAAGAAAATGTATTGCTTGCTTTAACGCAGCTTTTACCTCATTTCGTCCTGTTTAGGCTCGAAAATTTATCGCCCGAACAAGAAGCTGACGAATGGCGGAAAACGTGGATTGCCTCTCTTGAAGCTGACGCCTGTATTTTGCATAGCGATGGCACCTCCGAACACCTGTCGTTGTTGTTGGACCGACTTTGGCGTGCCCCTGGCACAAACATTTTTACCCTCGATATGGCCGAATTGGAAGAAGATGATTTGACTTCATCATTTTCTATCAATCAGGTGCTAAAAGAACTACTTCCTGCGGATTTTTAGGTTTTAGGTACGTTATAACCAGTTACTGATGAGATACCATCAACGAAAACAAAAATCCCGCCAGTAAGTTTACAAGCGGGATTGAGACTAATTGTACATAAGAACTTTCGTTCGCATACCTTAACGGACTCATACAGGGTTTATTTTAACATTTGCTTCATAAAACCATCACATTAGACAAAATTTCGAGACTTTTGTAATTTGCAGGGAGAAAGAATAGGGTAAAATATTGAAAGTAAACACATAGAACACTAAGACTTTTTCACAGTAGATACATAGCCTTTTCTTAGGTTGGAGAAAGAAATGGGTAAGAATTCAATACATAACATGCAAAGTACCTTAACGGAGCGAGAAATTGTCGTAAAGCAAATCAAGCGCATACACCAAGATGATGCGGTGCGGCTTTTTTTTTCCTTACTGAATGAAATGATAAGGAGTTTGGATATTCCCAAAAACTCACCTCAAATTGCGTTTACAGTAAGCGGAAAAAACCAAAAAATCACGGCTAACTTAAATAATTACATAGCCTTACAAGTTAGCGGAAAGGAAAAAAATGTTTCGTTAAGCTTACTTTTTAAGAAAGAGTACTTCTCGAAACCCGCTCTTCAACTAGGAAATATAACGTTCGAGGAAAAAGGGAATGCAGATTATTGGTTGGGCAAAATCAAGTTTCAAGACAAACATTTGCTCCAAAACGATTCTATTGTTCAGTATTGGATTGATTCGTTGCAAGATTTAAAGCAAATCGCCACTACAACTACTCATCGTGAATTGCATAATAAAGCAGTTTATCAAGCGGCTGAGGATGAGGCGTTTCGTTCGGAATTGTTTGCTAAAAATACGTCAATGGCGCGAGTGGTTGCAGAACCAACCGAAACGTACCAAAAGCGAAAAGAGCGCCCCGCCATTCCCCTCAATTACATTTACTACGGAGCGCCAGGGACGGGGAAAACCTACGAAGTGCAGCGGTTGTGTCAGTTGTATGCGCATAAGATAGTGACGTTTCATCAATCGTTTGGTTATGAGGAGTTTGTGGAAGGGATTCGACCCGAAACAATTGGTGATAAAATCACGTATAAAGTTCGGAAAGGCGTTTTTTACGAAGCATGTTTGGAGGCATTGCGGGCTGCCGATTACCAAAGTTTTGAAGGCTGTATTGCTGACACCGCCGAGAGCCGTCAAAAACGATTTGCTCAAGCGCCTGTTGTACTTATGGTGATGGATGAAATCAACCGTGCCAACGTCTCAAAAGTGCTCGGAGAATTGATTACGCTCATTGAGCCTTCAAAACGATTGGGGGCCGCCGATGAGCTTTGGCTTACGTTGCCGTATTCGCAAGAAAAATTTGGGGTGCCTGCCAACTTGTACATTGTCGGGACGATGAATACCGCCGACCGTTCGATTGCTTTGTTGGACACCGCCCTACGTCGTCGTTTTTATTTTAACGAATGTTTGCCCGATGTGAGTGCCCTTAGCGAAAAGGTGATTGAAAATACCAATGTGGGGAAGCTTTTGACGACGCTCAACGAACGGATAGAGTTCTTGCACGACCGTGATCACGTCATCGGCCATGCGTATTTTCTGAACGTACAGACTTTTGAGGAGTTGTGTGAACTGTTTCGTTTTCAGGTGATTCCGCTGTTGCAAGAATATTTTTACGACGATTGGCGAAAAATTCAATTGGTTTTGGGAGATAATGAAGCATGGGGTAAGCCGCTGGATGCCAAACTCATTCAAACCAAACGACAATATACGGCCAACATGGAACGAGAACTTTTTGGTGAAGACCTCGACAATGCGGACGCCGTCGTGACGTATCAACTCAATCCGATGCTCACGGAAGGGCGTTTTGGTGAATTACCCCGAGATATGTTCCGCCGAATTTATGAAAGATAACCTCATTCAGCGTCAAGTTGAGCTGTCGGCCCACGTGGTGGCTTTTAGCCGCTTTTTGAGGGGAAAAGGCTTACCCGTCGGTCCCGACCGCGAAGCCGATGCCCTGAAAGCATTGGCCGAAATTCAGTTGGGAGAAGAAGACCAATTTTACTTGGCGATGCGGAGCGTCTTTCCCCAAAACCGAAAGCAACTACGGGAATTTGACGAATTATATACAAAATATTGGAAAGAACTTGCCAAGGCAGTTGATTCGAAAATTAAGGACGAGGCCAAAGAAAGCGAACAGAAAAAGAAGAAGCCGAAACAAAATGGAGAAGCGGCTTTTGAGGCGCTCAAAAATTGGCTAAACGGCAATAAACAATCGCAGACGGAAGAGTTGGCGTCGTATAGTTTGGGAGAACCTCTGACGTTGAAAGATTTTGGCTCTTACACCGATGAAGACCTCCACGAAGCCCGCCGTTTGGTGCGCCAAATGGTACAGCGGATGGCCAAAACCATGAGCCGACGGTACGAAATTACCAAAAATGGCGGGCAGTTGGATTTACGGCGTGTTTTGCGGAATAATTTTCGAAAAGGAGAGGAAATCATCGACCTTTTTCACCGAAAACCCGCCCGAAATAAAATCCGTTTGGTGCTGCTTTGTGACGTAAGTAAATCAATGGATTTGTACAGTCGCTTTTGGGTGCAATTTATGTATGCCTTTCAGACGTTGTATCAGTCCATCGAAACCTTTGTGTTTAGTACAAAATTGGTACGAATTACGGAGGATTTAAAGGAAATGGACTATACCCAAGCCCTTGAAAACCTCTCGGAACGCGTTCCCAATTGGTCGGGTGGGACGGATATTGGAACCATGCTGCGGCAATTTGTGGACGAATACGCGATGCGAAAGCTAAATTCACGGACGATTGTCCTAATTGTCAGCGATGGCATGGATACAGGAGATGGGGAAGATTTGGCCAAAAATATGGAACGAATTCGACGAAAGGCGAGGCGGGTGATTTGGTTAAATCCTTTGGCGGGTTCGCCCGATTTTCGCCCCGAAGTGAAAGCGTTAAAAGCGGTTTTGCCCCATTTAGATTTACACGCTCCTGCCCACAATTTGGAGAGTTTGAAACGAGTCATTGAGCAATTACGTTAGGAATAAAACTTGAATATGAAAATAACTGTATTAGCGTTTGGGATTGCCAAGGAGATTATTGGCCAACTCGAACTGACCTTACAACTGTCCGAAGAAGCAACGGTGGCTGATTTGAAAAGCCATTTGGTCGGTCAATTCCCCGATTTTCAAAAACTGGCTTCCCTGCGCGTAGCTGTCAATACCGACTATGCCGACGATACCCAACTGCTCCATTCCAACGATGAAATTGTATTGATTCCCCCTGTGAGTGGAGGCTAAATTCGTGGTGCTGGTTGCTCACAACCAAGACTTTATTACTTAATTCGTAGTGTTGGTTGCTCACAACCAAGACTTTATTACCTAATTTGTGGTGTTGGTTGCTCACAACCAACACTTTACTTCATAATGCGAATATTGGGTTAGAAAATATAGTGAAATAGCGATGTGGCTAATGCGCCAAAGATGTGCACAAAAAGTCCGTTTGTTGCTCTGACTTTGGAGGCATTTTGCAACCCTGTTTTTTCGTTTATCCAATTAAATAAGGACTCAATAGGTTGTCTTACCCTGGAAACAGCGGTTGAAAATAAGTCATCAGCGGCTTTTTTGAAGTGTCTTTGGGTTTGACTTTGTCCTTTTACCAACTTAACTGGGGTGAAAATGTAAGCATCCTGCTGTTGGAGAATTTGCTTATTAAGTTCCGTATCACAGTATGCTTTATCAGCAAATATAGCCTTTCCTGTGAGTTTTGGCAGGATAGGCTTAAAGCTAATAAGGTCATTTTCTGAGGCGGGTGTAATATTGATAAAATCCATTAAGGGGATTGAATGAGGTACTCGACGAGCAACCATGTGCATTTTTACGCCGTAGTAATAGATGTTTTTAGTGGCACAAAAACTTTTGTCAGAAATTTCTCGCGCGATTTTTGCGGAACGTTTTCCAGAGCAAAGCATGATAGGAAAAGCGTCGACAAGGGCGATTTCTTGGCTAATATTTTTTACAATGCCTTGTTCTTCAATATGTTGGAGCATAATTGGCAGCAGGGCTAACATCAGGTGATGGAGTGCATTTATGCGTGTGTTAAAATTGGCATAATTAGGCAATTGAGGAAAATAAGACTTCATGTAACGAGTTGCATAGTCATAAATTTCGCTTTTTTTATGCTTATTTTCGTAGCGACGGCAGTAAAAATAGATAGTCAAAAGCTCGGCATCGGTAATTTTTTCATTATTGGGAGATGAGTTTAAACTAGGTTAAACGCACTTAGCCTAGGAGTTTTAGAAAGAAAGTGTTAGGCAGTATTTTTGTGGATGGACTGGAAAAAGA
>NZ_JBYFCH010000016.1:0-157534 GCF_057652295.1 Runella sp. R5_40 | reverse complement strand
GGTGATGGCGGAGGTGCGCCCATTACCAACTCAGGTACCAACGGCGGCAGTGCCAGCAACGGCGGTGGTGGCGGTGGTGGTTTGAGCGGAAATGGCCAAAACGGCACCAACAGTTTAGCGGGTGGCGGCGGCTACGATGGTACTGGCGGCTCTGCCCCAATGAACAGTAGTGATGTTGGATTTGGTGGCGGCGGATTTGGGGCTGGTGGTAGTGGTGGCAGCAGCGGTGGTGGCGGCGGTGGCGGCTACAGCGGTGGCAATGCGGGCACCAGCAGCGGCAGTGGTGGCAGCGGCGGCGGGTCTTATAATATTGGAACCAATCAAAGTAATTTTCCGAACGCCAACTCCTCAGGTGGTCAAGTGATTATTCAGTGCCTCGGTACGGCGGCGTTTTCGGCCATCGTTACGCCGACGTTGCCCAATTGTGGTTCTAACCAAGGCAGCATAAACATTGACTTAACGGGCGACCTCAACGGTTTTCCCAACGACGTTGTGGAATACGCCATTGTTTCGGGAACCAGCTTTTCGGGGAATCCAACCTTTACGAGTATCGCCGCCGAACCGTTTGACGTGACAACTGGCACAGGCACGACGCCAGGAACCTATACCGTGCGGATTCGCCTCAAATACAATCCCGATCTTTTTACGGATCAAACTTATACGATTGGGGCTAGGGGCACGACGATTTACGTCAATGTCAATGCTACAGCCGGGGCTAACAATGGTAGTTCGTGGGCAGATGCGTTTGTTTCGTTACAAGATGCATTAATTTCGACTTGCCCAGGGGGGCAAATTTGGGTAGCAGCAGGGACGTATAAACCCCACGCATCTGACCGTAATGCCTCGTTTGTGATGGTCAAAGATGTTGCTATCTATGGTGGTTTTCCCAATTCGGGTAACCCTACGATGGGAGATAGAAACTGGACAACGAATTCTACTATTTTGAGTGGTGACATTGGTGAACTAGGTGACAATAGGGATAATAGTTACCACGTGATTTACAACATGAACAATGGACTTACCCCTTCTAACGCCGTCTTAGACGGCTTTACTATTACGAAAGGGAATGCCAATTTAATCAGTGATGAGATGATTTATCAACGTTATGGTGGTGGAATATTTAATTATAATACTTCTCCTACGATTATAAATTGTATCTTTACTAATAATAATGCCTCTGTATATGGTGGTGCGATACTAAACGTCTATAATGCTAATGCAGTAATCAGCAATTGCATTTTTACTGGTAACAAAGGAGATTTTGGGGGCGCAGTTGCTAGCTATGAATCTGCTCCATTATATACCAATTGTAGTTTTTCTGGCAATTCCAGTATATCTGCTGCTGTGCACAATATTTCCACTCCGTCACCTTCGTACTTTAATTGTATCATCTGGGGAAATGGAGGAGGTGGTGGAGAAATGCTTGTTGCTATTTCTTCTACTCCATCAGTAAATAATTCCATTATAAAAGGAGGGTGGGGTAATTGTGTCAACTGTCCAAATGGAGATGGTAATGCAGATCCATTCTTCCTTTTGCCGCCATCTATTGGGCTTGGTGCATCGGGGGATCTTCGCCTACAACCCTGCTCTCCTGCCATCAATGCAGGTGCTCTTGCCACTACCTCTGCTACGGTGGGGAATGTGGATTTAGCGGGAAATCCACGTTTTTATAATAATGGTAGAATTGATATAGGTGCCTACGAATATCAATCTACCTATGATGTGTGCGCTTGTATCAGTAATAATGGCATTGTCTTTGTCAATGCGTCGGCTTCTGGCAGCAACAACGGCCGTTCTTGGGCAAATGCTTACACGGATTTACAATCAGCGCTTAGCGTGGCTCGTGCCAATCCTTCTTGCGTTTCCCAAATCTGGGTAGCGGCGGGAACGTATAAACCTAGTGCCGATGCTTCAGGTAATACGTCCCCAGCCAATGCCCGCACCAAAACCTTTGTGATGGTAAACGGGGTGGCTATTTATGGAGGTTTTATTGGTACAGAGACGCAGCTTTCACAGAGGAATTGGAGAACAAACGTAACTACCCTTAGTGGGGATATTGGAGAGGCAGGTAATAACAGCGATAATAGCTATCATGTCATAGCTAATATTGACAATGGCTTGAACAATACTGCCATTCTTGATGGTTTTACCGTTACGATGGGTAACGCAAATGGTAGTTATCCAGACCAAGGTGGCGGAGGAATGGTTAACTTCGCTTCCTCCCCGACGGTGTCTAACTGTAGTTTCTCTGGTAATTCAGCGAGCATATTTGGCGGTGGGCTATACAACTACATATCCTCTCCTGTTGTGACCAATTGTCGTTTTTTTGGCAATTCAGCATTTAGCGGCGGGGGGATAAACAACAGTTTGTCAGCGAACCCAAATTTTATAAACTGTACATTTTCTGGCAATTCTCCGACTGAAATTTATTATGGTTCAGGGTTCCCGTTCTTTACTAATTGTATCATTTGGGGAAAACATAATTTGACTAATAGCAACTCAAGTGTCACTTACTCCATTGTGCAGGGTGGTTATACTGGTACGGGGAACTTGCCTGCTGATCCACTTTTTATCAATGCTGCCAACGGTGATTTTCGCCTTCAACAATGCTCCCCCGCCATCAATGCAGGTGACCCTGCTACTACTTCAGCTACGGTAGGGAGTTTAGATTTGGAAGGAAATCCACGGTTTTACAATAGTGGCAGGGTAGATATGGGCGCGTACGAATATCAGGGTACGTTTGACGCAGTAGCACCAATAGCCCAAGTGACTAACAGTACTTGTACAACAGTAGGGGGCACACCCTCAGGTGGCGTTATCAGCGCACCAAGTGGCAGTTGTCCCGCAGGTTCGAGCTTATACTATTCGACCGATAACGGCGGTAATTGGAGTACAACCTTACCGATTTATGCTCAAACAGGTCCTGCGCAGACAATCTTGACTCGTTGTACATGTGATGCTAATCCCGCAAGTTTTGGCCCAACGAGCATGGTAACGACTGTCCCAGGTACGTGTCCAGCTTGTCCTGATTTGACAGCAGTAGCCCCAGCGGTGCAAGTAACGAACAGTGTTTGTACAACGTTTAATGGAACGGCATCAGGTGGCGCTATCAGCGCACCAAGTGGCAGTTGTCCCGCAGGTTCGAGCTTATACTATTCGACCGATAACGGCGGTAACTGGAGCACAACGGTACCGACTTACGAACAATCAGGCCCTGCGCAGACAATCTTGACTCGTTGTACATGTGATGCTAATCCCGCAAGTTTTGGCCCAACGAGCACGGTAACGACCGTCCCAGGCACGTGCCCAGCTTGTCCCGATTTGACAGCAGTAGCCCCAGCGGTGCAAGTAACGAACAGTGTTTGTACAACGTTTAATGGAACGGCATCGGGTGGTAGTATCAGCGCGCCAAGTGGCAGCTGCCCCGCAGGTTCGATTTTACAATATTCGACCGATAACGGTGGGAATTGGAGCACGACTTTGCCCACGTATGCGCAAACAGGGCCTGCACAAACGATTTTAACGCGTTGCAACTGTGGAGCTAACTCAAGTCCAACGAGCACGGTAACGACAGTTCCAGGTACGTGCCCAGCTTGTCCCGATTTGACGGTAGCAGCGCCAGCGGTACAAGTGACGAACAGTGTTTGTATGACTTATGGGGGAACGGCCTCGGGTGGTAGTATCATTGCGCCAAGTGGCAGCTGTCCCACAGGTTCGACCTTACAATATTCAACCGATAACGGTGGAAATTGGAGCACGACTTTGCCCACTTATGCGCAAACAGGGCCTGCGCAGACGATAGTAACGCGTTGCAACTGTGGAGCTAACTCAAGCCCAACGAGCACGGTAACGACGGTTCCAGGTACGTGCCCAGTTTGTCCCGATTTGACGGTAGCAGCGCCCGCGGTACAAGTGACGAACAGTGTTTGCACAACTTATGGGGGAACGGCCTCGGGAGGTGTTATCAGCGTACCAAGTGGCAGCTGCCCCGCAGGTTCGACCTTACAATATTCGACTGACAACGGCGGTAATTGGAACACAATTTTGCCGACTTACGCCCAAACAGGCCCCGCGCAGACGATAGTAACGCGTTGCAACTGTGGAGCTAACTCAAGCCCAATGAGCACCGTGACAACCGTACCAGGCACGTGCCCAACTTGTCCGGTGTTGACAGCCGCAGCGCCAGCGGTACAAGTGACGAACAGTGTTTGTACGACTTTTAATGGAACGGCATCGGGAGGTGTTATTAGCGCACCAAGTGGCAGTTGCCCCGAAGGTTCTACGTTACAGTATTCAACGGATAACGGCGGTAATTGGAGCACGACTTTGCCGACTTACGCGCAAACAGGCCCCGCGCAGACGATTTTAACGCGTTGCAACTGTGGAGCTAACTCAAGTCCAACGAGCACAGTAACGACGGTTCCAGGCACGTGCCCAGCTTGTCCCGATTTGACAGCAGCAGCGCCCGCGGTACAAGTGACTAACAGTGTTTGTTCAACTTATGGAGGAACACCCTCAGGTGGCGTTATCAGCGCACCAAGTGGCAGTTGTCCCGCAGGTTCGAGCTTATACTATTCGACCGATAACGGCGGTAACTGGAGTACAACCTTACCGATTTATGCTCAAACAGGTCCTGCTCAGACGATTTTGACTCGTTGTACATGTGATACCAATCCCGCAAGTTTTGGCCCAACGAGCATGGTAACGACTGTCCCAGGCACGTGTCCAGCTTGTCCTGATTTGACGGCAGCGGCCCCAGCGGTAAAAGTGACCAACAGTGTTTGTACAACGTTTAATGGAACGGCATCGGGTGGTGTTATCAGCGCGCCAAGTGGCAGCTGCCCCGCAGGTTCTACGTTACAATATTCAACGGATAACGGTGGTAACTGGAGTGTACACCTGCCGACGTACGCGCAAACGGGACCTGCGCAGACGATAGTAACGCGTTGCAACTGTGGAGCTAACTCAAGCCCAATGAGCACCGTGACAACCATACCAGGCACGTGTCCAGCTTGTCCTGATTTGATGGCAGCGGCGCCAGCGGTGCAAGTGACGAACAGTGTTTGTACAACTTATGGGGGAATGGCTTCGGGGGGCGTTATCAGCGCGCCGAGTGGCAGTTGTCCCGCAGGTTCGACCTTACAATATTCAACGGATAACGGTGGTAACTGGAGTGTAAACCTGCCGACGTACGCGCAAACGGGACCCGCGCAGACGATAGTAACGCGTTGCAACTGTGGAGCTAACTCAAGCCCAATGAGCACCGTGACAACCGTACCAGGCACGTGCCCAACTTGTCCCGTGTTGACAGCCGCAGCCCCAGCGGTACAAGTGACCAACAGTGTTTGTACGACTTTTAATGGAACGGCAT
The DNA here is from genome assembly GCF_057652295.1 of Runella sp. R5_40. NCBI lineage: Bacteria > Pseudomonadati > Bacteroidota > Cytophagia > Cytophagales > Spirosomataceae > Runella > Runella sp. R5_40. The sequence continues at coordinate 152,163 of NZ_JBYFCH010000016.1, read as the reverse complement.
CGGGTGGTGTTATTAGCGCACCAAGTGGCAGTTGCCCCGAAGGTTCTACGTTACAGTATTCAACGGATAACGGCGGTAATTGGAGCACGACTTTGCCGACTTACGCGCAAACAGGCCCCGCGCAGACGATTTTAACGCGTTGCAATTGTGGAGCTAACTCAAGTCCAACGAGCACAGTAACGACGGTTCCAGGCACGTGCCCAGCTTGTCCCGATTTGACAGCAGTAGCCCCAGCGGTGCAAGTAACGAACAGTGTTTGTACAACGTTTAATGGAACGGCATCGGGTGGCGTTATCAGCGCACCAAGTGGCAGCTGTCCCGTAGGTTCGACCTTACAATATTCGACCGACAACGGCGGAAATTGGAGTACAACTTTGCCTACTTACGCGCAAACAGGCCCTGCGCAAACGATAGTAACGCGTTGCAACTGTACTGCTGACGTGACTAACTCAAGCCCAATGAGCACCGTGACAACCGTACCAGGCACGTGCCCAACTTGTCCCGTGTTGACAGCCGCAGCCCCAGCGGTACAAGTGACGAACAGTATTTGTACAACGTTTAATGGAACGGCCTCGGGAGGTGTTATCAGCGTACCAAGTGGCAGCTGCCCCACAGGTTCGACCTTACAATATTCAACCGATAACGGTGGTAACTGGAGCACAACGGTACCGACTTACGAACAATCGGGCCCTGCGCAGACGATTTTAACGCGTTGCAACTGTACTGCCGACGTGACTAAATCAAGTCCAACGAGCACGGTAACGACCGTTCCAGGCACGTGTCCAGCTTGTCCTGATTTGACAGCAGCAGCGCCAGTGGTGCAAGTGGCCAACAGTGTTTGCACGACTTATGGCGGAACGGCTTCAGGGGGCGTTATCAGCGCGCCAAGTGGCAGTTGTCCCACAGGTTCGACCTTACAATATTCAACCGATAACGGCAGTAATTGGAGCACAACTTTGCCTACTTACGCGCAAACAGGCCCCGCGCAGACGATAGTAACGCGTTGTAACTGTACTGCTGACGCAACTAAATCAAGTCCGACGAGCACGGTAACGACCGTCCCAGGCACGTGTCCAGCTTGTCCCGATTTGACAGCAGCAGCCCCAGCGGTACAAGTGACCAACAGTGTTTGTACAACGTTTAATGGAATGGCTTCAGGGGGCGTTATCAGCGCGCCAAGTGGCAGCTGCCCCGCAGGTTCTACGTTACAATATTCGACCGATAACGGCGGAAATTGGAGCACGACTTTGCCGATTTACGCCCAAACAGGCCCCGCACAGACGATAGTAACGCGTTGCAACTGTACTGCCGACGCGACTAAATCAAGTCCAATGAGCACCGTGACAACCGTACCAGGCACGTGCCCAGCTTGTCCCGATTTGACAGCAGCAGCGCCCGCGGTACAAGTGACCAACAGTGTTTGCACGACTTATGGCGGAACGGCATCGGGTGGTAGTATCAGCTCGCCAAGTGGCAGTTGTCCCGCAGGTTCGACTCTACAATATTCGACCGACAACGGCGGAAATTGGAGCACGACTTTGCCGACTTACGCGCAAACAGGCCCCGCGCAGACGATAGTAACGCGTTGCAACTGTACTGCCGACGTGACTAAATCAAGTCCAATGAGCACCGTGACAACCGTGCCAGGCACGTGCCCAGTTTGTCCCGTGTTGACAGCAGTAGCGCCAGCGGTGCAAGTGACCAACAGTGTTTGTCAGGCAGGTTGTATGATAGGTGGCGGCAGTATTTTCGCACCAAGTGGCAGTTGCCCTGTGGGCTCGACCTTACAATACCAGCTCAATGTCGGCGGTTGGAGTACGACGCTACCGACCTATGCACAGACGGGACCCGCCCAAACCATCAAAACGCGTTGTGTGTGCAATTCTGATGCGAATCAAATGAGTCCAGAGTCATCGGTGACGACTGTCCCAGGGACGGTGCCTGCGTTGGTGGTTCCTGTCAATGGCTCGGCCGTGGTGTCTTGCCCTGCTTTGGCCATTGCTCCAACGCTTCCCTTGGTCAATGATTGTAACGGCAATCCGATTACACCATCCGCCCCTGTAATTACCAACAACCCCGACCCACTGACGTGCGAAGGGACGCGTACTTACACGTATAGCTACGTATGTGGAAGCGCTACGGCGACGTGGAGTTTTGTCTATGCCATTGAACGGGAGCCGTTTACGATTGTTGTAGCGAATGGTTCGGCAACGGTGTATGACCCCGCGTTAGCGGTAGCTCCAACGCCACCGACGGTGATGAGTGCTTGTGGGGAGGTGCTAACTCCGAGTGCGCCCGTGATAACCAACAGTCCAAATCCGCTGTTGTGCGAAGGAACACGAACCTATACTTATACCTACACGGATTGTGAAGGGAATACGGCAGTCTGGAGCTTTGTCTATACGGTTCTTGATAATATTGCGCCCACGATTTCGTGTCCAGCAAACGTGGTTGGATGTGCAGGTCAGACGATTACGTTTACCCCTCCCGTGGGAATGGATAATTGTTTGGGAGCAGTGACGACGCAAATCGCGGGCTTACCCACGGGCAGTGTTTTTCCCGTAGGAATAACGACCAATACGTTCAAAGTGACGGCGGCGAATGGTCAGACAGCGGAGTGTTCGTTTACGGTGACAGTGATAAGTAAACCTACGATTACGTTGACTACTTTACAACAAACGCTTAACGAAGGCAACAGCCAAACCTTCTGCGACACGGATGCGAATCCTGTTAACGGGTTACAGTTTACGGTTTCGGGTTCTTGTGTTTCGGGGTCGCCCGTTTGGCGAGTTCAAGTGGGCAGTGGTTCGTGGAGCGCATGGTCACCCAATGCTCCAGTTTCCCAGTCTTCCACTAACCAACCCCACCGCTACCAAGCGGCCTGTGATGCGAGTTGTCCAGTGACGTACACGAGTCCGATTGAGTTGACGATTAATTACCGTTCAACGGTACCACAAAATGTAACAATGCTAGTGGATGGTGTGAGTGTAGCCGTTGGAGAGACCAAGGAGGTGTGTAGTTTGGTGAATATACCACTTAGTTTTACGACCAATTGTGGGGCAAATGAAGTAGTGCTTTATTCGGTGGATGGCGGTGAATACAGCGCTGGTGTGCCCGTTGGTTTGGTGGATAATCAGTACCACAATTACCGCGTACGTTGTCGCCAATTAGGTGGAACGGTTTCCTGTGTGGAATCAGAATCAGGAGTGATGCGGTTAAAATTGGTAGTAATTCCATCGGCACCGACGGTATCGTTGTCCTCGACGGGAAGCTGCAACAGTGGTTCAAGCTTTAGTGGCCAATCGTCATGCGGAAGTTTGCGGACGGTTTGGTACAATGCTAGCACAAATGTGGCCTTGCCAAGTTTGCCTGCGAGCTTACCTCTGGAAACAATCTCATACTACGCTCGTTGTCAGACGGAAAATGGCTGTGTGAGTGAAAAGAGCAATGTGGTGACATTCACAGTGACGCCAATTCACGTCGCGCCAGCGATTACGGCAAGTCAAGACATCGTTTGTACGGGAACAACGGTGAAAATTTCAGCCAACTGTCCCGCAGGAAGTCAAACGTTCTGGAACACGGGCGTAACGGCCTCCAGTTTTGAGGTAGCATTCAGCAACGTGACCAAGCAGACGTATTGGGCAAAGTGTCTTTTTGAAGGCGGTTGTCAGAGCGCCGAAAGTATTCGCAAAGATGTGTACTGGAACGCGTTCGTAGTGACGTTGATAAACATTGGCGAGAGCAAATCAGCGATAAAAACCAACGACCCAAGTGTTTGGTCAAGTCAATTCATCACGCGCGACGGCGGCCCCGAATTGGAACAAAGTACGCAGGTAAATCCGACTTTGTATTACGTAGAAAACGCCAATAAACAAGCGCCACGCTATTGGACGATCAACGTAGAAGCGTGTGGATTAAGCACCGACGGCTCGTTGACGTTCGACATGTTGGCGACGCCCGAAATGGGCATAATTCGCTCCTTCAATACGCACGAAAACAATGCGCCTTACTTCATGTACGCCAACCGTGAAGGCTGGACGGAGTTGTACGCTCAAAACCACCCCGCCTACGGTTTTTACCAAGACAACGGTGCGGGCGAAAATTCCTACGATGCAGGTTTACCGAAAGGGTTGTACAAGTTAGGCATTCGTTATTGGGACCAAAAAGGCTGGGGCAGCATTTACCCATCGACCCGCAAACCGCAAGGGAACGTGTTAGCCTATCAAGAATATTGGTTCAGAATCCAGTCGAAAGATGGGGTAGGTGTGGGAGCAGCGAGAGAAGGGGCAAATGGCAAGGAGCAAGAGGCAAAAAGCAAAGGGCAAGGAGCAAGGGTCGGACCGTCGCACGGCAATGGGTCGGATAACGGAAAACAGATAACTGATAACGGAGCATTCGCCACGGTTCTGCCCAACCCTGTTACGCATACGCTTCGCTTGAAGGTGCAAGATAGCAAGGGGCAAGTGGTGCAAACGGTATTAACCGATGCCGCAGGGCGTGACGTTTTAAGCCGTCAATTTGTGCCCGAGACGAACACCCACCAAGAGGAGTTTGGGGTAAATGCGTTACCGACGGGGATGTATTTCTTGAAGGTTTCGACGGCTGACCAGCAAGCGACGCTAAAGGTGGTGAAAGTGGAGTAAGGTTAAGAGCACAAAATTCATAAAAACCTCCGTAGGCGTGATACGTTTTGCACCTACGGAGGTTTTTTATAGAGAAAATTCGACATTGGTTACAACAGCCCTTCATCGGCAAAACTTAGGTAGCCAAGTTCAGAGATAATCAAATGATCTAAAATCGGAATGTCAAGTAATTTGCCTGAAGTTACCAGCCGACGGGTAAGCTCTTTGTCTGCCTCACTTGGTTTTAGGTTGCCAGAAGGATGATTATGCACCAAAATCATCGAACTCGCAAGGTGTTCTAAAGCTGATTTAAAAATGATTTTGGGGTCGGCAACGGTACCCGAAATGCCTCCTTGACTAATTTGAACGGGGCGTATGACTTCATTGGAACGGGTGAGGAGTAAAACCCAAAATTCTTCGTGGGGCAAATCCATCAAGTACGACCTGATTTGTTCATAAGCATCTTTAGAGGAAGTTATCTTGGGGCGACGCACTACGTCGCTGTCTTTCCTGCGCCTTCCTAATTCCAAGGCTGCGGCAATTGAAATGGCTTTTGCTTCGCCAATTCCTTTGATTTTCATCAAATCCTTCAGGCTAAGTTTGGCTAACTCATTGAGGTTGTTGCTCGCTTTTTGAAGGATAATTTTTGACAAATCAACCGCCGATAATTCTCGCGTGCCCGAGCCAATTAAAATGGCAATGAGCTCGGCATCAGATAGTGCTCCTTTTCCTTTTAACAATAGTTTTTCGCGGGGACGGTCTTCTTCTGCCCAACTTAAAATTCTCCGTGAGTTGTTGTACGCTGTTTCTTCAAAAGTCATGTTCAAAGGGGAGGTTGGTCAATCTTGCTGAAAATTATAGTAACTTGCCGTGGTAAATCATGCGATATGCGCAACTATAGTATTATCATTCCCGTTTATAATCGCCCCGATGAATTAGGCGAGTTATTGGAGTGCCTTGCCCAACAAACCTTCAAAAATTTTGAGGTTGTGGTGGTGGAAGATGGCTCCAAAATCAAATGTAAAGACGTTGTTGACTCCTTTAAGTCACACTTGAAAATTGCTTACTATTACAAAGAAAACGGCGGGCAAGGGTTTGCGAGAAACTATGGTTTTGAACGAGCCAAAGGCGATTATTTTATTCTCTTAGATTCGGATGCCCTCTTAGAACCCAATTACTTAGCCATCGTTGACAATCGCTTAAATACCGATTATGTGGACTTGTACGGTGGCCCTGATACCGACCATCCAAGTTTTACACCCATTCAAAAAGCGATTAGCTACTCAATGACCTCCGTTTTTACGACGGGCGGGATTCGGGGAAAGAAAAGCAATTTAGGCGGTACGTTTCACCCGCGAAGTTTTAATATGGGATTGTCGAGAAAAGTGTGGGAAAAAACGGGTGGTTTTCAAATCAGCCGAATGGGGGAGGATATTATTTTCAGTATTTCGGCATTACGATTCGGTTTCAAATCAGCCCTTATTCCCGAAGCTTTTATATACCATAAGCGAAGGACAGGCTTTGCGGCTTTTTTTCGGCAATTGCGCTTTTTTGGGCGTGCTCGCATCAATATTGGACGATTTTATCCTACTGAGCTAAAATTGGTACACACCTTTCCGTTGTTGTTTACGTTGGGTTGCCTGAGTATTCCTTTTTTAGGATTAATTCATCCGTGGTTGTTTTATTTTGGGGCTGGCTTCTTGTGTCTTTATGTTGTGCTCCTTTTTATGGATGCTATCCGTCAATCCAAAAGTGTAAAAGTTGGTTTTTTGAGTGTCATCGCGGCTTTTGTTCAGTTGTTTGGCTACGGTTTTGGGTTTATTCAAGAAGGTTGGAAACGCTTATTTGAAAGTAAAACGCACCGCGAAACAGGTGCTCATATTGAATATCCTTCTTAGAAAATGAAAAGTTGGAAAACAAAAAAGGCGACCCTCGGGTCGCCTTTTTTGTAGTTTCGTTTGATTAGTATTCCCACAAACCGTGCTCTAGTTCCATCAATTCGTTTTCAACTTGAATTGATTTCCAAAGCGCTGATTTTTCGCTACCATAGATACTGATAAGGTCGCGATCCATTGGGTTTGAAAGTTTAGTAATACGACCGTTAAACAAACGTAAGTCGAATGCATCGGCTAAGTTTTTGTGTTGTGCGGTGTTGTATTCGTTAAACCAAATGAATTTTTTCGGGTCACTACGGAAAAGCTTGTCCAAATCTTTGTACTTAATCGTAGCTACAGGCATTTCAAGACCAGCTGGGTGTACATCGGCAGGAATGTAAATCGTCACTGTCTGAATGTCATAGTATTGACGAGAACGTTTGCGGTCAAACACCCAGTCTTCTTTTATTTCTAAGACAGAAAGTTGATCAGGGAAGTACATGTTCTCGGCAAGCGCAGTAGCTTCAGCGGCGGCTTTTGCAGCAGCTTCTTCGGCCATCTTCTTCTTGATTTCTGTAGAATCCACTTTAGGAGGTTGAACTTTCGCTACAACAGCTCCTTTTTTGCCTTTAGTGGTTTTCTTTTTAGGAGTTGCACCCCAACCATCGTCAACGGGTTGCGTTTCTTTTTTAGGAGTACCACCCCAGCCATCATCAGCAGGTTTGGCAGCTGTTTTTTTGTCATCCTTTTTGGTGTCGCCCCAGCCGTCTGTACCTGTAGTAGCGTTGTCAAGCCCAAAGCCCGCTTTCTTTTCTTCCTCCGTTAGTACCTGACCTTGATTAGGGATTTGGAGTTTTTTGACAAAATCATCCATCGTCATTTTCTTGGTCATATCTTGGTCAACGTAAGCATCCAAAAGGCCCGCTTTCACGGCATCCATGATGTACTTGGTGATTTCGTTACCTTTTGAAAACATGGGCTGGTTTTGCTTTTCCTTCAAATCCAACCGACGCCACAGTGTACGTTTCATCATGATGTCTGCATCATTAAATTCACGTACTGAGAGCGGATTAACCCCACGGTTATCTTTCTCCTGCGCCAACGCTCCTAAGCTCACAGTAGCTAATGCTACGCATCCCAATAAGGTTTTGACTCTGTTCATTTTATTTTGTATTTAATTCGCTAGGGTATTAACGAACAATTTGTTACAAACGATATGCTTGTTTCCTGCAAAAATATTAGTTCAAAGGAATGTTTCTCAACTGGGTAGGTAACCCCGCATCGTTTACACTTCCTTTAAAGTTTTTACGTTGAACGCCCGAAACCTCGATGAAAAGACGGTCACCAGCCTGCGCTTGTGATGCCAATGGGGCAATAGAACCACTAGGGCCACTAATAACCACAGGCTGACCAACAGGGCGGTTGTTACGTACAAGTCGAATGGTCATTTCTGAAACGCGGAAGCTTGCGTCTTCAGGCGAGAAAGCTTTAAAGCTAGGGTCAGCAACGGCATCAACGCGGATATTACGTGCCATACTTGCCTGAACACCTTTACGCTCATCTGCCAAGGCTCCATTGATGTAATACTCAAGACTTGGACGAGGAACTGGTGTAACGCGGAATGGCTCATTACCCATTACATTTCCTTGGTTTGAAATGCTAAGGGTTACGTTTCTGCTGTTTGGTACGATGATTACTTTCCCTTTACCGTTGTTGATAAATTCGGCACCATCGCCACCAAATGATGGATTCCACAAGGCACCAAGTGCAGCACTTTGTACGCTCAACACGTTTTTACAACCAAGGTAAAGCGGAGGCAATGTTCCTGTTTCAATTTGGTACGTTGGACGAGCTACTTTGTACTCATATTTCATTGAAATAGAAGTGTCACGTCCGCTTGGGGTTGGGAATGAAATAACCCCTTGCAATACTTTCGTAGCCAAACCATCTTTGTCGTATGCACCACCTTGGGCCGTAAACTCAATGATTCCTTTTCCGTCTTGAACGCGTACTGGAGAACCACCCAAGCTCATGCGTGGGGTAAGGGCGCTAGAAGAAGCGGCAATAAACATTTCGCCTTTGAACTTCGTCCCAGCTACTACTACTTTAGACTCGGCGCTAATCATGGCCAAAATTTTATCAAACTTGATGTCTTTTGCCCCTACTTTTGCGGCGAGCGCATCCAACACCTCGGCTTCCAAACGGCGGATTTCCGATTGACGTTGGCTCAATACCGCCAACGCTGCTGGAACTGGCGTTTGTTCAAAGTTGATAGCTGCAAAATCTTTGTTGCGCTGATCAGCATCACGTTTAGCGAGAGGATCGTCTTTGCCGTCGAGAGCCAACGGAGCAAAGTTCGTACCAGCAAGCTTGTTCATTTGGTCAACAAAACCGTTCAACTTGCTTTTAAGCTCATACGCTTTTCCATTTTTACCAGGACCAATCATGTAGATAGCCACCTTATCTTCTTCGTTGGGGTTTTTCACTTTGCCCGTTTCAGGGTCAATTCCACCGCCCGCTTCGTCGATAAGTTTTGTTTTGATGGCATCTATCTCTGATACAATCCCGCTGGCGATTTTGCGCACATCTTCGGCTTGTTTTACGATAGCGACTTCAAACGCACGATTTCCAGACTTTTCCACTTTGTCGCGGATGCTTTCAACCGTTCTTTGATTTATTTTATTGGCAGCATTTGCCGAACCTTCCATACTTGTGTTCAACAATTGGAATTTTTCCAATAACGCCGAACTCACTTGCAAGGCCAACATCGCTGTTAGTACTAGATACATCATCCCGATCATCTTCTGCCGGGGTGACTCTTTTCCTCCTGCCATTTTTGTAGATTACAGTTTTAGTTTACGGTATTACAGATACTTGCTCTTGGTACGACACCTAAGAACACGTTTTAGCCACGCATGGCAGCAAGCATGTTACCATACACATTGTTAAGCGACGTGATGTTGGTAGTCAACTTAGACATTTCGGCTTTGAACTGCTGTGATTCTTTCGTCGCATCAGCCATGTTTGACATTGCAGTCGTCAAATTACCGTAGAAAGCGTTCATCGCTTTCAAATGTTTCGTAGTATCTTGCAATTCTAGTTCGTAAACTGCATTAAGGGCGCCCATGTTTTTAGTAATGAGCTGAAACTGCTCACGGTATTGTTGTGCGTCTTTGGTCGCATCCGCCATTGATGACATGGCGTTGATAGCCACTCCGTACGACTTGTTCATTTCGTTGATTGCGCCAGATGCTGATTTTACATTTTTAGCGTAATCGTTCGTAGCTACGGTTGCGTCGGTCAAATCGCCGATTTTTGAAACATTATCCGTCAAGCTCTTAAAGCTTTTACCCAAATTTTGGAAAATCTCAGGAGTGATGTTTGCTTCAGCAAGCATTTTGTCCATGTTGGCAGTTAAGCCAGTACCTTTTTTCTCTTCTTTGCGAGGAGCGGCTACGGGAGCCGAATCATCTAATAATTCAGGATATACTTTTTCCCAAGCGTATTCGTCGGCAGCAGGATATAGAAAACTTTGAACTGCATATAATACGAAAATGAAAGCTTCAGTCAAAAGACCAACTGTTAGAATCTCACCGCCACCTTCGACGTGAGTAATTTTTGCCCAGGCACCGATGATAACAACCGCTGCACCGAGCGCATAAGCAGTAGGGACTATTTTACTCCAGAAAATACCTTGCTTTTGTGCTGCCATGATTTAATCAAAAAAATTGGTTATGAGATCAGTTAGAAATTGTTTGTTTTAATATAGAAGGGGGACAAAAATTGGGGTGCCGCTTTATGGGCAGCACCCCAATTCAGTAAAATCATTTTGATGGATTATCTTTTACGTCCTCCGCGGGCAGTAGCTGCACGGCCTGCTAGGTTTTCAACGACGCAACGGAAACCGATGAAAGCACGTTTGTTGTCTTCGTATTCCCAGCTACGTGTTCCTGTTTCGAGGAAATAAGCGACGTCTTTCCATGAACCCCCACGGATAATTTTACGTGGTTCGTCAGGGTTATCGTTCATCGGGTTCATATCCCAGTTAACAACTGTGGCATTATCAGCAAAAGCATCTAGTGTCCATTCGGCTACGTTACCTGCCATGTTATAGAGGCCATAGTCGTTGGCGTTGTAGGCATTGGCAGGAGCGGTGTAAGGATACCCGTCGGCGTCGTAGTTACCACGTTGTGGTTTGAAGTTCGCAAGGAAACAACCTTTGCCGTTGGCTACGTAAGGGTTACCCCAAGGGTATTTGGCCGAAGCACGACCACCACGCGCTGCCCATTCCCATTCTGCTTCGGTCGGAAGACGGAACTTAGGCGAGCTGTATTTTCCTTCTTTTGAACGGTAATCGTTGTAAAGATTAGAGCGCCAAGTTGAGAAATAGCGAGCGGCTTTCCAGCTAACACCTACAACAGGGTACGTATCGAAGGCTGGGTGAGAAAAGTAGTATTCGGTCATTGGGTCACCATTGTGGTAGGTGAAGTCTTTCCGCCATACTGTTGTGTCTGGGTGATACTTTGCCATGATTTCTTCTTCACCTAGTACAGAAAGTGAGTCGGTCATCAAAGCAGTGACGAATTGACGGTACTCGTGGTTGGTGATTTCAGTATCGTCCATGTAGAAAGAAGTAATTGTCACGCGGCGGTTGAAGTTCACCTGCGTTGCTGCTACGTCTTCATCAGCTTGTCCCATCATGAACGAGCCCGAAGGAATCAAGACCATACCATAGGGCGTATCTTGCTTGTAATCTTTACGACCAGCTGCAATGACTTCCCCATTCCGAACACCGACCTCTTGTTTGGCTCCTTTTTTGCCACCTTTACTTCCTCCTTTGCTGTTTTTACCGCCAAATTTGTCTTTGACAAAACCGCAGCTTTGTAGCATAACTGCTACCATCACAATCCAAGCTCCTTTGGTGGCATAGCCGAAAAATCCCCTTTTGTTCATGGTTATTCCCGTTAGATTCAAAATTTCAGTATAGAAACGAAGTTCTATGAGTTTATTGTGTGCTTGTTTTTAAATTTCTGTTGTTTATTATCGCAATTGGTTCGCTACTGAGCCCTAAAAATTCTAAAAACAGCCCAAAATTACTAAAAAAGCGATAACTTTTTATCAAACCTGTACTGGTGGTCTAACAATAATTCTGCCAAATGGCTTGTCGTAGTAAAAAAGTTTCAGCAAATAGTAGAATACAGTTGATAAATAGGGTAATTATGATTGTTTCTAATATCTAAATCGTGGTGTACGAACGGGCATTGCTTTGCGCTTAACAAATGGTGGTAAGGCATACGATAACATCATTTCAAACGATGCAGGGGCTTTGGTTGTTCTACCAAAACCTGTTAAATCGACCGCACCACCCAATCGAAATGATTGCCAATTGACCCCCGCAAGCAAATTAACCGATTCTTGTAAGCGGTAGGTAATGCCTCCAAAAATCCAGTCATTCCAAGTCGCCATGGCACCTCCTTCGATAGAAAGGGTTTTGGTACTGAAATTAACGGGTGTTTTTACAAGCACCATCGGTTGAACAATCAGACCATAAATGGGTTCAAAACGATAACCTGCGGTTAGATAAGCGTTGGGTTCTAAGGCATTTTGAGCATCTCCACTCAAACTAAACTTCGGACGGTTGAGGTGATTGATACTCGCACCCACGTAAAAGGTGGTAGCATCGTAAAAAGCCCCTAAGGCAATATCGGGCTGGCTTTGTCCCAGTCGTCCAGTTGGAATTAGTGGGTCTCCTGGGTCACGCGAGATTAATTTATTAAAATCAATGTAACGGTTCTGAAAGCCAACGCGAGCGCCAAGCGCTAAGGTATTATCGTTGATGTTCATCTTGTAAGCATACGACAACTGCACTTCTTGGCTGCCCATGGCGCCAAGTCGGTCGTTTACATAATTGACCCCAATGGCGCTTTTAATAAAATTAAGTGGTACGCTTCCCGTAAACATCAGGGTATTGGGTGCGCCACCTTCGCCGCTGGAGGTTTGATAACCTTGCCATTGCATACGGTTGATAAGCTGAAAACGCGTCGTACCGTCTTCCCCTGCCGTAGCTGGGTTAAAATAAAGCTGGCTGAAAGGAAAAAGCGTAAACTGTGCGTCCTGCTGGGCGTGCGAGATGGCAGAATGTCCTAACCAACTTATAATACTCAATAGAAGTAGCCGTGGGTATTTCATATAGAAAAAGGGGGTATTTTCAATACAAACGACAATTAGGGAAAAAAATTTGATATAAAAAAAGGGTTGAATCTTCAACCCTTATCATTAACGCATAAAATGATTCTAATGTTGCAACTACCCCCAAGAGTTCATTGGATTGGTGTTTGGTTGCTTTTACTTTTAAAGGTTATTGGCCTTTTTGATGTAAATTTCGAGTGCCCCTGTCATGGAAGGAGCGTTGGGCATTGGTGCTTCAATGTCCAAAATCAAACCTGCATCCGTTACAGCTTTGGCGGTTGTTGGGCCAAAGGCAGCAATACGGGTTTTATTTTGCTCAAAATCAGGGAAGTTACGGAACAAAGACGTAATTCCTGATGGACTGAAAAAGCACAAAATGTCGTAATACACATCGGTCAAGTCGGATAAATCGGCTGACACGGTTTCGTACATGACTGCTTCCGTCAGGTGTAATTCATGGTTGCCCATAAACTCAGGAATATCATTGCGACGCTTATCAGAGCACGGGAATAAAAACTTTTCGTTTTTGTGCTTTTTGATAAGATCAAGCAAATCGGCTGCTGTTTTTTGACCCGCAAAAATTTTGCGTTTCCGAATCTGAATATATTTCTGCAAATAGTTGGCGGTTTGCTCGGTCACGCAAAAATATTTCATTTCTGCGGGCATTTCGAGCTTGGCCTCCTTACAGATTCGGAAGAAGTGGTCAACAGCGTTACGGCTCGTAAAGATGATAGCCGTATGGTCCATAATGTTGATTTTCTGTTTACGAAAATCTTTGTATGATATCCCTTGTATTTCTATAAACGGACGGAAATCAACCTTGAGGTTGTACCGGCGCGCTAACTCGAAGTAAGGGGATTTTTCGTCACTCGGACGAGCTTGTGAGACAAGAATACTCTCTACTTTATTCAATCGGTCTTGTTGCATCAAAATCGTTTCACTCATATCAGAACTTCCTACAGGGCATACCTAACCCCGATGATGAGGGGGATTAATTCGACGATGCAAAGGTACGAAATTAAATATAAACTTTTAACAGTTGTGCTCTTGCTAATTGTAAAGAAGATGAGAATTATCCTCAAAACGTAGAAAATTACGCCTGGTATAAGCAGCATAGAACGTACCAAAACAGTCCAATCAACGATATAAAACGACGTTAAGGCCGCCAAAAGAAGCAGACTGCTGTAAAATAGTAGGGAAGATTGGAGGATTTTGAAAAAGTGGATGTTCGCTACGCCTTCTAGGTTATATAAAGTGCCAAGAATGTACAGTCCCGCGTATTTTGCAAACAGTAAGCCCAAACAAATAAAGACGACCTTGACATAATCAACCCAAGTATCAAAAAGCGATTGGCCAGAGAGAATGAGTTCTTTGGACGAGAATAAATTATATTGTTTGTCTTGGGTAAAAATGTATAAATAGCCAAGTTCAAAACACAAGAGTAACACAAACAACAAGTTGACCCGACTAAAGGGCTTGTTGATTAAAAACGATTCGTCACGGACATCTACCTGAAACAAATCGGGGAGGCTATAGAGCCGTTCGAAGGCGCGCGGATAACCGTTGAAAAGAAAGGCCGCAAAGGAGAGCAAAAACAACATTCCAAGAATGAAAAAATTGGAAATGCGGGCATCTTCTTTGGGAAGAAGATTTAAGAACGATTCTTCCTCGATGGTGATGAGTTTTTCGATGGCGGCTTTTTTATGGCCAATGAGTATCGTCTTGCCAACTTGCCCCGGGGTGCCGTAAAGTGTAAGCATTAGCTGCGGACGGCGATACGCTTTGTACAAACTATCAATGCTCATTACATACCACTGTCCCCCTTTTAGGTTTTGTCTCAAGGAGCTATTCAAAAACAAATAATTGTTTTTATCGACATAGATTAATAATTCATAATGCCGATTGCTTTCAATGTCAACAATGGTATTGATGGAAAGTTGGGTATTGTGCTGCTCGGCCACGTAGGGAACGTATTCTTTTTCGCGTTGGTCATACACTAGCCAATCTTGGGTCAAATCTTTGACCAAGAAGTACTGCTTGTTGGGGCCTACCTCGGCTTTGGCAGCCAATGAAAAAAGAATAAAAAACAGGAAAAAGCAGCGTTTTGGGTAAAAAACACGCGATTTGACCAAGGAAAACAACGTTCCTAAGCTAGAATAGTTGGAAGTACTATGTGTTAAAAAAATCAACGTGTTTGGGCGGCTTTTGTCGATGATATAATCAGACAATAAAAAAACAGGCAACTATCGTTTGCGATAATTGCCTGCAAAATTATACATTTTGACGGTATTTATTAGGCTTTGCCCAATGCTTTCAACATCGTTTCGCCAAGAAGTGCAGGAGATTCTACCACGTGGATACCACACTCACGCATGATACGCATTTTTGCTTCGGCAGTGTCGTCTGCGCCACCGATGATGGCACCCGCGTGACCCATACGGCGACCTTTTGGCGCTGTTTGGCCTGCGATGAAACCAACGACAGGTTTTGTTCCGTTTTCTTTGATCCAATGAGCAGCGTCAGCTTCCATGCTTCCACCGATTTCACCAATCATGACGATACCTTCTGTTTCAGGGTCATTCATTAATAATTCAACCGCTTCTTTGGTCGTTGTACCAATGATTGGGTCCCCACCGATACCGATGGCAGTAGTTTGGCCAAGACCTACACGGCTCAACTGGTCAACGGCTTCGTAGGTCAACGTACCTGACTTAGACACAATACCAATCGTTCCTTTTTTGAAGATAAAGCCAGGCATGATACCTACTTTACATTCGTCGGCAGTCATAACACCTGGGCAGTTAGGTCCGATGAGGCGGCACTCTTTGGTACGGATGTACTCTTTGGCCATCATCATGTCTTTGGTAGGAATACCTTCGGTAATACAAACAATCACCTTGATACCCGCATCAGCCGCTTCCATGATAGCGTCGCCTGCAAATGCAGGTGGAACGAAAATAATTGAGACATCAGCGCCGGTTGTTGCAACAGCATCAGCGACTGTGTTGAACACAGGACGCTCAAGGTGAGATTGTCCTCCTTTACCTGGAGTAACGCCTCCGACAACATTCGTACCGTACTCAATCATTTGTTGAGCATGGAAGGTTCCTTCCGAACCTGTAAATCCCTGTACAATTATCTTGGAATTTTTATTGACTAATACGCTCATTGGTGGTTAGTGTAAAATTGCGTGATTCAAGATGTTAACTTTATTTTATTCAAGACAGGAGTCTAAAATTTTCCAGTAAAAGTAGGTTTAAATGAAGAAAGTACAAAAGTTATTCGTCAAGAAAAATTTTAAATTCAAAAAAAAACGCCCCAATTAGCGACGAAAATGGAGAATATCCCCTACCTTGTTAAAGCCCTTGAGACAGGGATTTTGGGTAGTTTTTTTACGTCAGAGCCTTGTATTAAACGGTTTTTGAACCTAGCCTAAACTTACTTTTTTCATGCTACATCTTTCCAATGCCATTTCCGACGCCGTTTTAGCGCTTGTGTGTATTGTTGCTTTTTTTCGCTTTTTTGCTCGGCAACCTTTTTATAATCGAATTTTGTGGGGCATTTTTTTGGTCACGACGGCACTGGCAGCGGCGGCTGGTGTTTTTAGGTATTTGGGCGTCAAAGATTTGACGGCTACGCATCGTTCGCTTTCTACCTTGGCAGGAAGTGTGGGGTTGGTGGCAGTGGTGGTGGCTATTTGGGCATTGGTGATGCGCCAAAGCATGTCGAAGTGGGTGGTGGTAAGCTCGGTAGGAGTAGGGTTGTTGATTTTTGTGACGTTGCTCGACCCCGCTTACGAAGTGTTTGGTTCGGTGATACAAGCATTTTCTATGCTTTTGGTCATGCTCATCGCTGTTTTTGGGCTAATGAAAAAATACCAAAAAGCGGTTTGGATTGTGGTAGGGGTGATGATTATTGGGTTAGCAACAAAAGTAGCTAACAATCACCTCCCCTTCAATCCCACGGATGTCTATCACTATGCGTTGGCGGCCATGGTTGTCTGTTTTGGTAAAGCCGTTTAGCTTTCGGCTTTGGCATTTTCGATACTTTGAACAAAAGGTTTTAGCCCTGTATATAAAAGGAAGCACGAAAATCCTGTTGCCATGACCAACGTGATGGCGAAAGACAAATGCACTTGATTGGGGTCGTGAAAGAGCTTATCGTTGAGAAGCCCGACCATGAGCGGACCACCGCCCAAGCCAAGTAAATTGACCACAAACAGAAACAAAGCAGAGAAAGTAGCCCGCATAGGCGCAGGTATCATTTCCTGAACCGCTGCCGTAGCTGCGCCATAGGGCATGGAGGTGGCAAAACAGCAAAGTGCCAATAACACCACAAAACCTTGAATGGGGGCAGGCGTAAGGGTGAAAAAAACAAGGACAATCAAGGCTAAAAATAGCCCAATGGACATTCCGATGAAACCTACCCGCATTTTGGCGTCGGCTTTGCCTTGTTGGGTAAGTCGGTCGCTGTAACGACCACCTACAATAACGCCTCCCGTGGAAAAGATGGTAACGATGCTCCCAAGTAACAGCCCCGCTTGGGCTTCGGTGAGGCCGTAGTGGCGAACGAGCAACGTAGGTGTCCATGAGGTGGTAGCGTACGAGCCAAAAGCCATAAAGGCAATGCCGAAAAACAAACACAAAATAGCCTGACGGTTGGCCGCAAAATACCGTTTAACTTCTTGGGTTGAAACGGCGGCTTTGGAAGCGTTTTGGCGTTCGGGCTCTTTGATGGTGAAGGCAATAAGCGCAACAATGAGTAACCCTGGAATTCCGACAATAAAAAATACGCTTTGCCACGGATAAATATCTCCAAAGAAAGGGATGCTCCAAGTCCCTTCGACGCTCACGAGTTTCAGGATGAGGGCTACCAATAAAATGGACAAACCTGAGCCTAAATAAACACCAATGTTATAGATACCTAGGGCTGTACCCAGTTTTTGGCGCGGAAATAAGTCGGTAATGAGCGAATAAGCCGCGGGCGACAGGGCAGCTTCGCCGATGCCTACGCCCACGCGTGCAATAAAGAGCTGATTGTAACTGCCCGTGACCCCGCAAAGGGCAGTCATGATGCTCCAGATAGTAATACCCCAAACGATAATGCGTTTGCGGTTTTTTCGGTCGGCCATGCGGCCAATGGGAATGCCGAGAAAGGTGTAAAAAATGGCAAAGCTAAAGCCAATGAGTAGTCCCACCTGGGTGTCGGTAACGTTAAAATCTCGTTTGAGGGGTTTGACAAGCAAGGTGAGTACTTGGCGGTCGATAAACGACGAAATGTAGGCAAGCATGAGCACCGCTACTACGTACCATGCGTAGCGGAGGTTGGGAGTTGAATTCATGAAGTCGGAAAGGTTTAGGAGATGAGTATGCGTCGGCTTACTTTTGTACTTTCACAATATACTAATAGGAAGCTATTAAAGGCCACAGAAATGCGAAAAATCCTCTTTTTTTTATTGTTATTCGTAGATAATCTACTTTTTGCCCAAATGAACCTCGAAAAAGACCTTGACCAACTCCTGCATCAGCGGTTTGACAAGAATCAAGCAGGCATCGCCGTCATGGTGGTTAAGGAGGGAAAATTGCTTTATAAAAAAGGAGTAGGAATGGCCAATGCGGATACCAAAGAACCGCTCAGTTCACAGTCTAACTTTCGGATGGCGTCGGTGTCTAAGCAGTTTACGGCCATGTGCATCATGTTGTTGGCCAAGCAAGGGCGTCTTTCTTATGACGATAATTTGCTTCGATTTTTCCCTGATTTTGAGGCAACTGTTGGAGAAAAAATCAAAGTACGGCATTTGCTAACGCATTCGTCGGGGATATGGGATTATGAAAATAGCTTGCCCGAGGAGCGTACTACCCAAATTTTGGATGCTGAGGTAGTGGCAATGTTGAGCAAAGAAACCCGAACGTATTTTGAGCCCGGGACAACCTTTCGTTACAGCAATTCGGGTTTTTGCGTGTTGGAACAAATGGTCGAAAAAGCGTCAGGGATGTCGTATGTAGATTTTATAACAAAACACATTTTTAAACCGCTTGGCATGTCTTCCACCCGAATTTATGAAGCGGGGAAGAGTATTCCGCACCGAGCCATGGGGTATGCCAAAAATAAACAAGGAGCCCTCATCGCTTCTGACCAAAGTATTACCAGCGCGACCAAAGGGGATGGCTGTGTTTATACCTCGCTCGAAGATTATTATAAATGGTATAATGGATTGATAAATAACAAGTTGATTTCTTTGGAGGTAGAGTTGAAAAAAGTAGCAATTCAGCTACCAAGCCCATCGCAAGGGCAATATGGTTTGGGCTGGTTTTTTCAGAAAAATGAAACCGAACCGTTGGCGCTGTATCATACAGGAAGTACGTGTGGTTTTAGCAATGGCGTGCTAGTCGTTCCTAGTCGAAAGTATTTGTTTTTATATTTTTCTAATATTGCCGATAATCATGGTATTGAGAAAAAGTTGATTTCGCTTGTCAAAAAACACAACGTCTATGATACTTCGTTTGATTTTTTAAAGATGGTGAATTTAACCAACTAATTCATTCTGCCGAAGAATAGTGAAATAATTGCGACAATCGCGTACTTTTGTGCGTAAAGCGTACGTTCATATATAAGATTCTTACAACCCAAAACGATACGTCCATGGCTCAAAAACTACCTTGGAAAAAAAGTTGGCTATTCATCGGCGTACTTTTTATTAGTAGCTGTAGCATTAGTTCCGAATCGGTTTCGCTCAAAGAAATCCTGCATCAGTCGGCCATCAAATCGTCAACGCCTAAATGCAAAGAAGGGGACTTGGTTTGTTGTAAAAAGACACCCGAACGTTGTCCCCGTACTCGACCCATCATCTAACCGTTGATTTAGTATTTACGACGGTTCAGTTTCTAAATTAGCACTTTCGTACGCAAATAACGAGACTTGCGAACGCACGTGTTTATTTTTGTTAATGACCGTTGATTCACACGCATGAGAACCCGCTTAAACGATAGAAAACTCTTATTTCTCGGCCCCTTGGTATTGTGGGCAGTGGCGACGGTTTTTTTTAATTTACCTACCCTTTGTAAAGACAATTGGACGGCTGCCAAGTTTTTGATGGCGAGCCTTGCTTCGGTTTATTTTTCATGGTTTATGGGGCGCTGGCTCATTGTGGCGGTGCGGCACCGAAATCCAGGGCTAGAAAAAGTCAAACAACGCCTGATTGCGCTGGGTTTTTTGTGCATTCCTGCGGTGGTTATATTGGTGATTCAGCGTTTGCTTTTCTTCGATTATTTTGTTTATAGCAATTATCCCAAATTCGATTGGTTGCATCCCGAAACCCTCTTTATGGTGGGGCTTAATCTGTTTTATTTGGCCATTATTTTTGCCGTTTATGAAAGCCGTTATTTCTTCAGTGAGTGGCTGATTAGCAAGCGAGAAACCGAAGAATTGAGCCGCGCCAACTTAGAAATGCAGCTCGATTCGCTCAAAAACCAAGTGCAGCCCCATTTTTTGTTCAATAGCCTCAATACGCTTCAAGCGTTGGTGAAGTCCAACGAAAACAAAACGGCGGTGAAGTTTATCGGAGACCTATCGCAGGTGTATCGGTATTTGTTACAAAGCAATGAACAACAGTTGATTTCGCTCGAAAAAGAGCTGGAATTTACCCACGCGTATTTTGGGCTGTTAAAAACTCGTTTTGAAGATGGTATTTCGCTTGAGGTTAATATTGACCCTGCTTTTCGCTACGCGCACATTCCACCTTTGACGCTGCAACTTTTGGTTGAAAATGCCGTAAAACACAACATTGTTTCTGTTTCTAAGCCATTGCATATCAAGATATTTACAAATAAAATAGGGGAGTTGGTAGTGCAAAATAACTTGCAGTGCAAACCCAATAATTCGATGCCATCGAGCCAAAAAGGGTTGGTAAATATTACTTCTAAATACAGTCTTCTGCGCCAACCTCAGGTTCAAATCTACAAGAAAGAAGATATGTTTGAAGTGAAACTCCCCCTCATCGACGTAGCTGTGCCAGCGGGGGCAGTGTATTGAGCGTAACTGACTATGAAAGTAATCATCATTGAAGACGAAGCCTTGGCGGCACGACAACTGAAAGCCATGGTACAAGAATGCGACGAAAGTATTGAGGTCGTGACCATGCTCGACAGCGTGGAGGCATCGGTTGCGTGGTTGCAGGCCAACGAAAGTCCCGATTTGTTGTTGATGGACATTGAACTAGTGGATGGGCAAAGTTTTGAGATTTTCAACCAAATAGAGGTGAAAAGTCCCGTCATTTTTACGACAGCCTACAACGAATACGCGATTCAGGCATTTCGGGTCAATAGCATTGATTATCTGCTCAAACCCATTGATGAAAAAGCCCTTCAACGCAGTTTGCAAAAATTTAAGGAACTAAAAAAACTCTACGGAACTACGTCAGATAATTCGTTGAGCATCAATGAGCTGGTGAACGCAATTAAACAAACGAAGCTTCCACAAACCGACTATCGCGAACGTTTTTTGTTGAAACAAGGCTCTCGTTTGGTTCCCATTGCGGTCGAAGATATTGCCTATTTTTACAGCCAAGAACGTCTAACATTTGTTAAAACTTGGGACGAACGTTCGTACGTGATTGATTATACTTTGGATGAATTAGAGTGTATCCTCAATCCTAGTTGTTTTTTTCGGGCCAACCGCCAGATTATTCTTTGTGCCAAAGCCGTGGATAAAGTACACCTACATTTTAATAGCCGCCTAAAACTCGACTTAAAACCCGCTACTGTCGAAGAAGTGTTTATTAGCCGAGATAAATCGGGAGAATTTCGGCTTTGGATGGGGGAATAACCGTACAGAGTTGTCGTAGGTTTTTCGTAGTTTCATGGCCTAATTCTGTTTTGAGCCAGTATTCATCAATAAAACCTAACAACAACCCTTGCAGTTATGGACAGTACTTTATCGCCTGCCGCAGGCGAATCTTCTCGTTATGAATCCGCTGTTTCGAGCCGAGATTTTTTTCTTAACATTCCCCCTTATTTATACGCCGTAGTGTTTTCGTCGCTCTGTGTGATTACGGGCTTGATTTGGGACATTTGTTGGCACATGAGCATTGGCCGCGATGGACTGCTATCGCCTCCGCACGTGGTGATTTACGTGGGAGCGGTTGTGTCTGGGCTATTTTCGGGCTACCAAGTGTTATATACTACTTTCAAAGGCAGTGCGACCGAAAAAGCCAAAAGCGTTAAGATTTGGGGCTTTTTCTACAGCTCATTGGGGGCGCTGTTTTGCATTTGGGGGGCGATGATGATGCTTACATCGGCTCCTTTCGATGATTGGTGGCACAATACTTATGGGCTCGACGTGACGATTCTCTCTCCACCGCATACCGTACTGGCTTTGGGAATTATTGGGGTGCAATTTGGAGCAATTGTGAGTGTGATGTCGGTTAAAAACCAGATGAAAACCGCGCAAATAGACACGGATTTTTCACAACGTCGGCTCAAACGCCTCAACCTGATGTTTGCGCTTTCGGGTGGTTTTTTGATGACGATGTGGTACACCTTGTTGTCGGAAGAACTTGGGAGCTGGGAAATGCACAACGCGAGTTTTTATAAATTGTCGGCCATGGCGTTTCCTATCTTTTTGTTGGCAATGGGGCGGGGCAATGGCGGACGTTGGGCGATGACTTCCGTGACGGCCGTTTATACTGCTTTGATGTGTTTGACGCTTTGGATTATTCCGTTGTTTCCTGCTGAACCTAAATTAGGCCCCATTTGGAATCACTTCGACCATTACCAAGGATTTGCTTTTCCGATTTTGTTGTTACTGCCTGCATTAGCGATGGACTGGCTAATGCACCGCTTTGCGTACCTAAACGATTGGAAGTTGGCCGCCCTTATGAGCCTGGCCTTTGTACTTGTTTTGTTGTTGGTACAGTGGCCTTTTGGGAGCTTTTTACGCGAATCACCCTATTCTCGTAACTGGATTTTTGGAACACACTATTATTATTTTGGTAACGACCCCAATTGGGAATACCGCTACAAATTTGCCCCTTGGACGTTGCAAACCACTTCACAGTTTGCGCTGGGAATGGTATATGCGTTGGGCTTCGGCTACGTGTCGTCTCGGATTGGCTTGGCGTGGGGAAAATGGATGCGAACTATTCAACGATAAAAGAGGGGAGAAGACACGTATGAAAAGGATAGAAATTAGAAAAGTTGCTGCTTTTGTCGGCTTTATCGCCCTGTTTTTAGTCATACAAGTGCAGGCGCACGTTGGTAGTTCGGGGGTGTTGTACCAAGGACAAGCAGGTGGGTATCGGGTGCTGGTAAGCTTGATGCCACCCGATGTGATTCCAGGAACGGCGAATGTGACGGTGTATGTCGAAGAAGGAAATGCCAAAAAAGTAATGGCGCGCCCGATTTATTTCCGAACGGGAGATGAAGGCGCTCCGTCGGCCGACGAACTTGCGGCGGTTGCTGGCCAAGTTGGTCAATTTCAGGGTGTTGTGTGGTTGATGGCGGGAGGGGCGTCAAGTGTCCAAATCACCATCGAAGGCGATAAAGGGAAAAGTGAGTTGGTGGTGCCCATTGCGGCTATTTCTACGGCTCAACGCGAAATGCCTGCGGGGTTGGGGGTGTTGTTGAGCGTGTTGGGATTGTTGTTGGTGGTATTGTTAGTAACCACCATCGGAGCTAGTGCCAGCGATGGGTTATTGAAAGCAGGAGAATCGTTGACGACCAAGCAAAAACGCGCTCGGTTAGTGAATATGGGCGTTGCGGTGGTGGCCTGTACGCTCATTTTGTACGGAGGAAGTAGCTGGTGGAGTAGCTGGGCTGATGACTATAAACAGCATTTATACAAACCCTTAGAAGGAAAAGCAGCGGTCGTTAACCAAAGCGGGGAGCGACTTTTCCAGCTCAAAATTGATACGACGCATTTGCTCAAAACAAGGCAACGAACTACGCTGAGTTTTTTGATACCCGATCACGGGAAATTGATGCACTTATTTTTGGTACGTCAACACACGTTAGACGCCTTCGCCCATCTTCATCCCGAGCGACGAGATACTGCTACGTTTGAGGCGTATTTGCCAAAACTTCCCGCAGGTAAGTACCTCGTCTATGCCGACATTGTGCAACGCTCGGGATTTACGGAAACCATCACCGATACAGTCGAAATTCCTGCTATTCAAGGAAACATTTTTCCTAAAACTGATCCCGAAGATACCTATGTGGTGTCAGACCCGCTGAACAACCCCAAGCGGATTCCTGTGGATGAAAACGTGGTAATATGCGGCAAACCTGGCACAAGCACCAAGCTAAAAGATGGCTCTACGGTCGTGTGGGAGGGAAAATCGAACGTCGCGTTTGAAGCGGGGAAACCCTATCAACTGGCATTTGAAGTGTTTGACCCTAGCGGCAAACCTACGATTTTGGAGCCGTATTTGGGCATGAATGGCCACGCGGCTATCGTGAAATCGGACGGGAAGGTGTATATCCATTTGCATCCCGTGGGGACGTATTCGATGGCCGCCCAACAAAGTATGCAGAGCCGAATTGCGGATACAACCAAAATTTATCGCCTTACGACTTCTCCCAAGATTTTTCGAGATAGCATCGACCGCTACGTGGCAAGCCTCAAGGCAATGGCACCTTCGGAGCGTGACCAATTGTTGATGCAAACCATGACGGGCATGAACGCGCACGAAATGGGCAGCATGAAACACAAAAACCGAATTGTGTTTCCGTATGCCTTTCCCAAGGAAGGACAATACCGTATTTTCTTGCAAATCAAGCGAAACGGACAGGTTTTGACGGGCATTTTTGATGCCATTGTGAAAGCTCCTGCGATGTAGTGAGTGGGGTGGTCTGACTATCGTCTGACCACCGTCTCGGTCAGACGACAGTCAGACCGCATGAGTAGTTTCTTGCAAATCGGGGTGGCCTGACTATCGTTTGACCCCGTCTCAGTCAGACCGCATGAACAGTTGAGAAAGAAAATCAGACTCAACAGGGCTATTTTTGGAACTCAAATCAAAAAAAGTTAATTATTTTGCGAACGGCGTTATTGATAAAAAACACCCCAATCGCAAACTTCATGCAACTAGACATAGAATTTCTTCACTCCCGTTTTAACGGTTTGTTTGAGCTAAACTTGCTCAAAGAATTAGGGCAAGTAGGCACCTACATGGAAATTGAAGAAGGGCACGTACTGATGCGCCCAGGGGCTTATATTCGTAGTGTACCCATTATTTTGAGCGGCTCTATCAAAATCTTGCGCTCCGATACCGACGGTCGAGAGGCATTACTATATTATTTAGGAGGGATGGATTCGTGTGCTATGTCATTGACGTGCTGCCTGAACCGCCGTAAAAGTGAAATCACTGCCGTAGCGGAAGAAAAAACAAAACTAATTTCTGTTCCCGTCGAGAAAGTCGAAGAATGGGTGTCGAAATACTCTTCGTGGAAACAATTTGTGTTTGCCACTTACCAAAAACGATTCGACGATTTGTTGGGTGCCATCGACCAAATTGCCTTCCGAAAACTTGATGAACGTCTTTTGAGCTTGTTGCAACGCAAATCAAAACAATGCGGATGCAGCGTATTTACGGTAACGCACGAAGAAATTGCGGGCGAATTGGCCACATCGCGCGAAGTAATTTCACGTTTGCTCAAACAACTCGAAAAACTCGGTCGCGTCAAGCTTTCACGCAATAAAATTGAATTAATGTAAAAAAAAGAGGCTCTGTGATAATTATCACTTACTGCCCGTAAGCGTCGCTCTACTTTTGCAGCATCATTCAATCCTTCTGCAAGCGTATGAGCACGTTAGAAATTTTCGGTTTTGGAGCCTCTATTTTGATTGGCGTTAGCCTTGGCCTCATTGGTGGCGGTGGTAGTATTCTTACCCTGCCTGTTTTAGTGTATCTTCTTCATCTTAACCCAGTTACCTCAACGGCCTATTCGCTTTTTATTGTGGGTTCCACGTCGTTGGTTGGTTCGTTTACCTACATGCGTAAGGAATTGGTTAACTACCAAGCGGCGATTGTTTTTGCGATTCCGTCGTTCGTTGCGGTCTATCTTACGCGGAAGTATTTGGTGCCTTCGATTCCAAGCTCATTGTTTACGGTGGGCGGCTTTGAATTTACCAAAAATGTCGCCATCATGGTCTTTTTTGCGCTTGTGATGTTGGCTGCTTCTTATTCTATGATTAAAGATAAAAAAGAAGCCAAAGGAAATGATTCAGAGGAGTTGAAATTCAATTACCCCTTGATTGCCCTTGAAGGCGGTGTGGTAGGGATTTTGACGGGAATTGTCGGAGCGGGTGGTGGTTTCTTAATTATCCCTGCTTTGGTGTTATTGGCACGCTTACCGATGAAAATGGCCGTGGGGACGTCGTTGCTCATCATTGCGGCAAAATCACTTATTGGTTTTGTTGGAGATATGTCCAATATGCAAGTGGATTGGCCGTTTTTGCTCGAATTTACCGCTTTGTCGGTGGTGGGTATCTTTGTCGGGACCTACATGTCAAAATACATTCCTGGCGAGAAACTTAAAAAGTCCTTTGGTTGGTTTGTATTGGTAATGGGTGTGTATATCATTGCTAAAGAACTCATGTTCAGTTAAAAAAAAGACTTGTGTGACCAATGTCACGGTACAAGACGAATAAAAGTTGGAATTTTACATCACAAACAATAACATTCTCAAAAGCGCATGAAAATCGAACAAATTTATACGGGTTGTTTAGCCCAAGGAGCTTATTACATTGAAAGTGAAGGCGAAGTAGCCGTGATTGACCCACTTCGTGAAGTGACGCCGTACATTGAGCGTGCAGCCAAAGACGGTGCAACCATTAAATACGTTTTTGAAACTCACTTTCACGCCGATTTTGTGTCTGGCCACTTGGATTTGTCGAAAAAAACGGGAGCGCCAATCGTCTATGGTCCCAATGCCAAAACAGGTTTTGAGGCACACATTGCTACCGATGGCGAAGAGTTTCCACTGGGAAAAGTGAAGTTTAAAGTGTTGCATACGCCAGGCCACACCATGGAGTCAACGTGTTATTTGTTGATAGATGAAAACGGTCAAGAAAAAGCGTTGTTCAGCGGAGATACCCTTTTCATTGGGGATGTAGGTCGTCCTGACTTGGCACAAAAATCAGATTTGACCATTAATGACTTGGCTGGTCATTTGTACGAGTCACTTCGCAACAAAGTAATGACCTTACCCGACGACGTCGTGGTTTATCCCGCGCACGGTGCAGGCTCAGCTTGTGGTAAAAACATGAGTAAGGAAACAACCGACTTGCTAGGAAACCAGAAGAAGTTCAATTACGCGCTTCGGGCAAATATGACGAAAGAGGAGTTTATTGAAGAAGTAACCAACGGTTTGGCAAAACCACCTCAGTACTTCCCTCAAAACGTGAAGATGAACAAAGAAGGGTACGAAAGTATCGACGTCGTGATGGAGCGTGGGGCGCAGGCATTGAGCGCCGCGGCGTTTGAAGCTGCCGCCAACGAAACGGGAGCGGTGATTCTCGATACGCGCGGTGCCCAAGTGTTCAATAAAGGATTTATTCCAAATTCTATCAATATTGGTCTTAAAGGTGATTTTGCTCCGTGGGTGGGCGCATTGGTACCTGACGTGAAGCAAGAAATTTTGCTAGTGACCGAAATAGGCCAAGAAGAAGAAGCCATTTTGCGTTTGGCGCGCGTTGGCTACGATAACGTGATTGGTTATCTTGAAGGAGGTATCGAAACGTGGGGGGCATCTGGACAAGAAGTGGACACGATAACGTCGATTACGCCCGATGAACTTGCGGACAAAATGGCGGAGGAAAAAGTGATGGTCATTGATGTTCGTCGCCCAAGCGAGTTTTCGGCAGAGCACATTGACGGTGCTAAAAGCTTACCGCTGGACTACATCAGTGAGTTAATGGCGGAATTTCCAAAAGATCAAACCATGTACATTCACTGTGCGGGTGGGTATCGTTCGATGATTGCCTCGTCTATTCTGAAGTCGCGTGGGTACGACAACCTTATTGACATTGCTGGCGGTTTTGCCGCGATTTCAAAATCGGGTCGCTTTACGTTGACCGACTATGTTTGTCCAAGTACGTTGAAGAAGTCGTAAAAATATAAAAGGATAAAAAATAGCTAGAAAGTAAGGTTTTAGGGAACAATTAGTTTTTCCCCAGTATTACTAGCCGCATAGGCAGTAGTACTGGGGTTTTGTGTTTTGAGGAATATGCCAATTTGCCAAAGAATAAAAATTGCAAACGTTTGCATCTTGTGATAGGGCGATGTTGCTTTTCGTATAAAAAATATTATTATATCATTGTGCCTGATTTAACCAAAAACGACCCAGTGATTACCTACTTTGAACGCACTTCGCCATGCCCGTGTTGGCATGGGTTGACATTGAGCCAGTTGTCATCCATAAACCATAATTTAAAGATTTCATAACATCTCAAGGGTAGTCTCAGTGGGCAATATTACCCACTTTTGCGGCCTCAAATGGGCGAAGTTTTTATTATTATCTTATTCAACACTTCAAACAACCCTTTTTTTTATGCAACATTTTTTCGATTCTCCTCCTTTTAAGCTTCTATTCAGCATCCTTATGTTAGGATGTATGGGGCTTTTTTCTACCCATGTGCAGGCCAACATGCCCGTAGCAGCACCGCGCTCCGTGGCAGACATTACTGTCAAAGGCCGTGTGACGGATGCGGACACCAAAGAGCCGCTTGTGGGATGTAACGTGGTGGTAAAAGGTACTCAAAAAGGAACCAATACCGACGCAAACGGAAATTTTAGCATTGTGGTCTCGGACGAGAAAGCAGTGCTTGTCATTGGATTTATTGGCTATGAAAAACAAGAAATTGTCGTAGGAAGCCGCACCAACGTAGAGGTAGCCCTCAAATCGTCGGCGTCGGAACTTTCGCAAGTGGTGGTGATTGGGTACGGAACTACCACCAAAAAAGACGCAACGGGGGCGCTCAAAACCCTCAAAAGCACTGACTTCAACCGTGGTATTGTCAACTCTCCTGAGCAACTTCTCCAAGGTCGTGTAGCAGGGGTAAACGTTACTTCGGCAAGTGGTGAACCAGGTGGTCGTCAGTCGATTACCATTCGTGGGCCTGGTGGGGTTCGTACGGGAAGTACGCCGTTGTTTGTATTGGATGGTATCCCGCTCGACAACTCAAGCACGGGTGGAGCAACCAATCCCATGAACTTCCTTAACCCGCAAGACATCGAAGCCATTGACGTATTGAAAGATGCGTCAGCAACGGCCATCTATGGTGCGCGTGGTGCCAACGGGGTGGTGTTGATTACTACCAAAAAAGGAAAATCAGGCACCGCCAACATTTCGGTTTCGTCAAACATCGGTGTTTCCAACGTCGCAAGAGCTTTGCCTTTGTTTACTGCTGATGAATTCCGCAAGCAAGTAGTGGCTGTGGGTGGTACGCTCGATGACCTCAAGGCAAACACTGATTGGCAAAAAGAAATTACGCGTCAGGCCATTACCCAAGACCACAACTTGTCGTTTGGTGGAGGTACGGACAAACTCACTTACTATGGCTCTGTGGGAGCTCAAAACCAAGAAGGGGTGATGAAAAACAGCTCACTCAAGCGTTATACAGGCCGTTTTAATGCTTCACAGAAAATGATGGACGGACGCTTGGTGGTGGACATGAACTTGACCGCAAGCCAGACCATCAACAACCGTCCGCCAGTGGAAGGGGTACTTGGTTCGGCGCTTTCGGCCAATCCAACCTATCCTGTACGGGATGCTAATGGCCAATTGGCACGTTATCAGGCATTCACCAACCCTGTGTTGGCACTTGATTTGAACAAAGACATTACGACCATCAACCGTATCGTAGGAAGTATTTCACCTTCGTTCAAAATCTTAAAAAATTTGACGTACAAACTGAACCTTGGGGTGGACAACTCAAGCTCTACGCGTGACGTACAGGTGTTCCCAAGCACAGTGCCGCAGCAAGATGGTCGTTTGGAAGCAACTTACTTGGACAACCGCAACGTGTTGGTCGAGAACTATTTTACGTTTAATGAAAGCTTCGGCGACCACAGCATCAATGCCTTGGCGGGTCACTCTTACCAGAAATTTTCGTTGGCAGGACGCAACTGGAGCATTAACAAATTTGCAGTTTCTCCGATTGAACCAGCCAATAACCCAAGCTTAGGTCAAGAATTGACGTTGGCGACCAACCGCCCAGGTGGTTTTGCGGTCATCAATGAGTTGCAGTCGTTTTTCTCTCGTTTGAATTATACCTTCAAAGATCGCTACTTATTTACTGCGACCGTGCGTGCCGATGGTTCAAGTAAATTTGGAGCCAATAACAAATACGGGATATTCCCGTCGTTCTCAGCAGGATGGCGCTTGTCGGAAGAGTCGTTTATGCAGTCAGGGCCTTTCACCGATTTGAAACTTCGTGCAGGTTGGGGACAAACGGGTAACCAAGAGATTCCGTCGAAAATTACTCAAGCGCTCTTTACTTCAAGTGCTTCGGCTACAACAAGTTATCCGTTGGATGCCTCGACGAGCTATCCCGCAGGAACAACTTTCGTTCGCCTAGCCAATCCAGACATTCAGTGGGAATTATCTTCTCAAATGGACTTAGGGCTTGATTTTGGTTTGTTCAAAGGTGCATTGACGGGTTCAGTTGACTATTTCCGTAAGGTGTCAAGCAAAATTTTGTTGGAAGTTATCCCTGCTGACCCTATTCAGCCTGCTTCGACTTACTGGACAAACGTTCCTGACATGACCATCACCAACCAAGGAGTTGAGCTAGATATGAACTATCGCCACATTGCCCAAAGTGGTCTGCGTTTCGACATTGGTGGTAACATTACCTTTATCAAAAACGTAGTAAACAACTCTCCTTATACCGTGATTACTTCAGGCTCGGCAACAGGGCCAGGGTTGACATCTGCTACCGTGAACGGTTATGTAAATGGACAGCCGATTGGTACGTTCTACTTGCGTCAGTACATCGGAATTGATGATAAAGGCGTGAGCAAATACGCTGATATCGACGGTGACGGTACAGGTGGTACCGACAAAGACCGTATTGCAGCAGGTAGCGCGTTGCCAACGCGTCAGTTTAACATCAACGCCAGTATCGCTTACAAAGGCTTTGATTTAGGCGCGAACTTTAACGGGGTGTCGGGTAATAAAATCTACGACAACACGGCAAACGCGTATTTTTACAAAGCACGTTTGGTTAAAAACTTGAACGGTATTGCAGAATCGGCAGGCGAACCCAACGAATCAATTAACAACGCCGCGCCAGTTTCGACGCGTTTCTTGAAAGATGGCTCGTTTTTCCGTCTCAACAACCTGACGTTGGGCTATAACCTCGACACCAAGAAAATCGGAATCAACAACTGGATTTCGGCGGCGAGATTCTCAATTACTGGTCAGAACTTGTGGCTCATTACGAAATACAATGGCTACGATCCTGAAGTAAATACCGATCGTACGGTGAATGGTATTTCGTCGTTTGGTATTGACTATTTGAGCTATCCAAAAGCCCGTTCGTTTATTTTTAGCCTGAATTTAACTTTCTAAGAACATGAAAAAAATACTTATCATATCCTTCATTTCTTGTGCGCTTTTAACCCTCAACAGTTGTACTGATTTGGTTGAAAAAGTACTGGATGAATCATCGGCATCGGGCTTGACCGACAAGCAAGCGGCCGACGGTAGCCTTGCCCCCGTGTACGCACAATTGCCCAATATTTTCTTGCATACCAACTACTTCGCCATCCAAGAAATTTCTTCGGACGAGGCCATTTTGCCTTACCGAGGTGGTACCGACTGGGGTGATAATGGAATTTATTTGGCCATGCACCAACACACACATACCAGCACCGACCCCAACATAAGAAACACTTGGTTGCTACTTACGCAGGGGATTTCGCGCGCGGTGACGGCCATGAGTGCGTTGCCAAATATCAACGATACCAACGCCAAGACCTACATCGCCGAAGCCCGTGGGATGCGTGCTTACTACAATTTGTTGTTGTTGGATTTGTTTGGATTGGTATTCTCTAAAGAAGATCCAAATGGCCTTTCGGTGATTTTGCGCGGAGAGCAAGCAGTTGAGTACTTGAAAGCCGAATTTTTGGCCGTTGAACCGAGTTTGTTGACAACCGTTGGGCCTGGTCGCCTTACCAAAGGGGCGGTATGGGGGTTGTTGGCACGTTTGCACCTCAACGCCGCCGTCTATCGTGATCGCTATGCTACCAGCTTCCAGTTTAAACCTGAGGACATGGACAAAGTGGTGGAATACACCGATAAAATCATCAACTCAGGTCAGTATAGTTTGTCGGCCGATTATTTCTCAATGTTTAACTCCGATAACAATAGTAACAAAGAGTTGATTTTTGTAGGAGAACAACGTGCCGAACTCAACGGCCATAACCGTATGGCGTATTTCTCGTTGTCGGGTGATCAATTCCCATTGCCTGCCTTCCCTGCTGCAAACGGAACCGACGGCCCTGCCATCACTCCAGATTTTTATCAATCGTGGGTTCAGGCAAACGACGGAAAAGATCCTGCGGGTATTGACCCTCGTTTCTTTAAACAAAACTGGACGATGCCTGCTGACTCGTGTATTGCAGCTGATAAGTTTGAAATGAACCGTGGAATTTTGCGCGGAACGCAGTACGGTTTAATCCGTGTCAATGGTGCTTTTGTACGTTGTGGAAACAACTACCGAGTAGGAAAACTTTTCAACGTAACGCGTAACCGCCCAACCTTGGCCGTGAACTTTACGGAACAAGTAAACTTTACCGTGGCAGGTAGCGATTACAACACAGGCTATCGTGTGTTGAAGTATGAATTTAGCAAAAAATCATCTTCTGGTCGTAACCTCGGCGATGCTGACCTCGTGATCTTCCGCTTGGCAGATGCGTATTTGATGCGTGCTGAAGCCAAACTTCGCAAGAGCAACGATGCCGCTGGGGCTTTGGCAGATGTAAATACGGTACGCGCTGCGCGCAAAGCAGTAGGTACGCCTGCACCAGCTTTGACCAGCATGACCCTCGACTTGCTTTTCCGTGAACGTGGGTTTGAGTTTTATTGGGAAGCCCAACGCCGTACGGACATGATTCGTTTCGGTAAATACGAAGGAACTTGGACTGAGAAGACCAACAATGATCCGAAAAAACGTATTTTCCCGATTCCTCAAACGGCCATCGACGGAGCGTCGAACCTAGTAGGTTATCTTAAACAAAACGAAAGCTACTAATAAATAGCAAGCAAATCACTATTTTAGAAGGTGGTCTCTCTAGCAGAGGCCACCTTTTTTTGTTGACTGTGACAAATGTTACATTTCAATGAAAAAATTATATAGAATTTAGCGTCCTCGATTACAACCTCATTCGCCCGTATGAAATTACTTAACGTTGTGCGCGTTCTTACCGTGCTAATTATCGCTGTCGCTTTGTATGCGGTAGGTCTTATTGGCTCGTATATTTTGGGCGCATCAGATTGGCTAAAAAATTATACGGCCTCCTCCGCAACGGCAGATACCACCGCCGTTGTTCCTTATGATACCAACTTCCACGCGCTTTGGACACAGCCTGCCGATTGGCGTTTGGCAAAACTCGCACCCGAGCAGCGCCGAAAAATCGACTATGGCCGAGAGCTAATTGCGCACACCGCCGAATACCTTGGGCCTAAAGGAAAAGTAAAAGCGAGCTCCAACGGAATGAATTGCCAAAACTGCCACCTCAACGCGGGTACTCAGCCTTGGGGCAACAACTACTTTGCCGTACAAGCCAATTATCCCAAATTCCGTGAACGCTCAGGGACGGTAGAAAACCAAATAAAACGAGTCAACGATTGCTTTGAACGTAGCCTTAACGGGAAAGCCCTCGATTCGACTAGCCGCGAAATGCAGGCAATTTTGGCCTATATCAAATGGATTGGAGGCGATGTCCCTAAAAAATATACCCCGCGCGGTTCGGGCATTTACAAACTCAAACTAATGAAACGCGCCGCCGACCCCGATAAAGGGAGAGTTGTTTATGAACAAAAATGCCAAAGCTGCCACCAAGCCAATGGTGAGGGAGTGATGGCCGAAGGCGGGCGTACTTACACTTATCCGCCGCTGTGGGGCGAGCATAGCTACAACAACGGCGCAGGTTTGTTTCGCCTTTCCAATTTGGCGGGCTATGTAAAATACAACATGCCTTTTGGGGCAACCTACGAACGTCCTCAATTATCGGACGAAGAGTCGTGGGACGTGGCGGCTTTTGTCAATTCGATGCCGCGCCCTAGCAAAGATTTGAGCAAAGATTGGCCCAACATCGCTGGCAAACCTTTTGACCATCCTTTTGGTCCTTATGCTGACCCTTTTTCGGAACAGCAACACAAATACGGCCCCTTCAAACCCATCAAAGAATGGAAGGAAAAACACAAGAAAAAATCGTAAACACTTAACATAGTTCTCAATGAAAAAGAACCTAATTGCCTTATTATTAGTTGTTTTTGCTTTTGTTAACCAAGGGTTTGCCCAACAAACCGATAAAGTTCACAAAATCGTATTTCACTTAGCTACCAGCGATACGTTGGCGCATAAAGCATTGGCAAAACAGCTGTCTAATGTGTTGGATTATTGGAAAAATGCCCAAATCGAAGTGGTCGTTCATAACAATGGCATTGGATTTATGAAAAAAAATGAGGCCAAAACTGCCAAAGAAATTGAGGCATTAAAAGCCCGAGGCGTGACGTTCGCAGTCTGTGAAAATACCTTAAAACAACGTAAAATCGACAAATCGGAGATTTTGCCAGAGGCTGTTTTTGTGCCCGTTGGTATTGCTGAGTTAGTCCTAAAACAAGAGGATGGCTGGGCGTATATCAAAGCGGGGTTTTAGGAGTGTAGGCGATTAATAGCAAACAAAAAACACCAAGAAATCCCATTAATCGGTGTCTAATCCATTCAATCCGTGTTCAATAATTATGCACTCAAGAAGAAAATTCATTCAAGCAAGCCTATTGGCTGGATTAGTCGCAGAAAGCTCGGAGGTATTGGCCGAAGAAAAGAGCGAAATGAAACCAATTTTGACCCAAAATGGAACCATTACGTTGCTCCAGACCACCGATGTGCATTGTCAGCTTCATGCACACGATGAGCTTTTTTGGGAAAACAACCAGCTTGCTTTTCGCAAAGCAGGCGGCTACGCCCATTTAGCGACGGCCATCGACCAACTCCGAAAACAAAACCCTGACAATACCTTCGTGATGGATACGGGAGATATGTTTCAAGGAAGTATGCTGTCGGTAAAAACGTCGGGACAAGCATTTGTGCCTTTGCTCAATGCCATTGGCTATGATTTGTATTTGCCTGGCAACTGGGAAGTGGTGTATTACAAACAAAATATGCAAAAACTGATGGGAGGCTTGATGGCGCCTAAAGTTTGCGCCAACATGTACCACGATGTAGGCGAGGGAAAAAAGGGAGAGCTAGTTTTTCAGCCGTATCATATTATTCATAAACTGGGCGTTAAAATTGGCTTTTTGGGCTACACCGACCACCTCGTACCTATCCGCCAGTCGCCGTATTACAGCAAGGGCATTGTTTATACCAAACCTGAAGACAACATCAAGTACTGGGTAGAGGTACTAAAACAACAAGAGCAGTGCGATTTTGTGATTGTTCTGGCTCACATTGGGTTGTCGCAGCAAATTGCATTGGCCAACAACCCCGATGCCAAAGGAGTGGATTATGTTTTTGGGGCCGATACCCACGAGCGGGTTAGAAAACCAATCCAGTGTGAGTACGCGAAAGTCGTAGAACCTGGGGCATTTGGGTCATTTGTGGGGCGTCTTGATTTGCAAGTCACCGATGGGAAAATTGTGGGGGAAAAGTACGAACTCATTGAAGTAAACCCCAAAAAATACCCTGCCAAACCCGAGATTAAAAAATTGGTAGAGGAAATCGAAAAGCCGTATCATGCCCAAATCAATCAAGTGATTGGCTACAGTACCGAGCCGTTGTACCGAAACATGGTGGTCGAAAATACGATTGATACCCTCATCGTGGATGCGCTCAAATGGAAAGTTAATACCGAAGTGGTGCTTTCTAATGGCTTTCGGTTTTGCCCACCACGCGTGCCCGACGCTTCGGGGAAAGTGGCCATTACGGAAGGCTATCTTTTTGATATGCTCCCCGTCGATGCGACCGTGCGTGTGGGGAAAGCCACGGGTCAGCAGCTGGTCGATTGGCTCGAAAAAGAACTTCAAAACGTATTCGCCCAAGATGCTACCAAGCGTTTTGGTGGCTGGGTGGTGCGTTTCAAAGGCATGGAAGTAGAGTTTAAAGCCTTTGAACGCGTGGGGCAACGGGTGAAAAAAGTCATGATTGGCGACAAACCACTTGAATTAGAAAAAACCTATACGATTGCCGCCTGTGAGCGCGATGGCGACCCTGCGGATATGCTTTGCCGCATGAAAGGCGTGAAAGAAGCTTCGAATACCTCTTATACCCTTCATAGTGTGATGAAAGAATATTTAAAAGAGTTTTCGCCCGTGAGTCCTAAGATGCGACAAGCAGCGAAGGTCTTGGATGCTCCCCAAACACTCTTATCGCAGGTTCATGGGGTCGATTATCAATTTTTGTAGGAGTGTAACAATTGTCACGGACTAGGGGCTTGGGCGGCGGTACTTTTGTATAAAATTCTCGCAAATTGTATGAAAGTGCCGTTTTTACTTCCGTTGATGGGTATTTGGTGGAGTGTTAGTAGTGCAGTGGCGCAGGTACACAGCGACCAGCAGTATAAACACAAAGCAACCCCCGCCGACTCTATCCAAGACCTGAGTCATTTTTTTGCCAAAGGTCATTTTCACGGACATGCCCGTTCGTATTGGATGGGAACTGACAACGCAAGTGGCTTGAGCAATTTCTACGCTTGGGGGGTGGGAGCGGGTATTGGCTACGAAACGCCGCGTATTTTAAACCGTTTTCAAGTTGGACTAAGCGGTTTTTTTATGTTCAACTTGATGTCTTCTGATTTATCAAAACCTGATGCTAAAACGGGGCAAATCAACCGCTACGAAGTGGGATTGTTTGATATTCGCCGACCCAACGACCACGAAGATTTAGACCGTTTGGAAGAACTATACCTTCGCTATCATTTTGGGAAAAAATCAAAAATTACCGTTGGCCGTCAAGTACCCAAAACGCCTTTTATCAATCCTCAAGACGGACGAATGCGCCCAACACTGACAGAAGCGGCAGTTGTAGAGCTTAATGAATGGAAAAACACCAAAATTCAACTAGAATACGTGTTCCGAATTTCGCCCCGTTCGACCGTTGAATGGTTTAGGGTGGGAGAAAGTATGGGAATTTACCCCGTTGGAGTGGGGTTGGATGGAAAACCTTCTACCTATGCCAACAACGTAGAGTCAAAGGGGATACTGATTGGTGGAATCACGCAAACCCTTGGCCCCGTGACGGTTCAGGCGTGGGATACTTACGTCGAAAATGTCTTCAACACTGCTTTTGTGCAAGTTGATTGGAAGTCAAAATTTAAAAATAAACACGCTTGGGTGGCAGGCTTTCAAGCCGTTCGCCAGCAATCGGTCGGAAACGGAGGAAATCATGACGTAACCAAAGCCTATATTGCACCCGATAGCCGTTCGGCGGTTTTTTCGGGTAGGGTGGGGTATCGTTCTCCCAAATACGATGTCAACATAAACGCGACGCGCATTACAGCCGAAGGACGCTATTTGATGCCGCGAGAATGGGGAAGAGAACCGTTCTATACGTTTATGCCACGCGAACGAAACGAAGGGATGGGTGACGTCAATGCATTTTCGGTTAATGCGTTTTATAAACCTCGAACTCAGCTGAAATGGGAAGTAAGTTGGGGCTACTATAAACTTTCTGATGTAAAAAATGTGTTTTTAAATAAGTACGGAATGCCAGCTTATACGCAGCTAAATGCAGGCATGAGTTACCAATTTAAAGGCTTTTTTGAAGGACTAGATGCCCAACTTTTGGTTGTTCGGAAAGATAACATCGGAGCAACGTACGAAAACGACCGCTACGTGTTCAATAAAGTAAACATGTCTCATTTTAATTTTATCCTCAATTATCATTACTAATCTAATCATCATTTTTGCACATACGTAACTCATTCTCTGACTTATGGAATTAATCGAACTCATCAAAAAACCGTGGCCGTGGTACGTAGCAGGGCCATTGATTGGCCTGACAGTGCCAACATTGTTGCTCATTGGCAATAAATCATTCGGGATTTCGTCGTCGTTGCGCCACATCTGTGCGGCGTGTTTTCCTGCTAACATTTCCTTTTTTAAATACGATTGGAAAAAAGAAATCTGGAACTTGTTCTTCGTAGTGGGAGTATTGGTTGGGGGCTTTTTAGCAACTCAATTTCTCGAAAATCCTGATGATTTTGTGATTTCTGAAAAGACAATAGCTGCCCTCAGAGAGCTTGGAATTCAGGATTTTAAAGGCTTGATGCCTGCGGATTTGTTTGCTCTTGAAAATATTTTGTCGCTCAAAGGCTTCATTTTCTTTGTTTTTGGTGGTTTTTTGGT
Source organism: Runella sp. R5_40 (assembly GCF_057652295.1). Lineage (NCBI taxonomy): Bacteria > Pseudomonadati > Bacteroidota > Cytophagia > Cytophagales > Spirosomataceae > Runella > Runella sp. R5_40. The sequence continues at coordinate 113,904 of NZ_JBYFCH010000016.1, read as the reverse complement.
AGGTTTTGGTACGCGTTGGGCAGGTGGCTGTACGTCAGGGCACGCGATTATGGGGCTTTCAACCCTGCAACTCCCGTCGTTGATTGCGACTTGTTGTTTCATGATTGGCGGCTTTGTGATGGTACAAGTACTTCTTCCTTTCATTTTCAAACTTTTCTAACCTTCAATCAACGAATCTCATGGCAACGAATCAAACAAATACAAATACGGTATCTTTTCCAGAACACTTAGTATGCGATGCGCCCAACGACATGGTGAAGCGTGAAAGCACCCTTGGCAACCTCAAGTATTTGGTGGTTGGGGTGATGTTTGGCATCGTGTTCGTCAAAGCCGAAATCATTTCGTGGTTTCGTATTCAAGAAATGTTCCGTCTTCATAGCTTTCACATGTACGGCGTGATTGGCTCGGCGGTAGTAGTGGGGATGATTTCGGTTTTTCTGATTAAAAAATTCAACATCAAAACCCTAGCTGGCGAAACGGTGCAGTTTCACCCGAAGAAATTTATGCGGGGACAAATCTACGGCGGCTTACTCTTTGGCTTAGGCTGGGGAATCACAGGGGCTTGTCCAGGGCCTTTGTTTGCCCAAATTGGAAGTGGTTATGTGGCAGTGATTGTAACCCTCCTCAGTGCGATTGCAGGAACTTGGACGTACGGGCTTTTAAAAGACAGATTGCCAAACTAAACGTGTAAACGTGCTGACATGCTAAAAGGAACCAAACTATACAGTATTCTCTTCAACAAGTGCCCACGCTGCCACGAAGGAGACTTTTTTGTTACAAAAACGGCTTACGACCTCAAAAATTTTGACAAAATGCACAAACGTTGCTCTCACTGCGACGAAGATTTTGAGCGGGAGCCAGGTTTTTATTTCGGAGCTATGTACACCAGCTACGGGCTTTATGTAGCGACCATCGTGACGTCATTTTTGGGCTATGTTATTTTTCTTGGAGGAGATGAGCTGCGGCTCCTGGCCTTTTTGATTCCAGGGCTTATTTTGTTGATGCCGCTGTATTTTCGGATAGGGCGCCGCATTTGGATAAATATTTTTGTGAAGTACAAATCAAAAAAAGCAGAAGAAAGTATCAATTAACCAACCTCTCGAAAGTTCAAAACTTTCGAGAGGTTTTTTGTCGTGCTGAGGGTTGCTCACCATACCGTGCTGAGGGTTGCTATATCGTGTTGAGGGTTGCTCACAACCCGAATAGAGTCGATACTCAAACTTCTCGAAAGTTATAAAACTTTCGAGAAGTTTTTTTTCTTGAAAAATGAATTAAATTTCTTGCTTGTGTGATATTTGTTACAAACAAAGAAAAGAGAAAGTTGGATTTTTGACTATGTAAAAAGCAACCCTGTAACATCCCTTTTCTTTTTGTATATGGCACATTATCAGACTCTTATCGTTGGTGGCGGCAATGCAGGATTATCAGCAGCTTCTCAGTTGTTAATCAAAAACCCATCGCTGCACATTGGTATCATTGAACCTTCCGAAAAACATTACTATCAACCCGCGTGGACACTTGTAGGGGCGGGCGAATTTGATATTAAAGATACCGAAAAAGACGAAGCCGATTTTATCCCCAAAGGAACAACCTGGCTCAAAGACGCCGTGGCAACGTTTCAACCCGAACAAAATCAGGTTACTTGCCGAAGTGGGGCAAAATATACCTACGATACCCTGATTGTAGCGCCAGGGATTCAGGTGGATTGGGGGAAAATAAAAGGGTTAAAAGACACCCTCGGGAAGAACAGCGTTTCGTGTAACTACTCGTTTGATGCGGCTCCCTATACTTGGGAGTTAATCAAAAACTTTGAGGGAGGAACGGCCGTTTTTACCAACCCTTCTAGCCCCATCAAATGTGGCGGCGCTCCTCACAAAATCATGTACTTAGCCTGTGATTATTGGCGTAAAAAAGGAATTTTGGACAAATGCGACGTCCATTATATCTCGGGCGTAGGGGCTATTTTTGCCGTAAAAGAATACGCCGCAACCCTGACGGGCATCGTAAATCGTAATAATATTAAGCCTCATTTTTTGAGTAATACGGTGGAGGTTGACGGAGAAAATCAAACGCTATATTATGAAACAAAAAATGAGCAAGGCGAAACGGTTCGCAAGGAAATAAAGTTTGATTTGTGTCACACCGTACCGCCACAGTCGGCACCCGATTTTATCAAAAATAGTCCACTTGCCGACCCCAACAATCCGTTTGGCTACGTAGAGATTAATAAAAATACAATGCAGCACAGTCGCTTTCCCAACATCTTTGCGTGTGGCGACTGTACCAATGCACCTTGCAGTAAAACAGGCGCGGCGATTCGTAAGCAAGTTCCTGTGGTGGTGAGCAATTTGCTTTCGTACCTCAAACAGCAAAGCCTCAAAGAACAATACGATGGCTACAGCGCCTGTCCGATTCCGACGCAATATGGCAAACTGATGCTGGCGGAATTTGATTACAGCAACACCCCTAAAATGACCTTCCCTTTTGACCAAACAGTACCGAGATGGAGTATGTGGGTGCTGAAAAAATACGTGTTACCGTGGTTGTATTGGAATCGAATCCTGACGGGTAAAGCGTAGTAGGAACCAACTTCCCGAAAGCTTAAAGCTTTCGGGAAGTTTTTTTGTTCTAAAACTTTCGGGAGGTTTTGTGTTGAGCTATTTCACAGCCCGAATCACTTCACGTTTGTATTTTGGGCCAGGGTGTTTTTCAATGACTAAACCAGCGGATTTTAGGTTGTTTTGGACGTAACTTTTTGAGCAATAGGTGGTTAAATTTCCGCCAACTTTGAGCAATCCTGCCAACTTTTGAAAAATCCCTTCTGTCCAAAGTTCGGGCTGCGCTCTGGGTGCGAACGCATCGTAATAGATGACGTCAAATTGGTGTGACGTTTCAAAATCTTGGAGGGGAATATGGTGTTTTTCTAGCCGAAAATAAGGTGAAAGCTCGGTTGTTTTGCCCCAAGGGGCATGATGTAATTGAGAGAGTTGCTGGGTGTTTAGTAAGCCATCATAATTGAGCAGAAGAGCCTGTTCGGGTGCTATTGGAAAGGCGTCAATCGTTACATAATGCACGGGAAGTAAGTTTATTTCGGCTTCGAGCCACGTAAGCGAAGCGTTAAGCCCAGTTCCAAACCCCATTTCAAAAAGGTAAATAGGAGCTTCTGAATTGGTTTCGCGCCGTTGGCGAATGGCTTCTTTAAGTCCTAAATTGATAAAGATATGAAGAGACTCTTGCAGCGCACCGTTGATAGAGTGGTAATAAACATGCAAGGCTTCGTTGTGTAGGGTATGCGAGCCATCGCGTGTAAGGACAAGTTGAGTCGTCATTTTCTTACAGAAATCAAATACATTAAAATCAATTACAATTTTCGATAGGCCACGATTCCTCCAACTAGGTTGGAAAGCTGCGAGAAACCGAATTTGTCTTTTAATTGGGCGATTGCTTTTTGGCTTCGCATGCCACTTTGACAATGCACAACGACCCGCTTGTTGCGCTGAATCAACGGCACAAATTCTTCCAATCGGGAAAGTGGCATAAGCTCACCGCCGAGGTTGTCCAGTTCGTATTCGTGGGGTTCACGGACATCAATTAATTGAAAATCAATGCCCTTGTTAATCAATTCCTGGAGTTCTTCGGGCGAAATATCGCTTTCTACATCGTTTGTAATTCCACAAAAAGCTTCGTAATCAATCAGTTGAGTGACAGTTGGTCGTTCGGGAAGTTTAGGAATCCGAATCGTGCGACTAATCATCGTGAGGGCGTCCATGATAAATAATTTCCCCGAAAGAACGTCTCCAATTCCCGTGATTAGTTTTAAGGCTTCGTTGGCTTGGAGGCAGCCGATAATGCCAGGTAATACGCCCAAAACCCCTGCTTCGGCGCAGTTGGGGGCGAGTTCGGGTGGGGGAGGAGTCGGAAATAAATCGCGGTAATTGGGGCCATTTTGGTAATTAAAAACGGCTACTTGTCCCTCAAAACGGTAAATAGCACCGTAAATCAAGGGTTTGTGAAGGAGCAAACAGGCATCGTTGGCCAGATACCGCGTAGGGAAATTATCAGAACCATCCACCACAAAATCGTACGACTCAATGATGGAAAGCGCATTTTGAGAGGTCAGATTTTCAAAGTACGGATTCACCTGCACAAACGAATTGAGCGATTGTAACCGCCTTTGGGTTTCTTCCACTTTGGATTTTCCTACCGACTCGCTGCCGTACATAATTTGGCGTTGCAGGTTGCTATCATCCACTCGGTCGCCGTCTACAATTCCAATTGTACCTACGCCTGCCGCCGCCAAATACAGCAAAATAGGGCTTCCTAGCCCACCGCACCCAATGACCAAAACGCGGGCCGCTTTTAGCTTTTGTTGGCCTTCTATTCCGAGGTCAGGAATGAGCAAATGTCGGCTGTAACGTTTCAGTTCTTCGGGCGTAAGCATGTTTTGTTAAATTTTGTTAACGAGGCGATTAAACCTTTGGTATGATAAAAATTCTAAGTGTTTGTGAACCCTGACAAAGGTGAACACAAACAGTCAAAAAACAAATGTTAAACCCCAAAACAAAAGTTCCATGAAAACCAATTTGAATTGGCAAAAGCTTGCCACTATCTGTTTACTTATCGTTACTATGGGTGCTTGTAATCAGGATAATACATCAGTTAATCCTGATATAGACAACGTGACCGCCGAAGATAATCAGGCGATTGTGGATGAAACTGAAGCAGTTTTTACCTACAACGAGGATTTGTTTGGTGGTTTTTCGGGAGCACGCGAGGCTGCCACTACGGGAGCTGATAGCACTGGTGTAGGAATGCGCCCGCTTAAAAAAGATAACTGCGCGACGATTACTCGAACCCAAGCCAATGGGGGCATAACGGTCGTTGTAGATTATGGAGCTTCTAAAGAATGTGATGGAAGAAAGGTAGGTGGAAAAATGACCATTCTGATGCCTCTTCGACCTGCCGCCAATACTTCGGGCTTGTTGACACAAACCATTACTTACGAAAACTTTCAACGTGGCCCAAGAACGATTACGGGAAAACATTCGGTGAATTTGGTGGTAGAAAATGGCAAATTAGTAACCAAAGAGAGTTTTACTGAAACATCAATCACGACCGAAAACGGTAAAACAATATTATTTAACAGCACTAAAACCAGAAAAACAGACACCAAAGGCACGCCTTTGAATGTAAATGATGACGAAATTGTGATTACAGGATTTACGACCGCCACTGGCAGCGATGGCAAAACATTTTCTTCAACGATTACAAAATCAATTATCGTAAAAGCAGCATGTAAATCCACCAGTGGGGGCTTCCCTGTGGCGGGAACCATCGAAATTGTGCGCCCAGATAAACCAAAATCAATAGTAGATTATGGAGATGGTGCCTGCGACCGTACTTACACCGTGACTACCAACGGAGTAACCGAAACAAAAACACGAAAATAACCGTCCCATACAGCCATTTTTAGTGAAGTTTGGTTTCCAAAAGAAAAAGTCGTTAGTTGTTTTCAAGCAGCCGGCGACTTTCGTGTTTTTCAAGAAAAAGCATTACTTTTGTGCCCTAATTCTGAAAAATAACTACGCAAAAATCATTTGTAAGATATGGAATTGTTGAAAGAGATTGCCAACTTCTCGGGTAAGTCGGGCTTGTATCGCATCCTAAAACCAGGACGCGGAGGAGTAATCGTAGAAAGTTTGGACGCAAAGCGTGAAAAATCAATGATTGGAGCTTCGGCGCGCGTTTCTGTGTTGAAAGATATTTCCATCTTTATGGCAGATACAGACCAAGCGACGCCCCTTGCTACTGTTTTTGAAAATATTCACAGCAAATACCAAGGCGAAACCCTTGACGCTAAAGCCATGTCAGATTACCAATTGGTGGACTTTATGACGTCGGTATTGCCAGGGTATGACACTGAGCGCGTGTATTTGTCGGATGTTCGTAAAATTATTTCTTGGTACAACATTCTTTTGGTTCAATTACCTCAAGTGTTTGAGCAAGCAGCCGAAGAACAACCAGCCGCCGAAGCAGCCGAAGAAGAAGCTAAGTAAGCGACTTTAGAAAAAACGTAGAAGCCGTGACATCCATCACGGCTTTTTCTTTTGAGGAATTTTTATGAAAAAAGTACTCAATATAGTAACCAACATGGGGCCGCGATACGTGGCCTTTCGCCTGTGGTACGAAGTCCGCCGCCGAACGGGCTTACTCAAAGCGGCTTTTCCTACGCAGCCCCCGTCGGAAGCCTATTCATCATTAGCTGCATGGAAAGAATTGCACGTGCGGTTTCTTTTTGAGGCGAAAGAAAGCTTAGCGGAGGGCATGAAGCTTTCGGAGGAGGAACGACAGAAATTGGTTGGCCAACTTAACGAATACCGACAAGGTCGCCTTTTGATGTTTAGTGCCACGTATTACGAAGTGACTGATTGGCTCACGAACCCTTCTAACTGCTACCGCTACGACGCCAACAAGCACTGGACAGACATTCCTGATTTGTCGCCCATAGCGGGAGATATTAAATACGTTTGGGAAAAATCACGATTTGCGTTTTTGTATCCGTTGATTCGCGGTGATTTTCATTTGGGAGAAAACAATGCCGAAACTGTTTTTCAAGAAATAGAAAACTGGATAGACGCCAATCCAATCAACTGCGGACCTAACTGGCGTTGTAGCCAAGAGATTTCGCTGCGGGTGTTGAACTGGACTTTTGCGCTACATTATTATAAAAATTCATCGGCGCTGACGGAAGCTCGTTTTGAGAAAATAATGCACGTGTTGTACTGGCAAATGCGGCACGTAGAAGAGAATATCCATTTTTCACGCATTGCCGTACGTAATAACCACGCCATTACCGAAACGTTGGCTTTGTACCTTGTGGGACTTTTGTACCCGTTTTTTCCCGAGGCACCGCGCTGGAAACAACGTGGAAAAAAATGGTTTGAAGAAGAAATAGCTTACCAAATCTACGAAGACGGTACATTCCTACAGTTTTCGATGAATTACCATCGCGTTGTGATTCAGTTGCTTACGTGGGCAATTCGTTTGAGTGAACTCAATGGCGAATTTTTTTCAGAACGGGTGTACCACCGTGCCAAAGCGTCGTTGCAGTTTCTACGAGTGTGCCAAGATACCCAAACGGGCTGGTTGCCCAATTATGGCAACAACGATGGCGCGTTGTTTTTCCCCCTCAATGCGGCGCACTACCGCGACTACCGCCCGCAATTGTCGGCGCTGGAAGCAGCATTGGGCGTTCCAACTCAAATGATGGAAGACTGCTTTTGGTTTGGAATAACTACGATTTTACCACTCACTCAAAAACCGTTTACAGGTACTTCTTCCTTTGAAAAAGGAGGTTACTACGTCGTACGCGATGTGGATGAGAGTGTGACGTTTATTCGATGTGGAGCGTACAAAGACCGCCCTTTTCAGGCAGATAACCTGCATTTAGATATGTGGGTCAACGGTCAAAATCTATTGCGCGATGCGGGCTCGTACTTGTACAATACCGATGAAAAATGGGTGCGTTATTTTGCTGGAACGGCTTCGCATAATACCGTGATGCTCGGAACCTACGACCAAATGCTAAAAGGCCCTCGCTTTGTATGGTATAACTGGGTGAAAAAAGCCGCAGCTTCATGGGAACAACGAGATGAAACATGGATTTTTGAGGGACAAATAGAAGCTTTTGCGCAGGTTGGAAAAGGCATTATCCACCGTAGAAAAGTTCAGAAAAAACAAGGGGAATTGGTTTGGGTAATCGAAGATTGGCTAGAAAATGCACCTGCCGACCTACCCATGTATCAAATTTGGCATCCGTCGGAGGTAGCTGAAAACAGCGTTGAGTTGACGGCTTTTGATAAACAGGGAAATCCATTGGCCATTTTGAAGGAAGAGGGATGGTACTCAGGTTTTTACGGCAAAAAAGAAGCGTGTAAACGCTGGGTAATAAGTCATTCGGAGCATTACATCAAGACAGAAATTCTCGTCGAGAGCGGGTTGTAGCAACCGTGCTGAGGGTTGCTCACAACCCGAATTCTGCGCAGAAGCTTGTTCATAGCCTGAAAAAAAGAAGCCGCTTACGAAATCTCGTAAGCGGCTTCTTTTTGGAAAACGAGGACGATTAATTCTCGCTTTCGTTGTTATCAATCACCATGTCGGCGGCTTTTTTAAACATATCTACGATGAGCGACACGCGGAAGGTATTGGCCAATGGGCTACCTTGTGTTTGCGGCATCAAGTAGGCGAAGTCGATACCATAGCGTTGTTGAATACGAGCCCCAAAACCAACAGTGAAATACTTGCGATTTCCTTTGGTTCTAGCTTCATTGAAATAACCCGCCCGTACGGCAAAAACTTCATTGTACCAATACTCAGCTCCTGCCGAAATCATGAACTCACGAAGTTCTTCGCTTGCACCACCTGGAGCATCCGAAAACGAGCTGAACATAGCGGCAATACTACTACGGTTGGGGTCTTTGCCAGCCGTGATTTTACCCGACGCATCACGAATTGGAGGCGTTGGAATCATCAACTTGTTCAGATCCATGGTAAACGTAACCTTGTTGTATGGGTCGATGTGGCGAGTTGCTGCTCCACCAAACTTAAATGTGGTAGGAATAAAGCCACTGTCAGTACCGCCATAGTTTACTTTACCCCCAATGTTCTGAAGCATCAAGCCAAACGAATATCCCCAGCCAGCACCAGTACCTTCGTCGATATTTTCAGTTTGGTAAAAGGCGCTCAAGTCACCCGCAGCAGTTGTACCAGGCTTGAGGGCAGAGTTACCCATTACCTGAACTCCTCCTCCGAGGTTGGAGTTGATGTATTTAAGGTTCAACCCCATCGAAAACTTATCAGTAAGCTTGCGTGAGTAAGCTACCGAAGCAAAAAATTCGTTGGAATAATAATTGCCAAGCAAGGTGCCAAAGCTGTTACGCGCTTGAAACATGCCGTGGTCAAAATACATAAGGCTGACACCCACAGCCTGATTTTTGCCAATTTTTTTGAAGCCAGACAGATACGCAAAATACATATCTTCAGTTACGTTGCGAAGCCATGGCGTATATGAAAAAGAGACTCCGTAGTTTTTGGTTGCTTGAGCCAATTTAGCCGCACCCCAGTACATAGCATTTGCATCTGGACTAAGTGCCGCACCTGCATCTCCCAACGCGGCGCTACGAGCATCAGGGGTAAAAGCAGCGAAGGGAACCGACGAAATTACTGGATTGATACCAGAACTGTCTTGGCCTGCGGTTGTTGTACCTTGAGCTGATGAAATGAAAGAAATACAGAGACCCACCAAAGTGACGACGGGAGAGGTTTTTCTTAGCATAAGGAAATGGAAGAAATGTGACTGTGTCAAGAGACGTACATTTATTTTAAAACACGCAAAGATAGTAATTCCTATTTTCAAAATCTATTTTGGTTTTATTAACTTACCACCCACGGTTTGAGTCTGTTGGCGAGTAAGAGATTTCACAACGATTCGATACACATATACGCCAGCAGGTACAGGTTGGCGGTGTTGCGTAGCGGCGTTCCAAGTCATGGTGGTTAGGATAGCATCCGAATTGTAAATGGTCTGTGTTTCGCTCCGTACCAAATTCCCACTGACGTCGAAAATCGTTGTTGTTACTTCGACATCTTCTCCTTCATTGACCAACTCTATTTGTAGGGTGGCTTGTTCTACAAATGGATTTGGGTAGGCAATGACGCTTTTTACAATGGCCGATTCTTTGCCTACCTTAAAGCTTAACGTACCCTCACTCCAATTATTATATATATCGGCAACTTTTAAGCGAAGTACATAGTCACCCGCAGGGAGTTTTTTGAGTAAATAATTAACCCTGCCACTTTGATAACTGTCTTGATTTGCCGTAAAATAGTCGTTTACGAGTAGGGTCAATGTATCATTGAGGGTCAAACTGATGGGTTGAAGTAGATTAATGCCGCTGTCGTCCGTCAGCTGGGCAATGAGCAATGGACTATCATCTAGTTGGCTGCCTTCCACAAAATTTTGGTCGTTGAGGTAAAGCTGAACCACGGGCGGCTTGGTATCGGGGTTAGAAAGTGCAGTGCCACCAACCCACACTTGGTTGGTACCTCCCATGGCATCGGCGCTCGTGTCGGCTTTGATGGCATAGACTTGTATTAGCCCATTCCCAAGTTTTGTGTCAATGTTTTTGGGTACGACAAAATCGACGACAAACAAGCCATTTTTAACACTTACTTTCCCTTCAAAAATTTTGCTTTTAAACTGCTTATAAGGCATCTTGGCGTCTTCGGTACCGAGTGTCATTAGCTGATTTTCTTTGTCATAGACACTGATGCTTGCCACTCCATTGAAATCGTTTACAAGGACATTCCCAACTTTAATTTGACCACTAATGCGCGCCTTCCCGCCCGCTTTTAGGGTATCTTTCGTTGTTATTTCTACGTCATAGTCGGGGTAATTGAGGCGTAAAGAAGGGTCGCCTAGGAGCGTAAAGTTTCGGTTAAAAACGCCGCTAAAGCTTTTATTTTTGGTCATTCGCATCAAATCTCCCAAGCGCGGTACATCCCCGCTGGTACGTTCGAGCGCGCTTTCGTAAAATGCTTCATTCAATAAAAAATTGGTACTGGCATACACTGGTCGTGCGGTGGTCAGCATGGCAATGGCGCCGCCTCTTGGACTCAAAACGGCCAATTCAGCACCCGAAACTTCGCCTGGGTTGTCATACCGTCCAAATTCACAAGTGGCTGTAATCATCAAAGGTAAATTGTCAAGATTGCGCCAGTTAAGGATGTTTTGAAGTGTAACAATCTGTTCGTCAGCCCAAATGGAAATGCCGCCGTGACCCGTGTAATTCATAATTAAAACGCCTTCGTCAATCAATCGGTCGATGGTTTTGTTTGCTTCAGGGGCGTGAATGGGCGTGCCAATTTGGGGAAATGCATCGACATAGACTTTTTGAAGTTCGTAAGAGGCCGTCTTCGAGGCAATTTGCGTCGATAAGTTTTCAGCATCTTGTTGGTGTAAGTTGGCATCGCCGTCGTCGGCTACAAAGGCGATTTTTTGCCGCCATTTTCCACGCCCGCGTTTGGCTACATAACGGATCAATTTATCCACTGCCGTTTCGGCTTCGGCAGTAGTTTTGACGGGCAACCGACCCACGCCAATGTCGAGTAAATGATTTCCGCTAAAATCCTCAATCCATTCTCCATCGGTAGGTTTAAGAAACCCAAAATAGTCGTCGGACGTAAAACTCAGCACAGGATGCCCCGACTCGCGGCTTTCGTAGGATGGTACAAAATAGGTCATCTCAAGCGGAGAAAACGCTTTGAGGTTGTTTTTATAATCATACGTTGCATCACCAAAAAGCAACAAATACTTGAGGGTATTGGGCTGGCGGTTGTTCAAAAACTTGGCATAATCGCGAATGGCGGTCGGGTCAGCTTGTCCCGACGCAAACTCGTTATAGACTTGATTAGTGGTAACGACGATGACTTCCAAACCATCGTTTTGACGGCGAAAAGTAGCAAGCCGTTGTGCTTGTTTAAGCCAGATGGGGGACGTGATGATGAGTAAGTTAGGAGTTGAAAGAGCGCGAAGATTCTGGTTGGAAACAGCTTGTGCAGAAATTGGAGTCAACAATTGTGTTTCCGAAAAAGCCACAAACCGACGAAATATTTTTCCTGAAGTACCAAAAATAGCCTCTGTTCCCGATAAGCGAAACGATTGAGTGGCAGGTCGTTGTGGGTTGGTGACATCCCAAAGTTGCATTTGAGCATTGGCCTGACTTATCTGATAGCGAACTGAATCTTGGGTTAACGAAGCAAGGGATTGAAAAACAGTGGGTTGGGTGTATAAACGAAGGCTACGCTGAATTTGCAATCCAAAAAAATCTAAATACCCTTCGGCATTGGCTTGTCCTGCTTTATCGAAGGTCAGGGAGGTAGTGACTCGCGTGGTTGCGTTTGAAAGTTGTCCATCGTAGGTTTTTTGGGTTCGCAAACCTTTGGAATCGTAGCGATAAGTTGTGACCGTTCCCATGGTTTGTTCGCCTAAGGTTTGCCCATTGATTCCCACCACAAATTTGGTCGTGACTTGCGCGGCGGCTACGCTGGCGACCGTCACTTTAACGGGGCTGTTAGGAAGTAAACCTTCCAAATCGGCCGAAAAATCTTGACGTGTTTGATTGCCAAAATACTCACCCCACCACTCTCGTCCCGATTGCACCCGATTATAAATTTCACTTTCCCGAAAAACGTAATCGTCAAAGGTAGTTTGTATCGCTCCCGAATTTCCTGAGGGATAGGTCGATAGTCGAAGCCCCGCTTGGGTAGCGTCTAGTTGTAAAAAGTAAAAAGTAGTGTCGGCGTAGAGATTGAGCTGGTGTTCAAGGCGTTTTTCGGCTGTATTGTAGCGAATTTCGTGCGGACTTTGCCCCCAAAACCAAAGTGCGTCACCTTCGTCAAATTTGCCATCGTTTTCTCCCTTAACGAAAACAGCATTTTCGGTTAAATCGCTTGCCCTGTTTTGGGCGTTTGATTGAGGAAGCATATAGCCACCGTTTCCAAATAGGCGAAGGTTTTTTGGGTTAATATCGCTAGTGGCAATCCCCAGTTTTTTGAGAAATGGCGCATCAATTCGATACACGCCTGTTTGCGTTACCCCAATTTTGAACCACTTTCCAGTAGCAAGTACCGAACTCTGATTTTGCCCCCAACTTGTCGTAGTCAATAAGAGTAAGAATAGGAGGAACGCGCTTAGCACCTTTCCAATAAAGCGATATGTGAGTAAAAGTTTCACGAATAAGATGCTGCTTTTGTATATCGTTTCTCAAAGACAACTACAGCCGCTCCACCCAAGCATGGGCTGCGACCAAGTATTTTTTTTGCGAGGTTTTCTCTATACAAACGATGCGAGTGCGGCGCTGCGTGCCTCGGATAAAGACTTTTTGCTGTAATCGAAACGCCTGCCCTTCTGACAACTCACTTACCATGACCAAATCCGAATGCGGGGCATCCACGTTTTTAATGGCTTGCATGAGGGGTAAGAATGTCCCCGTAGAGGCGGTTGGATTATGGGAATATAGCGTAAGCGGGGACAAAATCGACGTGGGAAACGTTTGTTCGTTCAGGGTAGGCAGCAATAAAGCACGAAAATGTGTTTTCCACGCTTTTCCGTGCGGAGGTTGGCGGCGTTTGTACGAACGATACACTTCAAGGTGGGCGATTTCGTGAAGGTAAGTGATGAGGAAATTGTAAGGGTTGAGGTTGTTATTGACCGTAATTCGCTCACGTTGATTGGGTTTTGCCGTAAAATCGCCCAAACGGGTATGTCGAGGGCGAGTCACCACAAAATCAAACTGATAACGTTCCCATAGGTCGTAGCAATAAGCTACAGAAGGGGCTGGAACATGACGTTCCAGGATGTTCCACATCGCTAATCTCGCTTCCACCGATAATTTGTTGGTTAAACCGACTACAATCAAACGCTAAATTCTGCATTTTTGCCTGCCGAACCAAGCGTTTGCGTTTTATGTTCAGTAAACACAAAATAAACATATAAAGTTAAGTTACCATGAATCACGGACAAGAATTTAGAAAGTACGCAGTAAAACACCTCGGCATGAATGGCCTTACGGTAGATGGATACATGAACCATACCGTTGAAAATATGACCCGCGCTATCATCGAAGAGCGCCCCATGAACTTCCGTGAAGTAGATGTATTTTCGCGTTTGATGGCCGACCGTATCATTTTCTTTGGTATGCCTGTCGATGACCAAATTGCGAACATCGTAGTAGCGCAATTGTTGTTTTTGGAATCGGCTGATCCTAAGAAAGATATTTTGATGTATATCAACAGCCCAGGTGGTTCGGTATATGCAGGTTTGGGTATTTATGACACGATGCAGTACGTTCGTCCCGACGTAGCCACGGTATGTACAAGCCTCGCGGCGTCGATGGGAGCGGTACTGTTGGCGGGTGGTGCAGCTGGCAAGCGTGCGGCACTTCCACACGCTCGTATCATGATTCACCAGCCGTCGGGTGGTGCGCAAGGCCAATCGGTTGACATTGAAATCACAGCCCGCGAAATTGTGAAATTACGTGGTGAGTTGTACGAAATTTTGGCCAACCACACAGGACAAACAATCGAAACCATCGAAAGAGACTCTGATCGCGACAAGTGGATGCGCGCCGAAGAAGCAAAAGCGTACGGTCTTATCGACGAAGTTTTGGTAAGAGATAAATAAGCTAACCTCTTTGTAATGAACGCCAGTGGGTTGTAAGCCTACTGGCGTTTTTTTGTTTTTAAGGGTTAGTATTACTTACTTTGGTTACCTTCTGGTTTTAAGAGCAAGTAAATGTCAAAGAAAAATAAAAAAATTAGGACAAATCATCGCTTTTTAGATGAGGCGGGAGATACCACTTTTTATGCAAAAGGGCGCCGTTCAATTATCGGAACAGATAATCCCTTTTTTGAACTACCTAGCATCATCAAGAAGAAGAACTCTGAAGGAGGTTATTATTTCCATGCAACAGATGATGTGCCAGAAGTGAGATTTGAGTTTTTTAAATTTATAAACAGCATTGGTTGTTCATTTGAAGCCGTCGTTGGCCGAAAAAATATTGAACGGTATGAAACAAAACACAAAGGCAAGGAGGAGTATTTCTACGCGGACTTACTTTCACACTTATTGAAAAACAAACTGTCGAAAGGGGAGAAGATGGTGCTTCACATTTCTGAGAGAGGAAAAAGTACGAAAAATGCCAACTTGGATTTGTCCCTAAAAAAAGCAATTCAAAGGTACCACAAGGCCAAGGGCGAAACGAAAGAAATTACTACAGAAGTATTATTTAACGTAAATTATCCCACAAAAGACCCGCTTCTCAATATTGCAGACTACTTTTGCTGGGCTATTCAGAGAGTTTTTGAGCGAGGGGAAATGCGTTATTATAACTTTTTAAAGGAAAAAATATCCCTAGTGATTGATGTGTACGACAGTAGTGCTTATAACTCAGGGAAATGGGAGAATTACTATACGCCAAAAAATCCTTTAACAATCAAAAATAAAATAAGCCCACCTTTGCACTAATCTTGAAAAGTTTCAAGAAACGACATGGAGTCGGCGTTCATGCAAGGCAGACCTACAGTACAAAGGTAAATAAAAATAGTTTTTTTGTCAAAAGTTTCACGTTTTTATTGTGTTTGAAATCAATGAATTAACGCCGTGAAACACAAATTGAGATGTATCAGAATTATCATTTTTTACGGCAGTTGAGCCAAGCGTTGCGGCCGTTGGTGGTTGGGTTGAAGTTCATGGAATGTTTCAGCCAAGAGAAAGACGAGTTAGTGATTGTCTTGGCGCACGCCCGAGGCAAAAACAACTATTATCGCCCGTTTTTTCTTCGTGCTACCCTGCGTCCCGACTTTGCCTGCCTGCATTTTCCCGAAGATTTTAGCCGCGCTCGCCACAACAGCGTCGATTTGTTTGAGACATTGTATGATTTGGAAGTAGTTGATGTTCGGCAGTTTAAAAACGAACGAGCCTTTGGGTTGGTGCTGGAAAATAATTACACCTTGGTGTTTAAACTTTTCGGAAATCGTTCCAATGCGGTGTTGTTTCAAGAAGAGGCCGTGATTGATGTGTTTCATTACAAACTCGTGTCAGATAATAACTTGCAACTAGCAAAACTCGACCGCGAACTCGACCAATCTTGGGAGGCATTTGAAGCGGCAGGGCACGACCATCGGAAGCTATTTCCGACTTTTGGAAAGGAAGTAAATGCGTATTTAGAGCAGCAGTCAGCACTCAGTAGTCAGCCGTCAGTTGGCTTAGAAAAGTGGACATTGATTCAAGACGTGCTTCAGAAGCTAGAGCAGCCAACGTATTACATTTCTACGTGGCAGTACCAAATTACGTTTTCGTTAGTGCCGCTGGGCGAGGTCATTCGCAGTCATACCGACCCGATTGAGGCCCTCAACGATTTTTATACTACTTACAATCGGATTGGGGTCATTTCCAAAGAAAAATCGGAAGCGGTTCGGGTGCTTCAAAAGCGCATTCAACGCACCGAAAATTATTTGGAAGAAGCCTTTCAAAAACTGGTAACGGTGGATGGTGATGTGAAAAATGAGGAAATTGGGCATATTTTGATGGCCAATCTTCACCAAATTCCCGAGCGTGCCGAGCGAGTTACCTTATTTGATTTTTACCGAGATAGAGACATTGACATCAAACTCAAGTCTGACCTTTCGCCCCAACGAAATGCCGAAACGTATTACCGAAAGGCAAAAAACGAACGGATTGAAATTGATAAACTGCAAGAAAACATTGCGTTGCGTGAGGGTGAATTGGAAGACTTAAAGAGTCATTTACAAGAAATAGAGGCATTTGAATCGTTGAAGTTGCTGCGTAAGTATTTGAAAAACAATAGCCTGCTGACCGATGCTCCCATCCTTTCGCCCACCCAGTTATTCAAACATACTGAGTTTGAAGGCTACGTGATTTTGATTGGAAAAAATGCCAAAAACAACGATTTGTTGACCAAAAAATACGCTTACAAAGAAGATTTGTGGTTGCACGCCCGCGACGTATCGGGCTCGCACGTGGTCATCAAGTACAAGGCGGGGCGAAAAATCCCGAACAGTGTCATCGAACGCGCGGCGCAGTTGGCGGCTTGGTATTCAAAGCGGCGAACGGAAACGCTTTGTCCTGTGATAGTTACTCCCAAAAAGTTTGTGCGTAAGCCCAAGGGATTGCCAGAAGGTGAAGTCGTGCTGGACAAAGAAGAAGTCGTGATGGTGGAGCCGCGGGGGTTATAACGTGGGTGGTTTGATAATTGGGGTAGAAAATGATATTTTTGTTTAGGTATGATCTAAGGCAGAAAGAAATGAAGGCAATGACACAAGTTGAATTTATACAAACATTCAATGCTTTTTCGGCAAAAGAAAGATTGGCAATTGCAAAAAAAATCCAGTTACAAATGGCAGATGAGCTGTTTGACGAACTAGATGCCGAGTTGCCAGATATGGATATTTCAACAGCTGAGATTCAGAAGGAGATAAAAGCATTCCGTAATGCGAAAAAAAATTAGGGTTGTAGTTGATGCTAACTGGTATATTTCGGCTTGCATCAGTAAAAATTCTCGTAGGACGCTATATTACAGGGTTTTTAGAAATCCACATCTTCAGGTGTATTACTCCAAAGAGCTGGTACATGAGTTTGAAGGGGTGATTTCGAGAAAGAAATTTTCAAAAATTATCCTACCAAACCAAGTAATTAGATTTATCGCTCTAGCAACATTGTTTTTAAAGGAAGTAAAGATTTCCTCAATTCCTTCTGTAGTAAGGGATGCAAATGATGACTATTTACTAGGAATATGTGATGCTTGTGATGCTCATTTTTTAGTGACAGGGGATGATGATTTACTGAGTTTAGAGACGTATCAAAATACTACGATTGTCTCCATGGGCCAATTTATCAAGTTATTGGCCATACTTTGACGATACATTTTGTGGCGTTTGTGGTTTACCGCCGCATCGACGATTGTCTAATGCGCAATTCTCCTCGCATTTTTTTTGTAATAGGGCTAAAGGTATCGCGGTGAATGATGTTGTCAATCAACAATGACGCCGCCGTTTCGCCCATTTCAAACGGAAAAAGGTGAAAGACCGTCAATGAAGGCTCAATCAGTTCGGCAATGAGTTCATCCCCAAAACCTACCACGGCGATTTCGGTGGGAATTTGAATTTTACGACGTTTGAGTTCGACCAAAAGTTCAATGGCATTGCCGTAATGAATGGCAAAAATCCCGTCGGGAGGTTCTGGAAGTGAAAGCCAATGGTTAAGCGCTGTCAACGACTCGCTTTGCTTAAATTCAGTGTGATAAATCAGGGTGTCATCCAGAGGAAGCCCGTAGTGGCACAGTGCGGCTTTGTAGCCTTCCAAACGCGTTTGGCTGATTAATAATTGGGGCGGTCCTGCACAAACGGCAATTCTCCGACAACCCTGCTGGATGAGGTGCTCGACCAACGCAAAACTTCCTTCAAAGTCTTCTTGAACCACTTTGGCCGTTTCCACTTCGTTGCAAACGCGGTCGAAGTGGACAATCGGAAGTCCTTTTTTGAGCTGCAAACGAATGTGTTCAAACGACGTTGTTTCTTTGGAATGACTGATTAATAGACCATCCACCCGACTGGCAATTAACGCCTGAACGTTGAGGGTTTCGGTCGAATGCGATTCGTTTGATTGACAAATCATGACGCGATAGCCAGCTTCCGTCGCCACGTTTTGAATCCCTGCCAACACCCCCGCAAAAAAAGGCCGTTCGATGTTGGGAATCACCACTCCAATCGTGTGGGTTTCGCCACGGTGAAGGCTCTGCGCCAGCAGGTTAGGTCGGTAATCCATTTCGTTCGCAACCCGTAGAATCTCTTGCCGCGTCAACGAATTGATGTCGGTGCTGCCATTTAGGGCCCGCGAGACAGTAGAAGGAGCTACGCCGAGCGACTTTGCAATGTCGATAATGGTGGTTTGGCGAGCGGCTTTCTGAGGGGAAGCTGCGGGTAATTCTACCGTAAAATGCACTTGGCACGTTTTACAATAAAACCGCTGACGCCCTCTTAAAAAACCAGCTTTCACTACTTCGGCTGCCGATTGGCATTGTCTGCACTCCACCATATAATTGTCTTTTTTTTAGTTAGCCGCAAAATGGGTCTAGCGATTACATTATAGCTGACGTTGTGGTTAAATACTTTAATTGCACAAAAATATATAAATTTAGTAATAAAAAATACCTATCGGTGGCGTTTTCGGAAACGTTTTCGATAGGTATTTTATGCTTTTTTTCAAAACAAGACAGTAAATAAGTTGGTGAAATGGGCTTGTTGTAGTAACATTAGCTTAGAATCAAACGAGCGCAATTTGCAACAAGCGTTTCTTTCTCAGTGCTTTTCTGTGTGGAATTGTACTTTTTTAGGAAGTAGATTTAGAAAATACCTTTATATCCCAAGCCTTTTTATGTCAACCACATCTCAACCCTCTGTTTCGAGAAGAAAATTTCTTGAACTGACTGCCAAAGGAGCGGCAGCATCAACGGTCATTGGCGTGCCAACGATTGTACCCGCTTCGGTTTTTGGTAAAAATGCCCCGAGTAACAAAATCAACATTGGCCAAATTGGTTGTGGGCGTATCGGCCGTGACCACGACATGGTCGGCACGATGCAGCACGATGCCGCACGGATGATTGCGGTGTGCGATTTGGATAAAAACCGTTTGGTGGATGGTAAAAAATTGGTTGAAAGTTATTATGCCAAAAAAACGGGCAATGCCAACTACGTGGACGCCAAAATGTACGACGATTACCGTGAAATGTTGCTCAATAAAGACATTGATGCGGTGATTATCAGTACACCCGACCACTGGCACTCGCAACCTGCGATTGAGGCGGCTTTGGCAGGAAAAGATGTGTATTTGCAAAAACCGACCTCGTTGACCATTGCGGAAGGACGAATGTTGAGCGATATTATTCAGAAAAAAGGTACGGTGCTTCAGGTGGGTACGCAACAACGCTCATCTCCGCAGTTTCGGATTGCTGCGGAGTTGGTTCGGAATGGTCGTATCGGAAAACTTCACACCGTAAAAGTGGGACTTCCAGGCGACCCATCAGGCCCCGCAGCACCTGCGATGCCTGTGCCTGCAGGCTTCAATTATGATATGTGGCTAGGCTCAACTCCTGAAGTTCCTTATACTGAGATAGGGGTGCATCCTCAAAAAGGCTACGGACGCCCAGGATGGTTGCGCCTTGAGCAGTATGGCGCGGGGATGATTACGGGTTGGGGGCAACACCACTTCGATTCGGCAGCGTGGGGAATGGATACCGAACTGACAGGCCCCATTTCGGTACAGGCCGTGGCGGAGTTTCCAAAATCAGGTTTGTGGAACGTTCACGGCGACTTTATGGTGAAGGCCGAATACGCCAACGGCATCACGATGTACACCAGCGGAGGCTTCCCGAACGGTATTCGTTACGAAGGAACTGAAGGTTGGATTTGGGTATCTCGCGGTGACTATGTGGCTTCGGCGAGCGACCCAGTATCGAGAGAAAAAAGTAGCAAAGCCCTTGATGCCAGCGATCCTAAGATTCTTACTTCGGTGATTGGCGAAAACGAAATTCACCTTTATAAAAGCGATGAGCAACACGGCAACTGGCTCGAATGTATCAAAACGCGCAAAGCACCGATTTCGCCCGTAGAAATTGGACACCGCGCTTGTTCGGTGTGCCTCATTAGCCACATTGCGATGAAATTGCCACGCAAATTGCAGTGGGATCCTAAAACCGAACGTTTTGTGAACGATAAAGAAGCCAACGCGATGTTGAGCCGTTCTCAGCGTAAGCCTTACGGAACTACAAACATCAAAATGTAACGTGCGTTGGGTTTCTCAAAACCCAATGTTTAAGCACCCAAAACATTGTAATGTGTGTCAGGTTTCTCAAAACCTGACTTTTTAAGCATAAAAAACATCATGTAATGTGCGTTGGGTTTCTCAAAACCCAACTGTTCAATCATCAAAAAATATGAAAAAGAAAACGAATCAACGCCGTACCTTTTTGAAAGAATCCATTGCTTCGGCCGCAGGAATGATGGCTTTACCGATGCTTCCTTCCATGGCTTACGGAAATATAATCACCGAGACGGTTGCCCCCATCGTTGTTCCTCAATACGATACATCGCGTATCAAATTTTCGGTTATTGGAATGAACCACGGCCATATTTATGGTCAGGTAGAGGCGGTAGTTCGTGGAGGCGGAGAACTGGTTTCGTTTTATGCCAAAGAACCTGATTTGGTAGCGGCGTTTGCGAAACGTTTCCCCAAGGCAAAACTGGCTTCAAGCGAAAAAGAAATCCTAGACGATAAATCTATTCAGTTGGTACTGAGTTCCATCATTGCCAACGAGCGTGCTCCGTTGGGGATTCGGGTGATGAAAAGCGGAAAGGATTATATGTCGGATAAACCTGGAATAACGACGCTTGAGCAACTGGCCGAAGTGCGCAAAGTGCAGAAACAAACGGGGCGTATTTATTCCATCATGTACAGCGAACGCCTCGAAAATAGAGCAACCGTAAAAGCGGGAGAACTGGTAAAAGCAGGAGCAATCGGTAAAGTCATTCAGACCATTGGAATGGGGCCACACCGCATGAATCCCAAAACGCGCCCTGAGTGGTTCTTTAACAAAGAACAGTTTGGCGGTATTATTTGCGACATTGCGTCTCACCAGTTTGACCAATTTTTATTTTTTACGGGTTCTACGCAGGGCGAAATTGTGGCTTCGCAAATTGGCAATACAAACCACCCTCAATACCCTAATTTTGAGGATTTTGGTGATGTGATGTTACGCGGAAACGGCGGGATGGGCTACATCCGCGTGGACTGGTTTACCCCCGACGGACTCAATACGTGGGGCGATGGCCGCTTGACGATTTTAGGAACGGAAGGCTTCATTGAAATTCGTAAGAACACTGACATTGGCGGCCGTTCGGGTGGGAATCACTTGTTTTTGGTGGATCAAAAAGAGACTCGATACATTGATTGTACGCAGCAAGATTTGCCTTATGGTCGCTTATTAGTGGACGACGTTTTGAACCGTACTGAAACGGCTATGTCGCAAGCTCATTGTCTTTTGGCAATGGAGTTGGCCATCAAAGCGCAGAAAAATGCCCAAAAAATTACCTTAACAAAGTAAAACCCAAACCTGTAAGGTTTCAAAAACCTTACAGGTTTACGCGATGAAAATGAAAAGTCCCCATTTCTACCAGTTTATAGCAGCATTTGTGTTGGTGAGTAGCGTAGCGATTTCCCAAACAAAAATCACTGCGACGAAGTACAATTCGAAGATTGATATTACGATTAATAATAACTTTTTCACGAGCTATATTTTTTCTCAGGACGAAAAATACCCCTTTTTCTTCCCCGTCAATGGCCCTTCAAATGCCAGTGTGACGTCGATGCGAAATGGAAATTATCCGCACCATAGCTCCTTGTTTTTTGGGTGCGACCGAGTCAACGATGGTAATTATTGGCAAGAAGGTTTAGAAAAAGGACAGATCATCGCCCTTCGCACCGACATTGTGCAGTCGGGGGGAGAAAAAGTAGTGATTGAAAATGAATGTATTTGGCGCCGTCCCAACGCCAATGCGCCCGTAAAAGACTTTAGAACCATCACCATTACCGCTCCCTCGAAAGATTTGTACCAAATTGATTTCGACGTGACGATGGAAATGCTCATGGACGTAACAATCTTGAAAACCAATCACTCGCTTTTTAGCGGACGAATGGATCCCGATTTGGCTGTCATCAACGGCGGAACGATGGTGAACGCTGAAGGGAATACGGGAGAAAAGGGCACATTTGGCGTGAAATCACCGTGGATTGACTGTTCAGGAAAACGAGGTGACAAAGTAGAAGGAATGACCATTATGCAGCATCCTTCAAACCCTTGGTATCCGTCGCCTTGGTTTACGCGTGACTACGGTTTCTTTTCTCCAACGCCCATGTATTGGCCGCAAGACGACAAAGCTACGGTCTTGAAAAAAGGGGAAAAGTTAGCGTTGCGTTACCGCGTTTTGGTACACGCTGGCGACCACAAAGCGGCCAACGTCGCTCAGTTATTTGAAAAATATAAAAGTGAGTAAACTTTGGTCAGACGGCAGTCAGACCACAACAAAGTAATCTTTCGGGTCTGACTATCGTCTGACCCGAGCAAAACAGGTGGTCAGACGGCAGTCAGACCACAACAAAGTAATCTTTCGGGTCTGACTGTCGTCTGACCCGAGCAAATACAATAGTTATGGCATTTATTCAAACTATGCGTTGGTTTGGCCCCAACGACCCCGTTTCGTTGATGGATATTCGTCAGGCAGGGTGTACGGGTGTGGTATCAGCGCTTCACCAAATCCCCGTCGGAGAAGTGTGGAGTGTGGAAGAAATCAAGCAACGCATTCAACTCATTGAAGCAGATAATCATCGCTATACCCGCCTTACGTGGGACGTAGTAGAAAGTTTGCCTGTTCACGAAGACATCAAAAAAGGACTTCCCAGCCGAGAAAAGTACATCGAAAACTACAAAATCTCGCTGCGCAATTTGGCCGCTTGTGGCATCAAAACCGTCTGTTACAACTTCATGCCCGTGCTCGATTGGTCGCGAACCAACTTGACTTATCAGATGCCTGATGGTTCATTGGCGCTGCGTTTTGTGTGGGAAGATTTTGCCGCTTTTGATTTATGTATTCTAAAACGACCCAATGCGGAAGCGGATTATTCAGAGGAAATTCAGGCCAAAGCCCGCGCTAAATTTGCGCAAATGAGTCCCGAGGAAGTCGCTACGTTGCAAAATACGGTGTTGCTGGGCTTGCCAGGCTCGAACGAAGCCTTTGAATTAGCCACGTTTCAAGGGTTGTTAAATAATTATAAACAAATAGGTGACAAAGAGTTACGTCAAAATCTTTACTATTTCATTCAGCAAGTTGCCCCTTTAGCGGAGGAAATAGGAGTCAATCTTTGTATTCACCCCGATGACCCACCGATGCCGCTGCTGGGCTTGCCGCGTGTGGTGAGTACCGAAAGTGATTTGGAACAATTGATGGCCGCCTGCGATGTACGGGCCAATGGAATTACGTTTTGCACAGGCTCGTTGGGAGTGCGTGCCGACAATGACCTAGCAGGAATCGCCGAGCGTTTTGGAAACCGAATTCATTTTGTGCATTTGCGGGCAACAAAGCGAGAGAAATCGCCTGATAATCAATTGATTTTTCACGAAGCCGACCACCTTACGGGTGATGTGGACATGTACGCGGTAGTGAAAGCGTTTGTGTTGGAAAGTAAAAAAAGGAACAAAGTGGGCTTGGAAGATGTCCAAATCCCGATGCGCCCCGACCACGGCCACCAGATGTTGGACGATTTGAATAAAACAGGTAAAAATAAATCTTATCCTGGGTATTCGGCGATTGGCCGACTGAAGGGATTAGCAGAATTGCGAGGCTTGGAAATGGCTATTGAAAAAGGGCTTATGCTTTAAATTACTTTCAGGTTTAGTGTATTGTTAACTACTACCCGCTGATTTCCGCCGATTGAAAGCCGCAGAGAAACGCTGATTTTGTTTTAATCTGCGCACATCAGCGTTTTTTTAATCTGCGATTTTCTGCGGGTAAAAACTAGGTAACTGTTTACTTATGATAAAATATTTGTTTCTATTTCTGCTATTAGTCTCAACAGCAGTCTTCGCCGATGATGGCTCTCGCCTCTGGCTTAAATACGATCTTTTGGCCGACGTCCAGCAGCGAGATACGTACTTAAAATCGACACAGTTTGTGGCGGCTAATTCTTCGCACCTCACCATCAAAGTAGCGGTACAGGAGTTGGAAATGGGCTTAAAAGGTTTGTTGGGAAAAGCACCTGCCCTCGTTCAAACCGCTACCAAATCAGGGGGGATTATCCTGAACGTTGCCCCCAATTCCCCTTCCACGTTGCCACAAGATGGCTTTGAGTTGTTTTCGGAAAAAGGAAATATCGTCATTTCGTCCAAATCAGAAGCAGGTGTGTTATACGGTGCGTTTGAGCTACTTCGCTACCTTCAAACGGGGAAATCGTTGACAAATCTTTCGGTAAAAAGCAGCCCTAAAATCAAATTACGGATGCTGAATCACTGGGACAATGCCAACGGAACCGTCGAACGGGGCTACGCAGGTTCGTCGATGTGGAAGTGGACTGAACTTCCGTTTCGGATTGATCCTCGTTACATTACCTACGCCCGCGCGAATGCTTCGTTGGGGATTAATGCGACATCCATCAACAACGTCAATGCAAGTTCACGCTTTTTGACCGAAGAATACCTCGAAAAAATCAAAGCCGTCGCCGATGTACTTCGTCCCTATGGCATCAAAGTATTTATTTCGGTCAATTTCCGTTCGCCTCGTACCTTGGGAGGGCTTAAAACTTCTGACCCCCTCGACCCCGAAGTGCGCAAATGGTGGAACGAGAAAACCAAAGAAATTCACCGCTATATCCCTGATTTTGGGGGTTATTTGGTCAAAGCCAATTCTGAAGGAGAGCCTGGCCCGCAAGACTACGGGCGTACCCATGCCGACGGGGCCAATATGCTGGCCGAAGCCATGCGACCGTTTAGCGGCATCGTTATTTGGCGGGCGTTTGTTTACAATGCTGACCCCAAAGGCGACCGTTTTAAAGAAGGTTATGCCCAATTTAAGCCGTTGGATGGGACATTTGACCCCAAAGTGATTGTCCAAGTCAAAAACGGCCCCATTGACTTTATGCCACGTGAACCTTTCCATCCGATGTTTGGGGCTTTTCCAAAAACAACCTTGGGCATGGAGTTTCAGATTACGCAAGAATATTTGGGTCAGTCAACGCACTTGACCTACCTTGCTCCCATGTTTAAGGAGTGTTTGGATACGGATACTTACGTGAAAGGAAAAGGAACAACTGTGGCCAAAATTGTGGATGGAAGCGCTGAAAATCACTCACTTTCGCTCATGGCTGGGGTGGCTAATACGGGTTCGGACGCCAACTGGTGCGGCCATCCGTTTAACCAAAGCAACTGGTACGCTTTTGGTCGATTGGCGTGGGATTACACACTGTCGTCGGAACAAATTGCGACAGAATGGACGCGCATGACGTTGACCCAGAAGCCGCAGTCGGTGCAGAAAATTACGGACATCATGCTCAAGTCACACCCGATATACGTGAGTTATACCTATCCGTTGGGGACGTCGCACATGATGGGAGAGGGGCATCACTACGGGCCTGAGCCGTGGCTTACCAAAGCCGCCCGCCCCGACTGGACGTCCATTTATTACCATCGGGCCGATTCGATTGGGTTGGGCTTTGACCGTACTGGAAAAGTGAGCAATGCGCTTCAATTGTATAGTCCTGAAGTTCAGCAACTTTGGGGGAATCCCGAAAAATGCCCGCTCGACTATCTGCTTTGGTTCCATCACGTACCTTGGACTCAAAAACTAAGCACTGGACGTAGCCTTTGGGACGAACTTTGTCACCGTTATTATGATGGGGTTGGGCAAGTCGGGAAGCTGCAATCAGCTTGGGAAAGTGTGAAGTCAGATGTTGATAAAGAGACGTTTGAGGACGTGAAAGGGCGTTTGAAAATTCAAGAAAAAGAGGCGTTGTGGTGGCGAGATGCCTGCGTGTTGTATTTCGGTGAATTTTCAAAACTACCGATTCCAAAGCCGCTTGTGCCCCCTACCCGAACCTTAGATGATGTCAAAAAGCTGACGGAGATTTATCATTTACGATAAAGTTTTTGTTCGTGAAATTTTTAGCGCACCGATGTAAAACCGAATCCAAAAAATTACTAAATAAATGAATCCGATTTTTTCGTTAGAGGGCAAAATCGCCCTCATTACTGGCGGTGGTAGTGGCATTGGCAACGCCATCGCAAAATGTATGATTGCCGCAGGAGGAACGGTCGTCATTACGGGCCGCCGCGAAACCCCACTTCAAGAAGCTGTGGCAGAGTTGGGGGAGAAAGCGCATTATGTGGTAAACGATGTGACTGATTTGTCGCAATTAGAGGCGTTAGTAGAACACATCGAAACCACGATTGGCCCCATTGATGTGTTGGTCAACAACGCGGGTATCAACATGAAAAAACCAGCACTGGAGGTTTCAGACGAAGATTTCCAGCGAATCATTCATACTAATTTAAGTGCCGTATTTTCCCTCACTCGGGCTTGTGCAAAACGCATGGTGGCGCGTCAAAGTGGGTCTATTTTGATGATTTCATCCATGGCGGCCTATTACGGCATCGACCGCGTGGTGGCATATGGGGCTTCCAAATCGGGGGTGGAGGGAATGGTACAAGTGCTTACTTCTGAATTTTCGAAGTTCAACGTTCGCGTCAATGCCATTGCTCCTGGCTTTATCGAAACCGCCATGATGAAAACCGCCATGAGCAGCGATCCCGACCGCATGAACAAGGCCCTCGACCGTACGCCAATGGGTTATTTTGGCAAACCCGAAGACATTGGCTGGGCGGCAGTGTATTTGTCGTCCGAGGCAGCCAAGTACGTGACGGGCGTCTCATTGCCCGTGGATGGAGGCAATTCGATTGGTTTTTAGGCGTTTGCTCGCTGTTAACTGTTATTTGGTAATGGTGTAACTGTGATGGGCAAAGCCAGAAAAAAGTATGCTGAACACATAACGGATAACAGTTAACGGATAACGATTAACCCAAACTCCGCACTTCTGGTACGAAAAATGCGTTTAGGTGGGTAAAGTCACTTTTACAACCATTTACCATCTCATGAGAATTGGATTATTACTATCGGTTTTGTTACTGTGGGCACAAACGCTTTTGGCGCAGGCCACGGTAGCCGTTGCGGCCAAAGATTCGCTGGATATTTTTAAAGAAGGAGCGCCCATGTCGGTTTTGGAGGCGTACAACGCGCTCTGGAATGATGCCGCTCACAAGTCGTTTTGGAACGAGTTTCAAGAGAAATTTGCGGCAGATTTTGATGCCAAAAAACAGGGAGAATTGCTGTTTTCTCAGAATATTGACGTACGAGAAATTGACCTTTTCAACCAACGCCGCAAGCAGCAGGAGTTCCTAAAAAACCACCCCGATGCGGCCAAGCTTTCGGAGCCGTTCAAACGCTATGTTGAAAATACGATTCGTTGGAATTATTGGTATTGGGTGCTCAATCACGCCGTGGCACGGAGCAATGCTGATACCAAAAACTTGAAAATGTCGTCGTTGCCCGCCGTTATGACTGAAGCGCTTGACCCTAAAAAAATTGCGAACGAAGAAGCCTTTCTAACGGGTTCGTACCGTGATTTTTTGGTGGTTTTTGTGACCTATTTCAACTCCCGCGACCATGCCTTTAATAAATACGCCGACATGGGAGCGGCTATGAATGATAAAGCAGCTTTTGCCAAAAAACACCTTGCGGGTTCGCAGGCATTGCCCTATTATTTGTGCCGACTCATGCGCGAAACCTGCGTCAATACGCCCAAAGATGCCGTAGTGAGTACGTTGGATTTGTTGAAAATTACGCCCCAAGCGGAAAAATACGCCCGTTTGGCGACCGAGAAGTGCAACGAAGTCCTCACGCGCAAAGAGGAAAAGAAACCCGCCGAGGTAGCTTCAAAGGCTGGTAAGGAAGACGAACTTATCCTACAAAATGCCGAGGGAAAAACGTTTCGGTTGTCGGATTTCAAGGGGAAGGTCGTTTATCTTGATTTTTGGGCGAGTTGGTGTGGACCTTGCCGTGCCGAATTTCCTCATTCTAAAGCCATGCAAGAGAAGTTGACCGACAAGCAAAAAAAGAAAATCGTATTTCTTTATGCCTCCATTGATGAAAAAGAAGAGGCTTGGAAAAAAGCGTTGGAACAACTTCAGTTACAGGGTGAAAATGGCCACGTAAAACCCGCTGACAACGCCGCAATGTTGCGTAAACTGATGGTGACGAGCATTCCTCGCTACGTGATTATTGATAAAAATGGTAAAATCATTGCCCCCGACGCACCACGTCCAAGTTCACCTGATACGCTGAATGAATTGTTGAAACTGATTGACAACTAACCCTTTTACTATAAATAATGCAACTCAAGTACGTTGGAATTTCACTGCTTTTGGCAGCAGCTTTGACAGGACAAGCGCAGAAAAAAACGCCGATTTCGCAACCGTTGGTGTCTCATTTGTTTACGGCGGACCCATCTGCTCACGTTTTTAACGGTAAAATTTACATTTACCCGTCGCACGATATTGAATCTGACACCAAACGTGACGACGACGGTGGGCATTTTGACATGAAAGACTACCACGTTTTTTCCATGGGTGCCATCGACGGAAAAGTAACAGACCACGGCGTGGCGCTTGATATAAAAGACGTTCCGTGGGTGAGTCGTCAGCTTTGGGCGCCCGATGCAGAGTTTAAAAACGGGACGTATTACCTTTATTTTCCTGCCAAAGACAAAGAAGATGTGTTCCGTATCGGTGTAGCGACGAGCAAAAAACCAGAAGGGCCTTTTGTAGCCGAAAAAGAGCCAATCAAGGGCAGTTATAGCATCGACCCGTCGGTTTTTAAGGATACAAACGGCAGTTATTACCTCTATTTTGGTGGAATTTGGGGTGGACAACTGCAACGCTGGAAAGGGAATACGTATTTGGGAAAAACAGATTATCCCAAAAAAGGTGAGACGGCCTTGCTGCCACGGGTAGCGAAATTGTCGGCCGACATGAAGAGTTTTGCTGAAGAAGTAAAAGAGGTGAAAATTTTGGACGAAAATGGCAAACTGCTCATGGAAGACGATAAAGATAAACGTTTTTTTGAGGCAGCTTGGGTACACAAGTACAACGGTAAATACTATTTCTCGTATTCAACGGGCGACACACACAACATAGCTTATGCCGTCGGGGATACGCCTTATGGCCCTTTTACGTACAAAGGAATTGTCTTAAAACCTGTGCAAGGCTGGACAAATCACCATTCGATTGTGGAATTTAAAGGAAAGTGGTACTTGTTTTATCACGACGTACAACTCACGGGAAAAACGCACCTGCGCAACATCAAAGTCACTGAATTAAAGCACAACTCTGACGGTTCTATTCAGACAATTGAGCCTTATAAATAACCTTGCTTTCGTTTCTTTAACCTATCGTTAACGGCCTTTAGAAAGTTATCCACTTGAGGGAGGCTATTGTACTATTCAAACCATGAGGATTCTAAAAATCGTCCTTGGAATTTTGTTGTTGAGCCATGCCCTGTGTGTGGCTCAACTTCGTTTGCCGCGCCTCATTAGCGACGGCATGGTGCTTCAGCGTGATCAATCGCTGCGGCTGTGGGGGTGGGCATCTCCCCAAGAAAAAGTGAGCCTTTTGTTTAAAGACAAACAGTACAAAACCCAAGCCGATGCCACGGGCAAATGGGAAATTAAGCTGCCAGCTCAACCCGCAGGAGGGCCGTTCGATTTGCTTTTTCGGGGAAAAAATGAAGTGAAGGTCAGCAATGTACTTTTTGGTGATGTTTGGATTTGTGCGGGGCAGTCGAACATGGTGATACCGATGGAACGCGTAAAAGAAAAATATCCTGAAGACATTGCGTCGGCCAATTACCCCGAAATTCGACTGTTTTTTGTAGCTACTTTGACTGATTTGCAACAAAAACGAGACGATTTTCCGTCGGGAAGTTGGAAAATAGCCAATCCAAAAGATGTGCTTCAGTTTTCGGCGATTGCGTATTTTTTTGCAAGAAATCTGTACGAAAAATACCACGTTCCGATTGGTTTGATAAACTCCAGCGTAGGCGGAACGCCCATCGAAGCGTGGATTGGTGAGGAGGGATTGACGAAGTTTCCAGAGTTGACAGCCACATTACAGAAAAATAAAGATAGCCTTTACGTAAAGTCGTTGCTGAAACAAATGGCCGCGGCCAATACCCCCCGAAAATCGCAAGACAAAGGCATGAGCGAAACAATCCCTTGGTATTCAGCAGACTACGTTCCGAAAGGGTGGCGTCGAATGAACGTGCCTGGCTACTGGGAAGACCAAGGCATCAAAGACCTTAATGGGGTAGTGTGGTACCGCAAAGAAATCGACGTCCCTGCCTCCATGACGGGAGTGGCGGCTAAATTGTTTTTGGGAAGAATTGTGGACGCTGATATTGCCTACGTTAACGGCAAACAGGTGGGAAACATTACCTACCAATACCCGCCCCGCCGTTACGAAATTCCTGCGGGAGTGCTGAAAGAAGGCAAAAATACCCTCGTCGTGCGGGTGGTCAACCAAGCGGGTAAAGGAGGATTTGTTCCTGACAAAAACTATTCATTGGTAGCCAACGGGCAAGTGGTTGACATTAAGGGAGATTGGTGGTGTAAAGTGGGTGAAGTTTTTCCTCCTGTGAAAGACAATGGCGTGAATTTTTCGGCCCAAAACCAACCTTCCGCCTTATTTAATGCCATGATTGCGCCGTTGGTATCGACTGCCGCCAAGGGCTTTTTATGGTATCAAGGGGAGTCTAATACTGGAAATCCCGAGCCTTACCGCGACTTACTTCCTGCCTTGGTGCAGGATTGGCGCAGCCGCTGGGGGCAGGGTGATTTGCCTTTCTTTGGGGTACAATTGGCCAATTTTATGGAGGTCGATTATTTGCCGTCCGAAAGCCAATGGGCGGTTTTACGCGAGGGACAGTTAAAACTATTATCGGTTCCCAATACAGCTTTGGTCGTCACGATTGATCTCGGTGAATGGAATGATATTCACCCGTTAAACAAAAAAGACATTGGGTATCGCTTATCATTAGCCGCCCAAAAACTAGCCTACGGCGACCAAAATGTAGTGCATTCGGGGCCGCTTTTGACCTCAGCTACGACCGAAAATGGTAAAATTCGACTGCGTTTTGACCAAACAGGCAGTGGCATTGTTTCCAAAGACGACGACGAACTGCGCTGGTTTGCCGTAGCGGGAGCCGATAAAAAGTTTGTGTGGGCGCAAGCACGCATTGAAGGAAAAAATGAAATTGTTGTTTGGAACGACACTGTTTCTGCACCTTTGTACGTGCGGTATGCGTGGGCAGATAACCCCGAAAATGTCAATTTTTACAACAAAGAAGGATTGCCAGCGTCGCCCTTCCGAACGGACGAACCTGCAAAACGCTAACGTGGGCGAGATAGACTTAGTAAGTTTTGGAAACTTACTAAGTCTTCACGATGCGACGAGGCGGGTTTTGAGAAACCCTTTGCACAATCGGCACGGTCGGGTTTTGAGAAACCCTCCACACTCCCTCTACACCCCTCCTCATCACTTAAATCTCATAACTCATCACTAACAATCATGAATTCAATCCGCTTACTTTGTCTTTTTTTAGGCGTATCACTTGTGAGTTTTGCTCAACAACCTTGGAACGGGAAAAAATGCGCCGTCGTACTTACCTACGACGATGCCCTAAACGTCCACCTCAACAACGCCATTCCCGCTTTAGATTCGGCGGGGTTTAAAGGAACGTTTTACATTTCAGGCTCTTTTCCAGGCTTTACCCAGCGCTTGCAAGATTGGCGAAAGGCGGCCCAACGCGGCCACGAGCTTGGGAATCACACCCTATTTCATCCTTGCGATGCATCCTTGCCTGGGCGTCAGTGGGTTAATCCTGAAAATGATTTGAGTAAATACACTCTCAAACGCATCACCGAAGAAATCAAAGTGACTAATGTGCTGCTGGAAGCGGTAGATGGGAAAAAAAGTCGGACGTTTGCCTATACCTGCGGCGATGCCAAAGTGGGCACGCAGTTTTTTATGGATGGCCTCAAGGGGGAATTGATGGCGGCGCGTGGCGTACGGGGCGAAATGCACCCAGTAGATCAGATTGATTTATACTACACCGATGGGTATATTGTCAACAACGACTCAGGGGAGAAAATGACCTCTTTGGTAAAAAAGGCAATGCAAACCAATACGCTTCTGATTTTTGTGTTTCACGGCGTAGGAGGGGAGCATTCGCTGGATGTTTCGTTGGCGGCGCACCGCGAATTGGTGCATTTCCTCAAACAACACGAAAAAGACATTTGGGTAGCCCCTTTGGTGGATGTTGCCGATTTTCTTAAACAGCAGAAGCGTTAAATCAATTTCGTTTGTAATGTTATCCCGCAGATTTACGCAGATGGGGAGCGCAAACCGCCGATTTTCTGCGAAAGTCAGCGTTTTTTTTAAATCTGCGTGTTCTGCGGGGAAAAAATGCCATTCACGCAGACGGGGAGCGCAAACCGCCGATTTTCTGCGAAAGTCAGCGTTTTTTTTAAATCTGCGTGTTCTGCGGGGAGAAAATGCCATTCATTACTCAAATTGAAAAGCAAAGTAAGTGCAGCTGCCTTTACTGGTATTCCGTAGGGCGTGGGGGACGTTTGATTGTAAAAAAATAATGTCACCTACGTCCGAACTCAACCACTTCCCATCAATACTTTCTTCGGCTTGTTGGTGAGTGAGCAATAAAATCTCAGCAGCTTTGTGGGTATGGGGCGGATGACTCATTAAACCCTCGTTGAGTGTCGTCACGTGCATTTCAAAACGCTTGGCGTGGGCGGTAGCTCGATCAAAAAAATTACGACGCCCTCCTTTATCATGTGGTTTGAATTCTACTTGGTTCCAGTGCACCACAAACGAACCTCCAGCCTTTTTGCCACGCTCCAAATCGACTCCTTCTACAGCCTCATAGCGCATGATATAATAGGTGACAGGAGCATTGGTTTTGTTTTCAAACCCGTGCTCGTCGCCAGGCATAATGAGCGCGATGCTCCCTGTTTCGAGTGTCTCGGTTTTTCCTTCAATCGTCACCGTCAGTTCTCCCTCTTTTACAATGACAAGTTCTTCGTCGCTGTGTTTGTGGCTAGGGTGGGGGGCTTGGTGAGGTTTCAGGGTTGTTGCATGCACTTTGAGGTGTTTGAAAGCAGGCGTCGTTCCTTCTAAAATTTGCCGTTGTTCTACCGAAGCCTTTTTCGATACAGGCAGGTCTTTCCATACATATACCCCCGAGGCTATGGGTTGGTGCTGGGCGGAGAGGGAAAAGCTCAAAGCCAAACCAACAAGTAGTTTGAAAACGAATGAAAAAGGTTGGAAAGCCATACAACAAAAGATAAAATGGATGAAAGGAAAATTGCCCGAAGGATGAGAGGGTGCATGTCGCGTATTACCAAAAGAAAAAAAAGGATTTTTTTTAACTGCATTAAAAAGCCGTAGATAGCAGCAAATCAAGCAAATGCGCTCAAATTCAAAACTTTAATACCGTAGATGTATATGGGTTTGGAGAAAAAACCGTTTGTTATGCGTAAAAATTGTACATTTCATATGTAATTTTACACCTGCCCAATAATTAAACGTGTAACAACTAACCTTAAAAACTATGATGAATCGCAGAGACGCAATCGCGCGGGTGGCCCTTCTCATGGGAGGAACTCTTTCGGCGCCTTCGTTGATGGCTTTTGGCGAAGGAACCCCCGCAAAACAGGCGGTAGGCGCTGCTTTTAGCCTAACGAGTGCGCAGAAAACCCTCGTTGCTGAAATCGCAGAACACATTATTCCTAAAACCAGTACTCCAGGTGCCAAAGAAGCGGGCGTAGGGCCGTTTATTGAAATGATGTTAGCGGATTGTTACAAACCGCAAGAGCAACAAAACTTTTTGGATGGCTTGGCAGACCTCGATGAAAGAGCAACCAAAGCCCACAGCAAGAAATTTTTGGAAACCTCGTCGGCTGAGCAAGTCGCTATTTTGAAGCAAGTCGAAAAAGATACGATTGAATTGATGAAGAGCGCCAATGTACAGCAAGTAAAAGTAGGCGACAACGTGGACAAAGAAGTGGTAAGTTCTAAAAAACTCAAAGGAACACCGTTCTGGCGTTTGTTGAAAGAATTGACGCTATTTGGCTACTTTACATCCGAACAAGGTGCGACTCAAGCCCTTGAATATGTGCCTATTCCTGGGCGTTATGATGCGTGTATTCCGCTCAAACCAGGCCAAAAAGCCTACGCGCTTTAATTTTCACATTCTCCAAATTTCAATTCAAGAGTCCAATGTATTTGAATATAGATGCACAAAAAGAAATGACGTACGATGCTATCGTCGTAGGGTCAGGAATAAGTGGCGGCTGGGCTGCCAAAGAATTAACTGAGCGTGGCTTGCGCGTGCTTTGTATTGAGCGTGGTCGCGACATCAAGCACGTTGAAGGGTACGAAACGGCCATGAAAGCGCCGTGGGAGTTTGCTCACCGTGGCCGCCCTGATAACATGGCTGCCGAAGAATATTGGGCAGGGATGCGCACGGGCTATACAGCCAATGAAGAACACCGCTACTTGTTTGAAAACGACAGCAAAAACCCGTACCTCGAAACCCG
This sequence comes from Runella sp. R5_40, assembly GCF_057652295.1. Taxonomy (NCBI): domain Bacteria; kingdom Pseudomonadati; phylum Bacteroidota; class Cytophagia; order Cytophagales; family Spirosomataceae; genus Runella; species Runella sp. R5_40. Next base: position 79,001 of record NZ_JBYFCH010000016.1, on the reverse strand, counting down.
TCCGTTTGACTGGATTCGTGCCTACCACACGGGAGGTCGTTCGTTGTTGTGGGGACGTCAAAGCTACCGTTTCAACGAAGAAGATTTCATGGCTAACGGAAAAGAAGGTGTTGGGGTAGATTGGCCAGTACGCTACAAAGAAATTGCCCCTTGGTATGACTACGCCGAGCGTTTTGCAGGAATCAGTGGGTCGAAAGATGGTTTGTCGGTACTTCCTGATGGGCAATTTTTGCCCGCGATGGAGCTAAACTGCCTCGAAAAACACGTGAAGTCGGAAGTAATGAAAAAGATGGGGCGGACGCTTACCATCGGTCGGGTTGCTCACCTTTCAAAACCACAAAGCTGGCATACTGCCCTCGGACGCGCTGCTTGCCAGTACCGCAACATGTGTATGCGTGGCTGTCCGTTTGGAGCTTATTTCAGTACGCAGTCGGCGACGTTGCCAGCGGCGATGAAAACCAAGCGTTTGACGTTGGTCAATAATAAGATTGTATCGGAAGTAATTTATGACGAGAAAAAAGGCCGTGCTACGGGCGTTTGGACCATCGACCAAAATACCCTCGAAGTAAAAGAATACTACGCAAAAATTATCTTCTTGAATGCTTCGGCGATTCCGTCGGCGTCTATTTTACTTAATTCAAAATCGAGCCGTTTCCCCAACGGATTGGGCAACGACAGCGATCAAGTAGGCCGCAACATCATGGATCACCACCTTGGGGTAGGTGCTTCGGGCGAGTTTGATGGTTTCCAAGACCAATACTACTTCGGACGTCGTCCAAACGGAGTTTATATCCCTCGCTACCGCAACTGGGGCAACGACAAGCGCGACTACTTACGCGGATTTGGTTACCAAGGTGGTGCAAGCCGTAGCGGTTGGGGACGTGGCGTAGGTATGGAAGGCTTCGGTGCTTCGTTCAAAGACGATTTGAGCAAAGTCGGTGGCTGGTCGATGGGTATTGGTGGTTTTGGTGAAGTATTGCCAAACGAAAACAACCGCTTTACATTACACCCAACCAAAAAAGACAAATGGGGAATGCCAATTGTGGTATTTGATGCTGCTTACGGCGAAAACGAACGCAAGATGCGTAAAGACATGGCCAACGATGCCGCCGAAATGCTCGAAGCGGCAGGTCTTAAAAACGTTCGTTCGTACGATGATACCAGCAAAAACCTCGGTATCGGTATCCACGAAATGGGAACGGCACGTATGGGTAAAGATCCTAAGACGTCGGTGTTGAATAAAAATAACCAGTTGCACGATTGCAAAAACGTCTTCATGACCGACGGTGCCTTTATGACTTCGGCGTCTTGTGTGAACCCTTCGTTGACTTACATGGCATTTACGGCACGCGCTTCTAAGTTTGCGGTAGATGAATTGAAGAAGAAAAACCTCTAGTTTTCGAGCGTTTTATCGCCTTTGGTGGCCCAGTTACTTCGGTAGCTGGGCTTTTTTGTGTTTTGGTATATCTATCTCTTATGCGTTTAGTATGGTTAAAATATAACTATTTGAATGTTTTGTTGATTTTATGGTTGTGGTATTGAGAAAGAAAATTTTGATAAAGTGATTAAAGACAGAATAAAATAAAAAATATGATAATTTTGATATATTCTTAAATATTTCAACGTAAATAAACTTAAAAATCGAAAATTTGCAGTTTTTTACTAATAAATACTCAAAAATTATACTAAAAATTTGGATGTTTACAAAAATAGCTCCATGTTTGTATCGGAAAACAAAACCACGTATTGCCCACCTTAAACAAAATAATATTATGCAAAAGCTACAATTACTTGTTTTATGTTTGTTTTCGACGTTTTTGGCTTTTCCTAAGGGAATTGAGGAGAAAAAGTCAGACGCCAAAACAGAAACTAAGACCGAAGCTAAAGTAGAAGCTAAGACCGAAGCTAAAACGGAAGGAGAAGAAGAGAAGAAAGGGTCGTTTACATTTTCGGGATATATCGATTCTTACTATAGTGCCAATTTCAACAAACCAGCTTCACGTTCTAACTTGGGTGCATACTATGCTCGCGTATTTGACCAGAGATCAGGACAAATTTCGTTGGGTTTGGTACAAACTAAAATGCAATACAGCAACGAAAAGTCAGATGTAGTGATTGATTTGGCTTTCGGTCCAAACGCTGACCTTGGTAACTACGGAAACTTGCTCGGGCCACTTGGTTCAGGAAGCACAGCATTGGCCATCAAACAAGCGTACTTTAACTGGAAAGCATCTAGCAAATTGACGTTCACGGCGGGTCAGTTTGGTACCCACATCGGTTATGAAGTAATTGATGCTCCAGTAAACTTCAACTATTCATTGTCAAACCTTTTCAACAACGGTCCATTCTATCACGTTGGGGTGAAAGGTACGTACGCTTTCTCTGACAAAGTGTCTTTGATGCTTGGTTTGGTCAACAACGTAGATAACTTGAACGATAACAACCGCAAAAAAGGCTTTGTATCTCAGTTGTTTGTGAATCCTGCTAAAGGCTGGAATGTGTATCTTAACTTCATCAACAGCAACGAAGCAAGCACTGACGACCAAGGAAATACCCCAGATGCACACTACCGCGTTCTTGATTTTGTAACAACGCTTCAAGCGACTGACAAGCTTTTGATTGGCGCAAACGCAGCATTTGGTTCACAAAAAGGCTCTTACCAAGGCGGCGCTGTTTTGACAGAGTCAACACCTTGGGGTGGTGCAGCAGGTTATTTGAGCTACGCCGCTTCTGATTTGTTCAGCATTGGTGCGCGTTACGAATACTTCGACAACACGGCAGGTGCTCGTGCGCTTCTTAACCGTCTTGGAAATGGAACATCGGTAAATTCATTGACCCTTACTGGAAACTTTACCGTAGCAGATGGTCACTTGTTGATCAAGCCTGAGTTCCGCATGGATTCATACAAAAAATTGACAGGCGCTGGCGAAAGCGGACAACAACAATTTGAAGATTCAAAAGGTGCTTTCACTAAAAACGCACAGTCAACGCTTGGTCTAGCACTCATTTACAAGTTCTAATAATTGATTCCTATTTTAAGTGGAGCCTTCAACGCCTCCACTTAAAATCCTTGATAACTATTAAAGTACAACCAAAACCAGTCAAGTAAATCTATGAAAAATTTAATCCCACTCGTGATTTTGCTGGTAGTTAGCCTCTTAGGAGTCTTAATGCCAGCTATCCCAACCCAAATTGTAACCGAAGGGTTAAATTCAGGCGATATGGCCTGGATGCTTGTTGCTACGGCGTTCGTATTGTTGATGACACCTGGCTTGGCCTACTTCTACGGAGGAATGGTAAACCACAAAAACGTTATCTCAACAATGCTTCAGAGCTTTATTGCAATGGGCGTAATCAGTATCGTTTGGGTTGTCGTTGGTTTTAGTTTGGCTTTCGGTGATTCAATCGGTGGCTGGGTAGGAAACCCTATGACATTCTTCATGTTCAATGGTGTATTAGACGGAAAGCCTTGGTCATTGGCTCCTACTATTCCATTGGCATTGTTTGCATTCTTCCAATTGAAATTTGCGGTAATCACGCCTGCACTTGTGACAGGTTCGTTGGCAGAGCGTATCAAATTCCGTTCGTATATTTTGTTCATGGTGTTGTTCAGCATTTTCGTATATGCTCCTTTGGCACACTGGACATGGCACCCAGAAGGTTTCTTGTTTAAGCTTGGTGTACTTGACTTTGCTGGTGGTACTGTAGTACACATGTCGGCAGGTTGGGCAGCGTTGGCGGGTGCGTTGTACTTGAAGCGTCGTCGTTCACACGAAGAAGCAAACTTTTTGCCACCAGCCAATATCCCTTACGTATTGTTAGGAACAGGTTTGTTGTGGTTCGGATGGTTTGGATTTAACGCAGGTTCGGCCGTAGGTGCAGGTCCATTGGCAGTTTCAGCATTGGCTGCTACCAACACCGCAGCTGCCGCAGCAGGTTTGGCGTGGGTATTGTTCGATACAGCAAAAGGCAAAAAGCCATCAGCCCTTGGGTTCTCAATCGGAGCCGTTGTAGGTTTGGTTGCGATTACACCAGCCTGCGGATTCGTTACGATTCCTCAGTCGATTTTCATCGGTACTATCTCATCAATGGTATCAAATTACTTGGCACACCTTCGTACCAAAACTACGTTGGACGATACGCTTGACGTATTCCCTTGCCACGGTGTAGGTGGTATGATGGGTATGATCATGACGGGTATCTTTGCTTCAAAAGGCGTAAACGGAGCGGTGGTTGACGAAGGCTTGGCTTACGGTACATTTACCCTTTTCAAAAACCACATGATTGCCCTAGTGTTGGTGTCAGTATTCGCTTTTGTAATGTCGTACGTTATTTTAATGATTACAGACTTCATCGAGCCACTTCGTGTATCAGAAGAAGACGAAAAAGTTGGGTTGGATATTAGCCAACACGATGAATTCTTGGTAGAAGCTTAAAAACCAAATAGAAAAGTTACAACGAGACCACAGAGGGCATGCCCTATTGACTGTGGTTTTGTTGTACTCGTTGAAGCTACTGGCATTGCTGGTAGCTTCATTTTTTTTGTAGCATCGAATACGGTGAAGCCAACAAGATAGTCTGCCGTTTAGAGGGCTATATTGTTTTTTGGGTGCAGTTTAAGAAGACAGAGAAGACAACGCTATTTGAGACTTAATTTGTATCAATTCGCCCAAAAGGCTTGTTTCCTTGGCCAGTCTCTTTTCTTGTAAGTTATCGGCAATAGTAGCAATGGCGACGTTTAATGTGTCAATCTCCGTTTTCCGTTTGTTAATGATGTCTTGGTAAGTAGAAATCAACTGGCCGTCAGAATGTTGGCTGATTAGCAAGAGGCTATTTATGACCTCTTCGGAACTCAATAAGATGCCTTGGGTGGCTGCCACCGCAATACATTCGTTTATTACTCTCTTAGCGATACTTAATGCCTCTGAGTTACGATAGAAAATCCCATTGTCAATTTCCAATAGTGGGCAAACGGAGTTAAAGACACAATTAACAATGGTTTTTGACCATATCTTAGCGTATATATTCGGCTCCGTTTTAAACTTGAAATGCTGCGTATTTATTTCATTAACTATGCTAAGTAAACCCTCGGTGTTTCCAGAAATAATGCCCACCGAAGAATCTGAAACTGGCATGAACTGTAATTTGTTTTCTGACAGAAGCTGGGATGTCGCAAAAAGAACACAGCGGTAGATTTGTGGAAATTTATGTTCGATAAATGGTTTTTCCACATTTAGCCCATTCTGTAAAATTACGATTGGAGTAGCATTGATTTTTGTCTTCAGCCTTTGAGCAATAGCCGCATTTCCGTACGACTTATTGGTTAAAACCACAAGGCCATTCAGTTCTGAGTAATTGCTTATCGTGCTTATGGGGACTTCTGCTTTTATCACTTCGCTGTTTTTTAATACAACTTCAATTTGCTCAGTGTAAGCCGAATGGTCGTCGAGATGTCCGCGAAGTAAAACAACTTCTTTGCCCTCACTTTTTAAAAAAGCGGCCAGTGCTTTTCCAATGGCGCCAGCTCCAACGATGAAAATAGCCTTGCTGTTCATAGATTACTTGGGCTTTGTTTTAAAAGATAAACCAAGCTAGGTGGTTGTTAAAGCAAACTCAACGGCTGCCTGTGCATGAATCAGGGTAGAGTTGAAAACAGGGACAGAAATGTCTTCTTGAGAAATGAGTAAGGGAATTTCGGTACAACCTAATATGATACCTTCTGCGCCTTGTTCAATAAGCCTGTTTATGATGGAGATGTATTCTTGTTTTGTACGTTGAAGAAGAATACCCTTGCCCAATTCGTGCAGAAGGGTTTCTTCAATGAAATCTATTTCTGCTTTGGTAGCAGGTATGATTATTTCCAATCCTTCCTCGGAAAGTTTCTTTTTGTAGAAATCCAATTCCATGGTGTAAACCGTACCCAGCAAGCCGACTTTCTTTAACTGTCTTTTATGAATGGCATTGGCTACTCTGATGTCGATAAGAGGTAAGTCCACTTTTTGGGCAACTCGTTCGGCAACAATATGGGCAGTATTTGCACCAAGTAGGATAACTTCAGCACCCGCGTCTTTTAATCTTGATGCAGCGTTTGACAATAACTGGAATGTACCCTCCCAGTTATAATCAGCATTGTATGTGCTGAAATTTTCGAAATTGACCGAGTAAATAATACATTCAGCAAAATTTAGATGGCCTAATCTTTTATTGGTTTCTTCATTGATAAATCGGTAATAATCCAGCGTTGAAGTCCAACTGATACCGCCTACAAGCCCTATTTTTTTCATCTTTTTGGTCAGAAAGTGTTATGATAAATCCAGTGAGGCTACTCGTTTGGCTAAAAAAATTAATCTTTCAAACTCACTATTATTTTTTCTAAAAAATTCATCGCAATCTTAAGTTCTGTTAAACTATCAGTTACTTTCGCTTGCATAAATGCCCCTTCAATCAATGATATAAGAATAACTGCAATTTCTGTAGGGTCGGTGTCTGGTTTTATTTCACCTCGGTTTATTCCTCGCTTAACCTGATTTTCTACCGATACTTTCCAAAAAGAAAGGGCATTGGTAACTTTTTCTTTCAAAAGGGGATGAGTGTCGTCTGCTTCAGTGGCGGTATTCAAAATAGGACAACCAGCCCGTAAAAAAGGTATTTTTAAATAATTACGGTATATAGCTGGATAAACAAGTAATCGTTCAATGGAATTTTCGGTTGCCATCAATTTTTCTTTGATGTAGTCATTGACTTTCGTATGGTTATAATCAAAAACAGCCAGCGCAACCTCATCTTTATTTTCAAAATTTCCATAAATGCTACCCTTCGTTAGTCCTGTCGCTTGGATAAGGTCATTGATGGATGTCCCAGCGTACCCTTTTTCATTGAAAATAGGAGCCGTTTTTTCAATAATAAATTGTCTAGTCCTTTCTGCTTTGGATAGTGTCTCATTCATGATGATGCAAATATAACGGACAAAAAATACCGTTCGGTATTTTTTGTGTAAAAATTTATTTTGAGCACAGATTTAAAGTAAAACCAGTAGCGGCAGTCAGCTATTTGGGCAATATTACCTATGAAATTGACTATTTCTGCCTATGTTTTAGGGTTTTGGCATCAAGTAATTTTGCGTTCATAATTTTTACAGCAATACAAATATGAAACGCTATTTGATGATTATCCTACCAGTTTTGATTTTTACTGGTTGCAAAAACAACAATGTAGATCCTAATCCGACTACGACATGTCTGGCGGAAAATGCGATTAATGAGGGAATCATTCCTGCTTCGGAGGTGAAAGCCATTATTGATTCTTATACGTCTGACAAACTCCCAGGGATTACATTTCTGGCACGCAAGGGAGATAACTATTGGCAGTACAACAGTGGAGTACTCAACAAAGATTCAAAGAAGTCAATGAGACCGTGTCTAGTATGGCCTGGCTACAGCATCACTAAAATGTACACCGCCACCGCTATTTTAAAGCTCGCTGAACTTGGGAAAATCTCGCTTGATCAAAAAATTAATACTTGCTTACCAGCCAATTTGCTCTCCAAAATTCCTGATGCTAACAAAATAACCATCCGAATGCTGCTGAATCACAGCTCTGGTATTGAAGACTATTGGCATAATTCTGAGTATGTTGAGGGGTACGTCGAAAACCCCGCCCGTACCTACGAGGTGAGCGATTACTTGGAGGCAGCTAAGAGACGATTTTTTGAGCCAGGGACAGATGTCTATTATTCCAACACCAATTACCTGATTTTGTCGCTCATTATCGACCACATCACTAATCAGAGGCACGAAATATCTTTTCTTAAATACATTTATAATCCACTCGAACTTTCGGATACTTTCTATAAAGAATTGCCTACTAACCTGCTCATAGATACACCACGTTTGTATGCCGATGTCGAAGGGGCGGGTAGGCTAATTGACTTTACGGATTTGTCATACGTACAATTTCGCAACGAATCAGGCAGCAATAGCATCTTTGCAAAACCAAAAGATTTTGTGGATTTTATTCATGGTCTTTCGCATGGTAAGTTACTCAACGCCCACTATTTTTCAGAGATGAAAAAGGAATATACTGGAAACGCCAGTCCAGATGTATATGGCTTAGGATTAGAGTTTTATGAAAAAAATGGCGCCAAAATGTACGGTTATGCTGGTAGCAGTTTTGGGGGAAGAACGCTCTTACTCTATAATCCTAAAACCGACGTAAGCTTTTTTATAGGTGTCAATGCGGGTGCGGAACTCGGAGGGCCTGTGTTGGAAAACATTGCGGAGATGATGGAAGAAATTGCGACTAAACTGGCAAATTAATCGCTCTCAGGTACAATACTTGTTATATTTGAAACCATGAGAGTATCCGCTTTATTTATATTGTTTCTGGTAAGTAGCCTGCGCCTTGTTGCGCAGGTGATTACGTTATCGGATACCAGTCAAAAATATGCCATCTCGTATCCTTCTTACCTCGAAGATACTGATGCTTCTTTTACGCTTGGACAGGTTGAAAAAGAAGCATTTGTGAAGTCCAATGACAAAGTCCCTGATTTTCTCGGGAATTTTTCAAAAGCGATTTGGTACCGATTTGATGTAATAAATAAAAGCAAGACCGACGATTGGTACCTTGAAATCAAGGGAGGGTTTATGCACCATCTGACCGTCTATCAGCAACATGAAACGGGCTCTTTTCAGGCACTAAAGCTAAGCGGGGATGGCGATTTTCGGTCGAGGCCCGTGTTTTCAAATAACCTCGTTTTCCCGATTCCCGTGGCTTCTGGCGAAAAATTGAAAATCTACGTTCGGGCCACCAGTAAAACGCTGATTCGGACCTCCATGAGTTTGAATACAATGCAGAAGTTGTACGAAGACAATATCCGCATTTCTTACGGAGACGGCTTTTTTACGGCGGTAGCAGTTGCCTTGTTGTTGTACAATTTGTTTGTTTATTTTTCTTTGCGAGAAAAAGTCTATCTCTACTACATTGGGTATATATCCACGGCTATTTTACATACCAACTTAGTGGCGGGCCATGTACAATTGTTTCTGCCTTGGCTCGATGTGTTGAATACCACGACGATACTTCCCATTGTTTCCTTTTTTAGCATTTTGTTTACCAACTCATTTTTACAAACCCAAACGTACGCCCCTTTCATTTACAAAATCCGATGGCCTATGATTGCTATCTGCCTGCTACCGCTGGTATTTTATGCCGTTGGGAGCTACAAAGTGGCAATCCTGTTGGTTGCTATTTTTGTTTTTACCCTCTTTATCTACTGGCTTGTTGCGGGTATTTGGGTGTATAGAAAAGGCTTTGCGCCCGCCATTTTCTACATCATTGGATTTGGCGCGTTGGCACTGATGAGTGTGGTTTTTGAATTAAAAATGAAAGGTTGGCTGGAGGAAAGCTACTGGACGGACTCTTCCCTCTTTATAGGCGCAGCCATAGAGGCGGTTATTCTTTCTTTTGCGCTTGCCGACAAATTCAATTTTTACAAAAAAGAAAAGGAGCGCTTGCAGGAAGATGCCTATCGCCAAACGACCCGTTTTGCTCGGGAACTGATAAGTATGCAGGAAGCTGAACGCAAACGAATCGCTTCTGAACTGCACGATGGACTGGGGCAAAAACTGATTCTGATTAAGAATAAAATACTACGAGCGGCGCAGCCTGGGGCAGCAGCTTCTATTCACCTGTCGGGCGAGGCATTGTCGCAGAATGTCGCGGAGGCAATACAGGAAGTGAGGGATATTTCATACGGATTGCGACCTTACCAGCTTGATTTGCTGGGGCTTAGCAGTTCTATAAAAAGCCTGGTTGAAGAGACGCTTGACGCTGCGCAAATAGACTATGAAATTTATTTAGACAATGTGGATCAGCTTTTTGATAACAATGCGCAGATTAACATCTACAGAATTATTCAGGAATGTGTCAACAACATTGTGAAACATGCGGCTGCCTCTCAGGTAAGTATTCACATAAAACACCAAAGCGACCAAGTAAAAATCACGATTAGTGATGATGGGGTTGGTTTTAATCATCATCTCAATCACGCAGGTTTTGGACTAAAAGGGATGAAAGAACGCTTACAAATTTTAGAAGGAAAAATGACCGTGACCACCAAGCAGCCGAAAGGCACGCTGTTTGAATTTGTCATTCCACTGCTAACTGATACTTCTTATGGACAATGAAAAAATCAAAATTCTGATAGCTGACGATCACCCGATTTTTCTGAAAGGGTTGCAGGAAGTAATCGAAGACAAACCACACTTGGAGGTAGTTTGTAAAGCAGACAATGGCACAGAGGCTATTCGTTTGGCACTGATTTATGATATTGACATGGCTATTTTAGATATAGATATGCCTGGGGCTAATGGATTGCAAGTAGCTGAGCAGATTCTGGCCAAGAAACCTGGGGTAGCTATTATTTTGCTTACCATGCACAAAGCAAGGGACGGTTTTTTGAAGGCATTGGAAATAGGGGTGTCGGGCTATGTGTTGAAAGAAAACGCAGTGGTGGACATCATCAATGCCATTGCTGCCGTCAACCGTTATCAGTCGTACATCAGTCCAGAAATGTCGTCTTTTTTGTTGAAACACAAAAACCGAAACCGAAACGATGTTTCTTTCCGACTCGAATCACTCACGCCTTCCGAAATGAATATCTTGGAAAAAGTGGCTCAGTATAAGTCCACCAAAGAAATAGCCGAAGAGTTGTTTATCAGTGAAAAGACAGTTTCCAACCACCGAATGAATATTGCCAAAAAATTGGATCTCAGCGGCAAAAATAGCCTACTTCGCTTTGCCATTGAGCACATAAGTGCCTAATTATAAGCATTACTACCTATGAATTTGAGGGGATATGCCCATTGCTGCTGAGTGGCAATGGGCATAGTTTTGTACAAAAAAAAATAGGTATGAAATCCAAAAAAACAACTCCCCGAAAGCCCAGTTTATGGCGCGCTTTCTCCCTTTCGTTCAGTGCATTATGTGCACTGTTGATTTGTTTTTCGTGCGAGAGAAACAACATCAATTCCCAAAACCCAGACACGCCTAGTCCTCCTTTGAGGTTGCCACATGGTAAAGCTATCGGTGAAATTGCTACGGCACAGATAGGTAAAGAGGGAGGCATACTGACCAGTACAGACGGCATCATGACGATTGAGGTTCCTGCGGGTGCTGTCGATGCCGCCACGACTTTTAGCGTACAAGAAGTTGAAAATGTCCTAAAATCGAGAAGCAAGTCTTTCAGGTTGCTGCCCGAGAATGTGGACTTCAAAAAACCTGTAACCCTTACCTATCATTACGATAAAATCTCGATGGAGGGCACCAATCCTGATATGTTGTTTTTGGCTTACCAAGATAAGGATGGAAATTTTTATTGGGCCAATAAAACCAAAGGCAACCGCCAAAATAAAACGTTGACGGTACAAACGTCTCACTTCAGCGATTGGACTTTTTATTCGCAATATGATTTGTACTCAGAAAACAAACTCCTGAACGGCGAAATAAGCCTTGTGCAGGGAGAGGAAATCGCCATCGAATTGAAAGCAACTCCTCAAGATAACTTTGAAGGGGAATACAGTCAGATACAGCTTCCAGAGGTAAATTATGGCAACGTAATCAAGAAAACAGTCTGGGATTATAGTCCCAAAATAGGCAAATTGATTGTTAATGCAGGGGAGGGCTCTATTGTTTATGAAGCTCCCGCAAAAGTAGATAAGGTGGAACGGGTTTATATCAACGTCACTATCAATGGCAATCTTGGGAAAGATAACCTCGGAAATGTCGTGCAGCAAATGCAGATAAGACAGCCCGTGGTTATTAATCCAGAGGGGTATTTTATAATAAGTGAAAACGGGAGTGAAATGTCAGCGCATGATTTTTCGGGCGAATTTATACAGCTAGTTGGCTCTCAGCTTGTCGCTCACTTTCCTAATGGTTATATTCTTTCTTTATATACCTATGACGGAAGCGTGGGAGGGTTTAAATACAATCTTCACGGTACGCCAGGGGCTGCGGTCATTGAGTTGTCACAAAGTGAGGGAAAAGGTGGCATGATAGTAATGCGCCCCAAAGACTGTAGCGGTAAAGACCCAGAACTCTATTTTTCACCTGGAGCTCTAAACATGAAAGCGGTTCCGAACAGAAAAGGAGAGTATTTTGAGGGGGAGTTTACGGTCACACTGTTTAGTTTTGGGTATTGCCAAAAACCTTCAAGTAAAAATCTTTCTGGCAAATTTAGATTTAAAAATACCATTTAATCGGCTGGTATGCGAAGCAAATATACCTGCTTGACGACGGTAGTATTGCTGATTGTCCTTGCCTACCAAGGAAAAGCCCAGATGCCTGACTCAGTCCAAACGTACCTTGATACCTGCCTGATTGTATTGAAAAACAACGCCTTGTATGCCAATCGTGTCAATTGGAAGGAAAAAGAAGCAGAAGTACGAGCCAGGGCCAAAACAAAGGCCGAAGCCTTCGAAGCGCTGAAAGTAGTTTTTACATCACTCGGGGACATGCACGCGGCTTTTTACCATGAGGATAAGTCGTTTAGGCTAGAGAATACAGCACTGCTGGAAAGGTATTCGGATTCACTCAAAGCAGCATGGAAACGCGGCCCGCAGATTGCCCCCCGAATGATTGATGGGTTTGCCTATTTTGTAGTACCCTATATGGGGGCAAAAGGACAAAAACAGATTGACTGGTACGCCAACTGGCTGTATAATGAAGTGGCCAAGCTTCACAAACAACACCCCAAAGGATGGATAATAGACCTCCGCCTGAATAGCGGCGGGAATATTCGACCTATGTTGGCAGGCTTGGCTCCATTTTTTAGTGAAGGGGTCGTCAGTTATTATATCAGTAGAAATGGGGAAGCTAGTGACGAGGCATCGTTTAAAAATGGTGATTTTGTGATAGATGGTCAAGTGCAGGCGACTATAAACGACAAAATTGCCCAATTTCCAGCTGCCAAAGTAGCCGTGTTGGTAGGGCCAGGCACTGCCAGTTCTGGTGAGATAACTGCGGCCGTTTTCAGCAAACGCAGCAACACCGTACTCATTGGAGCACCTACAGCGGGCTTAGCGAATGCCACCAATGGATTTGTTTTTAATGATAACAAGACCTATTTCCTTTTTTCTACCGCCCGTATTGCAGATGCGTCGAAGGTTTGTTTCCCAGAGACCATCCAACCCAATATACCCATCCATGGTCAAGAGTCTTTTCAGGAATTGATGCAGGATGAAATAGTTAAAGCAGCCATCAATTGGTTGAGACACTGAATAATCGCTCAACCGTATTTACAAAATTTTAAAACATTAATGTACGATGACAACGTCAAGATTAACAGCATTCTTTTTTTTATTAGCAGGTTTATTGGTAATGTCCTGCGAGGTTACCCCCATGAATCCCAACAATGCACAACCTTACACCATTAGCGGTACGGTGAAGGATGCCGCTGGCAACCCACTAAGAGGAGCGAGGATTAGAGTCGAAAACCCAAACGGAAACAATATACATTATACAGCCACTACCAACGAGGCGGGCAAGTATAGTGTGACAGTGAGCGCTATTGGAGGGTACAAGATATACGCTTGGAAAGAATCAGTGTTTGAAGACCAACTCTACCAAATCAGGTTAGGGATGGAAAAAGAAAGCGATTACGACGCGTTTAATGTGCCAGCAAGCGGTACAACGAAAGATTTTGTTTGGAAATTGAGCGGACGAATTCCTGACAGGGTCGCAAGCAAAGAAAACGGCACAGGATATTTTGGTGGCACCATAAAATTTATCAATTACAATGCCTTTACCGACGAGATGCCCGCAGGAACTGAAGTTTCGGTCTTGTTTACCCCCGTCGCAGAAGCTAAATACCTTGACGGAACATCGGCTGTTGGTAAAACGATTGAACGCAAATTTACGATTGCTTCAGGGGTTGGTCAGGCGTATTATCTAAATGATATTCCCGCCACAAAATATAAAATCACAGTTTCAAGCCTTAAAAATGGGGTAAAAAAAGCAGTACACGTCGCGAGTGGTAGTTCGGATGAGTTTTTGGCCAGTATGGAGTATTACTTTAAGCCTGAAGGTGGGTCGGGTTCTTATGAAAACGGCTTAATCTCCCCCAATGAATATTATTATTACCTAATGAGTAAATAATAGTTCTTGAAGATAGGAAAAGTAGGAATAGAGCCTTCTGAAAAGGGGGCTCTATTTTTATTGAAAAGATATGAAGATGAATAGTCTAAGAGGGTAAAAAATGAAATTAAAACATGAAAATTTAATTAAAATGTGTTTATTTTGGAATACAAATGTCGAAAAACTGAGTTATTTTTATATCCAAAATAGCTGATGCTACACAGAAATGGGAGCAAACATCATCAATATCGGACTGTGCTTGTGGGCGAGCGTGCTTTGCTTTCGCTTTAAAAAAGAAAGCTACCCCTACTATTTAGGGGCTATTTTTGTGATTTTAGGCATTCACCAAGCGTTTTCGTTGCTCCCAATAGGTATGATGAAAGGCTTTATGCGCTGGATTCCCGAAACGTTGTTATTATTGATTCCCGTGGCCCTTGTACAGTCGGTTCGGACTGCTTTGGGGCACACAGAGGCGTTTTCGGCCAAGTGGCTGCTGGTGCCAGCGGGTTTGTATGTGAAGGCATTTTCTTACATGTATGCTGCTGGAATGGTTCAACATGATAATTTTTACCAAAGCACGTTTTTCTTTACGGCACTCGGAGGCGCTTTCCTGTTTAATGTCGGTACGGCCATATACCTTGAAACTTTGGTATTTAAACATTACGAAATAGCTACCAAAGATAAACTTTTCTATAGTATTCAGGGATTGATAGGTGGTATATTGACATGTATTTTAATGATGGGAGTTGAGGTATTTTTCGTTGTACCCCAATATGTCTCTTTAACGGTAGTAGGTTTAATCAGCGCACTGACTATTTTGGCCGTGACAATGGAATGGTTTCAAGCGGGCGTTCCTGCCGTTTCGCTTCCTATTAAAGTCAAAGACGAGCGTTTACAAGCCGTTCGCATCGCAAGTGCGACCAATACCCTTAGTCCGAAAAAAGAATTAGCGCCAGAGTTGCGAGAAGAATACGTACAGCGCGTAAAAGAAGCCCTTGAAACCAAAGAATTATATCTAAATGTTAAGTTGTCCCTTAGCGAGTTTGCCAAAGAAATTGGCATGAATCCGCACCACTTATCCTACATCATTAACCGCGAATGGGAGCTTAATTTTAATGAACTTCTCAATGTATATCGCATCAACCGTGCCAAGCAGTTGTTGTTAGAACCTGGCAACGAAACAGCCACTATGTTTGCCATTGCGATTGACTCAGGCTTTAATTCGGAGTCGTCGTTCTACACAGTTTTCAAAAGAAACACGGGTCTTTCTCCCAAAAAATTCAAAGATTCCATAAAATCTACTTCAGAATTATAATTTTAGAGTGTTTGTTGCGCATTTGTATGTTCATTTGTACTACATGCTTTACCC
Source organism: Runella sp. R5_40 (assembly GCF_057652295.1). Taxonomy (NCBI): domain Bacteria; kingdom Pseudomonadati; phylum Bacteroidota; class Cytophagia; order Cytophagales; family Spirosomataceae; genus Runella; species Runella sp. R5_40. The sequence continues at coordinate 63,499 of NZ_JBYFCH010000016.1, read as the reverse complement.
GAACTTTGGTCGAAAATTTATGCCCTAAAGCACATTTGTTTCACACGCCATAAGTATGTACTAAAATGAAAATCAATTTTAATATCCAACCATCTGAAAAATGGCTGGATGATCTTGCGAGGCAGTTAGGTACAACTCCCGAAACTGCGACAACATTTACAATGCGTTATGAAGACTCTTTTTTGAGAGTCAACACGGTGCCTTATAACAAAAACTTCATTCCATTTGTTGGAAAATTGGTGACTCAGCAACCATTGGGTTTTTGTAAGGAGAATTTTGGGACAAATGAGTATTGGACGCTCCAATTAATCAAGTCGTCTCGAAAACACAAGTTGGAATTAAGAAACGACTCAGGAGATGTAAGATTATTTGAATCATATACCTCTGGCGTGTTTTTTAGTTCAAGTATGATAGTCGATTTGGAGTTAGAAGCTAACCAAGAAACTACTGTACTGTCGGTAAACTTACACAGAGATTGGCTGTGCGAGCAACTGGGCATTAACGAGTCGGGGGACCCTGATGAAGTTAAGTTACGGGAGTTATTGATGTCAGAATCGGCGAGTTTTTTGTGCATCAGTACTTACCCCGACTGGATTGACGATTTGGTTGAACACGTAGGGGCATTCAACTGGAAATTGATGTTGCAGGCAAAGTGTTTGCAGTTAATTGCAGATTTAAGCTCGCAGTTGAAAGGAAAAAAGTCGGTTGCCTGCCAGTTGAATGGGCAGGATTTACAGAAAATTGAGGCTATTGAAGCCCAATTTTTTGGAATAAACATGATTTTGCCGTCCATTGATTTCTTGGCAAAGGAGGCGGGTATGAGTGTCTCAAAATTCAAGAAATGTTTCAAAGTTCGTTTTGGTGCTTCCCCGTATGAGTACTACTTGAACCTGAAACTAGACGAAGCAAAAAATCAATTGTTGGAAAAAAAGTGGACAATTTCAGAAATAGCGTCGCAGTTGGGCTATACCAGTACGGCCAATTTTGACAAGGCTTTCAAAAAAAGGTTTATGGTCAACCCGTCAACGATGTTACGAAACGCAAGCTAACCTATATTTCATAATCAACCCATTTTCAAAAGTTAATTAAACACACCCATTCTCAATTTTTATATCATCATGACAATGAACTTTATGCCAGTAAGGCGCTACAACGAGCTTGAGGCCGACGAACAAGGTCTTAGGAGACTAACGGGGCTTAAAAACGAAGAGTTTTTGGCTTTGTACTATGCTTTTCGCGAAGAATGGCAATTGTATTTCTACTTTTTCACATTTACGGGGCAGCAGCGCCAAAGAAAGCAAATTTCTGTCCGTAAAAACAGCATTTTCAGTGATTCGAGAGATGCACTTTTGTTCGTGTTGACGTACCTCAAAGGAGGTGTTTTGCAAGAGGAATTGGCTGAAACCTTTGGGATGGACCAACCAAAAGTGAGCCGATATTTGACAATTACGCAAAAATTATTGTTGCAAGTGATTTTCAAAAACCCGAACATTATTCCTAAATGGAAGCAAAAGAAACTAAGAGATGCTATATTTTCACGCACAAGTACCTACGAAGAAGGAATGGAAGAGTAGAAAAATAAGGCATCTAATACTTTAAAACGCGAACGAATCTAGCTGATTTGTTCGCGTTTTTTCTTGTATTTTTGGCAACAATCTCGCACTTCATTTTACAAACTACTATATGTCTTCCAAAAATACCATCACCACCTCGCTGTTCGATTTATTTAAAGTGGGCCCTGGGCCATCGAGCTCACACACCATTGGCCCAATGAAAGCGGCGTATCGTTTTTTACAAGACCTCGCCTCGCTGCCCACTGAAATAGCGATGCGTGCTACCACGCTCGAAATCCATTTGTACGGCTCCCTAAGCGCCACGGGTAAAGGCCACGGCACCGACCGAGCCATTGTAGGCGGGCTTTTGGGCTGGCAACCGCATACCTGCGACCCAAAGAACCTGAGCGGTCTGATGAAAAACGAAGCCGAACAGTACTACGTCACTTTTCAGGGAGTGGAAGTGCCCATTTCGGGGCAGAGCATCATTTATCATAAAGGTAAAGCCAACTTCCCGCACCCAAATACGATGATTTTGCGGTTGTGTAACGCCCAAGGAGAGGTGTTGCTGGAAGGAGAGTATTACTCGGTAGGAGGGGGATTTATCCAACAAAAAGGGCAATTGCCCGAAGGAACCTCACAAGGCGAACCCAAGTACCCCTACAGTACGATGGATGAATTAAAAAAACATTTGAAAACACACCAACTGACGCTGGCGCAGTTGATGATTCAAAACGAGCAAGCTATTACGGGAGTACCAGAAAAAGAAATAGTACGAAAAATTGACCAGATTTTAGAGTTTATGCACAAGGCTGTCAAGCGGGGAATTCGGGCCAAAGGGCTGTTGCCTGGCAGTATTCGCTTGCAGCGGAAAGCAGCTTTGTTATACGAAAAAGCCAAACTCCATGCCGCTACAACCGATAGCTTTTTGATGTTTTTAAACGCCTATTGTTTGGCGGCTTCGGAAGAAAACGCCGCTGGAAGTATTGTCGTGACGGCGCCGACTTCGGGGGCGTCTGGGGTATTTCCAGGGTTGACGTATTTGATGAAAAACCATTTTCATTACTCGCCTCAAAAAATGCGAGAAGGAATGCTGGCGGCGGCGGCCATTGGTTTTTTGGTTAAACACAATGCCAGTATTTCGGGAGCAGAAATGGGGTGTATGGGAGAAATAGGGACGGCATCGGCCATGGGAGCGGCGATGTTGATGTATGCGTATGGCGGAACGATGGGCCAAGTGGAAGCAGCGGCGGAGATTGGCATCGAGCACCACCTCGGAATGACTTGTGACCCCATTGGTGGTTATGTCCAAATCCCGTGTATTGAGCGCAACGCCATGGGGGCTGCCAAAGCCTACAATGCCTATTTATTGGCCATGACGATTGACCCCGAAATGCAGAAAATTTCGTTTGATAGTGTCATTAAAGTCATGCGTGCCACGGGGCGTGATATGTCCAAAAAATACAAAGAGACTTCAGAAGCGGGCTTGGCCCTGAGTATGACGGAGTGTTAATGTGAGTCAGGTTCTTACGCCGTGAGTCAGGTTGCTCACAACCTGACGCTGCTGCGAATGAGGAGGACGAGTCCTGAGGTTGTGAGCAACCTCAGGCACATGGTGGTCAGGTTGCTCACAACCTGACGTTTCTGCGAATGAGGAGGACGAGTACTGAGGTTGTGAGCAACCTCAGGCACATGGTGGTCAGGTTGCTCACAACCTGACGTTTCTGCGAATGTGGAGGACGAGTACTGAGATGATGAGCAACCTCAGGCACATGGTGAGGCACGCCGTGCGTTTTATTTCGAGAGATTAGAAGATTTGCGCTGATAGATTCCTTTCCATTGGGTGGGTTGGTACAACTCGCCCAACTCCGGAAGGCGTTTGAATAAAATGGGCAAAAGCTTTTCTTTGTCGATGACGTAGGTGGGTGGGTCGGCTTGGAAATTATCAAAAATGCTAATAACGCTTTCGTAACTGTCTAAGTTATCAAAATCGTAGCGGGCAAGCTCCCAGTTGAGGTACGCCGTTGCGGGAAAATTGTCTTTGTATTCACCTTCATCTTCACCAATCACCAAAATCTTTTGCTGACGAATTTGTTCAGGCAACAATGACGGCTGAATTTTTAGATTTTCCAAACGCGTAGATTCGTTGATACTGAATGCGTTATCAAGGAATGTTGACTGATAGCGAAAGAAAAATAGAATGACAAAAAGACCCAAAAAAAGAACCTCTGCCATCCAGCGACGTTTCATCAGCATAAAAAAGTTGACCGAAAACATGACCAACGGCGGTATAAACACACAAAACTGCATCGGAGCGATAAACGGCATCAAGCCAATCGAAATCACGGCAGTGATGGTCCACAACATCATGATTTGGTGAATACGCGTCTGATAGTTGATGAACCGAGGATAGCTTAATGTTTGAAAAAAGCCTAAGCCAGCTATCAAAAACACGCCTCCCAACACGCCAAGTACACCAATAAAATCGTTGAAATTATAACGCCGTGTCCGAAAAGCTGAGGTGAGCAAATTTTGGCTTAAATCATCCAGTGCATTACGGAAAAAGTAGAAGAGCAATAGGAGTGCTAAAGGAAAAATGTACCCAAAAAATGCCAACGTATGCCGACGAAAAGTAGCGCCCGTGTACAAAAGCATGGAAGCAAATGTCCAAAGAGCAAAAAGCCCCATGGGCAAATAAAATAGGGTAGCGACACTCAGGTAAAAGCCCATTTCAAAAACCTCGTCGGTTACCCCTTCGCGCTGCATTTGACGAATGAGTGTGCCGAAAGCAAGCAAAATGAAGGTCGTACCCATCAGGGCAGGCGACAATGTACTACAATCGAAAGAGACGTTTAAAAATAAAATGTAAAGAACTCCTGGAACGTAGTTGCGTTCGGTAAAAAGCTGCCGTTCGCTGGAAATGTAATTGAAGTAGATGGCCTGAAAAAGAATGAGGATATTGGCAACCGTTCGATGTGCCAAAGGAGAGCGGCCAAAGAGCTCATCCATTCCCCAATAAACGGCTGCCGACAACGGACTCAAATTGTCCCACACATCGCGATAAAGCATAAATCCTTGTGACATTTTTTCGCCGACAAGCATCCATTGGAGTTCTGGAATCAGCAAATCGGGCGAACTGATGTACAAAGGCACTTGTAGTATCATCAACACAACGATGAAACTCAAGATTTGATAAGGAGCATTAACGCGGAAGAAACTTAACATTGGAGTCGATGGTCGATAATCCACAGTCGATAGTCAATCCTCTACGGTTTAAAACCATGGACTATCGACCATCGACCGTGGACTTCATACTTTATTCCCACTCAATCGTTGCGGGTGGTTTTGACGAAATATCGTAAACAACGCGGTTAACGCCTTTGACACGATTGATGATTTCGTTGGAAATATCGGCCAAGAAATCGTACGGTAGGTGTGCCCAGTCGGCGGTCATGCCATCGACTGACGTAACGGCCCGCAGCGCTACCACGCGCTCGTAGGTACGTTCGTCGCCCATCACACCCACGCTTTGTACGGGTAGGAGCATAGCGCCTGCTTGCCAAACTTGGTCATAAAGGCCGCGCGTTTTGAGACCATTGATAAAGATGGCATCAACTTCTTGCAAAATGGCTACTTTTTCGGGAGTAATATCCCCCAAAATACGAATCGCAAGCCCTGGGCCAGGGAATGGGTGGCGCTTGAGAATATTGTCGGAAATTCCAAGGGCACGCCCAACGTTACGAACTTCGTCTTTGAAGAGCGTATTGAGCGGTTCCACGATTTTAAGTTTCATAAAATCGGGCAAACCACCCACGTTGTGGTGCGACTTGATGGTCGCCGAAGGGCCTTTGACCGAAACCGACTCAATGACGTCGGGATAAATCGTTCCTTGACCAAGCCATTTTACATCTTCGATGAGGTGGGCTTCTTGGTCAAAAATATCAATGAATGCTTTTCCAATCGCTTTACGCTTGGCTTCTGGGTCGGTCAAACCTTCTAATAGGCCGTAAAAATGGTCTTTCGAGTTAACCCCCTTGATGTTGAGGCCCATGTCTTGGTACGAGTGCAATACACTTTCAAACTCGTCTTTACGCAAAAGTCCGTTGTCAACAAAAATACAGTAGAGGTTTTTGCCAATGGCATGGTGAACCAACGACGCTGCCACCGTAGAGTCAACCCCGCCCGACAAAGCCATCACCACTTTATCGTCGCCAAGTTTTTCTTTTAGGTCACGGATGGTGCTTTCCACAAACGACTCCGACGTCCAGTTTTGCGTACATCCGCAGATGTCCACCACGAAGTTTTTCAAAATCGTTTTGCCTTCCGTAGAGTGCGTTACTTCTGGGTGAAACTGAATGCCGTAGGTTTGTTCGCCCGTCAATTTGAACGCGGCTACTTTTACCGAATCGGTGGAGCCAATCAATTCAAAATTATCAGGGATTTTGGTGATGGTGTCCCCGTGCGACATCCAAACTTGGGTAGTCGGTGATACCGAATCCAACAAAAGCGAGTGTTCGGGATGGTTGAGAATGGCACGGCCGTATTCGCGGTGCTTAGAGGCATTTACTTCGCCTCCAAGGGTATGCGCCATGAGCTGGGCACCGTAGCAAACGCCCAACAACGGTAGTTTATTCCGAAATAAATCCAAGTCAACGCGTGGCGAATCGACGTCGCGCACGGAGCAAGGACTACCAGAAAGAATGACTCCCTTGATAGCAGGCGTAATTTCGGGAATTTTGTTGAAGGGGTGAATTTCACAGTAAATGTTTAGTTCGCGGACGCGTCGAGCGATGAGTTGGGTATATTGCGAACCAAAATCAAGAATTAGGATTTGTTCGGTCATAGACGTATTTCTAAGGTGCAAAGGTACAAAACCCTTCTGAAATACCGTATTCGTTGCGAAAAAACGTTTCAGTTGAAAAATAAAATATAAAAAGTACTTTGAAAAACAAAGTTAATTATTTTACCTTTGTCCATCAATCACAAAACAACAACAGCCATGAAAAAGAACATAGTCAAAATCATCGGATTTGCCCTTGGATTAGTAGGTTTCCTTTTGACATTCAAAGTATTTGTACTTCCCACCATTCCACCCAACGATGAAATAGCGCCAGGGATGGTGTTAATTGCTGCCATTTTAAACGGGTTTTTGTTTGCATTTATCGGGTCGCTTATTCAGAAGTATTTAAGGCATAAAAATGTTTAATACATTATCAGTCAATCAATACGGTTAACTGATAACGATTAACAGATAACAAAGCCAAAGTGCTTAACTTCGACTTAGGCCGTGAAATTGCTCTATCAACCAATCCCTCTTTTGTTTGGTAACAGGCACTTGCGCCCCATCGGACATCAACAAGTAGCCGCCCTCTTGTTTGACAATTTTCTTTAAAAACTGAGGGTTTATCAGGTGCGACTGGTGTACCCGCACAAAGCCGTTGGGGTCGAGGGCCTGTTCTACTTCTTTGAGCGTGCGGCAAATCATCACTTTTTGGCCATCGTTCATGTAAAAATGCGTGTAACTGGCGTCGGCCATGCAGCGAACGATGTTGACAATCTCAATGATTTCGTGCCCTTCGTTGGTTGGTAGGGCTATTTTTTGCGGTGCTTGTTTGGGCGACGAATGTTCGTGAAAGAGTTGAATTTGAGGAGTTTGTAGTTGTTTGATGCGTTTCTGTTGCCAACGCCCAAGGGCTTCGCGGAGGTCATGTTCTTCAATGGGTTTCAATAAATAACTCAAGGCACTCACGCGAAACGCCCGAATGGCGTATTGGTCATAGGCCGTCGTAAAAATGACATCAAAGTGAAAATCAGCAAATTGTGCGAGCAAGTCGAAGCCGTTGAGGCGGGGCATTTCAATGTCTAAAAAAAGCACATCAAACGGCGTCATTCGGATAAATTCCACGGCCGCTTCGGGCTGGTTAAATTTGGCAACGACTTGCACACCCATGTTGAGTCGTTTGAGCTTGAGCTCCAACAACTCGGTGGCGGGTTTTTCGTCGTCAATGAGAATAGCGCGTATCATGTTTGAGGGACTTGAGTGTGCATTGCATTTTTGACCGCATAGAGCGGAAAAACCATGATAGAAGGGAGGCTGGAAAAGTTTTCGAGCGAAAACCGAATACCATAGCGACTTTGTTTTTCTTTCAGGAAAATATACATGCTTTGCATACTTCCTCGTGAGCCAGCCTTCACTTCGACAGGAATGATGTCGCTGTGTTTTTGTACTAAAAAATCTATCTCGGCTTGGCTACTTTTGGCATCTCTGTGCCAATAATAGAGCTGTACTTGCTGGTAAGGTGATTGGCTTTTAATGAGTTCGAGTGCGACGTGTTGTTCGGCAATGGCTCCTTTATTAATGACTTCCAACGTATCTTCAAGCAACAAATCCCCGATGGATAGGCCCAAAATACGTTGCATTATACCTGTATCGAAAAGCATCCATTTGCGTTTTTTGGGGTTGATTTCAGCACCGATGGGAAGTCCGTTTGCGGCGGAGTGGGTAACAGAGTGCGCCAATCCTGCCCTTTGAAGTAGGTCGAGCGCCTCTTTAATTTGAATATTTGTGAGGGTGGCTTGTGGATATGAATAGGTAAATTGTGCACCTGTTTGTCGAACAACGGCGTTGAAAACTTCTCGAATTCGTGCAACAGGGACGCGATTTTTGTATTTGGCAAAATCACTTTCAAACGATACTATCAAGTCATCTATTACCCGTTGTGTTTCAAGAATATCGTTGTTTTGGGCGTAGTTTCGTACAACTTCAGGCATTCCACCTACCACCAAAAAGCGTTTAAAATAGTATTTGAGCTTGTCGTGTAAGAGATCGGGGAGTGGCTTTTCAGGCGATGCGTTGCGGAGTGTTTTTAGTAAAATTTGTTCATTAAATGCACCCAAAAATTCTTCAAAATCAAGTGGGTACATAAAAAGTGAACGGATGCGCCCTACCCCAAATGAGGGGATTTCGGATAGCACAAACTCCAATAATGACCCTGCGGCGATTACATGTAAGTCAGGCGCTTTTTCGTAAAAATACCGTAATGACGAAATAGCAGGAATACAGGTTTGAATTTCGTCTAAGAACAACAGTGTTTTACCTGGTACAAGTGATGTATTTGTCGCTGCTTGTATTAATTCAATAATTTCATCAATGCCAAGGTTTTGTTCAAAAATACCCTTGTAACGCGGGTTTTCATCAAAATTAAGTTCAATAAAAAAGTCAAATTTTTGCGCACATTGTCGTACCGCCGCCGATTTTCCAACCTGTCGCGCACCACGCAAAAGTAATGGCTTTCGTAGTTTCGCTACTCGCCAATTTTCAAGTTCAGAATCTATGTTACGGGGAATGTACATTTGTTATTTGATAAAATTACAAATCAAATATTGGTAGTTTTTGATAAAATTACAAGCCGAACAAGTGATTTGTTTGATAAAATTACAAATCAATTGATTGTGGGTTATGATAAAATCTGCTGTTGTGCCTCGGATTTGATTACAAATTATACCCAATCTTCACCAACGTTCCTGTGTGGTTACTTTTTTTCAAATCGAATACTTCGATGGCGAGTTGGTTGGGGTAATTTCGGTTAAATAACTCAATGCGTCGTTGGGTAATTTCCATCCCGTGTGACTTCCGACGCATCGTAGAACGGTTTCGGATTTCGGTCGCTTTTTTTAGGCCAATGCCGTTGTCTTCAATTTCAAACTCAAGCAGTTGCTCGCTTTTTTGGGTAATCCGAATCGCTAATTTTTTCTCGGGTTCGTCGCTGGGCATGAGTCCGTGCCAAATGGCATTTTCGACAAATGGCTGCAACAACAACGGGGGAATCATCACCGAAGCCGTGTCGATGCTGGAGGCAACTTCTAAGCGGTAAGCAAAATCCTCGCCCAGTCGGGTGGCTTCAATCTCTAAATAATAATTGAGTGCGTTTAATTCCTCTTCGAGCGAAATGGCTTCTTCCCGCGAGTGCGATAAAATCATCCGAAGCAGTTTGGAGAATTTAGAAAGGTACTGGGTCGCTTTTTGTTCGTCGTTGGCAACAATCAAGTATTCTAAGGAATTGAGGCTATTGAACAAAAAATGCGGGTTCATTTGCGACCGCAAGGCCAGCATTTCGGTTTCGGCAATGCGTTTTTCGTTGGCTGCCTTGGTTTGAAGTTCTTGAAAATAAGCGCGTTGGCTTTCGGTTTTTTCTTTTTCGTTTAACCTGAAACGATGCGCAATGGCCAACGATAATACCAAGATTTCCATCACTACGGCAAACGAAAGTGTCAACAAATCATCGACGTTGGCGGGAAGTTTAACCCCTTCCAAAATAACGCGCCCCGCCCGCAACCACGCCAATAATCCAAAAAAGCCCAAAACGACATTCGCCCAAATGACATACGGCACCATCGGCGACCGAACGCTGCGACGAATCCAAAAAAGGGTAAGGATGTAAATCGGGAAAGCTACAAAACGTCCGCCCCAAAACGAAAATTGCTGAAAACCAAGGTCGTTGGTAAGCAACATCACCGTCAAATATAACCCTCCGTAGCCCATCAAGACAAAAGCCAGTCGTAAAAACCACTTTTTCATGTTGGGGTGGTTTTTGGACAAGTCAAGTAACTCCGTCATGAAAAAAAGGTACGCCCCAATTCCCCACCACAGCAATGATTCCATTAAGTGGGTTTTCAGCAATGGCCACTCGCCAAGTGCCTGACCCAGTGGGGTATAAGCGCGTGTTTTAAGCAAAGAAAATACGAAACTACACAAGACATAGGCCCCGTAGTAGGCATAAATTCGGTGGCGGTATTGATAGTAAAGCAAGGCTAAAAAAAGCGTAACCAACGCCAAAGCCCCTTGAATCCAGCTTCGGTACTGAAACTCAGGCATATTGCGGCGATACTCATCGAGGATGCGCTCGGCATGGTATTCTGGTTTTTGGAATTGTAGCCCCCACGAGGGTTTGGGATTGGTAAAATGCGTCCAAAAAGGCAGTGCACCTTGTTCGTGGGCGATTCGGCTCACTATTGTAAAGGTAGCGCGAGCAGGAATGTTGAACAAAACATAGTTGTCCGAATAAGGCACCGCCCAAGCCGAAGTGGGAACCATAGTACCATTGGTCGTAGAATGCCACTGGCCGTGGTGCGCATAAAAGAGCGTTACCCGTTGGTTGGCGTTGGTGAGATAAACGTAAAACGTCTGCGTCGTGTCGGTATCGTTGGTCAGGAAAAAGCGAAGCCAGTGCGAACGCTGGGCGAAACTGGGAGTTTTAGCCGTAAGCCGTTGCCAACGTTGAGGCTGTTGGAGCAAATGCTGAAGAGAATCTTTGTCGCTGTTGAGCAAACTGGTTGTGCAGTAGGCGATGTCATACAGCATCGTACGGCCATTGATGTGGCTGACATAGAGGGTGTCGGATTTGCCCCAAAGTGGCAAGCCCACAACAAACAACACCCAAAACACAAACCGACGATACATAGTGGCAGAGCGAATCAAATTATACCCTCAAAGAAAGACAAATTTTTTCCAATCTCCTTTTATCACTCTATGTAGGTAGGTTTTGAATTGATTAAGCCTCGGTCTGAATCAATGGGCGTTGTAAATTGAAATTATTGATTGAAATGGCGGTTTGATGGAGCGAAAATCGCGATGTATGAAATGAAGCCAAATGGTATAAAAGAGATTGCCCAACTTTGAGCCCATCAGATTTTTATTCAAACACATACACACTATGGTAATCAACGTAGCTTTCAAGGTTCGAGGAATTGGCCTAAGTAGTTTTTTTGGAGCCATGTTGGCGGTTTCGGCCACGGCGCAAATTCGAGTGGAAGATCCCAAAAAAACGACTGAACGAAGCGTAGAAGGACGGGTAAATAGCCGTATTGACCAAGGTATTAACAAAGGTCTCGATAAAGTTGAAGAAGGAATTGGTAATATCTTTAAAAAGAAAAATAAAGGAGAAAAAGACCAAAAAACGAAAGGAAAAACCACGAAAGACAACGACGAGCAGCAGCAGGAAGATAGCAATGATGCGCAAGTAAACGAAACGTCGTCGAGCAAAGCAAGTTCTACAAAAGCGAACTCGCAAGGAGGAGCGGCAGCGGCCAAAGACGAGCCCAAGAGTATGAAGGCATATTCTAAGTTTGATTTTGTGCCAGGCGAAAAAATCGTCGCTACTGAAGATTTTTCGCAAGATGCCGTGGGCGATTTTCCTGCCAAATGGAATACCAATGCCAGTGGGGAAGTGGTGACCATGGAGGGCGCAAAGTTTTTGCAGTTTGCCAAAAGTGGCGTTTACTACCCTGAATTTGTGAAAGAATTGCCCGAGAACTTCACAATGGAGTTTGATATGTTGGCTTCTGAAGACTTGAGCGTCAATATGTCGGGGTTGAAAGTTTTTTTTCCTGAGTTTAAAGAACGGAAATTGACGTTCGACCAAAACTTCAACTCATCAGCCCAGGCAGGCATTGATATTCACCCAACGGCCGACGGAGAAAGCAGCACGAGCAGTGTGTGGGTATTCGACAAAAACAGTGAGAAGGTGGTAGAAAATACCAATCGGTTGGTGTGGAAAACCAACGTCGCCAACCGCGTTTCTATCTGGAAACAGAAAACCCGCTTGCGGATTTACGTAAACGAAACCAAGATATGGGACTTGCCGAAGGCGTTTGATTCTTCTCTCAAGTATTCGATGCTTTTTGCGACCAGTATCTTTGAAGGAACGGTTTATCTGGCCAATCTGCGCGTAGCGGTAGGCGCACCCGATACGCGTTCTAAGCTCATTACCGAAGGGAAATTTAGCACGACGGGCATTTTGTTTGACGTCAATTCTGATAAAATCAAGCCCGAATCGTACGGTGTTTTAAAAGAATTGGGTACGGTATTAAAAGAAAACGCCACGGTCAAAGTTCGCATCATTGGTCATACTGATGCTGATGGCGAAGATGCCAAAAACTTAGACCTGTCGAAACGCCGAGCTGCATCGGTCAAAAACGCCCTTCAAACGGAGTTTGGCATTGAAGCCGCTCGCATGGAAACGGATGGCAAAGGCGAGTCGCAGCCCGTTGCGCCGAATACGACTGCTGAAGGAAAAGCGAATAACCGCCGCGTGGAGTTTGTCAAACTATAACCATTCAGCGCCATGAAAACACGCAACAAAATAGCTCTACTACTTACCGTTACTTTAGCGTTAGGGATGCAGCTTCGTGCCCAAGTGACGATTGCGTACTGTAAGTTGGGGGGAGGTTGTAAGTTTTACCAAACCCAATACACCTACGCCCAGCTCGATGGAATGTTTAATTACTTGGGAACTTTTGAGAAGGACAAAGGCACGTTGGTTTTTTTCAAAAATAAGCAAAATCAGGATGTACATTATCCCGATACAAAACGTAATTTGAAGGAGTTGCACGCGTATTTTGGAGGAAAAGGAGAGCCTCCTGTGGCCAAGGGTGGAACCGTTCCGTTTGAGGCTGTGATTCAGCCTGAAGATGGGAATTGGGTGGCCATTACCGAACCCGCTGTTACTAAGAACTGCTCCCCTCAACTCGCGACCCAGCTAAAAAGTACCGCAGGACTAAAAAGTGGGAATAAAACATTTAAAAAACCGTTTACGCCCGAGGACTTATTGCCACCCAAAACACCTTGGGTTACTAATGCCCCTAATAGCTACAAGGCAATTATTTTGCCCGAAACGAAGCCAACGATTAAAAGTGTTTACGATTTTGAGGTAGTCACTACCAAAGAAATCAAAGGAGCACTCCACGTATCGTTTCAGATACCGACCCAAGCTGCCTGCGAAGTAACAACGAACTTTACGTTTAAGCGTAAGTAAACGGCTTATAGTCAATGAAAAATAGAAACAAAAGTGTTGGCATTTTTGCGGTAGTTCGTTGTTTTTGGGTGGGGTGTTTTTTCTTTTTTTTAGGAGAAATTGGCTACGCCCAAAGCGTCGTCATTAGCCCCTCTAAAAGCACATTTCTTCACAATAGCACTTCGGATTCCGTTGTCATTCGCGGAAAAAGCTCCGTGCCTTTGACCCTACAAAGTGATCAGAGTTTCATCATGTTACCACTATATACCAAAAACAACACGTTTGTCGGCGGGATGTATGGGCTAGATAAGCAATTGAAAATTTGGGGGTATGAAGGGTTGGAGTTTCAGATTGACGATATTCCAGCGGCTCACTTTGAATTTGGGAGCTTCTTTGTGGGAGAATCTGGGAAGTCGAAAGCGGCATTGGACGTAGATGGAACCAATGGAATAGGAACCATCCGCTCCAGAGAGCTTGATTTTAACCAAGTATCCGATAGCGAACGGCGCCCTGTGTTTGCCGATAAAGACGGGATTCTGCGCGTCTCCAATACGTCAAACTACTACCAAAGTTACAATTTTAGCAGTGTGCAAGCACAGGACTGGGACGACCAACTCCGCAAAGGAAGTGGCTACGCGTGGTTTAATTCGACAAACGCTGGAAAAACCATGTATTTGCCTGTAAACCTCCCTGATGGCGTGGTGATTACCAACGTGAGAATGTACGTGCTGGACAACTCTGCCTCTAATATCTCTTTTGTGTTTAGTAAAAACACGCACACGACCAATGCGTTTACAACCATCGCAACGGCACAGACTTCTACGAACGTAGCCGCGATAGGAAGTGTAGCCGCGTCGGTGACAGAAACGGTGGACAATCAGAACAACTCGTATTATGTCAATATCTCGTCGGTTGGAAACTGGACGGGAGACACACTCAGATTTCACAGCCTTGTCATTACGTATCAGCACCGATAATCCATTTCTATACTAACATAATTCAAAATGCTATGAAAAAACTCATCGTTTTCTTCTGTTTGTTGGCAGTGTTGTCCTGTAAAAAAGGGGCTTTAGACCCAACGGGTACTACCTGCGAAAAAGCCTCTGCCGAGTATGAAAAGGTACTCACCGCCTGGTCGCAAGACATTAACAACAAAACAAAATGCGAAGCTGTCAAAAAATCGTTGAGCGACATTATTCGGTCGTGTAGCGTTTACACAGCCGCCCAACGAAAAGTGTATGAAGACCAAATCAAAGACATTGACTGCGAATAAACCATGAAATCATTCATTCTTCTGCCTGTTATTGCAGCTTTTGCCATCACAGCGTGCAACAACACCACGGCCAACAGCACCGAAAAAAGTACCACTGAAGTAGAAAAAACGGAAGCTGTTTCAACTTCAGGAAATGCCGACTGCCTCAAATCACACGCTGATAAAGGGACGCTCGACCAACTGCTGCCGCTTGATGTCATTAAGAAACATTACACTATTCCTGCGCAGGCCAAGAAAAGTTATAGCTATCGCTCAGAGGCCAAAAAGCACGACAAAGACACCTACGAATACACGTGGGATAGTGATAGGGTGCGGAAAATGACGATTTCGGGCCGTGAAATTGAATATCCTTCGTCCAATCGAATAGGACTCAGATGGGTAGGAAGTGACTTGTTTACAATCATGGGAAAACCGACTCCTTTGGAAAATTTCAAGGCTTTTTATCGAAACACCACTGCCGCCGAAAAAGAGGCCGCTTTCAAAAAAGCGGGAGAGTCGATGAAAGAAAAAGGCTACGATGCCAAAACCACCGAAACCGCCACGAAGATGGCCAAAGACTTATCGGGTGATGACATCACGTTTAAAGAAATTGCTGGGATAGGAGATGCGGCCTCGTGGCGCATCAAAGAAAAAGAACTGACGGTTTTGGTGGGTAAAATTACCTTTCAAGTGAGCGTGGAAATCAGTAATAATGACAACGAAAACATCGAATTGGCAAAAAAACTGGCCGCCGAAGTGCTGGCTAAGTGTAAATAAAAACAAATTTCCAATGAAAAAAATCTTAGTCTTACTCTCATTTTTTTGTTCGTATCAGCTGGTTGCTCAAGAGTGTTCAGAATATTTCAAGCTCTCGAAAGGGATGAAAATTGAAATGGTTAGTTACGACAAAAAAGACAAGCCAACTGCTACCGTGAAAACCGAAGTAGTGGACATGAAGCCCGTTAATGGTGGTATTTTGTTGGTTTTAGATTCTCAAACTTTTGATACCAAGGGGCGGCTTTTAGCTAAGGGACAAGCATCTGGAACTTGCAATAAGGGCGACTATGTCACTGATATTCGTAATATTAGTAGCGATATGATTCCCAAATCGGCCGATATTAAACTCAATATTGACGGCGATAAAATGGTGTATCCCGCAGGAATGAAAGTCGGTGATAAACTCCCCGATGCGGCCATAAATATCACATCAAC
Source organism: Runella sp. R5_40 (assembly GCF_057652295.1). Lineage (NCBI taxonomy): Bacteria > Pseudomonadati > Bacteroidota > Cytophagia > Cytophagales > Spirosomataceae > Runella > Runella sp. R5_40. Next base: position 47,690 of record NZ_JBYFCH010000016.1, on the reverse strand, counting down.
GTTGGCGAGTGGCATGAATCTCATCAATATCAACGCCACAATCTCAAACCGAAAAGTGGAAAGTATGGAGACTGTGGAAACTCCCGCAGGAAAATTTGAGTGCCTGAAAATTACGTATGTCATGGATGCCAAAATGAAACTTCTGGGCGACCGAAAATTGGTCTGCTCCGAATATTTGGCCAAAGGGGTTGGGGTTGTAAAACAAGACCAATTTGACGAAAAAGGGAAAAAACAGTCGTCGATGTTGTTGACCAAGCTGGAAAAATAAAATCGTACCGTTATCCAAAAACCACACAAAATGAAAACAAATCTTAAATCTATTGTCTCACTGGTAGCCTTAGTGGTGCTGGTAAGTGCTTGTAAATTAGGAACGTCGAAAGAAGATGACCCAACGCCATCAGGCGGCTCCAACTCTTTTGCTGCGACAGTGGATGGTAAAAGTTGGAAAGCCAACGCTGCCAGCGGAGGCATTGCAGTCGTTGGAGGGTTGCTAACCATCGCTGGAAAAATAGACGATGCCAACGAAATTTCCATTCAGATGGTGGGGAAAGACATCCAAACGGGCGTAGATTATTTGTTTGAAATTCCTGCCAATGAAACCAACAAAAACGCCAATCTGATTTACAAAAGACAGAATAGTCCGCTGTTTGCTAAAAGTGGGAAAGTACGCTTCTCGACGTTTACCAACAAAAAAATTGAAGGAACATTTGACGCCCAAGTGACGGATTATATCAATGCAAATGCAGAAATACAGTCGGGTACGTTTGTGATTAATTTATAAGTAAAAGCGGCGAAAAACTCCGATAAAAGTCATGAAATCAAAACAGCTCACTTGGTTATTGGTCATGTTTTTGGGGCTTTCTGTTGAGGTTTTGGCGCAGCAAAAACCGTCGAAGCAACAACAGGCCGAACTTGATAAAGCGGTCAAAGAAGCCGAGGCCGAAATGGCCAAGCTCAAAGACCCTGCGTACATCAATAAGATGTTCGATGAGCAAATCAAAGAACTCAAAGCCAAGGGACATGCCACGCCTGATTTATTGAGGGAATTGGAAAAAGCGCGGGCTGAAATGCTTAAAATGGCCAAGGGGGGCGGAGCACCTGCACCCGCCCAACCCGAAGAACCAAGCGAACCAACCGAAACCGTTGCCCCCGCACCAAAGCCAGTAGAACAGCCCGTGCCAACCAATTTTGATGAAGTGGAAAGTCCGTATTCTAAAGTTCCTTCGTCGTTTCAGTTTTATCGGGAAAGCGAAGTGACGATTGAAACCTTTGCTGCGTTTATGCAGAAAAAATACGGAGTTCAAGTACGAAAACAAAAGACGGTTGCACTCCCAACGGGTTCAAAAATCACCACATTTCAGCAGTTTATCGAAGATTACCCCGTTTTTGGTGCTTATTTTAAAGTAAGACACGAATCAAACGGCAAAGCCCTTTTTGCCTCGGGCGACGCTTTTGATAAAACGCGTTGGCCTGAGCTTACGGGAAAAATGATTAATGAAAATCAAATTTTTCAAAAGCTACCCAAAGAGTCCAAAATTGCGGCTCCTATTTACGAAAGTTTAATCATTGTCCCTGAGCGTTTGAACGTAGCTACCCAAAAGTTGCGCCTTGCGCACCAAATTATTGCAGGTAAAACGAGGTACTATTTGGATGCGTATCGAGGGGATGTCGTGCGGAGTGAGTCGCTCATTTTAGAATGTCTTGATTCACACATTCCCGTTCGTAAAGAGGATAAAAAACCGACGATTACGACGATGCAAACGTTCCATTATGGGCCTCAAAACATCGAAATTCACGTCAATAACGATTCTGCTAAATATATATTGGTATCACACAAGGAACCTTTTGTGTCAGTGTATGATACGGCCAAATGGGTTGTCAACTATCCTACTACCCAATGGACTGATCCGCGCCTCACCAAAGAAGGGCTTGCTGATGCGGCTTTTGCGGGGAAAAAAACAATAGATTACTACAAAACGCAACTAGGACGTAACAGTTTTGATGACCAAGGCTCTATGCTTGTATTACGTCGGGCTTACGATGAGGATGGCAATTTAAGGGAAGGTGCTTTTTGGGAAGTTGAGAAAAATCGTATCGGTTTTGGAAATTATGTAGATAAACCCTTGGTAACGTTGGAGGTGATTGGACATGAGTTCACCCATGGGGTTATACGCTCGGGAGTGGCCGATTTTATCAGTGAAGGAGAGTCTGGATCGCTCAATGAAGCCGTTGCTGATATGCTGGGGATTGCCATCAAACATTGGGGATATCCCGCTACGCCTGATTGGGTGATTGCGCCGTATGTCTTGCCCAATGGTATCCGAAACCTAAAATGGCCTAAAACAACCTTTCAAACCAGAACATCTCTCCCGCACCCTGATACCTACGAAGGGAAGTATTGGCAAGATACGAATGGCTGTATAGCAGACAAAAAAAATGGTAATTGCTGGGTTCATAACAACAGCACGGTTGCGTCGCATTGGTTTTATCTGTTGTCGGAAGGTGGAAAAGGGACCAACGACCACAATCAAATGTATAACATTGAAAAAGGAATTGGTATCCAAAAAGCAGCCAAATTGGTGTATGAAACGCTTTTTAGCCTGTCGCCCTACACCAACTTTGAACGTTTTGCAGAAGCCACCGTCAAAACGGCCGAACAGATGTTTGGGAAGTGCGCTACCGAAACCCACCGCGTCAAACACGCTTGGTATGCCGTGGGCGTATTTGAGGATGCCCCCGCCCGTTGCATGGATTTGACCTTTGACTGGACGTATGACCCCGAGCCTGACAAAGCCATTCGCTTTTACGTCAAAGGTGATAGCATCGTGTCGGTAGTGCGTACGGAAGACGGCTGGGTAAAAACCTATTCTGAGCGAAATAGCGCGTTTATGCACGTTGTGTCGAAAGATGAGGAAGGGGTGAAAAATTTGACCATTCCTAAAAACTGGGCGGGAACGATTTATAATAAAATGGAAGAAATTGAGCCCGTGATGGATCAAATGAATGAAGAGGCACTTGAAAAAGCAAAGGCCGAACTTCGTAATCCAGCCACACCGCCCGAGCGGAAAGCGGAGTTAAAAGAAGTGATTCCTCAAGTAGAAAAATACCTAGCAGAAGGTCGCAAAGCAGCCAACGAAACCAAGAAAAACCTCAAAGAATTGAGCGATGGTACTCACCTGACTAGCGAAGCGGCATTTTGGGGAGGGCGAAAAGGAAAGCGAGAATTTGATAAGGAAAATATCAAAGGTTCTTACCTCTACCAAGGCAAGTATGTAGCAAAACGCTACGTGCTTAAAGGAGGAATTAGCTGGGAATCCACCACCGAAATTCCCTTACGGTATTCTGACCTAGGGTTGTTTGTGCCGCTCAACACGGGCCAATTGCGCATGGGCGTGGACCATTTTATGAGGGGTTTTCCGCTCAAAATGTTTGGAGGGGTAAGCGTCCGAAATATCAAAGAAACCATCCCCGCTACCTTTAACGCTTTGTTCTCCCCAAGCCCTGTATTTAACTGATGAAAACTATTCATGCTCCTTTTTTAATAGTGCTGCTTTTTGGCATTACTTGCGCTAGTTTTGCCCAAAAAACCTTGAAATTTACCGAACAGCTTACTTTTTCGTACCAAAAAGATGGGCAAAAGAAGGAGTTTAGTGTGTACCTCGACCGTCGTAGTTCGATTTGGCTATTTACCAATGCCGATAGTTTTGAGGGTACAGCCGATGGTTTGGAGTTTGTGGTGGCTTATCCTAATGGGAAGTATTTGGTTGGTGGAATAGATGACGGTGACCACAAAATATGTCAAACTTTTGACATGCCATTAGCGAGAAAAAATACGCCAAAAGTGAGTGGGAAAGCGTTGGGGAAAACCCAAGTATTTGGCAAAAACAACTACGGTTGGCCGACGCTCAAAGCCCAATTGTTTGAAATAAACGCAGGTCGGATGACCCAAGAAGTATTTTTGTCAACCGTAGCGTTTGATTGTCGTCCGTTGTATGCCTACAATTTTTTGTTGGGAATTGAGCATTATTTGCCCATTTTCAATCAGATTGATTATCCAAGTTATTTACCTAAAAACCAGTTGGTTGTCTCCGATGGGGTTTTTAAATTGGAAAGTCTTTCTCCCACAGAATACTTTATTGATTTGAGACCGTATAGAATGCTTCCCCCAAAAAAATAGAAGCACTCATCGTTCATCACTCCTCTCTCATCACTTGGAATGTAGTACCAAAAAGGGTTAATTTTGGGGCTTTATTTATCCAAGAATATGAAAAAAGACATTGATTTTACCCCCGTTGAGGGTGTTGTGGTGACCATTGCCCGCCGTTTCAACGAACTAAACGAAGCCGAGTGGGGCGTGTATTTGATAAATCAGAATGAAACGACCATCACCAACGTTTTTGTGACTTCCAGAGGGTATTCGGGCGATGATGCTAAATCGAAAGCCGACCAAGAACGCACCTCTACCTTACGCCACTTTTTTACTGAAATCGGGGCGGGGCAGTGGGTTCAAGTAGAAACCATCATGCCCGATGTATTTCACCTTAATAATGAGTATTGGGTGAGTTTTTACGTCGGCAGTAAGATTTTTGACAAGAAATTTATCTTCGTTCCCGATAGCATCGTCGAGGAAAACCTCCAGCCAATTGCTGAATTGGGACTCGACGGGGTGTTGCACGTATAAAACTTTCGGGAAGCTCGAAGCTTCCCGAAAGTTGGCTTATTTTCGACGAATTTTCTCAAATTCCTTGGCCAAATTCCCCGCCACAATGTTGATGTCGTAAAGCTCCCAGACCATCTTTTTGGCGTTTTGGGCTAGTATTTGGCCATATTTAGGGTTTTGGAGCATTGTTCTTAATCCCTCGTAAACATCTTCGACAGTAAGTGGGGCTTCATGGGCGGCATTGTATTTTGCCACTGTTCCGTCAAATCCAATGCGGTCTGAAACGAGGGATGGCACGCCCGCCGTCATGGCTTCGAGGGCGGCAATGGAAAAGCCTTCGGAGTAGGAGGGAAGCGTAAAAATATCGGCATCGGCCAAAGCTGCTTTTTTGGCTTCACCCGTCAGCATCCCTACCATAATCATCTTATCCTGCAATTGATGTTCGGCAATAAACCGCTCCGTTTCGGCTTGGTAGCCGTCGTCGGGGCCTGCCAAAATTAGCAAGGCATCATTATGCTTTTCGGTATATTTTTTAAACGCAGGTAACAACAAATCCAAGCCTTTTTTGATGTTCAAGCGTCCCATAAACAAAACCAGTTTTTTATCAGTGGGCAAGTTAAATTGGCTTCGGAATGTCCCTTTTGGAGGTAAGTGTGCCAATTCATCCAACTGCATACCGTTGGGGATAATAGCTACGTTAGGATGCTGAAAACCTAAAAATTGGCGCAAGTCGTTGAGTTCGTCGTGGTTATTGATTTGAATCAATTGCGCTTTTTTCAAAAAACGTTTTTGGAACAAGATTCCAAATAACTTCTTTTTCCAATAACCGTGATTTATCGCCCATTTGTCGAGCAAGCCGTGGATGGTGATGGCCTTTGGGGTGTTATTTTTAAACAAAAACGGCGCTACACTTCCAAAATGCCAAATTCCGTGGCAATGCACCACGTCGTATTCGTGAATATGTTGTCGAAGATAATCCCAGGCTTCGAGCGAGAATTCGGGAAAAACGCGGCTTATGGGCGTCGTGCGCTTGCACACAATGACGCGGGCACCTTCGGGGGCAGGATACACCTTGTCGCCTGGTGTAATCGGGCTCAAAATATCAACTTCATGCCCTAGCTTGAGCACCACCGTGGTATGGTCGTAAATGATTCGGGCGGGGCCACCAATGGCCCAGGTATAAGCGCAAATATTCAAGATTCTCATGGGGGCAAAGATACAAACGAATCGCGGAGTTTTTTGGCACGCTCTTTGTGAAGGGTTTTCTATACCATATTAAGACCCATTATTTGATGAAAAAGCTACTTCTAGTGTTAGGGTGTGCATTGAGCATTGCTACTCAAGCCCAAGATTTAATGCTATACGGAATTTCGCCTAGTTATTCCCAAGCAGGGAAATTCACCAAAAAGCTAGGGTACAATATAAATGCCTCTTCGGTGATGAATGCCTTTAGCCAGACCGTCGATGGAAAACGTTTTCCAAGTGGGCACACGCACCTTGTTTTACACGGCTTGGCAACTTATCAGGTGTCAAAACCGCTAACGATTGCCGCTGGGTACGCGTTTGGGAGACACAGTATTTTTGGACTCCGCGAAAACGAACATCGCCTGATAGCGCAAGCGACATACCAACACAAACTTGGGAATTTTATCATAACCCACCGTGGCCGCTTCGAGTGGCGGCAACCCACTAACTTACAGACCCGTATCACTTCTCAGGCGTCCATTGGACGTTATCAAGTATGGGCAACTTTGCCTTTGTACGATCCCAAAAAAGAAAAACAAGGCTTTTTCTTGTCGGCCTCTAACGAAGCATTTTTATACTTTAAAGGAGCAACAAACGGTCCAGTGAGCTCACGCAACGGGTCATTGGTTTCGGAAAACTGGATGCACCTCGGCGGAGGATATAATTTTGGACTGACTCGGGCCGAATTGGGATATTGTTTTCAGGCTTTGGTACGTAATAAAGCCCAAGACTATCGTTTCTTTAACCTGCTCCAACTTAATATTTATCACACAATTAATTGGAATGATATTCAATATTGGTGGTATTTGTGAGAAGTTAGGCACGAAAATTGTTATTGTTTGTATGATAGTATTTTAAAGTTTTCAATACCTTTGGGGTAAAATTTCATTATTCCTTGAAAAAATTAACTGCAATCGGTCTCCTACTACTGCTGCTCTACAATATGTTTGGGCTGACAGTAACCGTTTTGCTTTTTGACAAGGATTTTAGAACAGCATCGCCGACCGCCGCAAACGACGAGTGGCAAACCCTCAAAATGCACCTCCCTACGCTTCCTTATAATACAACCTGGGAAAATGCGCAAGGGCAGGAAGGATTAATCAGACATGGGGATGAGTTTTATAACGTGACCGAACAACGTCACGAAAATGATACTTTGTACGTAACTATGAAAACCAACCAAACAGCGCGTGATCGCTTTTTTGAGTTGGCCGATCAAATTCAAGAGATGACCGACCAAACGGCGCAGTCGCCCGATAGCCCAATGGGGAAAGCGGTGAAACTCTTGTCCGATTTATTGAAAGTTTATCTTCCCACTTCTATCATGGAATGGCCTACTGCTCAGGTGATTAAAACTTTGAGCCAAGAGAACTATGCCACACCAACACATTCATTGCTTCAAGCTGTTTTATTGCTTCATTGTCCGCCTCCAGAGCACGTTTAATGAAAACTATGGGTGAAGACTGCCTCAAGGGTAGCTCATTCAAATAGGCTATTTATCGCCTATTGACAACCATTTTTCATTAACCCAAGCTCATAATGAAGACACTTATAGGGGTACTATTACTATTGGCTACGGCTCTGCTTACCTGTAGAGATACGCAAGCAGCTAAAAAGTGGTCTAGTAAAAGCGCGCAATTATGTACTCGTCCGAACGAAGTTCGTACGTTTAGCCTTTCAACAACCAGTGAAACATCGGTAAAAGACATACCGCCAGTGGGGTGTGCTTTGCCAATGGCGCAGCTAGAAAAGGTAGTACAATAACGCTCCTGTAACAAATTCATCTATGTTAATGCTGGGTTGAAAACAAATCATTTTCAACAACCCTCTTTCGTAAGCTGACGAAAGGCCGTCGTTATTGAGCAAATTGCTTTCTGACGTAGCTCCTCGTTTGTACACGGAAGCCTAAGATTATCATAACCAGATGAAAAAAATTATATACTCTCTAATCGGTTTATTTTTAGCCAATGAAAGCTTTTCGCAAGGTTGCGTAGCGGTTCGTCACATGAGTTGTGCAGCTACTAATTCGCTTACATCTTCCGAATATTTTAAACAAAAAAATGCCCAGTGGCAGGTCAACATGGGCTACCGCTATTTTCGTTCGTACAAACACTTTGTGGGCGATGAAGAGCAAAAACACCGCGTAGAACAGGGAACAGAAGTAATCAACTTGTCGCACGCACTAGATTTGGGAATTAGCTACCAACCCAACGCCCGTTTGTCTTTGGGGGTTAATTTGCCCATTCAATACAACGACCGTTCTTCGCTTTACGAACATTATGGAAATGCAGTCAGTGGCAATCCTGATCAAAAACGTTTTCACACAAAATCGCAGGGTATTGGCGACGTACGTATCTCGGCAACGTATTGGATGATAAATCCTTACAAACTACCAAAGTTTAATTTTGCCATCGGTGGTGGTCTTAAATTGCCAACGGGCAACTACCACGTTACCGACGCGTTTCACAAACTCAATAAAGAAAAACAAGATTATACCATCGTCAAACCCGTTGACCAGTCGATTCAGTTGGGGGATGGTGGCGTAGGTTTTAGCTTAGAAACCCAAGGTTATTGGCAAATTGCTAAAACAACAACGGCTTATTTCAACGGATTTTATTTGTTTAACCCCAAAGAAACCAACGGTGTCGTACGTAGCCCAGAAGCTACTACCATTGATTTAGTCACGGGGACATTTTCAGTGGCTGACCAATTTGCAGCGCGTGCGGGCGTGAGCCAAACGTTTGCCAAATATTTCTCGGTGATGTTGGGTGGTCGTGCCGAAGGAGTTCCTGCCATTGATGCCATCGGTGGAAGCAGCGGTTTCCGCCGCCCAGGCTACATTATTTCGGTAGAACCTGGTGTTGCTTTTATGAAGGGTAAATTTTCGGCCGCCGCTACGGTGCCTTATGCACTTTACCGCAACCGTACTAGAAGCTATTCTGACCGCCTCGACCCACTTGGGGTACGTCACGGAGATGCAGCATTTGCCGACTACTTGGTTTCGGTAAACATTAGTCGCTGGTTCTAACGTATAGGTATAGCGTTATATTTTTTGATGAATTATAATTACGTATTAATAGATTATTGAATGAAAAAGTTACCTCTTTTATCGACGATAGCAGCAATTTGCTTCTCATTGTCGGCCATGGCCCAGATGCCCAACGACGCGATCTACATGTCGAAAGGGCAGGTGTGTGTAGCTACCATGTACACCAATAGTTCTTGGAAAGAATACTGGGAAAATACCCTCAAGCGCGAAAACCTCAACATTGGCACGCATACCACTCAGAGCGTGATGGTGATGCCAGCCATTGGGGTGAGCAATCGCCTAAACGTGATGTTGGCTTTGCCTTATGTTTGGACACAAACATCGGCAGGTAACTTGATGGGACAGAAAGGTTTACAAGATTTGTCGGGATGGCTCAAGTGGAAAGCTGTTGATGTGAAAGGATTCTCCTTAAATGGTTTAATTGGAGCTTCTATCCCAGTGAGTAAGTACGTGCCCGACTTTTTACCGATGTCGATTGGGCTTCAGTGCCGTACGGTGTCAGCGCGTATTTTGCCTAGCTTTCAGCACAAATCAGGGGCGTATGTGACGGGGCATTGGACGTACTCATGGCGCAGCAACATTCACGTGGATCGGGATGCGTATCAGGCCGATGACCGTGTCTATAATACCAACGAAGTGAGTGTTCCTAATGCCACCGATTGGGGCGCAAGGGTAGGGATTTTGAAAAGAAAATGGCAAACAGAAGTGTTTGTGGAGAACTTCTCTTGTGTAAACGGGGATAATATTCGCCGCAATGACATGCCTTTCCCAACCAACAACATGGAAGCCACTACCGTGGGCTGGTACGGAAAACTTCAGCCCAAAGCCTTGGGAATGAACGCCCGCGTAAGCTACGTAACCAACGGCCTCAACATGGGACAAAGTACGAGCATAATGGTAGGGGTATTGTATTTGTTTAATTTCAAAAAGTAATAATGGCCATGAAAAAATATTTTCCATATTTGAAATATAGCGGCATTACGCTGGCAATTTTAGTGGGCGTGTTTGCCTGTGATAAAACCATTGAAGAACCACAACGAGTAGGCTATACCCCTGCCAGTGTCGATGAAAAAGCAGGGGCGTGGAAAACCTATTTGTTGGCTTCTGCTGAGGAAATCAGTGTACCTGCACCTACGGCCGTAACGTCATCGGATTATGTGGCCGAATTAAGCGCTTTGAAAGGTTTGGCCAGTAACCTGAGCCAAGAGCAAAAAGAAGCCGTGGTGTATTGGGGAGCTGGAGCGGTGTATCGTTGGAACGAAATTGCCCGTGAGTTAGCGGCGCGTTATAATATTCCTCCCGCATCTAATGCCGACGGAAAATATCCTGTACCCGATGCGGCAAATCCATTGGCTGACCCTAAATTTCCGTTTGCTAACCCGCCTTATACATCGCGTGCGTTGGCGTATTTGTCAGTAGCTCAGTACGATGCGTTGGTGTCGGCGTGGAATTTTAAGTACAAATTTAAGCGTTCTGCTCCCTCAAAAGTGGATGCAAGTATTCCCGCAGCGTTGCCTGTATCGGCTTTGCCAAGTTACCCTTCAGAAGATGCGGTGGTGGCGGCAGCTTCGGTGACGATTTTAAAGGCGATGTTTCCTGGTGAAGTACCCTATTTGGATGCAAAATTAAAGGAACATTTGGCGAGTCGTCAGTGGGCAGGGATGAACGTTACCTCTGATTTGACAGCAGGTACCAACCTCGGCAATGCGGTAGCGGCCAAAGTAATGGGACGTGCTAGAACCGATGGAATGGGGGCTGCTAACAACCAAGCACTGACCGCAGGTATGATTGAAGCGGCCAAAAGCCGTGGTATCAAAGAGCCGTGGGTAAGCCAAGAAGCGCCTGCTCGTCCGCCGATGTTGCCTAACTTCGGAGCAGTACAAACGTGGAATTTTGACCGTAAAACGTTGGAGCAAATTCGTCCCGTGATGCCGTACGTAGTAGGTTCGGCAGAATGGCAAAAAGAGTTGGATGAGTTGAAAAGCATCCAAAATAAACAAACGCGCGAACAAGCGCGCATCGCCAACTACTGGGCCGACGGAGCAGGTAGCTACACGCCTCCAGGCCACTGGCACCGTGCCGCTGCCAATGCAGCGCACGAGGCTAAGTTCAGCGAAATCAAAATGGCTCGTACGTTGGCCTTGCTCGGAACGGCCGAAATGGATGCGGGTATTGCGTGTTGGGAAACCAAATACTATTACTATACGCCTCGCCCTCAGCAGTTTGGGGCAAAGACGTCGGTGGGTTTGCCTAACTTCCCGTCTTACACATCAGGCCACTCTACGTTCTCGGCCGCAGGAGCAACGGTATTGGGTTATATTTTCCCAGACCAAGCAGAGAAGTTTAACGCTCAAGCACAGGAAGCTTCGGTTTCACGTATTTACGGCTTGATTCACTACCGTATCGACTGCGACTTAGGTTTAAAGCACGGCAAAGTGATTGGAGAATACGCCATTGCTCGCGGAAAAGCCGACGGTTCTGGCTTGTAAAGACTTGTTTAACTTTCAATGAAAAACTCACCTTAATACTCATTTAAACAATCGCTTTATTGAGCGATTTCATATTAAAAACAATGAAACTAATCGTTACTTTACTTTTGACAGTGGCTAGTTACACGTTTGTAGCAGCCCAAACCACACCCTCTGAAATTTCACAATTATTGACCAATTGGCACAATGGCTTGGTAAAAGGAGACTTAGAAGGAGTAAACGCAATGTATGCGAGCGACGCGGTCTTTTTTCCGACGTTTATCAATAGTGCCAATACTCCAGAAGCGCGTAAAGCGTTCTTGACAACCTTGATTGCCAAAAAGCCCGTAGCGACTGTTAATAATGACCAACGGATTCGCATTTTTGGGGATGTAGCCACAAGTTCAGGGACGTGGATGTTTGACGTAAATGCCGCCGATAGTAGCCGCGAAAAAAAGCCCGTCCGTTATTTATTTGTGTATGAAAAAAGAGGAGGAAAATGGCTCATTATCGAACAACACGTTTCGGCCTTTCCTGAGAAAAAATAAGTAAAAACAAGGTACTAGCAACGTGAAAAGGTTCGTCTCTATACTACTTTTTGGGCTCTTGCTCTACAACATGGTAGGCTACTCGGTAGTCTATTGGTTGGGGGGCAATGTGGCGCTTGAAGTACAAAAAGACGAACCTCTTTCTGCTGTACAGGAAGGTGATTTTGTCACCGTAAAAGTGCCCGTTTCGCTGCCGTACCAAACCGATTGGACGGCACCCGAACCTGTCCAAGGCACCATCCAAGCAGGGAGTGAATTTTACGAAATGGTGGAGCAAATCATGCTCAATGATACACTTTTTATCAAATGTAAACCCAACCGCGACGCCCGCGCCAATTTTGAGGCGTTGTCAGAACACATTGACCAACACATTAAAAATCAGACTACTGAACTTCCGAAGCCGTCAAAGGCTTGGGCAGGGCAGTGGCTAAAAGAATACGTTTCGTTTCAACGGTTACACGTATTTTACGTAGTAGAATGGCTGACCGACTCCACACCGTTAACAACTTCTTTGTCTTCTTTCTTGTCTCGCACAATGCGAGTCGTTTCTCCGCCACCTGAGTTAGCGTGATTTTTAGCTTTTATTGGTTTTGCTCGTTTCCCTTTTGCCCTTTGTAGGGTATTGGGTGGAGTGTTGACTATTTCCTGAAAATCAATGACATTAACTCATGCCACATATTCCTCTTCCTGAGCATCTGCCTGGTATTACAGGGCTGCTCGAATACCGTTTGGACACAGCGCTGCCGATTCGTGACCTTACGCAGATTTTACTGCGGGGAGAATCTTCCCTGACGCAAGGCGAACGCGAGCTGATTGCGACGCTGGTTTCTTCTCGAAACTGCACCAATTTTTGCGAAGCTGCGCACACCAAAGCTGCTGATTTGCTGCTGGGCGAATCGGAAACGGCGCGTTTGGTAAAGCAAAATTTTGAAACCGCTCCCGTGAGCGACAAAATGAAAGCTTTACTGAACATCGCTGCCTTGGCACAAATCAATGGGAAATCGGTAACAACCGAAGCGGTGGAGCGCGCTCGCTTGGCGGGTGCTACCGACCTTGAAATTCACGACACGGTGTTGATTACGGCGTTGTTTTGCCTTTACAACAAGTACGTGGATGGATTGGCAACGGTCGCGCCATCTGACCCAGCATTTTACCAGACGTTGGGCGAACGCATCGTGGGACGCGGTTATACCCGCCCACCAGGTGGTTTTGTGGCTCCTAAATAATGCACCCTCTTTGTCAAAATCGTTAAATTCAATGAAAAAATATATATCATTTTTAGTCTTTCTGAGCTGTCTCGGATTGACTACCAATTTATTATTAGCCCAGCAAACGCGCCTGACAGGCACTGTCACTGACCCCGAAAATCAGCAGCCGTTGGTGGGAGTTTCGGTGGCGGTGAAAGGAAAAGTAATCGGGACAGTGACCGACGCCAAAGGGCATTTTGAATTGGCTACGGCCACGCCAGCTACCTTGGTGATTTCGATGGTAGGCTACGAACGTCAAGAAGTGATGGTGAAAGAAAAACAGCCTTTGGCGATTGCCCTAAAATCGGACGTGGCCGAGCTGAATCAGGTGATTGTATCAGCGTCGCGGGTGGAAGAAAGCAGTTTAAGGACGCCCGTAACCATCGAAAAAATGGAAGCTCGTGCTATCCAACAAGCACCCGCTGCCACGGCTTTTGAAGCCTTAAACAGCTTGAAAGGTGTGGACATGGTAACGAGCGGGTTGACCTTGCGCCAAATCAATACCCGTGGGTTTAACAACATCGGAAATAGCCGTTTTTTGCAGCTTACCGATGGCGTCGATAACCAATCGGCGGGTTTGGGTTTTGCAGCGGGGAGCTTTTTCGGGGTTTCGGACCTAGATGTGGAGTCGATTGAGCTAATTCCTGGGGCAGCTTCGGCACTGTACGGCCCAACCGCGTTTAATGGTTTGTTGATGACAAAAACCAAAAGCCCGTTTGATTTTCAGGGACTTACGGTGCAGCAAAAAGTGGGTATCAATCACGTCAATGATCCAAATGGAGGCGGAGCGAAGCCATTTTCCGAAACGGCAATTCGTTATGCCAAAGCCTTTAACAACCGTTTGGCGTTTAAATTGAATGCTTCGTACATCAAAGGAACCGATTGGTACGCAACGGATTATAGCGATATTGACCCCAATACACCCGTTGAAAATAGAGGAAACAACAACCCAGGGAAGAACGGACTGAACATTTACGGAGACGAAGTAGCTTCGACTTTGCCAGGCATCGGACGGGTGTCTCGTACGGGTTACTTGGAAAAAGACGTAACCACTTACGATGTATATAGCCTGAAAGCCAATGCCGCGCTTCACTACCGCATTTCGGATAAAATTGAGGCCATTTACCAAATCAACGTCAACCAAGGAACGGCCAATTATACCAGTAGTAGCCGTAACATGTTGCGCGATTTTCGTTTTACGCAACAGCGTTTGGAGTTGAAAGGAGCCAACTTTTTTATCCGCGCGTATTCGGTGGCCGAAAACTCCCAAAATGCGTACAATACCCGTTCGTTGGGGCAATTTATCAACCGTACTTGGGTAAAAGATTTGAGCGGAAACGTGGTGCCCATTGGGAAAGCAGATGCCACTTGGTTTGAGCGTTATGGCGCGGCTTACAACGGAAAAGTCAACGGAATTACTTCCCAAAACCACACGGCAGCACGGGCATTTGCCGACGAAGGGCGGATTTTGCCAGGAACACCTGCTTTTGACGCAGCCAAAGACAAGTACAGTCACTTGTACGGTTTGGAAGGCGCAGGCGTATTGAGTTTATGCAAAATGTACCACGTCGAAGGGTTGTACGATTTTACGCCGCACTTTGAGTGGGTGAGCATCCAAGCAGGAGGAAACTTGCGCTATTATGACATGAATACCAACGGAACATTGTTTGACGACAAAACCAATAAAGTGCGGGTCAAAGAATACGGGGCGTTTGTACAAGCGTCGAAAACGCTTTTTGAAGACAAGTTAAAGTTGACCGTTTCAGGTCGTTACGATAAAAACCAAAGTTTTGCGGGGAACTTCACCCCCCGAGCTTCGGCCGTTTTTTCACCCAATACCAACCACAATTTTCGGGTAAGTTACCAAACGGGTTTTCGTAACCCAACGGTCGTTGACCAATACATCAAACTGAACGTTGGTCCGTTGATTTTGTTGGGCGGTGCCCCTTCCAACTCGGCAGGGCTTAATGCCTACGAAAATTCCTTCACGGCGGCTTCGGTGGGTGCTTTTGGGGCGGCTTTCGGACAAGAAACAGCCGCAGGAACGCCGTTTGCGCAGGCCGTTGCGAAGCACAAAGACAAATTGGTCAAATCGGCTGTTCCCTACATTCGTCCTGAGCAAATGCAGGCGTTTGAAATTGGGTACAAAGGCGCCATTAACAACCGTTTGTTGTTTGATGTGAGTTATTACCACGGAAAATACACCAACTTCCTGATAAATCAAGTGGTGATTCGCCCCAACTCGGCGGCGGTGTTGGCGGCCGATGGAAGCATCAATCCTGCCGCAGCCCAAGAAATTTTGAGCACTACCACGCGTCAGACCTTCCAATTATATACCAATGCCGCCGATAAAGTATCGACCGACGGTGCCAGCGGAGGAGTGACGGTGTTGTTGGACAAAGGCTATCGCTTGGCCGCGAATGCCACGTGGGCGCAGTTCAATATTTTGGATGCTAACCCCAACAACGTTCCCGCTTTTAATACTCCCAAGTGGAAAACCAACGTCACGTTTAGCAACGCGCGCCTAACGGAAAAAGTCGGTTTTAGCGTGTCGTGGCACTGGCAAGACGCCTTTTTGTGGTACGGTACGTTCACTGAAAACCGCCCAGGCCCTGTTCCTGCTTACAATTTGATTGACGCGCAGGTTTCGTACAAATTGACGAAGCTAAAAACGATGCTCAAGTTGGGTGCTTCTAATTTGGGGAACAACTACGTGGTGCAGGCGTTTGGCTCGCCAGCAGTAGGGGGCTTGTATTACGTGAGTTTGACGTTTGATACCCACTAAGCCACATGTATAAAGCGATTCATACAAGGGAGGTATCGTCAAAAATCCCCCTTTGGGCGTTTGGGTGCTGTTTTATTAGCTATTTATTTGGCGGAACTGCGGCTACGCTCATGTCGGTCTATTTGCCCGTGGCCATTCCAGAACTATTGGGAGAAACCCGTATTTCGGAAGCTCGTTTGGGCGAAATTGGCGCATTCGTGGGCGCGGCCTTTTTATACGGATGGGGGCTTGGAGGGCTACTTTTTGGCTGGGTAAGCGACCGCATCGGCCGCGCAAAATCATTGACCTTGGTGACGGGGCTTTATGGCACGGCTACTTTACTAACGGCCTTTGTTCCAGACTGGTACTCGCTGATGGTTTGTCGTTTTTTTGCGGGAATGGGCATTGGAGGAGTGTTGTTGATTTCAACGGTTTATATCTCAGAAATATGGCCCGTATCATCTCGCCCCATCGCATTGGGCATATTGGCGGTGGCTTTCCCGATTGGCATTGTAGCTACGGGTGGCCTAAACGTACTTTTTGAAGAATGGCGTCAAGCGTTTTGGCTAGGACTGATTCCCATCGGGACGGCGCTTGCCATGTCGCTGTGGCTTCCCGAATCATGGGCTTGGGGAGCGTCGAAAATGGCTTCAACAGCCTCGAAATCCCCCCTGTGGAGTACCTCAAATCGTTATAATCTGCTGATGGGTATGGTCATTTTTGGGTCGGTATTGATTGGACTTTGGGGCATCTTTTCGTGGATTCCAACTTGGATTCAGTCATTGTTGCCCGAGGGGCAAAGCGGTCAGCAAGAGCGTGGTTTTACCATGATGTTGCTCGGTTCGGGAGGCATCGTTGGCGGAATTCTGTCGGGCTTTTTAATCAAAAAACTGGGTGTTCGTTCCACCTTGATTTTAACGTTTTTGGGATGCGCTATTCTGTCTTTGATATTGTTTTTAACCAATCGGCATTTTAGTCAATTGGTATATATCGAAATGGCCTGTTTGTCGCTCTTCTTTGGGATAAGTCAAGGCACGCTTTCGAGCTATATTCCCTTGCTTTTTCCGATTGCAGTACGCGCCACAGCCACGGGCTTTTGTTTCAACATTGGCCGATTTTTCACGGCAACCTCCGTCTTTTTTGTAGGGGCGATGGTCTCCTTTTTGGGAGGTTTAGGCAATGCCCTACTGACATTCTCAGCGGCGTTTGTGGTCGCTTTGGTGGGGGCTATTCTCAATAAAAATAGATGACGAATAGGGGTTGCTTTATAACCCATAAATAATTGATAAAGAATTTGATGACTCAAATCTAAAAGAATCAATTATGAACTCGTTGATAAAAAAATGGATCCCTTGGATGATGCTAATGGCGGTCGTGGCCGCCTGTAATCGCTCCCAAGACGTTACTCCCCAAAAACAACTGAATGAATACGACGCGAAAGTCGTGCTGAAATGGGGGGAATTGTTTTTAGAACTTGATCGCTATGCACCAGGCTACCGTCCGCCCGTGGCGGCGAGGGCTTTTGCCTACATTGGTTTAGCGGCTTACGAAACGGTGGTGTCGGGTACAAAAGAATACCAATCGCTTGCACCTTATTACGCTGGAATAAGCATACCAAAAGCCGAAGCGGGAAAAGCGTACCATTGGCCAACGGCAGTGAATGCCTCGTACCTGTCGATGATGTTGAAGTTTTTTCCGCACGTGAGTACCGACCAAAAGGCAAAAATAAACCAGTTGGGCGAATCGCTCTTCAAGGAGTTTCAGGCAGAAACCGATGCGGAGACTTTTGCGCGTTCGCGGGCGTTGGGCGAAAGCGTGGCTTCGGTCATGTTTGAGTATTCAAAAACGGATAAAAATGGACACGAGGCGTATTTGAATCCGCATCCTACGGATTATGTACCGCCGACGGGGGTAGGAAAGTGGCAACCTACAAAACCCGATTTTACGAGGGCTTTGTTGCCTTACTGGGGGCGCACGCGCACTTTCGCTATTACGGTAGAAGACAAAGTGGCCAAGCCACCCATCGAATACAGTTCGCAAATCACGTCGCAGTTTTTTGCGCAAGCGCTGGAAGTGTGCTCGTTTCCAGATAATTACGAAAATAGATGGATTGGTGAGTTTTGGAGCGACGATATTTTTGAACAGACGTTCGAGCCCGCCGCACGTTGGATTGCGATTGCTAACCAAGTAATGATACAAGAAAAAGCCCACCTCGAAACGGCCGTTTATACGTATGCCAAACTAGGAATGGGGCTGAGTGATGCGGGTGTGGCTTGTTGGAATTCTAAATACCTCTACAACGTAGAACGCCCGATTTCTTACATCAATCGCTCCATCAATCCGAAATGGATAACGCTGCTTGACAATACGGTAAGAAAAATGAAGGGAATTACGCCGCCCTTTCCCGCTTATCCATCGGGGCATTCGACGTTTGGGGCCGTTGCCGCCGAGATATTGTCAAACATCTTTGGCTATAAGTACGAAATGACCGATAAAAGCCATGAGTTTCGGGTGGAGTTTATTGGGAAACCTCGAAGCTTCCACAATTTCAACGAGATGGCCTATGAAAATGCCATCTCACGGATTTTGCTCGGGGTGCATTACCGCATGGATTGCGACGAAGGGCTGAGAATGGGGTATAATGTAGGCCGAAAAGTGAATGCAATGAAATGGAAACCAGTGAATTAGTGTAAAAGACAATACAAAATAATTGATAGGTAATTGATGACTTAAACAGGCTTATCGCCTGGTAAGCCTGTTTTTTATCAAAACCTAACAAGTAGAACGTATGGTAAAAATGGATAAAAAACGGAAGACAATAGCGAAAGTAAGCAGTTGGTTGGGACTTGGAATCATCTTTTTAGTGACGCCATTGCTTCAGGCTCAAAACAGAGATAAAGGCAACCTAAAAGATGCCTCGCTGCCCACGGCTTGGGCTAAAATGACCGTGCAAGTAATGGCGCAAGCGCAAAACAATACCCCTACGTATGGCTCCAGGGCATTGGGATACATTGGGCTTACGATGTACGAAACGTTGGTGCCTGCGTCTTCAACGCATCGTTCCATCGCGAAATCGCTTTGTGATACATTGTCGCTCGCTAAACCCAATAAGAACTATTCGTGGGAATTGGCCATGAATGCAGGTCAAGCGCACATTGTGAAGGCGTTTTATGGTTATGCCCAAAAAACGAGCGGCATCGACTCGTTGGAAAATGCCATTTACCAACAGTATTCTTCCCACGTTTCGCCTGCGGTCGCCGCAGCCTCGGTTGCTTACGGTCGGGCGCTGGCGAATCGTATCTATGAATGGGCCAAATTAGACGGTGGGCATGAGGGGCATTTGAGAAATTTCCCCAAAGACTATAAGCGACCAGAGGGACAAGGGAAGTGGGTGCCGCCTACTGTTGGTCAATCAAATTCTAAAATTCCGATGCATCCAACGTGGGGGCAGAACCGTACTTTTTCGTCAAAAAATGCCCAATTGCCTTTGCCCGAGCCTTTGGTTTACTCAACAGACACCACCAGTGAGTACTATAAACAATATACCGAAGTAGCAGAGCAAAAAAGAAAACTAACAGAAGAAGATCGAGCGATAGTCATGTGGTGGGGCGATGATCCTACCGAAACGTGCTCGCCCCCAGGGCATTCGTACCATTTGGCGACCATCGCCATTCTGAATAGCAATGCCGATGCCATCAAAGCGGCCGAAACTTACGCCCGCGTCGGGATGGCCGTGGCAGATGCGTTCATTTGTTGTTGGAAAGCAAAGTTTGCCCACATGGTTCAGCGCCCGTCGTCATTTATCAGGCAAACTCATCGGAAAAAAGAGCGGTATCCGGGAGAAATGATTAATTGGTTGCCGTTCTTCTTAGAGCCGCCTTTCCCCGCATTTTATTCGGGTCATGCTGTGCAGTCGGCAGCTACGGCTACTGTGTTGACCGAAATGTACGGCGACAACTTTTCATTCACCGACGCTACACATGCGGGGCGCAGTCCCAAACGTTACTACGTAGTCAAACCGCTTCCTGCCAAATATGAAGAACTGTTAGCAATGGGAGACTACATCCCCGAGTACCTTGAAAAAGAAGTGAAATTTCAGCCACGTCACTATGGCTCATTTTGGGAGGCGGCCAAAGAATGTGCGGAGTCGCGTTTGAAAGGGGGGATTCATACACGGCACGACAATGACGTTGGACTCGCAGAAGGGACTAAAATTGGCCAGAATATCAACGCATTACGCTGGCGGAAATAAGCGTAAAAAGTTATTCAAAAAACAACCCTTGTTAACTTAAAATACATTTATGCCACATATTTCATTACCCGAAGGTTTTCCTGGAATCCGTAGTTTGGCGGCTTATCGTCCTGATACGGGGGCGGCTTTGTATGCGCTGGCGGAAGCACTTTTGAGGGGCGATTCGTCTTTTTCGCAAGCTGACGCGGAGTTGATTGCCACCTTTACCTCGTCGCTCAATCAATGTACTTTTTGTACGTGTAGCCACGCCGCCGCTGCCCGTTTTCTGTTTGAAAGCAACCAAGACGTCGTCGATGCAGTCATGGCGGATTACCACACTGCACCGATTTCGGATAAAATGAAAGCGTTGTTGACCATTGCCAAATGTGTTCAAGAAGACGCCCGCACTGTTTCGGAAGACATAGTGGCCAATGCTCGCTTACTCGGAGCCACCGACCGCGAAATCCATGACACAGTGCTGATTGCGGCCACGTTTTGCATGTTCAATCGCTACGTGGACGGCTTGGCCACCGTGACCCCTACCGATGTTGCTGATTATATCCCAATGGGTGAACGTATGGGTACGCTGGGATATGTGCCGCCGAAGCCGATTGTTTGAGTAATAAAGGAATTGAACATGTAAGTCGCAAAAAGGTATTCACAAATTAAAACGATAAAACAGATGAGCACGATAGCAACTGAACCGATTGGGAGTATTCCACGTCCAGCGTATTTGCAACAGGCCATGCAGGCTTTTGGAAAAGGTGAAATAAAGCAGGGAGAATTGTCGCAATTGTTTGAAAAAGCCACGCAGGAAACCATCAAAGAGCTGGAAGCCACTGGTTCACCCGTTATTTCTGATGGTGAGCAATCAAAACCGAGTTTTGCCACATATCCTATTGCGGGGCTGACAAATTTGGCTGCTGATGGGGTCATCATTCCTTTTGCAGATGGACATACCCGTCAACTTCCTAAATTGACAGCAGGTCCTTTTCGCTACCATACTTTTGCCAGTAGCTACCTCGAACGAGCAAAAAAATATACAAATTTACCCATTAAACAGGCTGTTATTACTGCATCAGCCATCAGTTTGCTGTATCCGCAAGAAGGGATTGAAGGCTACTCGCAAGCCGAATTTTTAGCTGATTTAATCAATCAGGCTGAAACGGATATTCGTGAATGCTTCAATAGTGGTGCTTACAATGTTCAGATTGACTTTACAGAAGCGCGATTAGCGTTAAAGTTAGACCCGAGCAAAGGGCTTTTATCGGCGTTTATTGATTTGAATAATCAAGTATTAGATCGATTTACCGAAGCAGAGCGCAGTCGCATTGGCATTCATACCTGTCCTGGCGGCGATCATGACTCTACCCATAGTGCTGATATTCCTTATTCAGAACTTTTGCCCCTGTTTTTTAAATTAAAAGCAGGTAATTTTTATTTGGAATATGCTGCTGAAAAAGATAAAAAAACGGTTTTAGAAGCGATTCAGGCCACTATTAACCCCAATCAAAAAATATTTCTGGGAGTAACTAACGTACTTGACCCTCGTATCGAAACACCCGAAGAAATCTGTGATTTGCTCGTAGAAGCTTCTGCTTATATTCCCGTTTCTCAACTGGGTTCTACGGATGATTGTGGTTTTTCCCCTTTTGCTGATGATGTATCAACGGCACGTAGCATTGCTTTTGCAAAAATTAAATCAAGAATAGAAGGGACCAAGTTGGCGGAGAAAAAAATTAAGTAACACAAACTGGCCATGCCACATATACAATTTCAAAACGACTTACCAGGGATTTTGGGTCCCATGAATTTTAGTCCACATACGGCCGAACCGATGAATGCACTGGCCAATGCGCTTTTGCAAACCGACGAAGGACTGAGCCGTGGCGAACGTGAACTGATAGCCACCTACGTTTCATCCCAAAACGACTGCTTTTTCTGCCAAACCATTCACGGAGCGGTGGCAAGTGAGTATTTGGGAGACGACGACTGGTCGTTGGTTAAAGCCGTAAAATGTGATTACGAACAAACCGCGCTTTCGGACAAAATGAAGGCATTGTTGGCGATTGCGGGTAGCGTGCAAAAAGGTGGAAAACACGTTACGACCGAACAAGTAGAGGCTGCAAAAGTACAAGGTGCTACCGACCGTGAAATTCACGACACGGTACTCATTGCAGCGGCTTTTTGCATGTTCAATCGGTACGTGGATGGGTTAGCGACGATTGCGCCTCAAAACCCTGAGGTCTATCGTTCGAGAGCTGCTAGGGTTGTTGAAAAAGGATATTCATCGGAAGGGAAATATACTTCTGAAAAGATTATATCATAGGTTGGAGTGATTGAAAACTCCCAGCAGTTTTGTTGGGAGTTTTTACCAAAATTAACCCTATCAAAATGGATAGTTTTCTATGAAAAAGCTTTTTTACATCGGTATTATTGGCCTGATTCTTTTTGAAATCGCCAACGTGTATTTCATCATGCCCATGCCAGGCAGCCAACGCATGAACAGCATTGACGCGGCCTATTTTTTACATACGTGTCGGTGGGTGTTTCGCGCGGTGTTCGGGGCAATGGCTTTGGTTGGGGCTTTTGTAGCTTTCCGAGGGAAAAAATGGGAGCCGTACGTCGCTGGTATTTGTATCCTTGCGGTGGCAGCAGTTACCTACGCTGCCAATTTCAAAATGGCGGCCGATTCGATGTTTTACCAGCCTTCAGTACTGACGCTGAAAAATAGAATCGATAATAAAGTAGCCAAAGAACGTCTTGTGATTGGGGTGGAAGTCAATGGACAAACGCGGGCGTATCCGATTCAATACATTGGGTATCACCACCAAGTGCAAGATACGTTGGGAGGAAAACCGATTATTGTGACGTACTGTACCGTTTGCCGCACGGGTAGGGTGTTTGAGCCGCTGGTGGACGGGAAAAAGGAAACGTTCCGATTGGTCGGGATGGATCATTTCAACGCCATGTTTGAAGATAAAACCACAGGTAGCTGGTGGCGGCAGGCCAACGGGGAGGCGATAGCGGGTGAGCTAAAAGGGAAATTTTTACCTGAAGTTCCTGTGATGCAACTTACTTTGGCGAAATGGATGGAGCTGCACCCAACGACGTTGGTGATGCAACCCGATGCAAAATTTCAAGAAAAATATGATTCATTAAGTAAATACGAAACAGGAAAACGGACGGGAGAGCTGACCAAACGTGACTTCGGCTCGTGGAATGATAAATCGTGGGTGGTGGGTGTAGAGGTCAACGGAGGGGTCAAAGCGTATGATTGGAATCAATTGCAAAAAGAAAAAATCATCAATGACATGATTGGTTATTTGCCAGTAACGGTGGTGCTGACATCTGATAAACAGAGTTTTGTGGCACTACAACGGGCCACGCCTGGGCAAAAACTCAGTATGAAAAACGATTCGCTGTATGATGAGGGAGGCTGCGTGTATGATTTGCTGGGCAAGTCGCACCGAAAAGGTATCCCTGATTTGGAAAGAGCCAATGCGTATCAAGAGTATTGGCACAGTTGGAAAACGTTTCATCCCAATACAAAAAGGTATAAATAATTTTTGGCATGATAATTGGTGGCTTAAATTTGTACCCGTTATTGTGCCAATTTCATTGAAAAAACTACTCTCCACCGGTCTATTAATCGTACTGCTCTACCACATGTTTGGGCTGTCGGTGGCATTGTTGTGTTTTGAAGATGAATACCAAAGCGCTTCTCCCGTTGCCAAAAATGACCAATGGGATATAATTAAGATACCTCTTCAAGAATTGCCTTACGTTTCTTACCAAGAAATCCCTGCCGAACAGGAAGGGCTGATTCGAAAAGACGGCGATTTTTATAATATTGTGAAGCAGTATCACAAAGACGATACGCTCTACATTGTCCTGAAAACCAACCACGACGCCCGCGAGCGTTTTACCGAACTTTCCAATCAAATTCAGGAGTCGTTGGATGCTACGTCCAAAGCGCCACTGAATCCTGTGAAAAAAACGATTGCGCTATTTTTAGGGTTATCCAAGTCGTACGTATCCAATGCAGAGTTGGTTTGGCCTCCGTTGCTATTTGCAGGTTATTTGCCTAAATCCGTCTATTACCTTTCTTCTCAGATTCCTTCAGATTCCTTTTTTCATCTTTTGTCGCCCCCTCCCGAGTTCGGTAAACTTGCGTAATTTCTTGGCTTTGTGCCAGCTAAAAAAGTTTACTAACCAATTATTAGGGAGCTATTGAATGATAAAAAATACATCATTCCTGTTGCTAGGGTTATGCCTTGGCCTACAGGGTTATTCTCAAAAAACGAAGCCAGACACCACTCGAAACTTGAAAGAAGTAGAGGTTGTTGGGCTGCGTGAACGAATCCAAATCGAACGCTTACCTGACGTGCATCAAATGCTGATTGCCGCAGGAAAAAAGAGCGAAGTGATTCATTTGTTGGGACTAAATGCGAACATCGCCGAACGCAATCCTCGTCAACTTTTTGCCAAAATTCCTGGCATATTCGTGTATGACATGGACGGTTCGGGCAACCAAATAAACATTGCCACGCGGGGGCTTGACCCGCACCGTAGCTGGGAGTTTAATGTCCGTTACAATGGCGTCATTGGCAATACCGATATGTATGGCTACCCTGCCAGCCACTATAATCCTCCTGCCGAATCGTTTGAGCGGATTGAGGTGGTGCGCGGCACGGGCTCGCTCCAGTACGGCGCGCAGTTTGGTGGAATGGTCAATTACGTGAGCAAACAAGCGGACACTACCCGCAAATTTGGGTTTGAAAACATCAGTTCGTTGGGCTCTTTTGGCTTGCTAAGTTCTTACAATGCCATTGGCGGGAAAGTCGGAAAGCTGACGTATTATGCGTATTACCACCGCCGTAAGTCAGACGGATATCGTCAGAATAGCCGCTCGGAATCGGAGTCGCAGTACGTTGGTTTGCAATACGATTTTACGCCAAAATTGTCGTTAAAAGCGGAAGTAGGACATACCGATTATGTGTATCAAATTCCTGGGCCGCTGACCGACAGTATGTTTTTGGCCAATCCACGAATGTCCACCCGTTCGCGCAATTATTATGAACCAGACATCTACCTGCCTTCGCTCACGCTGCGTTGGGAAATAACGCCTCGGACGCGTTTGCAATGGGTAAACTCAATGGTCCTTGGAGCGCGCAACAGCGTGATGATTGATGCTTTTGCCACGGTCAAAGACGCCATCGAAGCTAGTACGTTGCAGTACAAAAATCGCCAAGTGGATGTTGACAAATTCAACAGTTTTACGTCTGAACTTAAACTTTCGCATGATTACCAAATTGGGCAGATGAGCTCGGTATTGGTGGCAGGAGTGCAGGTGATGAACAACGATTTGAACCGCAGACAACTAGGCAAAGGCACCACAGGCAGTGATTACGACCTGACACTCGTAGGAACCGACGGCTGGGGACGTGACATGCACTTTAAAACCAAGAACGTGGCAGTATTTGCCGAAAACTTATTGTATTTGACCCGCCGCTGGACAGTCTCCCCAAGTTTCCGTTTGGAAAGTGGTCAAACCGATTTTTCGGGATACATCCGTTACCTCAAACCTGAGGTAGTTCCCAACAGTATTCCGCATCGCTTTCCGTTGTTTGGAGTCAGTACGCAGTACCGTTTGAATGAACAAAACCGAATCTATGCGGGCTGGTCGCAAGCGTATCGCCCCGTGATTTTGAAGGATATTATCCCTGCCTCAGTGTTGGAGCGGGCTGATAAAAACCTGAAAGATGCGCATGGGTACAATCTTGAGGTAGGAATGAGCGGCCGTACTGGCAAGCTACATTACGACATCACTGGTTTTGTCCTAAGCTACAAAAACCGCCTTGGTAGCCTGATTTTGAGCGACCCCGATGGCACGTCGTACATCTTCCGAACCAACATCGGCGACAACCTCAACAAAGGCGTTGAGATGTACTTAGAATACGAGTTTTTGCGTAGCCGTCGTACTCGCTTGTCGGTATTTACCTCAACGGCCTACATTGATGCCCGTTACGTAAAAGGCAAAGTGAGCAACGGAAAAGACAACCAAGACATTGTAGGCAACCGAGTGGAGTCAGTACCTGAGTGGACAAGCCGCAATGGGATTGAGTTTAACCACCGCTGGTTGAGCACAACATTGTTGGGTAGTTATGTGTCAAAAACGTTTGCCGACGCCCTCAATACGGTGCAACCTTCGGCTAACGGAGCGAAAGGGGTGGTTCCAAGTTACACCATCATCGACTGGAACTCCACGGTTCGTATCAGTGAACGATACACCGTGCGTTTGAGCATCAACAACTTATTGAATGCGTCTTATTTTACCAAACGTCCTACATTTTACCCAGGACCAGGTATTTGGTCGTCGGATGGGCGGAGTGTGGCGCTGTCGGTAGGAGTGAAATTGTAAAGAGAAAATAAAACAGAAAAGACCTGCCAAGTTTCTAAACCTTGGTAGGTCTAATAACGGAGAATACCTGCCAAGTTTCTAAAACTTGGTAGGTCTAACAAAGGTCAGATAAGAACTTTAACTTAAAACAGATTTGCGAACTACACCAAATCCTTCTTTGTAATGATTATGAAACGTTTACTGTGCTTTGTGCTTTTTGTGGCTTTGTTGGCAGGATGTACAACAACGCCTGAGGTGGTAGAACCCACCAAAACAAACAATGTATCGGACTATTCGGCTGATTTTCTGCGTGAGTGGATGAAGCTTGAGTGTCGAATTGTGAAAGAGACCGCAGGCTTTTTGCCTCCGCAAGCGTCTCGGGCGTTTGGGTATGTGGGCATTACGGCCTACGAAGCCGTTTATAGTGGAATCCCCAATGGAAAACCTCTGGCGGGTCAAATCAATCGCTTGATGCCCGCAACGATGCCCGTGCCGCTTCCGCTCAATGTACGTTATCATTGGGGTGCGGTAGTCAATGCCGCCGTAGCTGACATGATGCGTAAGATGTTTGACAAAAAATTGAGCGCCGACAACCTAGCAAAAATTAACCAGATGGAAGCCGATAACCTATCGGCGTTTTTGAAAACAACCTCAAAGTTGTTGATTGATGAGTCGGTAAAGCATGGGCGGGCCGTTTCGCAGGGTATTTACGAATACTCGCTCACCGACGGTGGGCACGATTCGTACTTAAATCCGTTTTCGCGGCCTTTTACGCCCGTAACTGGTGTTGACAAATGGGTACCTACTGATGCCAACAATGCTACACCGTTGAGTCCTTATTGGGCTAAGTGCCGCCCCATTTTAGCTTCTGATATGACCTATGCCAATCCTGTGAAACCTCTTGCGTTCTCAACCGATAAAAGCTCTGCGTTTTACAAAGAGGCGTTGGATGTGTATAATCAAGTGAAAAATAACACACCTGAGCAGGTTGAAATTACGAAGTTTTGGGCCGACGATCCGTTTGCCACTTGTACGCCTACAGGACACACATTTAACATTCTTACCCAACTGTTGGAAGAAACAAATGCGACGCTTGAGAAGGCCGTAGTGGGCTATGCCATGTTGGGTATTGCCGAAATTGATGCTTTTATTGCTTGTTGGAAAGCGAAATACGATTATTCGTTGATTCGCCCAGTTTCTTACATCCAAAAATACATCGACCCAGCTTTTAAAACGGTGATTGGAACTCCTGCTTTCCCTGCTTATACATCGGGGCACGCCACAGAAATTGGCGTTGGAGAGCGGATTTTTATCAAATTATTTACCAACGGTGACGGCAATTATACCTTTACTGACCGTTCGCAAGTACAGCATGGTTTCCAGCCGCGTAAGTTTACCAACTTTTCGGCCATGTCTCAAGAATGTGCCAATTCGCGTTTGTACGGTGGTATTCACTACGTTATGGACAACGAAAATGGCTTGTTGATGGGGCGCGGTATTGGTAACAATGTACTTAGTGCGATTCAATGGCCACAGAATGTTAAATAGTATTTTACGCCTAATGAAGATGAAGAGACTGATAGGAGTGGGGGTAATGTTGGGTAGCTTGTTGATGCTAGGTTGTCAAAAAAATAACCAAGCCCAACTGGAAAACGACGCTCAACTTATGGCTCAATTGGAGTGCCAAGCCCGTCAATTGAAAGAAGAACGTTTTAAAGTAGCCAACGACATTCGGTTTATGGAAGATTCGTTGACCAAAAATAAACTTCGATTGTCACCAAAGAAAATAGCTGAAATTGATTCGGTGAAAGAAAGCTATACTATTCGGACGGGAGAGTTGGCCGATAAAATCACGAAAACAATGGACAGCCTTTTTGCAACTACATACCGTAGTCAAGAAGAACGTGGGCAACTTGATGAGGCAACGGAAAAAGTGTTGCAAAAGATTTGCCAGTAACTATTCTAGGTCGCAATTTTACGGGCTAATAAACGTTGGGTACATCAAACATCCGTACTAGAATGAAAAGAATTAGCCTTTTGGTAGTGATTTTGGCCTTGATTGGCCTGTTTCAGCGCTGCGCTGTTACGAAACAAATTTCAGAAGTAAAAACCCTTGGCGACTGCAGATACACTGTTGCGTCGGCCGATAATATTACGTTAGCAGGCGTAGATGTTAGAAGCCTACAAAATCTTGATTTGTCGCAGTCGCCAAGAATAGGGTTAGCGATATTGACCAAAGACGTCCCGCTCAACCTCCGCCTTAATCTTGATATCACCAATCCAACCAAAAACTTGGCAGGTATCAACCAGTTTGAGTACAAGGTATTTTTGTCAGAAAATGAGTTGTTTACGGGGCTGTACGACCAGCGTATTGAAGTACAACCCAAAGGCGGAACGACCCGCGTTCCGATGCAATTGACCACCAACGCGTATCGGTTTATTACCGACAGCAAAGCCCGAGAAGCCATCGTCAATATGATGCAAAACTTATCGGGAAAAGCCAACACAACGCCCTCGAAGTTGACCATCAAACTACGACCTACTTTGGGGATTGGTAATTCACAAATCAATTACCCAGGCTATATCACCATCGAAAAAGAAGTAAATGCCAAAATGCTTTCGGTAGAGTAGGTTTGGCTTTGCCATTTTGCCTCTTTGTTTCCTTTGTCCCAGTGAAAATAGGTTGAACGCATAAAAAATATAAAGTGACTATTTATTGCTCCAGAGGAGCCAAATCTTCGTAGAAAGAAATAATTAGCCTCGCCTGAAGCCCCGTTGGCCACCCCGATGGAGCTTTGGGGAGGGGTTTGTTTACTTTTATTACAAAGGTTTTGCCTCTCTGAGGCTGGTTTTTTATGTGTTTAACCTGCAGTGAAAACAAATTCTTAATTTTGTATAAAAAAAGTCTCATGGAAAATTTATTGAAAAGAATTACTATTAATGAGAATGTATGCAATGGTAAACCGACAATAAGGGGGTATCGGATTACAGTGAGAACAATTTTGGAATACATTGCAGCAGGTGAAACAGTCGAGAACCTTTTGGAAGCATATCCATTTCTTGAAAAAGAAGATATAGATGCTTGCTTACAATGTATAATTTAAGACCTTGCCCCTTTGCTCTTTATTCTCCCTTGAACAAACCATGCTTATCACTCCAACGCTGCGCCATGCCGATAAAGCGTTTTAGGTAATCTTCGCTGATAAAAAGGTTGCACCAGTCGTCGTGGCGTTGACATTGAGTACCTAAGTAAAACAACCAAATGCACACGGCAAGCGGAGGAATCAGCGCTTTTTCTTCGTCAGATACAGGTTGTATCGCTTCATAACCCGCCCAAAAACGAGCTAATTTTTCTTCGTAGCGATGGGTGTCAGGTTCGGTATTAAACAGTTGAATGTTGAAATAGGCCAAGTCTAGGCATTGCCAGCCATTTCCCGAAAAATCAAAATCAAAGAACGTCGCTTTCCCGTCGGTAGCAATGTTCAAGTTGTCAAACCAAATGTCGAGGTGAACGACCCCCGCACGAATCGAAGCTGTGTCGGTTGAATCCAATACATCGGTTAGCAAAGGAACAATTCGCTCAATGTACTTCATGGTTTCTGAATCGGGAGAAAAATAGGTGCGGATTCGTCCCAGTGACTGTTTGAGCAAAATCTCAGAATTGTATGTAACGCGTTGTAAATCAAAGTTCTGAGTTGCTTTGTGAAAACGTGCCATCGCTTGTCCGATGCCGTAGCTGTGTTCGGAACTAAAAAAACGAACCTTCTCACCTGCCGCAAACGAAAAAAGGACGCCGAAACGTAAGCCTTCGTGTGCTTCTATTTCTTGGATATATACCCCATTTTTGTCGGCAATTGGGTACGAAACAGGTACTTCTGATGCTTTTAGGTGAAGTAGCAGTCGAACTTCTTCCTCAATCTCCAACCGACTGCGCCACTGATAAAAGTACAACCGAAAAATGTACGAATCGGTCGCTGTGCGAAGTAAGTACGTATGATTAATACCCGTTTTGAGAATGCGTGCTTCGACTATGTCTAAAAATGGGTACAAGGTTTGCAGGTACTCGGCTAATGGTGCGGCTTGCAGACGAGTGTCGTAAACGGGTAAATGGGGCATGGCTAAATTTTTTTAAATTTGAGCAAAAGACAACCAAGGAGGTTTTAAACAAGGAAAATAACAACATGCTTTCACTTCAAAACATTCACCACGTAGCCATTATTTGTTCAAATTACGAGCGTTCAAAGCATTTTTATACGCAATTACTGGGTTTAAGGGTGGTCGCGGAAGTGTATCGTGCCGAACGCGATTCGTACAAACTTGATTTGGCCATCAATGACCACTACCAAATCGAATTGTTTTCGTTTCCGAATCCTCCTGCGCGGGTTTCTCGCCCCGAAGCCGCTGGACTGCGGCATTTGGCTTTTAGTGTGGCAGATGTTTCGCAAGCGCACGGCTATTTGACCGAAAAAGGTGTTGAATGTGAAGCGATTCGGGTGGATGAATTTACCCACAAGCGTTTTTTCTTTATTGCTGATCCCGACGACCTTCCGATTGAGTTTTACGAAAACTAATTTGGTCAAAACAAACAAATCCCGACGTCATTGGTGAGTTATTTGTAATTTTGCACTATGAAAATCAAAACTGCCGTTTTTGTCAAAAGCTCTTCGCAGCACGAACAGTGCCCTAAGCCCGACCGTCCCGAGTACGCATTTATCGGCCGCTCGAACGTAGGTAAATCGTCGCTTATCAACGCGCTTACCAACCACGGAAACCTTGCTAAAATCTCAGGTAAGCCAGGTAAGACGCAGGTAATCAATCACTTTATGATAAACGATGCTTGGTATTTGGTCGATTTGCCTGGCTACGGATACGCCCAAGTATCGCAAACCGAACGCCAAAAGTGGTCGATCATGATAGACGATTATCTTTTCAACCGTGAAAGCCTTACCTGTACTTTTGTGCTTATTGACTCCCGCATTGAGCCCCAAAAAATAGACCTTGAGTTTATGCAAAAGCTGGGAGAAAAAGGAGTGCCGTTCTGTTTGGTGTTTACAAAAGCAGATAAACTAACTGCGAACCAGTTGCAAACTCGACTTGAAAACTACAAAAAGACCCTGTTAGAAACGTGGGTAGAGCTGCCGCTTATTTTTGTTACTTCATCGGAAAAACGAGTGGGGCAACAAGATATTTTGGCTCAAATTGAGGAGTGGAATAAGGCGTCCAAATAAGTCTAATATCCTAAAATAACGACAAGACACACGATGAAAATAGTCACCCTAACCGTCAACCCTGCGGTAGATAAAAGCACCCACATCGACCGACTGATTCCAGAACAAAAACTGCGTTGTGATGCGCCACGTTTTGATGCGGGAGGGGGAGGTATCAATGTTTCCAAAGCCATCAAGCGATTGGGAGGAAAAAGTACCGCTATTTTTACAACAGGTGGTCCTTCGGGACAAGTTCTTCGCGATTTGGTGTCTCAAGAAGGGATTGACTGTGAGGTGATTCAGACCGAACAGTGGACGCGGGAGAATTTTATTGTTGCCGAAACTTCTACCAACGCCCAATACCGTTTCGGGATGCCAGGAGCCGCTTTGAGCGAAGCCGAAACCGAGGCTGTTTTGGAAACATTACGGCAGTCAAAAGCCGAATACGTCGTAGCAAGTGGAAGTTTACCGCCCCAAATGGACGTCAATTTTTACGAAAAAGTAGCATCTATCAGCAAAGAAATAGGAGCAAGGCTGGTGTTGGATACTTCGGGAGAACCCCTTCGGGCTGCTTGTGATGAAGGCGTGTTTTTGTTGAAACCCAACATCGGCGAACTGGAAGCGTTGGTTGGTGCGAAAGATTTACAAATCGACGACGTGGATGACGCCGCTCGAATGCTCATAGGAGACGGAAAATGTGAAGTGGTGATTGTGTCGATGGGGCCTAAGGGAGCTATTTTGGTTACGAAAGACCTGTGTGAGCACGTACCCGCTCCCCCCGTTCAGAAACGAAGTACAGTAGGAGCGGGCGATAGCATGGTAGCAGGAATGACGTGGGCACTGATGCAAGGACTGACGTACTCCGAAATGATTCGCTGGGGTGTGGCTTGCGGTTCGGCTGCAACCATGAACGAAGGAACGCAACTTTTTCTCCGCGCTGATGTTGAAAGATTAATGGATTGGTTGAAACGATTTGGGAAGAGTTAAAAACAAATTCTTTGAAAACATATTTTGAACATATCAACGACGGTATTCGTACCACGTTAGGAGGATTAAAACTCACCTTTAGGCACCTGTGGCAAGCGCGAAATCGTCGAAGCAACCACAATGTCGGGACAAGTGGTTATTTCAATGAACAAGAAGGAATGGTGACGTTGCAGTACCCACTCGAAGTCATGCCCATTCCCGATAATGGCCGTTATCGTTTGCACAATGAAATGGATGATTGCATTGTCTGTGATAAATGTGCCAAGGTTTGCCCAGTCGATTGTATTGATATTGAGCCAATTAAAGCAACGGGAGAAGTCGGAAAAGCGTCTGATGGTTCACCCATTCGCTTGTATGCGGCCAAGTTTGACATCGACATGGCTAAATGTTGCTATTGTGGCCTGTGTACGACAGTGTGCCCCACGGAGTGTTTGACGATGACTAAAACCTTCGATTACAGTGAGTTTGATGTGCGTGATATGAACTATCACTACGCTAACCTCTCGCCCGAAGAAGCCGATGAAAAGAAAGCTTTGTATGAGCAATTCATGCGGGAGAAGGAAGAGCTGAAAAAGCAAAAGGCGAATCCTGCGTCCACAGTCGATAGTGCACCGACGACGGAAGAAAAACCCGCTGCTCGTCCCAAACCTGCTTTTGCGCCTAAAAAGCCAATTTCAAGTCCGTCGTCCACGGTCGATAGTCCACCGACGACGGAAGAAAAATCTAATTCACAGTCCATAGTCGATAGTCAACAGACGACGGAAGAAAAGGCTACTGCTCGACCTAAGCCAGTTTTTGCGCCGAAGAAGCCAATTTTAAGTCCAGAGTCCACGGTCGATAGTCCACCGACGACGGAGGAAAAATCTAATTCACAGTCCATAGTCGATAGTCAACAGACGACGGAAGAAAAGGCTACTGCTCGACCTAAGCCAGTTTTTGCGCCTAAAAAGCCAATTTCAAGTCCAGAGTCCACGGTCGATAGTCCGCAGACGACGGAAGATAAATCTAATTCACAGTCCACAGTCGATAGTCCACCGACGACGGAAGAAAAGCCTGCTGCTCGACCTAAGCCTGTTTTTGTGCCGAAGAAGCCAATTTCAAGTCCAGAGTCCACGGTCGATAGTCCGCAGACGACGGAAGATAAATCTAATTCACAGTCCACAGTCGATAGTCCACCGACGACGGAAGAAAAGCCCGCTGCTCGACCTAAGCCAGTTTTTGTGCCGAAGAAGCCAATTTTAAGTCCAGAGTCCACGGTCGATAGTCCGCAGACGACGGAGGAAAAGCCCGCTGCTCGACCTAAGCCAGTTTTTGTGCCGAAGAAGCCAATTTTAAGTCCAGAGTCCACGGTCGATAGTCCGCAGCCGACGGAAGAAAAGCCTGCTGCTCGACCTAAGCCTGTTTTTGTGCCTAAGAAACCAAAACAAGAATAAAAAGGGTAACAATAAACGAAAGCCTCCCAAAGACAATGCATCGCATAAAACTCTTTGGGAGGCTTTCGTTGTTTTACGGTCCGACCTTTGTCGCGGTTTTACGGTCTGACCTTTGTCGCGGTTTTACGGTCTGACCTTTGCCGCGGTTTTACGGTCTGACCTTTGCCGCGGTTTTACGGTCTGACTATCGTCTGACCTGTGTCGCGGTCAGACGATAGTCAGACCGCCTTCAAGAAATCAATGAGATACCTAGCTTTCGGCTAATGTATCCGATTCTTTTGGCTTCGATGCGGCAGGGGCTTTTTTAGGAGCGGGGCGTTTGGCAGGAGCCGCGGGTTTAGCCGCCGCAGGTTTTGGGGCTGCTTTGGGCGGTGCGGGTGTTACCTCAGAAGTGACTGTTTTTACAGACTCCTCCACTTTGGGCGTAATTACTTTTGGCTCTTTTTTCTTCTTAGGCTCTTTTTTAGCCTTTTTAGCTTCCTTTTCGGCAGCTTTCTTCGCCTTTTTAGCCGCTTCTTTTTCGGCCGCTTCTTGGGCTTTTTTTGCTTCTTTGCTGATTTTTAGGAGCTTTTTAGCCAATTTCTCAGAGGCTTTTTCAATCGCCTTGGCTATTTTTTTAGAAACATTTTCGGTGGTAAGGGCAGCTGATATTTTCTGCGCAATATCGGTCGCTGCTTTTTTCTTGTCTGATTTCATTGGGATAACAGAGGATATAGTTTGAAAGAAAAGATTTTACAAATAGATACAACAAATGTCGTTAAAACAAAAACTTTGGTCAGGGATTTTTATTTAAAATTTCTTTTTTACTCCAATTCAGCCCCTCTCGCAGCTTTTCTTCGCTAATCAGCCACCTAGACGAAGAGTTTTTGCCTGTTTGAAGCAATGTTAGAGGAAGAACGGAGTCAAGTGTAGATTTATTGACAGCGTAGCCGGTTGTTTGTTCAGAAAAGACCTCTTCAAACTGATACCCATATTTTACTTTCGTAACTCGAAATCCTCCGACGCACTGATCCGATAAATCAAACAATAAGAATAAAGTTTGCCCTTTCGTCATTGCCCAAATACGACTTTCCCAATAGTCGATTAGCCGTAAGGTACCATAGGCTATCGGTGTCATTTTTTGTTGTGTTATCACTTTTATTTCTTCTTGACCAATTTCCAAAAAATCAAAAAGATAATAACTGTCAGCAATTTTGAGTTGACTTGGCATCACGTCAATTTTTAAGAAAAGGTCATGATGGCCGTCACCTAAGGGGTCAATGATAAGGCGCATAATTAGTCTGAAAACGTAGCTGCGGAGCAGTTAAATATTGATAGATTTAGACACATAATCCCACGCCACAATTCCAGCAGTTACCGATACGTTGAGCGAGTGCTTAGTTCCAAATTGAGGAATTTCTAAACAAATATCGCTTTGATTCACAACGTCTTCGTTGACTCCAAAAACTTCATTTCCCAAAATAAACGCGTACGACTGGTTAGCGACGGGTTTAAACTCGTGTAAAAACGTACTGCCTTCGGCTTGTTCAATAGCGACAATCACGTAGCCTTCCGATTTGAGGCGGGCGATGAGTGAAAGGATCTCTTCCACGTGCTCCCATTCCACCGATTCGTCGGCACCGAGGGCAGTTTTGGTAATGTCGCGGTGAGGAGGGGTGCCCGTCAGGCCACACAAATAGACTTTCGAGGCTTTGAAGGCATCGGCAGTGCGAAAAACCGAACCCACATTGTTGAGGCTACGAATATCGTCGAGGATAAATACAAAGGAATGTTTGGCGGCGGACTTGAATTCTTCGACCGACAAGCGGTTGAGTTCGTCCATGGAAAGTTTTTGGAATGCCATACGGTTTATTAAATTGTAACCTTTCCTGAAGGTTTAAAACTTTCGGAAAGGGGCTGATTAAACCTCAAAACAACGCAGAAAACTGCAAAATCTCAAGGAACAGCAGGCTTTAAGGTGCGTTGACGAAACCCACATCCACCAAAAACTGTTACCTTTGTAGAAGTGATAATCGCAAAGAATGGAAGAATACCGCTTACACACCTTGCCTAATGGCATCCGTGTTGTACACAAACAAGTACCACATACCCAAATCGCTCACTGGGGGATTATGCTCGACATTGGTAGTCGGGACGAGCAACCACACCAGCAGGGCCTCGCGCACTTTTGGGAGCACATGGCTTTCAAAGGAACTCAAAAACGCAAATCGTACCACATCATCAATCGCCTCGAAACAGTCGGAGGGGAGTTGAATGCCTACACGACGAAAGAAAAAGTGTGTTTTCATGCGTCATTGTTGGCATCGCACAGCGATAAAGCGATTGAATTGTTGTCTGACATCACGTTTCACTCCATTTTCCCCGAAAAACAAATCGAAAAAGAACGAGGCGTGATTTTGGAAGAAATGGCCATGTACCACGACTCGCCCGAAGATGCCATCCAAGATGATTTTGACGAACTGGTTTTTCAAAATCACCAATTGGGGAAAAATATACTTGGCACAGCCGAAAGCGTTCGCTCGTTTGGGCGTAACGATTTACAAACTTTTATTGCCGATAACCTGGATACCGAACGCATCGTGGTGTCGTTGGTGAGCAATTTGCCTTTCAACAAGGCGGTGAAGCAAGCCGAAAAATACCTGTATGACCTTCCTCATTCAACCAGCCAACGGATTCGTACATCGCCGAGTATTTATGTGCCTCAAACGCTGCGGGTAGCTCGTGGTATGACCCAGACCCAAGTGGCGATGGGGCGGCCAGCGTATGCAATGATGGATGAAAAACGTTTGCCGTTTTTTATGCTGATTAACCTGCTCGGTGGCCCTGGCATGAATTCCCGTTTTAACATGACGCTTCGGGAAAAATACGGCCTAGTTTATTCAATCGAAGCCACGTATGCCCCCTTTTTGGATACAGGCTTTTTGGGTGTCTTTTTTGGAACAGAACCCAAAAACCTTGATCGTGCTATGCAATTGATACATCGCGAACTGCGCCAAGTCCGAGAAAAACCGTTGACGACGATTCAGCTTCGTAATTTGAAAGTGCAGCTTATGGGGCAATTGGCTATGTCGGAAGAAGGTAATCAAAGCTTTATGCTGATGATGGCTAAAAGCATTTTAGATACGGGAAAAATAGATTCGTTGGAAGAAATTTTTCGGGAGATTGAAGCCGTAACTGCCTCACAACTCCAAGATATTGCCCAAGAAATGCTCGACGAAAGCCAATGGAGTAGCTTGTGCTTTGTGCCTGAAGACGATTCTAAGTAGTCGGGTTGGTAAAAGTCGGGTTGTAAGCAACCCTTCCCACGGCAAGTAGTCGGGTTGTGAGCAACCCTCCTCACGTGTTGCTCACAACCCGAACAAACGGCTGTCTTGTGAAAAAAGGGCATTTTATATACTTTTAGGCGTTTTTCCGTTTATATTTGTTAAACAACCTACACTAAATGGAGTTTTTGTCAGAGGCCATAGAGGGATATTCGCAGGCGCATACCTCGCCCGAAAGTACGCTGTTGGCTCTTCTCAATCGAGAAACGCACGCAAAGGTTTTGCAGCCTCGTATGTTGTCGGGGCACGTGCAAGGCCGTTTGCTGGCACTTTTTTCTACCATGATGCGCCCGCGCAGGGTTCTCGAAATAGGTACCTACACAGGGTATTCAGCCTTATGTTTGGCGGAAGGATTAACCGAAGATGGGCTTCTGATAACCATTGATGTCAATGAAGAGTTAGAGGATTTTACGAGGTCGTTTTTTGACAAATCTCCGTATAAAAACAAGATTGATTACCGAATCGCCAATGCCGTAGAATTGATTCCTACCTTGCCCGATACGTTTGATTTGGTGTTTATTGATGCCGACAAACTTAACTACGCGCTCTATTACGATTTGGTCATTGACAAAGTGCGCCCAGGCGGCGTTATTATTGCCGATAATGTGCTTTGGAGCGGAAAAGTTGTACAAACAGACAAAAAAATAGA
This sequence comes from Runella sp. R5_40, assembly GCF_057652295.1. NCBI lineage: Bacteria > Pseudomonadati > Bacteroidota > Cytophagia > Cytophagales > Spirosomataceae > Runella > Runella sp. R5_40. The sequence goes on along the minus strand of NZ_JBYFCH010000016.1, from coordinate 9,476 downwards.
TAAGGATACGCAGAACCTTTTAGACTTTAATCAAAAAGTACACAACGACCCACGGGTAAGCAACCTACTTTTGCCTATCCGCGACGGCTTGATGATTGCATATAAAAATTAGTTATGAAGCGAACCGAAACCACAATGAAACGTATTGTAGCCCTAACCACTCTTTTTTCATTCTTTTTGGTAGGATTTGTCGTTGCGCAAGCCCCTGCCGTGCCTACTGTACCGCGTAGCGTTGGCTTTGCTGGGATGAACGTGCAGCTTGATGAAGATGCGCGGGCCGTAGTTCAAACAGATGTAAAGGCTCTGATGGGCAACAAAAAATTTTGGGAAGCGAAATTGGATCGGTGCCTGCTGTTTTTTCCCATCGTTGAAGGAATTTTGATTGATGAAGATGTACCAGTTGATTTTAAATATTTAGCAGTGCAAGAAAGCAACCTACAGCCCGATGCCGTCTCGGCGTCAAATGCGGTAGGATTTTGGCAGTTCAAGAAAGAAACGGCTTTGGATTATGGTCTGCGTGTAGATGACCAGATAGACGAGCGTAAAAACATTACTTCGTCAACGCGGGCTGCGGCAAAGTACCTTAAAAAAAGCAATACGCAGTTTAATAACTGGGTCGCGTCGTTGTATTCGTATTATTTGGGAGCGGGTGGAATTAGTAAAACGATACCCGCCGAATGGGGATATGCCCGCGAAATCAAGCTAGATGGTAAGTCTGACCGTTATATTTTGCGCTTTTTGGCCCATAAAATTGCCATTGAGTCGGCCATCGAACGCTATCAGTCGCCTAACCAGTTTGTGTTGTTGGAGTATCCACAAGCAGGTGGTCGCTCATTGGAAGGAATTGCCAAAGAATTTGCCGTTGATGAAACAAATCTTCGCGCCCAAAACCGCTGGGTGACTACCAACGATATTCCTAGCGATAAAGATTATTCCTTGTTGTTACCAGTAACCAACGACCAGTACGAAACGGTGCGTTCGCGTTTGTCGGTGTTCAAAAAACCAAATCAACGTGATAATTTTACCCAAAAAGACATTGGTTTTCCAGTGCTTGTGCGGGCAGAAGGATATAGCAATGACCTGCTTTTATACGAAATCAACGGTTTGCCTGGAATTATGGCGGGTGGTAATGATAATGTGGAGTCGTTGGCCAGAAAAGCCCGCGTGAGTTTTAGTAGTTTCTTACGTTATAATGATATGTCGGAACGCGGGCCAGTGGTGCCAGGGGAAGTGTATTATTTGGCCAAGAAAAACAAACGTGCCGTGGTGCCTTTTCATACCGTGCGTGAAGGAGAATCGTTGTGGAAAGTTTCGCAGATTTATGGCGTTCGTTTGAAATTTTTGGTTCGTTACAACCGCATTGATAACCGCAACACACGCCTTCAAACGGGACGTGTGCTTTGGTTGACCAAAAAACGCCCAAGAAGCAAACCCGTAGAAATCATTGAAACCCCGCAAGATGAATGGAAGCCAGGAATGGATAAGTCGCAACCTCGTCCAGCGGTTCAAGAGCCTGTGCGTACTGAGCAAACGGCGGGAGCGAATACAACAAACAATAAAGTTCCACAAAATGCGTCGGAGCGTAAGGTTTATACCCCAAAAATGGCGGATACCCCTGCGACAACCTCTACACCCGCCCAAACTCAGCCCCAAACAACAACTGATTCCAAAGGTGGAGGGGTGGAGTTTACGGACTCGGGTACATCGGCAGAGCCTAAACCAAGCAAACAAGCAAGTTCGTCGAATTCAACGACTAAGCCGAACCGTCGCGCGCCATCGTTTAATCCAGGCGATGATGATCGTGTAGTCATTATCAATGATGAATCGACGACTTCTAGTTCAAAGCCTAAATCGTCAACTACTAAAAATACGACCCCAGCTTCGTCGTCAACAACGCCAACTACGAAACCTACGACCAACGATACCCCTCAGAAACCTACGACGGCTACTACTACTCCGCCAAAACAGGACAAAGTTGCTACTAAGCCTGCAACCGAAGAACCCGCTCCCTCAACGCCTAAAAACACGACACCAGCAACTTCGACTGGCAAGGCAATTGTACACGTAGTAGGAGCAGGGCAAACGTTTTACAGCATTTCGAAAATGTACGATGTAACGGTCAACGACATTTTGTATTGGAATAACCTACCGCAAGATGCGAAGTTGTTGAGCGGACAAAAGTTGAACATTCGCCCCGTAGGGAATACCCTTGACCAGCAACCTAAGGCCACTGAGTTTGTCACGCACACCGTAGCACAAGGCGAAACGATGTTTAGCATTTCGCAGAAATACGGCGTAAAAGTGGATCAAATCAAGGAATGGAACGAATTGCCTGATACGGGAGTAAAGATTGGTCAACAAATTAAGATTAAGAAACAATGATAGTCATTGATAATACCGTCATCAGCGATGACATTGCTGACCAGTATTTTGTTTGTGAATTGACAAAATGTAAAGGAGCTTGCTGTATTGAAGGCGACATGGGTGCGCCGCTCAACGAAGACGAACTGGAGAAATTAGAAGAGGTTTTTCCTAAAGTGAAGCCTTATTTGAATAAAAAAGGGCTTGATGCTATTGAGAAAACGGGCTTGTACGAACAAGATGCTGATGGGGATTACGTTACTCCAACCGTCAATGGGCGGGAGTGTGCGTACGCCATTTACGACCAAAAAGGAATTTTGAAATGTGGGATTGAGCAAGCGTTTTTGGACAAAAAAATTACGTTCCGCAAACCGATTTCTTGTTATTTATACCCCATTCGCATCACTAAATACGACCATTTTGATGCGCTCAATTACGACCGCTGGCACATTTGTCGCCCTGCTTGTGAAAATGGGCGGGAGCTAGGTGTGCCTTTGTATAAGTTCTTGAAAGACCCGCTGATTACCAAATATGGAGAAAAGTGGTATGGCGAGCTGGTCAATAAAATCGAAAAGCCTTAGTACGACTTGTAACCATATAAGACATTATAAGAAAAACTTATTTGCCTTTATATGTCTTATATGGTTCAAAAAGAGCCATGGAATCAAAAAACTTCTTTGATGACGTCTATGACGTTGTTCGGCAAATACCCGAAGGGCGCGCTACTTCTTACGGGGCAATCGCTACTTTTTTAGGAACAAAATTGACGGCTCGCATGGTTGGCTGGGCCATGAATGCCTGCCACGGAATGCCCGACGTCCCTGCACATCGCGTGGTCAACCGTGACGGAATGCTCACGGGCAAACACTTTTTTGGAACGCCTACGGCCATGCAAGAACTTCTGGAGCAGGAAGGTGTGAAAGTGAAAAATGATAAAATCGTCGATTTTAAGAAAGTCTTTTGGAATCCTTCGGACGAATTGTTGTAATTGGCACGATAAATGTGTGGCTACCTAAAAAAACTTGTAATCATGCGTTTTTTTTCGTTTTTTGTACTGTTTCTTGCTAGTTATGTGCTTCATTCACAGGAAGTTCAGTGGGCTTCAAAAGTCATTGGTGTATCCTCCGAATATGCTCAAGGAAACGGTGCGCAGTACCGCCCGTCTCAACTTTTGGGTAAACCCAACAAACTTCCTCAGGGAGAAAGTGGCGCATCTGCTTGGCGGCCAGCGCAACCTGACGCGGGCGAAGAATGGATAAAAGTGGGCTTTGAAACTCCCGCACAGATTCGTCAGATTGTCATTGCCGAAAACTACGGCGCTGGCTGTGTGACGAGCGTTGTGGGGTACGATACCGACAACAAAGAATATACTTTTTACAAAGCCAAGCCCGAAGCCAGTAAACGCGGCGCAGGAATGCACCGTATTTGGCTACCGCAACTCACGGCGTTTAGAGTAACTTCTTTGAAAGTAACCCTTAACACGCAATTGGTAGAAGGTTGGAACGAAATAGATGCCATTGGAATATCGGCGTCCGAAAAGCCCGTGGAGGCCATGATTAACCTCGCCAAGAATGTTCCCAAAGAATTGAAGAAAGAAAATCTTGGTCCGAATGTCAACTCCAAAGCCAATGAAGTAGCGCCTGTGATTTCTCCCGATGGGCGCACCATCTATTTTACCCGCTACGATCACCCCGAAAATATTCGCACTTCCGAAGATTACGATGTTTGGTATGCCGAGGAAAAAAATGGGGTGTGGCAAAAAGCGCAGAACATGGGTAAGCCCATCAACAACGCCCAAGAAAATTCTATTTGTTATATCTCTCCCGACGACCGTACAGCGCTCTTAATGAACATTTATCACCCCGACGGAAGCTTGTCGAAGGGGGTGTCGGTGAGCCGTAAAAACCGCACAGGCTGGACGGCACCGCAGGAGCTACGCCTTCAGAGCTATGTCAACGAGCACTCATTTTCAGGGTTTTACATTGGCCCCAACGGAAAAGTAATGGTGTTGTCGTTGCAAGATGGAAATACCAAAGGGGGAGCAGATTTGTACGTGTCTTTCCAACAAGCTGACGGTACTTGGTCGCCCGCTAAAAACATGGGGGCTGATTTGAACACGGCCGATGACGAGTTTACGCCTTTTTTGGCTACCGATAATCAAACGATTTATTTTACCTCCAGTGGTCGCAGCGGATACGGTGAAATGGACATTTACGTAAGTCGTCGTTTGGACGAAACCTGGACGCGTTGGTCGGAGCCAGAAAACCTTGGCCCAGCCTTCAATACCTCCGATTTTGAAGCTCATTTTACCATTCCTGCCTCGGGGGCATACGCGTATTTTTGTTCGTCCGAAAACTCATTGGGCGAATTTGATATTTTCAGAATGAAGCTTCCAGAGCAGATTCGCCCCGTTCCGACGGTGATGTTGAAAGGTGTGGTGCTTGACCAAACTACGAAACAACCAGTAGCAGCGGAGGTAATTGTGGAGGATTTGGACCAAAAACAAACCCCTCAACGCATCGACTACGATCCTGCCGTGGGTGATTTCAAAGTGGTCTTGGATACCCAAAAACAATACGGCCTAACGGCCCAACGAAAAGGGTATCAGTCGGGGGGCATGGTGATTGATTTGACCAAAGAAACGCAGTACCGCGAACTTCGCCGCGAAATCGTTTTATCACCCATTGAAATTGGTCAAAAAGTGACGCTAAACACGATTGGCTTTGCCCAAAGTAAATTTGATTTGTTGCCTGCTTCATTGCCAGAATTGGACCGAATCGCGCAAATGATGACCGAAAATGGGACGATGGAAGTGCTCATCGAAGGGCATACGGATAACGTCGGGGATTTTGACGCCAACTTACAATTATCAAAAGATAGGGTAGAGGAGGTGAAGCGTTATTTGGGCACCAAAGGAGTTGCGGGCGACCGAATTCAGACCAAAGGTTATGGCCCTACACGGCCAGTTTCCCCCAATACGACGGAGGAAAACCGGAAGAAAAACCGCCGCGTAGAGTTTACGATTTTGAAGAAGTAAATTTTTTGAACCATCTACAGGTTGAACGCATTAAAATGTAGAATGGCTATTGATTGCTCCAGAGGAGCTACATCTTAGTAGAAAAATGAATGAAATCCCCCCAATCCCTATCTGGGCGGCCGACGTTCGGTGAAAGATGTCACCCCGATGGGGCTTTTGGATGTCCCTTACCTCTTTTTTCTACTAAGATTTAGCCTCGCTGAGGCTACTTTTTTTAATGCGTTCAACCTGAATCATCTAAGAAATACAAGGGATTATAAGAAAATCTTATATGTCTTATATGGTTCAAAACTAGAAAAAATCATATTTTGATAAAATTGAACCGAAGGAAATGTAAAAATATTTTCTTCGGTTCTTTTGTTTAATGCTATATTTTCTTGATATTTGTTTAAGTAAATATCTCGCTTCAAAGAGACCTTGTTCTTTCTTTTGTCTATTTCAGAGCCTAACGTAGCTTACCCTACAATGCTACAGCTCATCAATCAACCTACAAATTAAAACCACTCTAACGAGGAAGCCCTACCGAAAATCATTCGGTACAAGAATCCATTGTTTTATTCGTTTTTGCTTTTCAATAAAGCCCTACTTCAATCACTACTGCTATGAACCGTTTTTCAATTTTATATTTGTTCAAAGGAAGTTTTTATCACCTAACATACAGCACGCGTCCCGAGGCGGAAGATGCGATTAAAAACTTTTCCCAAATCTCAAAAGGATTGCCTTTAGGGATTTATGATGCTAAAACAGAGCTGTTTATCTGGGAAGCCGCGCGCGAAAAAGAATACAATCAGCTTGCGATTGAGGAGCAAGGTCGGCGTGGAAACGAGATTATTTCCATTATCGAAAAACTGAGAGCCTCGGGCCTCGAAATTGCTCCTGTAGAAGAAGAGCCTGAACGCCCATTGACCCTGCCAGACGAAGAGTCTAAGGAAATGCCTTTAAAAGGAAGGCGTTTGGCGAAGGCTATAACGGAAAAATAGAGAAAAGAAAAGCGTCGGTGGGAAATTCCCCTGCCGACGCTTTGCCATTGATTTCTCAAAACCAACTTCTATTTGTGAACCAATGGGGTTACCCAATTTCAATCGTGCCTCGTAAATAGAGTTTTACTTGGCCTGCTATTTCTACGCGGTCACCGATAAGTTTTGTTTTTAAAACACCACCACGGGCAGAAACTTGCAGGGCTTCCATCTCGGTTTTGCCCAATTTATCGGCCCAATAAGGCGTGAGCGTGGTGTGTGCTGAACCCGTGACTGGGTCTTCGGCAATGCCTGATTGTGGGGCAAAAAAGCGTGACACAAAATCGACCGAATCGCCAGGAGCAGTGATAATGACACCTCGTGCTGGTAAAGTCGATAAAACGATAATGTCGGGCTGAAGCGTGCGTACTTGTTCTTCAGATTCTAGTACCGCCATAAAGTCGGTTTTGCCGCGTAAAATTTCAACGGGACTGATTTCCCCCAACGCTTCCAATAAGGCAGGAGGCGAAAGCAACTGCTTGTGAATGCTGTCAGCGGGGAAGTTAAGAACAAGCCAATCGCCTTCTTTGCGAACGTTTAAAACACCGCTTCGAGAGTCGAAGTTTATTTCGTCGTGGGCATAATTTTCGAGTGCAAACAAGACATAGGCACTCGCCAAAGTGGCATGACCACAGAGGTCAACTTCCACCGTAGGGGTGAACCAACGAATGTGAAAACCTGCTTCCGTTGGGACGTAAAAGGCCGTTTCGGCCAAGTTGTTTTCAGCGGCTATGGCCTGCATGGTTTCGTCAGAAAGCCATGAGGTAAGTGGTACGACAGCGGCAGGATTACCGCCAAAAACTTTGTCGGTAAACGCGTCGAGTTGATAAAGTGATAATTGCATAAGAGTAATTAGAAGAACTAAAATACCCCGTTATTGTGCTTTAGCGGTGTATTTAGTAGGGTAAGTCTTTTGTTGAAACTGGTCAAAAGGCTCTTTTTGGTGATTGTTGTCGCCAAAATAAGCGAGCACTTGGTGGAACATACGCGGTTCCAAATAACCAGCAATCGGTTGGATGAGGTTCATTTTTTCGTCCATGAAAACCGTGGTTGGATAGCCCGTCACTTTGCCATTGATTAGGCTACGGAACGACACTTTTCCAAACATTACGTCGGCATCTTTTTCAGGATTGTATTTTACGGCGTAGAATTTCTTGTTCGTAAATTGAACCACTTCCGCATTTTTGAAGGTATTTTTATCCATTACTTTGCACCATCCGCACCACTCTGTGTATAAATCAATCCAAATTTTGCGTGGTTGTTTTTGGTTAAGTTTGTAGGCTTCTTCCAACGTCACCCACTGAATTTTGGCTTCTTCGGTTTTGGGTTCAACGGATTTAAAAGCCATAAGGCTTACCATTACAGTAGTGATGACGGCGGCGATTCCAATCTTTTTCATGGTTTGGCGTATTATTTTAAGATGATTGTTTAACGTTTAAAGTTTTCAATTTGTTCCAATACAAATACCAAGCCATTTTTGTAGTTACCTCACAGCCATCGCTTTTACAAATTCACGCTGGGCTTTTTGATAGACTTTGGTCTGCGAAGGGTCGGGGTGATAAGTATCGGCAAATCGAACGTATTGATGGACGCCTTCTTCCAAACTTTCAAGTTTACCCAGTGATTTCATGGCCAACAAAGTCGCCCCAAGGCAGCCGCTTTCGTTGCTTTCATTAACCCGAACGGGCGTATTGAAAATATCGGTCAACAATTGAACCCAGAATTTTGAGCGTGTAAAGCCACCATTGGCGTGCAAGATGCGGGTTTTGTTGAGTTGAGAGTCGATAATTTGGCGAATTTGGTTAAGGTTCATCAGTACTCCTTCCAAGGTCGCGCGGGCCATGTGGGCTTGGGTGTGCTGCCATTGTAAGCGTTGGTAGCTCCCGTAAGCGTGGGCATCCCAAACGGGCGCGCGCTCACCCAAAAGGTAAGGGACAAACAATAACCCTTCGGCACCTGCGCCAATACTTTCGGCCATGGCAAGCAGTTCGCTGGTATCTTTTAAAAGCAAGTGTTTGGAAAGCCATTCTAGCACATTTCCGCCGTTGTTGGTGGGGCCACCCGATACGTAATGGGTTTCGTCCAAAACGTAGGTGAACAAACGCTGCTGAGGGTCGCGGGCGGGAGTAGCGGCGGTTTGACGCACCGCTCCGCTGGTGCCAATGGTGAGGGTAGTGACGCCCGTTTCCAACGCTCCTGAACCCAAATTGGCCAAACAGGCATCGCCCGCGCCAATCACAAACGGGGTACCAACAGGAATGCCTAGTTGCTTGGCAAGGCTTCGTTGGGTAAGTTTTTCTTGGTGATAAGTTGGAACTAGGTCGGAGAGTTGGGAAGCGTTAATACCCGCATAGTCCATGGCCAACGCACTCCACCAAAACCGTCGATTGTCGAGCAGGGCAGTGCCCGAAGCCATCGAATAGTCGATTTGAAATTTTCCAAAAAGTCGGTACCAGATGTATTCTTTTTGGGAAACAAAACGGCTGATTTTACTAAAAACGGCGGGTTTTTGTTCGCGAAACCACACCATTTTGGTCAATGGTGCGTACGGATGGGCAGGTATGCCTACTTGTGGGTATAGTTTTGTGAGGATGGAGTGCGTTTTAAGGGCATCGGCTTGGGCTTCGCTGCGGTTGTCGGCCCAAAGGAGTGAACGCGTAAGCCGACGATTTTGGGCGTCGATGGGAATGACGCTGTGCATGGCCGAACACAAGCCAATGGCTTCGATGTGGGCGTTTTTGTGGCGCAATTGCTCCGAAACTTGCTGGATGACAGCGACGAACAAACCATAAATTTCGTCAGGATTTTGCTCAACGTAGCGCTGCTTTGGGTGGTAAGTAACGCAGGCTGCCGAGGCGTGTGCGACGGTTTCTCCCGTTTCATCAATGGCTGTTGCTTTGACATTGGTAGTACCAATATCCACCCCAATCCAAGTTTTCATTCTTTAAAATTGTTTTTGGTTACTGATAGGTCTTCATTGTACGGGGTTATGAACTGTGTTAAAAACCAAATAGTAAGGCAAATATTATTTTGCGAGCGCCATTCTGTTAGCCTGAAAATCA